>JAJACS010000017.1 GCA_022601395.1 Chlamydiia bacterium | reverse complement strand
GTATAGCTCTTTTTGCTGTGAATAGTTTAGGTGACGAGTTAGCACACATATCTTCATATAAACTTCCGAGTTTATAAAAAAGAAAAGATGTTAGCTTTTACTGGAATTATGTTGAAGCGAATATATAAAAATATTTTTTGTTAACCCGGCGCAAAAGTATACTTAGGCTTCTCCGGTAAGATCGAAAGCTAGGATTTTTAATTCATTAAGCAGTGTCTCGGACTCTTCTTTCTGTTCTTGGTAAGCTTTTAAAATTGTTGAGAAAATATCATAGAACTCTTTGTTTTCTCGATATTTCAGAGCTGCATCAAGAGTCGTGATCTGCATGCCAGTGTCTTTGATATCGATGGGGCATGTGAGAACAGCATTAATGATTCTTCCAGCGTCCATGATATTTCTTGTGCAGCTTCCTGCACAATCGCTAAGTGAGTTCATAGCTGATATATCTGCAGAGAGTTTATCAAGAAAGGCAGGGTTATCAGCGGTTTCAGGTTTATTGATGAGCTCTTCAATGTCCATGATAAAGCAAAGGATCCGCACTCTTAGGGTGTTGCAAATCTCGGAAGGATCTACATATTCTCTCTCTGAGTGTGTTGGGATGTTTACAGCTTCTTCTTCAGATTCCTTTTTCATAGGACATAACCTTGGATGCATACTTTATCCAATGAGTATCATATTCAAAAAAAGGGTGCAAGAGTGTTTGGATCGATGTTGTTTTTTGGAACTTCTTTTTGAGTGCAAATAGGAAGGTAGACACTTCTGATACATCATCCTAAAGCACTATCGAATATGGATGAGAAAGTCTTTTTTCACGCCAGAGTCTTTGAACTTCCCTCTGAATGTTTTTGTGATGGTTTCAGAGCCTTTGTCTTGTACACCTCTTGTTGTGACGCAGAAGTGCTTTGCTTTGATATAGACGGCAATATCTTCTGTATCAAGTATATAGGATAAACAGTCTGCTATTTGTGTTGTGAGTCTTTCCTGGAGTTGAGGTCTTTTAGAAAAATACTCAACGATACGGTTGATTTTAGAAAGGCCGATGATTTTCCCGCTTGGGAAGTATCCGATGTAGGCGCTGCCAACAACAGGCACAAAGTGATGTTCACATGTACTATTTACAGAGATGTTACTGATGACGATCATGTCATCGTCTTGCATGTCTTTGCACTCGTAGTAAGTTACGGAGGGGAATTTCTGCGGGTCAAGCCCGTAGAAGATTTCATCGACATACATCTTTGCAACGCGCGCGGGTGTCTCTGATAAAGAAGGGTCGGTAAGATCAAGCTCTAATGTTTTTAGGATTTCGCTAAAGTGGTATTCGATCTTCTTTTTTTTCTGCTTACTTGAGAGTTTAGAGCCTGTTTGCTTATCTATGAGTTTTGTCATGCATTTGCCCTCAGTTGACGCCTGATTTCATATCCGACGATGGAAAAAGCGGTTGCGACATTAAGAGAGTTTTTGATTCCATGCAAAGGGATTTTAACAATATGGTCAGCTTTCTTTAGATACTTTTCGCTTATGCCGTATTCTTCGTTTCCGAAAATCAACGTGAAATTTTCAGGAAAGGTAAAGTCATAAAGAGGGGTGGCATTTTCTGCAGTTTCTATTGCGATAACAGGTGTTTTAGTTGGGATGAAATTGGCATCTACTTGAGGTGTTTGAAATCTGTCCGTACCCATAGCAGTATCGAGAACTTTTTTGTGGTCAGGTCTAGCCATTTCGCTTGCAAATATTAATCGGCCAAGTCTGAGAGCTTCTGTTGTTCTCATGATACTTCCGATATTGAAGCTTGAGCGGATGTTATCAAGGTAGATGTCGATATCTAAAAAACGATCAGCAACACTTTTATCTAGGTGTTCCACTTTTGGTAGGAATTCATGCTCGTTTAAGTTTATGCAGGCTTCTTTGATGTGCAAATGGTATCTCTCGGAAATTTTTTCAAGAGAGGGTGCGACATCATCAAGCTCCATCCAAGAGCATAAGCTTTTGTAGTTTTCGAAATCATCAGTTGGAATACTCTTTTGGTAGAGCAGTTCCAGATAAAGACTTTTTAAAAGCTCTGAGGCCTTTTTGTGCTGAGATTCTTTCGAGTAGGTTTGAAACTTTCTTTTGGTAAAAAAAAGTGACATTATTTGGCTTTCTTTTCGAGGTACTGCTCGAGCGTACCATCGAAGTAATGAATGCCATCATCTTCTATAGAGATGATTTGCTCTGCAAAATTATCGATCAGGTCCCTATCGTGCGAAGCAACGATGGCAGTGCCTTTAAATTCTGATAGACCAACGCCAAGAGCAGAAACAGCTTCTAGGTCCAAGTGGTTGTTTGGCTCATCTAAGATAAGAGTGTTGTATTCATTGAGCATCAAAGAAGCTAGGATGAGTCTTGCAGTTTCTCCACCAGAGAGCTTTGAGATTTCTTTAAAGGCGTCATCACCAGAGAATAGCATTTTTCCAAGAACGCCTCTAATTTCTTGATCATAGGCTTTTGCTTTTTTCTCTTTGAGCCAGTCGAAATTATTGATCTTTCTTGTTTTATCTACGATTTCTTGGTGGTTCTGAGCAAAGTAGCCAACAACAGCGTTGTGCCCGTAGCTGACTGTTCCGGAGCTTGGTTCAAACTCTTTTGCAAGAAGCTTTAGAAGGGTGGTTTTTCCCATTCCATTATTACCAATAACGCCGATCTTTTGCCCTTTGAGGATTTCCTTTGAAAACCCTTTAATCACATGGTTGTCTTCAAAAGATTTTTCGAGATCTTCAGTAGTGATGGCAATTTTACCTGCGTCTTTTTCAGGAAGCTTGAAGCGGATAAAAGGTCTTTGGATATTGGTCTTTTTCATCTCTTGAGGCTGGAGTCTGTTTATTTCTTTAATACGGGACTGCACTTGAGAGGCTCTTGTACCGGAGCCAAATTTAGAGACGAATTCTTTTAGCTGTGCGATCTTTTTTTCTTTTGATTTGTTTTCTGCTTCTTCACTTTGTCTTGATGAAGTTTTTGCAACGATCATCTCATCATAGTTACCTGGGTAGATGATCAAGGTGTCGTAGTCGATATCAGCGATGTGTGTTGTTACCGCGTTTAGGAAGTGTCTATCGTGAGAGACCACTACAAGTGTTCCCGTGTAGTCAAGAAGGAACTTCTCAAGCCAGCCAATCGATGTTAAGTCAAGGTGGTTTGTAGGTTCATCGAGAAGTAGAGCTTCAGGTTTTCCAAATAGAGCTTGGCAAAGTAGAACTCTAAACTGCAGATCCGTTGCGATTTCAGACATTTTCACTTCAAAGAACTCTTCTTCAATTCCCATTCCGCTTAGTAAGATTTCAGCATCAGCGTCAGCGCTATATCCATCTTCATCTGCGATAACTTCTTCGATTTCTCCAAGTCTCATGCCAACTGCGTCAGTCATCTCTTGTTCGTAGAGCTTATCTCTCTCTTCCATGACAGCCCAAAGAGCTTCATTCCCCATGACAACGACGTCTCTTACTAAGTAATCTTTGAAAGCTTCGATATCCTGCTTCAAGAAACCAACTCTTTTTGGAAGGCTTACGAAGCCAGTAGTAGGGGCTTCTTGTCCCATGACGATCTTCAAAAGGGTGGATTTTCCAGCTCCATTTGGTCCTGTTAAACCGTACCTATTTCCAGGGTTAAAGCTAGCGCTTATTTTCTCAAATAGTGTTCTGCCGCCAAAAACTTTTGAAATGTCATTTAGTGAAATCATAAATACTTAGAAGTTATAGTTATAAAAAGTAGTCATTCTAACAAATATTTGTTCAATTCTCAAGGGTCTTTTCCGTCTAAAAGGCTAGGTTGAAAAATAGATTAGACGTATCTAAACCTCGAGCCCTTTCGCCTTAGCGATTAAGAATGTAAGTACATAGAAAATTTCAAAATTATCAACAAATTTTGTAATAAGCGCACCGTCTGGAGTCTCGTAAAGCTCAGATAGGGCTTGAGAGACATCGCTGTGTGTTGAAGGCAGAATCACATCTTTTACATGAGAGGTATATTCACCATACTCGCTAGGAGTCATCGAGGTGTAGTTGTCTGGCTTTGCTCTCATCAGAACCTTTGAAAGCTGATATAAATGTAATTCTACTTTTATGGATCTTTCTAAGGGATTTAGTGCACAAAGAAGGTTAGAACATTTTTCGCTATGCTTTGAGCAAGTAGCAAGCTGTGATGGTGTAAATCCAGGATCTGGTGCTTGTTTACAAAAGAAGCATCGAGAATACTTGAGTAAAGAACAGGTCTGCCAACTCCCAGAAGTAGTTGTGAATGAGACACTTTTTGGCCATTCCAGTTTTTCACTTGCGATTTTATTGTAGCGCGTCATTGCGTTCTGCTGAGCTGCTTGAATTCTAGCAAGTCTCCCGATTCGAGTAAATTGATCTGCAAAGCCTTCGGCTGGAAATTTGCCTATGATTTTTTGATCTACTGTAAGATCGGAATAAGCTACACGCATGTAATGTGTTGCTCGGGGGGCTGGAAGTGCTGACATGTTTCATCTTTGGTTGTTTAATTAAAAGAAGGAGAATACTTTATACAAGCAGTGAATAAATAACATGGTATTTTCTACATATATTAGTTGCAGAAAAGCTTATAGTTGTCTTGTCACGAAAATCTTTTGGATAATAGTTGCAGCTTTATCTAAACTCTCTAGAACTATGTTAGACTTTAGATTTGTTAAGAAAATTCTTGGGCTGTAGCGCTTAATTTTCTTGGTTTTTATGCTCTAAGGGAGTCTAGAGTTCTGCGAGCTTGCTCAGGATTAATATTCAGATGATTTGATACGATTTGTTTTGTCTTAAAACGTTTGATGATTTTAACGTAAGGTTATGAAGGTAAAGATAGCAGATTTCCTCTCTTATTACAGAAATGTAAAGCATGCTTCGAAGCATACGATTCGTAATTATGAAATGGATCTTTTTCTATTTATGAATTTCCTGAATCAGCAAAAAGGATCTCTTGTCGATGTTGATAAGAAGCTTGTTCGTAGGTATCTCGCGATGCTCAATCAAACATCTTCTAAGAAGACAGCGTTAAGAAGGCTTTCTTCCTTGCGTTCTTTCTTTAAGTATCTTGTAAGAGAAAATCACATTCCTGAAAATCCGCTAGAGATGATCCAGTCACCGAAGCAAGAAAAGCGGATCCCTTCTATTTTGACGGTAGAGCAGGTGGATCTTTTTTTAAACAGTCCTGATGATACGAGTTATTTAGGACTTCGTGATAGATGTATCTTAGAGCTTTTTTATAGTTCAGGGCTTCGTTTAAGTGAGCTTACGTCCCTTGATAGATTGGATATTGATTTTAGCCGCTGCATGGTTAAAGTTAAGGGAAAGGGGAAAAAAGAAAGGCTCCTTCCAATCACAAAGGTTGCAGCCTCTTGGATCAAGAAATACCTGATTCATAAAGAAAGGGAGGAGCTGACAAAAGAGCACTACGAGGAGAAGGACGCAAATGCAATTTTCTTAAACAAGTGGGGAGAGAGGATTTCTGAAAGATCTGTAGACCGTATGTTTAAGAAGTATTTTAGAATGTGCGGGTTTGCATCGATAGTGACTCCTCACACCCTTCGTCACTGTATTGCGACGCACTGGCTTGAAAATGGAATGGATTTAAAAACGATACAGACGCTTCTTGGCCATGAGAGTCTTTCGACAACAACGATTTATACTAAGGTCTCTCATAAGGTGAAAAAGGAAGTGTATGACAAAGCACATCCTAGAGCGAAAAAAAGCTTGGGAAAGCAGTAAGCCGGATTCTGTTTCCTTTTAAATAAGGTGCAATCATTCATCTAGGGATCTTATCGCTAAGATCCTCAAGCGAGATTCCTAAGTAGTGGCGCAGGACACACTTTGCTTTTCAGCTCTACTTATACTCTTGCTTCCGATAGGGTTTATAGCCTCCCATATTGCTACGGGTAGGTCTGGCTCATAAAGCCAACATTTTCAGTCTGTCTGCTAAGTAGCAGCGACATGTTTTCTGTTACACTTTCCGTAGCCTTGCGGCCCCCAGTCTTTCACTGGTATCATTTCCTGCGAAGTCCAGACTTTCCTCCCCCTCCTAACAAAAAGCTAGAAGGCGGCGATTGCGCGCTTTCCCAAATAAATTAGCTGGTAAGAACTCTTCTTCTTCTGCGTTTTGTAGCAATACTTGTTCCTTCAAGAGCTTCACTTTCTTGCCAGTAGTGAATTCTAGAACAATGTTCGCAGAATACAAGGTTAGCTCCTTTTCGAACGAGGTTTTCATGCTGAGCTGTAAGTGCGATATGGCACCCGCTGCATGTTCTGTTCTCAATAGGAACGACAACACGATCTTTCTTGTTTCGTAGTAGTCTTTCGTATACTTTTAGTGTCGGTTGATCTGCTGATTTTACAATAGCATCACGTTGTTCTTTAAGTTCTGAGCCTTCGTCGTTGATTCGAGTTATGCTTGATTTGATTTCAGTTTCAAGCTCTCTGCTATTTGTCTCAGAAGTTTCTAGGCTTGTTTTGATTTTTTCAAGAATCTCTTCTTCAAAAGATTTTTTATCAACAAGGTTAGAAACTTGTTGCTCTAGATTGATGCGCTCTCTTTCTGCGCCAGTCATTTCTTGTGTAAGAGCGTTGAATTCTTCTACTTTCTTAACAGAAGACTGTTTTGCTTCGAGAGTCTTAACTTTTTCGTTCAGCTCTGCGATCTTAGCTTCTAGAGAAATGACTTCTTTGTTAAGATTTTCAATCTCCTGTTTCTTTTCCTCTTGTTGCTCTTTTAGTTCTGAGCGTAAAGATTCAATTTGCTGGAGTTCGCCTTGTCTTTGCTTTTTGAGTCGCATTAGACGGATCATTTTAATGTCGAGCTCTTGGATTTCAAGAACAGACTTTAGGGACTCTTGCATGCTATACATCTACCAATTACAGGGATTTGTAATGTTTCTAAAATAGGAATACACTATCTGTTTCACACATAAATCTCAAGGAAAAATCTACCGTTATATGTTATAGGTGTAAAAGTTATATTTTTATTTTTTCTTTCGTGGCGATTGTTGTGAAGTTTTACTTTTAGGGTAGGGTCGGTTATAGGTGTAGGTCAGGATGAAAAAATTTGTTTATGAAAGGCGAGTTGAGTATATATAGTGTTTTAAAATTTCAAACTTTTTTAGGTGCTTTATGACTTTTTCAAAAAAACTTAGTTTTTTAGCAACTGTAGCGCTGGTTGCGGTAAACCTCGCTCAGGCAAATATAAAGGCTTATGTTCCAAATCAAACTGATGGTACTGTAACCGTTATAAACACTTTTACAGGTGCAGTATTTTCGGGTCCTAGATATCCAATATCAGTAGGAGATGGCCCTCAGGGCGTTGCTATTACTCCAGATGGTACTAGGGTTTACGTAGCGAATACGTCAGATGACACAGTGTCTGTTATAAATACCGCTACAGATACAGTTTTAACAGGTTCTGGGTATCCTATTTCTGTAGGGAACACGCCTGTTGCTATTGGGATCACTCCAGATAGTAAGAAGGCGTATGTGTTAAATCGTGATGTAGATACGGTCAGTGTGATCGATACTTCAACGGACACAGTGTTAACCGGTTCTGGATATCCTATTTCCATAGGAAATGAACCTGTCGCTATTGTTATCACCCCAGATGGCAAGAAAGCTTATGTTGCTATACCCGGTGATGATGCTGTAGCTGTTATTGATGTTGCTACGGACACAGTTTTGAGTGGTCCTGGATATCCAATCAATGGAGTTGGGGCTGACCCACAAAGACTAGCGGTAACTCCAGATGGTAGCAGGGTATATGGCGTAAATGATGTTACATTAGGAACTGTATTTGCTATTAATACAGTAACCGACCAAGTGACTGCTACCATCAGTGTGGGAGCTGGCCCGGATGGTATTGCGATTACTCCAGATGGCACTAGGGTTTATGTGAGTAACTCTGATGATAATACAGTCTCTGTTGTAGATACTGTTACGGATACAGTATTAACTGGGGCTAACTACCCTATAGGTGTTGGGAGCAAGCCAGAAACGCTTGCAGTGACCCCTAATGGTGAGCAGGTATTTGTAGTCAATTTAGATGGTAATGATGTAAGTGTAATAAGCACTTTGACGGACACTCTTGTTGCAGGAGCAAACTACCCAATACCTGTAGGAGTGCGTCCGTTTGATATAGCTATTATGCCTGACCGAGGTGTGATAGATATTTTAGAAACCACATCAAAATACTCCCCGTTAAAATATTTGAAAGGTGTTCGCTTTAATTCGAACCTTAGAAACTAAGATGGATTCTATCGATATTAAGCCTGGAAAAATAATCGACGAGATCAGGGGAGTGTGCAATAATGACCATTGCTGTCATTGGGAGGCCGTTTATGACGCTTGTAAAGGAGCAATCTATGTCGTTTTTAGAACGCTATTTAGGTAAAAATAAGAATAATAAAGCAGCTATTGCTTATCTTGCGAGCTTGGATCACTTGCAGGATACGAATAAAGAAGTTGCGGATGCTATTATTAAAGAGATCCGAGATCAAAGAACTTATTTGAAACTTATAGCTTCTGAGAATTACTCTTCCCTTGAAACCCAGCTTGCAATGGGGAACCTACTTACAGACAAGTATAGTGAAGGGAATATCGGAAAAAGGTTTTATGCAGGTTGTGAAAATGTAGACACGGTTGAGGACCTTGCAGCAAAAAGAGTGAAAGAGCTTTTTGGTGCGGATCATGCATATGTTCAACCTCATAGCGGAATTGATGCGAACCTTGTAGCTTTCTGGGCGATTCTGATTCACCGTATTCAGGACAAAGAGGTTGAAGCTCTTGGAAAGATCAATGTAAATCAGATATCTGATGAAGACCACGAAAGAATTAGACAGCTACTTGTGAATCAAAAAATTATGGGGCTTTCACTTGATTCTGGGGGGCATCTGACGCATGGCTTCAGAATGAATGTTTCCTCAAAAATGTTTAAAGCGGTCACTTATAAAGTAGATCCGGTCACTGAGGTGATCGATTATGCAGCGCTAAAGAAACAGGTGCAAAAAGAAAAGCCAACCATTTTTATAGCAGGATATTCTGCATATCCAAGACTGCTGAACTTTGCTAAATTAAAAGAAATCACAGATTCTGTTGGGGCGGTTCTCATGGGAGATATAGCGCATTTTTCAGGACTTGTTGCAGGGAAAGCGATCACGGGTGAGTATGATCCGGTCCCTTATTGTGACGTGATTTCATCAACGACGCACAAAACACTAAGGGGTCCAAGAGGAGGAATCGTTCTTTGTAAGGATGAATTTAAAGCCTCTGTAGATAAAGGATGTCCTTTTGTTCTAGGCGGGCCTCTTCCTCATGTGATCGCAGCAAAAGCAATCGCATTTAAAGAAGCCTTGCAGCCAGAGTTTAGAGCTTATGCCTCGCAGGTGATAAAAAATGCAAAAGCAATGGCGGAAGTATTTCTTGAAGAAGATGTGAAAATGTTTTCAGGCGGCACGGATAACCACCTTGTTGTTGTGGATGTAGCTAAAAGTTTTGGAATAAACGGCAGGCAGGCTGAAAAAGCTTTAACAGATGCTAATATGACACTGAATCGAAATATGGTGCCGAATGATGAAAATGGCGCTTGGTATACATCAGGCATAAGGCTTGGTACAGCAGCTCTTACGACTCGTGGGATGAAAGAGGCTGAAATGAAGAGTATTGCGAGATTGATCGTAAGAACGTTAAGAGCATCAAAGCCAGGAAAGCATCCTAAGACTGGAGAGGTGAGTAAAGCTCATGTTGATGTAGAATCATCAGCCCTTTCTCGTGCAAAAGAGGAAATTGCTGAGCTGATGTCTCACTTTCCACTTTACCCTGAAATTGAAATAGATTAAGAAAGAAATTTATAGCCATAATAGGGCGAAAATAAAATAGGTAATATTGAAGGAGAATTTTCATGTATAGATTAGAAGACGAAGAAGACGAAGAAGAATCAGGTGTGAATCTTTCTGTGCATCGTAAAGTGGATGAGCTTCTTCTTGAGCATCGCAGAGTCTTTTTATCGGCGCCTGTTGACGATAAGTCAGCGAATGCGGTTATCAGAAAATTGTGGTACTTGGAGCTTACAGATCCAGGGAAGCCTATTTTATTTGTGATTAACTCTCCAGGTGGAGCTGTTGATTCTGGTTTTGCTATTTGGGATCAGATTAAGCTGATGACATCTCCTGTTACAACTCTAATCACAGGACTTGCTGCATCTATGGGATCTGTTTTATCTCTTGTAGCAGGAAAAGGAAAAAGGTTTGCGACACCAAACTCAAGAATCATGATACACCAGCCGTCTATTCATGGTGTGATTCGCGGGCAGGCGACAGATCTAGAGATTCATGCAAGAGAGATTTTGAAAACTAGAGACTCTTTAATTGGTCTTTATGTAGAAGCGACTGGAAAAGACGCAGAAACAATAGAAAAGGCTCTTGATCGAGATACTTGGCTGAGTGCACAAGAAGCGCTGGAGTTCGGTCTTCTTGATAAAATCGTAGATAATCCTAAGGATATATTACTTACATAAGATATGAAGGTGAACTTTTCTAAATTTGAAGCTGCAGGTAATGATTTCATCATGATTGATGATCGCAAGGAGCAGTTTCCTGAAGAAGATGAAGCCTTGGTGCAAAAACTTTGTCATCGTCAATTTGGTATTGGCGCTGACGGGGTGATTCTTGTCCAAAATTCGAGTCGTGGCGATTATAAAATGCGTATTATAAATGCTGACGGCAAAGAAGCGAGCATGTGTGGCAATGGTCTCAGATGTACGGCGGGGTTTGTTGCGGACATCTTAAAGAAAAAGCATTCTGAGTTTCTAATTGAGTCGCTGCGTTCTGTGCACCCCTGTATGATGCTCGAAGATGAGGTTCATACAGATCTTGGGCGTCCTATTTTAAAAGAATTTTCAAGGCATGTAGAAGTGGGAGAGACCTCCTATAGGGTGCATCTTATAGATACGGGAGTTCCCCATGCTGTTATGTTTGTGAATACTTTGGAGATGCCAGACTTTCTGACAACTTGCAGAGATATCAGAAACCATCCTCTTTTTTATCCAGAAGGGGTCAATGTGAATTTAGCGATGATTACTCCTGATGGAGTGCTACATATTCGTGTGTATGAGCGGGGTGTAGAGGGTGAAACTCTAGCTTGCGGCTCTGGCGCTGCAGCCTGTTCCATTGCTGCAAAGTATATCTATAAGTTAGAAAGTCCAGTGAAAGTGGTTTTTTATTCAGGTCAGGAGCTTCTGTGTCATCTCAAAGAAGAAGATGGGTCTATCGCTTCTGTGGCTGTCGAGGGGCCGTATAAGCATGTTTTTGATGGAAAACTTGAGGTGGATCTGCTATAATCAATGGTATAAGACGCTATTGGAGGATCAGATTAATGCTTATTGGAATTCCTAAGGAAGTTAAGGATCATGAATACAGAGTGGGAGCAACGCCTTCTACTGTAAAAGCTTTTATTGCACATGGTCACACGGTATTGGTTGAAACAAGAGCTGGCACAAGCATTGGATTCACTGATGAAATGTATCAAGCAGTTGGTGCAAGCGTCGTTGAGACAAAAGAAGAAGTCTACGAAGCTGAGATGATCATTAAGGTGAAAGAACCTCAGCCTATCGAATACCCTCTGATTAAAGAAGGTCAAGTTTTATTCTGTTATTTACATCTTGCTCCAGATCCTGATCAAACAAATGCTCTTTTAGAGAGTGGTTGTGTTGCGATTGCTTATGAAACAATTGAAGATGAGCAAGGAAGGCTCCCTCTTTTAACTCCTATGAGTGAAGTGGCGGGGAGAGTTTCGATCCAAGCGGGAGCGACAGCTCTACAAATGGCCAACGGCGGAAGAGGTGTTCTTCTTGGTGGCGTAACTGGTACAAAGCCTGGAAAAGTGCTTGTTGTTGGTGGCGGTGTTGTTGGAACTGAAGCTGCTAAGATGGCGATGGGACTTGGTGCTGACGTAACGGTCTTTGATCGAAATATTTCAAGGTTAAGAGAGCTTGAGATGACCTTTGGGTCTAGACTCAAGACGATGTACTCTACAGAAGAGGCTCTTTCTGAAGAGATCAAGGATGCTGATCTTGTGGTGGGTTCTGTGTTAATCCCAGGCAAGATGGCGCCTAAAGTGATCACAAGAGAAATGGTCAGATCTATGAAAGATGGTAGCGTGTTTTGTGATGTAGCGATTGATCAAGGTGGTTGCTCTGAAACATCGAAGCCAACGACACATACATCTCCTACTTATATTGAAGAAGGTGTTGTTCATTACTGCGTAACAAATATGCCTGGTTCTTGTGCATATACCGCAACACTAGCTCTTACAAACGCAACACTTAACTATGCTCTAAAGCTTGCAAACGAAGGCTATAGAAAGGCTCTTTCTGAAGACCCTCTTCTAATGCTTGGTCTTAACGTTTGTCAGGGTAAAGTAACGTATGAGCCAGTTGCAAATGACCTAGGTCTTGAATATGCAGATCCAAGATGGATTCTTCTTGAAGAAGCTCTTGTCTAATTGCTACGTGCGTTATAACTCTTATTTGTGTATAAGATGAACGTGCTTAATGTCAAAAGCAATTAGTGTCTAAATGAGCGAACTACCATTTCCTAAAGCTGATGTTGAGAAGGGGATATCCCTTCAAAAAACGGGCAATGTAAAGAATGTGATATTCTCTGGAGGAACCTACCAAGTCGAGGTTCTTGATGAAGAGAGTCACGAAACTTTATGGCCATTTATTCAGTTAGATGAGTCTAGCTTTGTCTCTGATTGTTTCTGCATGTGTCCAAGAGCAGAAGCTCATAAAAGTTGTGAGCACCTCGCTGCGGCACTTCTTGAAATATATAAAGGTAAACTACAGCCTCTACATGTTAGGTTTAGAAGTTCTCTTTGGAATATTCTTATGCAAATGGCTGCAAAAAGGCATGGTTATGAGACAAAGTGTTTAAAGAAGCTTGAGCCTACAGGCTACTCTGCAGAGTCACTTTCAAAGAAAAAGCTCTTTTGGATCAAACCTCATACGAAAGCTGCTGAAAAACTTCTTGATGACTATGTAAATAATAGAGAAGTGGAAACAGAAGAAACCTCTCTAAAATTCTCTAATCTTCCTCAGGAAGAAATCTCTCTTTGGAAAGAAGGAAGACCTTCGCACCAATTGCAATATGAACTATCTTTTTGGTCTGATCTTGCAAAGTGGCTTATGCTTCTTGACGATCAAAAAAGTGAATACAAGATCACATTTAAACCAGCTAAGGGTGCTCTTCCAAAAGAGGTGAAGATCGCATTTAAGGAAGTGAGTGTTTGGTTTTATATTGCAGAAGTGAATTGGGAAGAGTTGATCCCGGCGCTTATCAATATGGATACCTCTCTTCCTATCCATGAGCTTGAGAATATCATCATTGATAAAATTACTTACGATCCGGAAAAAAAGTCTCTCAATATTCACTCACATAAGCCACAAGGTCTTGATCAGAAGATTTTCGAAAATAAAGAAGATCCTGATTTGGTAGAAGTGGGAGAGTGGTACTTCCATCCAAAAATTGGTTTTTTCCCAAAGAAGGTAGATCCTCTTTTAAGAAAGAAAGAGATTGTCGGTGATGGTGTAACGCAGATGTTAAAGAAGTATCCGATGCTTCTTGAGAAGTATTTAGATAACACCAATATCCATATGGGAATATCGCAAGTGTCTTACAAGCTACTTTTTGATGAGGGACATAAGTTTCATATCAGTGCGTACTTGTTTAAGAAAGGGGACTTGCAGAAATCTGGTTCAGCGCAGTTTGATAACTGGGTGTTTTTAGAAGACAAGGGGTTTTATCAGCTCGGTTCTCTTATGTTTAATGAGATAGAGACTCTTATTAGGCAAAATGAGGTAGGTGAGTTTATTACCAAGCATAGAGTTTGGCTTAACCAGTATGAAGGTTTTCAAACGCATCTTACGAACATAGAATGCTACCTTTCTTACTTTTTGGATGCTTTTGGACGGTTGCACTTTAAAAGTTCGACAGATGCTTTTGAAGATGCAAGTGGGGCTTTAGATCTTGGAGAGTGGGTTTATATTGAGGGAAGAGGATTTTATGCAAAATCGTCTTCTAAAGTAGAGCAGATAGTGACTCCAGGAAAGGTGATCACAAGAGAAGAGATCAGTCCCTTTATAAAATCACATGAAGAAGACTTGGAGCAGATAAAAGGTTTCTTCAGTTTGAAGCAACCGGTGCTTAAAAGTGGAATAGAAATTTCTTTATCTAAGAATGATGAGATTCTTGTAAGACCGAAGTACAACTATGCGAAGGGATATGATGAGACAATAGTGAAGTTCTTTGGTGATTATACTTATGTAGAGAAAGAAGGTTTTTCTCTTCTTCCAAAAGGGGGGAGGATCCCAGATAAGTTTCATTCTGAACTATGTATTAGTGAAAAGGATGAGCAGTCTTTTATCCAAGAAGAGCTTCCTAATCTAAGGCCTTTGATTATCTCTCTTGATAAGAGATTAAAAATGCCAAAGCAGCTTTCATTGAAAGTGCATAGCTTAGATAAGGCGTCAGAAGGAGTTTCTTCTCATTGGAATGTGGAACTTGCCTACCAAAGTGAATTTGGTGAAGTAGATGTTAAGACGATTTACAAGGCGATTAAAAGTCATAAGAGTTACCTAAAGACAAAAGCAGGCTTGCTGCATCTTGATGATCCGAGATTTAACTGGATAAGAGCTCTTAAGAAGGGGCATTTTATAGATGAAAGCACCCTTGAAGTATCCTCTCTTGAGTGGATGAGGCTGAGTGTACTTGAAACGATCAAGCCACCGACACCTGATGAAGATGACTATGAATCCACAATGGAGTATTTAAATCAGCTAAGTTCATTAAAGTGTAGTGATACTCTGGATTTGGAAGGTTTGCAAAGTAGTTTAAGGCCTTATCAAATTTTAGGCGCCCAGTGGCTTTGGTTTTTGTATACGCACGGGCTATCAGGGCTTTTATGCGATGAGATGGGTCTTGGTAAAACGCACCAAGCAATGGCTCTTCTTGCAGCATGTATGAACATGAAGAAAACGGGCACGAGAAAGTTTATTGTTGTGTGTCCGACATCTGTGATCTATCACTGGGAAGAGCTTTTAAAAAGGTTTCTTCCAAAAGCTAAAGTACTTGTTTTCTACGGGATTCAAAGATCCCTTCGCGGCTTTACAGAAAAAACAGATGTACTTCTTACTTCTTATGGAACTCTGCGATCTGAAAAAGAGCTTCTTTCAGAGATCGCTTTTGATATAGCGATCTATGATGAGTTGCAGATAGCGAAGAATGCTTATTCACAGACGCATAAAGCACTGAAACATTTAAATGCAGATATGAAACTTGGTCTAACAGGAACCCCGATTGAAAATCGTATTCTTGAGCTGCACTCTTTGTTTGATGTAGTACTTCCTAACTACCTGCCGAGTGAGTCTTTGTATAAGGAGCTCTTTGTCATCCCGATTGAGAAGAATCAGGACAAAGGGCAAATGAAGCTTTTGAAAAACTTGATTCACAACTTTGTACTTAGAAGAAAAAAAGCAGAAGTTTTGGATGATCTTCCTGAAAAGACAGAAGAAATTTCTTATGTTGATTTTTCAGAAGATCAAAAGAAGATGTATAAGCAAGCGTTCAAGACAAGAAAAGAGATGATCCTAAAGGATATTAAGGATAAGTCTCAGCCTCTCCCTTACATGCATATCTTTGCGCTATTTAATAAGCTAAAGCAGATCTGTGATCACCCCGCTCTAGTAAAGAAAGATGTAGAGAACTATGAAAAGTATCAAAGTGGAAAGTGGGATCTTTTTGTAGAGCTTCTTTCTGAGGCAAGAGAGAGCGGGCAGAAGCTTGTGGTGTTTTCACAGTATCTTGACATGCTGAACATCATAGAGAAATATTTAAAGTCTCAGAAAATCGGTTATGCGCAGATCAGAGGGTCTACAAGGAACAGGAGGGATGAGCTTATCAAGTTTAGAGAGGACCCTGAATGTGAAGTATTCATAGGTTCTCTTCAAGCAGCGGGAGTTGGTATTGATCTTGTATCAGCCTCTGTTGTGATCCATTATGACAGGTGGTGGAACCCAGCCAAGGAGAATCAGGCTACAGATAGGGTTCACAGGATAGGCCAGAGTCGTGGTGTTCAGGTGTTTAAGCTTGTTACTAAGGGTTCTATTGAAGAGCATATACACAAATTAATTGAAAAGAAGCTGACGCTTCTTCGAGATGTTGTGGGTTATGACGATCAGGACCAAATCAAGCAATTAAACAGAGAAGAGTTAATTGATATATTAGATAACATTAATAGAATATTATAATAAAATTTTAGTTATTGCTTAGTTTTTAGTTTAGTTTGTTATTTGTTTTATTTTTCGTTATAATAGTAGTCCTATAAGGAAAGAGGGATTCATATGACGGCACTTCCGAGTGGTCCATGTGGAATTTGTCATCGGCCACTAGCTGAGCAGGTTTCAGGAGAAAGACGAGTTGTAAAAACTGCGTGCAATCACTTAGCGCACAGGTCTTGTTTTTTTGATGAGGAAGCACTTCGTAAAATAACGAAGGTACAAGCCCGTGTTTTTTGCTTTGATCAAGGTTGTGAAAAAGCTAAGGATCCGAAATTTCTTTATCGAGGAAAGAAAGAGACTTGGCAACAAGAAATTATTGTAAAAAGAAAGGTCGAAGTGATCGAGATGGGTGCAGCTATTACGCCTCCTGCTGAGGCACCACCTATAGCTCCACCAGTAGTGCCTCCAGAGGCACCGCCAGAAGCAGCTGCTGATTTAAGACCTTTTATATATACAATCAATGTGTCTGTTATAGCGATTACGGCAATATGTGCGTTTGCAGCGTTTCAAACGTATGTGGCAACACTTCTTGCAATGGGAGTGGGGGCTGTAGGGTCTTACTTTATAGGTAGACATGTAGAGCAATATATTCTTGCCCCAAGTAGTTAAACCCTAACTTGGAGAAATAAGATGGCGTCCCCAGCTTGTCAACATGGCAATAGAATTACGTTTGAAGAGGCTACAAAAAGACTTTTAGATCTGTCATGCCTTGAAAAATTCAATACAAGATCATCTGCTGAAAAAGAGCTTATCGGTCAAAAAGTTGCGCTCGTAGCAGCCGCTACTTTTGGACTGAGTATAACTACCCCGATTATTAGTGCTTTCTGTCTTTTTACCACTCTTGCTGCAGCAGCATACTCTTTTAGCTTTTTAAACCCACATGATAGCTTTTGCGCACAGTGCGTAGCAGCTACTGTTAGAACTTAGAGGGATTAGTAATGGCAACAATTCAGCTTCATAAAAATCAAAATTGCAGTGTTTGCACAAAGCCTCTTGTGAAACCAAGAGGAGAAGCGAGTGTAAAGCTTTTGAATCAATGTGGTCATATTATTCATGATGACTGCCTTGCAAAAAAGCTAGCTGAGACCGTGTCTAGAATAGACAAGAAAGCTCCTTGTCCATTTAAAGGCTGCGATGAGAGAATTAAGTGCAAAATCGCAGGTGATAGAGTGACTCCACTTCCAGCAAGTGTAACAGCATTCAAAGCTAAGTGTGAAAATGCACCACCTCTTCAAGCAAACGGTAATCCAAAGTTTGTTACACGTACAACTTTTGCGATTGTTGCTCTTGCGATCTACGCATTTTGCAGTACTGTTTTTTCATTTATTGTTGCAAGTGCAGTACTTGCTACAGCGATGTTCTTTGAAAATAGGCTGATCCAAGCAATAGTGCTTTTGGACAATGCAGATGTAGTTTTAGGCTCAGGTACGCAACAATAATCTTGTTAAAATCAAAGTACTCTGTATGATCGTTCCGTTTTTACTAAAAAATCGGAGCGATCTATGTCAGTACACATCCCAGTAGTAACTCACTTAAGAAACCAGCAATGTACAGTTTGCAAAGAGCCACTAAGAAGAGCGGCTACAGAAGAACTCTCATCTGTACTTGATCAAATCACAAAATGCGGACATGTTTTCCATAGGGAATGCCTTGCTCAAGATTTAAAAGAGCAACAAGGCGAGAAAATAGCTCCAGTAATGGCAGGGGATTGCCCGCAAACTGGGTGCAAGCAGAAAGTACTCTTTATGTTTGCTGGTCCAGGCAAGCTCAGGTATAACCGTGATCCGATGCATCCTTCTCTAGTAGATAATCAGGTGGCGTCCTTAGAAATAGATATAGAAAGAGAGGCAGCGGCAGATGCAGGAGAAGTGGTCTCTATTACAAGAGATGCGCAGCCTGTAAAGCTTGCGGCTTATGCTCTTACGGCTATTGCTGTTGCGAGCTTTAGTGTTGCATTTCTATCTACATTTACAGCTTTTTCTATAGCGGCAGCGCTCTTTACGGTTGCAGCAATGTCTGAATCAAGAGCGATCAATTGGTACTTGCAAGTTCAAGAAAATTCTTTTCAGGTAATTCCAAGGGCTGAGTAGTAGCTGAAGTATTCAGTAGTAGTCTATTAATTCAAATAGACTACTATAATTTTTATAATCACATATGCGTTCTAATTGTTTTTTGAAACTAGCTAATTGTTTGTTTCTATTATGAAATTCACTATAATATCCCCTTAATTTCAAAATAGGAGTTTATATGGTTACGACAGCTTTATCTGGGAATTGTGTATCTTGCAGACGCGGTATTAGATCAATCGACTCTGCAGTGAATAACGTAGCTTTATTTAAGGACTGCAAACATCAGTTTCATCTAGAGTGTTTAAACAGAGATGTTTTAAGGATTTATAGAGAGTGCGTAAATGAGGTAAATGAATTTACCTGTATGGGACGAGGGGATGCCCTCTCCTCTCATAATACTGAGCTTTGTGTAAGTACTGTGCACATCAAAGTGGTAGAAGGTGACACAGAAGACTCTCTGAAAGTACTATATAATCAAACGGACGAAGAGAAAGCTCATAAGAAAGTAGAGATTTTTGAGGTTGGAGCATCTGGAAGTATGAGGCAAGTTCGTCATATTCCAATCGAGTTAAACCCGCTTGCTGCACATGACAGAGTAATGGATGAGCTTACTGCAAGGTTTGGAGTTGAAAGGGAAGCTTCTATCGAAGACGCAGATGTTCCAGAAGCGCCAGTAGTTCAAACCGGTGTAAGAGGTGAGTTTACTCGTAGGGTGGCAAGTAGTGCTGGGATGCTTCTTAATCTAGCATCAGTAGCTGTTGTAGCGGCATTTGCATTTAGTTATTTTTCTGCGGTGCCAGCTATTTGCATGACTGCTACGATGCTTGCGCTATCTTTTACTCTGCAAGCGAGACTCAGTAGTGTGTATTCAGGAGAGAGAGCTCCAGTTGCGCCACAAGAAGAATTATAAACTACTAAACAACTAATAGGAATTTTTGTAGAATCTTTTCGCAAAGAATAAAAGGAAATCGATGGATAAGTCATTTAAAATAGCTCTTGTTGGACGACCAAATGTTGGGAAGTCTGCGCTTTTCAATCGGATTATTAAGAGAAGATCTGCAATTGTTGAAGATATCGAAGGGATCACAAGAGATCGTTTGTATGCTAAAGCAGAACTTTTTGGTAAAGAGTTCGAGGTGATAGATACAGGGGGGCTTGAGCAAGATAAGACGACTCCATTCTATGATGAGGTAAGAGCTCAAACACTTCTTGCGATTGAAGAGGCAGATAGTATTGTTCTTGTTGTAGATAGCAAAGTAGGCGTAACAACACTTGATGAAGAAGTTGCTAAACTTCTTCATAGAACAAAAAAACCTGTTTGTGTGGCAGTGAACAAAGTAGACAACTTCCATGGCTACGTGGAATATCCTTACTACTCACTTGGGATTGAAAAAGTGGTTCCTGTTTCTGCGCTTCAAGGTAACCAGGTAGTTGAGCTCTTAGAAGCTGCTCTTGTTACTTATGACCCGAAGATCCATACCATGGAAACAGATCCTGCGATAAGAGTTGCGATTATAGGAAGACCTAATGTTGGCAAGTCTACACTTCTTAATGAGATCCTTGGGGATAACAGAGTTGCTGTAAGTAAAAAAGCAGGAACTACAAGAGATAGTATTGACGCCCGCATTACAGTTGATGATAAGCCTTATGTTTTCATTGATACAGCTGGGATACGTAAGAAGAAGAGTGAGAGTGAAGTTGTTGAAAAATTCGCTTTTATGCGTACGCAAAAGGCGATAGAGAGAGCTGACGTATGCGTTCTTTTGTTTGATGCGACAGAAGGTCTTACAGCAGAAGAGAAGAAAATCTTAAGAACGGTAGAGCTTCTTGGAAAGAGTTGTTTGCTTCTTGCAAACAAGTGGGATCTTATGAAGAACACCCGTATGGAGCACTGCTCTTTGTCCTTGCGTACAGATTGTAGCTTTTCTCAGAATCTACCACTTGTTTTCATCTCAGCGAAAACTGGCCGTAACCTGGACAAGGTGTTTTCAGAGATCCAAAAGATCTATGATGCTCAGACAAGGGAGATCTCAACACCTGAGCTGAATAAGTTCATGGAAAAAACCCTTCAAATGGTGCATCCACCGATGATTAAGGGTAAGAGGCTACGTATTTACTATCTAACACAAATCAATAAAGCACCTCTTGTTTTTAAGCTTTTCATAAATAAGAAAGAGCTTATGACGCTTTCTTATAAAAGATACATTTTGAATCAGTTTAGAGAGCATTTTGCGATCAAAGGATGTCCTGTTATTTTAAGATTGCAAGGCAAGGCTAAAAGAGAGTCTGCACTAACATAAAAGAGATAATCTATGCCTTTACCTGTTTCTAACGGGCTACGACAACCTTTAAAGATTTGGACAGTTGCAGAAGAGAGATCCATGGCATACCTATGGTATGTGGACTCTTTGACTCAGAAGACGATGTCTCAATATTCGACTAAAACAGAGAGGCAGTGCGCTACTAAAAAAGAAGAATTTCCGATAAAACTTCCAGAAGTATTGGTTCATGAAGATCGTATAAACGTGATGGCAAGTGCGTGTATTTTCGAGAGAAAACAAATATCAGTTATAAGTGACCTCCTAAGCAGTGAAGGGGCAAAAACTGCTGGTGAAGTTTATGAAGTTTGGAAAGAGATGTATGGGAAAAGGAATTGGAATAAAAAAGAGCTAGATGAGTTAAGAGTTCTTGTGAATGCATATGATAGAAAAATCAGCTGGAAAGCAATAGAAGGCAAGATCTCTTTTAATGCATCACGTAAGCAATGTAAACTTGCCTATGAAGCGCATTTCAAGAAGGAGAGCGTTGCTGTAAAAGCCCTTGCTTTTGGTCCAGCCGCGGCAGCAACGCCAAAGATAAGGTCTCCAAAATTGAGTGGACACCTGAATTAACCACTAAACTTACAAATCTTTGCAAAGAAGCACAAGACTCTGCTGGGAATATTATGTGGTATCATGTTTTAAGAAAAATGCGACTTGCACGCAATGAGCTAGTAAGAAAATATACTGAACTCACTCAGCATTAACATCATCTAATACGACCTATAAGTGGGGTCCCACTTATAGACTTTTCCAGAGATTTCTCTTTTACGATAGACCCATGGATCGGTGTTTTCTCTGAGTAGCCTATCACATCCCATAAGATAGCCCTTGATGAAACCATGTCTTTTCATGGCAAGAAGCATGTACCTTGAAGAGGTGGGTCTAAAGTGACTTCTTGGTCCATCGACAGGAGAGATTACGTTCTGATGAAAATCCACAACTTTTTCCATACCGTAAACAAGAGGACTTCTGTTTTTTGGCAGGTCTATCTTCGAGGCTTTTCTTCTTTTCGGATGGCTTAAAGCGCCATCTTTTCCCCAAGGGTGGAAAAAACCAGCTCTTGCTGCATGTATGTTTGGTGCAAACAAATGTGCTGCAATAACGAATAAAATAGTAGCTTTCGCAAATTTTCTAGAAACCATAACGCAGAGTAAAAATTGGGAATAAAGAGTTATTGTTTAAAGTGGTAATCGCCTTGTCTTCATAGAGTCTCTCGTTATAGAGCTTGGCCGCTTCACCAGCACCATAGATCCCTCCGAAGTACCAGCCGGACTCAAAGCTTGTAACGATGATCCCTGCCGCTGTGTGGCCGTGTGTAAAGAAGTGCACTGCTGCTGCAATAAAAAGGCCATTAAGTAAAAATGCTGTAAGAGCCGACTGTTTTTGTCCTACGTAGAGGTAGCCGGCACCGGGCAAAAGGGCATTGAGTCCTTGTGCTGTTGCGATGGACTTCTTATCTTTATTGTAGTCTTTAAGAAGGTATGCAACGTCAGAGTTGGTTTCTTTATTGTAGGATTTTTTGTTCATTCCCTTTAGCTCAGCTGTTGTGATCGCTGTTGATAAGATGAGCTGTCTTGCTGTTTCAGGAAACTGCTTTTGTATGATGTGCAGCACTTTTTTAGCTTTCTCTTCTTTTTCTGTATGAACATAGCTTTCATAAAGGATGACAAGAAGGTCATGATAGGTTGGGAATTTAGTGTCGATGATACGCAAGTTCGAATCTTCAAAAGCATCCAGGGCCTCTTCATACCTGTTGCCAAGGTAGTAGCATAGAATGGAGTAGTACTCGACTTCTTGACGTCTATGGTAGTCTGCGTCGGGCACAAGGATTTCAGAGCGTTTAAAAGCTGTTACAGCTCTATATAGATCGAGTCTTTTAGCGAAGGCCACACCTATGTGATACTCCTTTCCCCATTCTTGAGATTTCTCATGTTCGTCTAGAGGAGGGAAAGATGTCTGTAGAGACTTAATATATTTATCTTGTAGGACGTAGCTGAACTCAGGTTCTAGTTTGTTCGGGACTCTATAGCAAGAGGTGAAGCTCAATAGACATATTACAAAACAAACGATCGTTTTTGTTTTATTTAACATTTGTGACCTTGATGGAATAACAAAATAAAAAGGTATTAATCTTTCTTAAAAGAGGTGCTTGCTCTTTGAAGAAGATACCCATTATTGCGAGTTACGCAAAAAACATCACGTTTTTTTTACAGGATGTAGAGGAGATAGGAAGATTACCCATCATCTGGAGTTTGTACAAGCTCTAGTGCTTTGTCGAAATCTTCAGCTTGAGATTGTGATCTGAATAGATCTGTTTGTCTTTCCGTGATCATTTTGAAGTCATCGATAGTTTCAATGATCTCAGGTCTTACGAAGATGATTACGTTTTTCTTAACGATTTGTGTATTTGTTCTTGAGAATGCAGCACCAATGATTGGCAGGCCGCCAAGACATGGGATACCTGTTCTTTGTTTTACTCTTTGGTTACGCATCACGCCGCTAAGCACTAGGAAATGACGGTCAGGGACTGTTGCTTGCGTTTGCATCGTTGTTTTAGATGTACTGATACCAAAAGTGTTAGGAGCACTGATGTTACCAGATCCTGCGTCACCCCCTGTTGATGCAGAAGAAGAGTCACCTGAGTTCAAATCTTCTGAAATCTCTTGATCGATATCGAGTGTGATGAGTTGGTTGTTACCAACGCGAGGTGTGAGGTTCAGTGTGACCCCGATGTCTTTATATTCGATGTTTGATGTGACAACTGTAGCGTTACTTCCCGCATTCTGTACGTTAGATCCTGTGAATGGGATGTTATCTCCAGTAAAGATCGTGGTCGGTTTGTTGTCTTGTGTAACAACTTTTTGGGAGAGAACGATCGTTGTATCGCCATCTTGTCGCAGAGCATCAAGGAGTGATCCAAGTGCGCTGTAGGACTTTCCTTTGTGGTAGATGATATCTCCAATTACGCCAAGACCAAACCCTGTAGAGAATGGCATCGTGGTACCTGTTGGGGTGTCTGTTGCGGAGATAGTATTTAAATTGTCATTAAAAGTTGTGGAAAATGGATCGGTAGCCCCTCCACTGCTTCCTGTTGGATACTGCGGGAATGCTCCTGTCGCGTAGCCAAGTTTCGATCTATATTGACCTTGAGATCCCCAACGAAGACCGAAGTTCAATACGTTTGTAAGGTCTGTTTCTACAACGAGAACTTCAATGAAAATCTGAGTAAGTGGTACATCGATATTTTCGATAAGGTGCTTCAGTTTTCCAAGTGTTGCAGGTGCTCCTGTTCCGATAAGTGAGTTTGTGATCTGTATCCACTGTATAGACTTAATCGCTTCGATGAGCTTTTCATTCTTCTGAGCAAGCTTTGTTTTTGCGAGATCTGCAGCTACTTTCTTAAGAGCGTCTTCGATCTCAGTACCTTCGTGGTACTTGAGCTTGTAGATGAGGAAGCTTACATCATCGATAGTATCAATTTCTGGCTCATCTGTTCCATAGCGTGCTGTTGGAATATCGAACCTTGTAAGCAGATCTTGTACTTTTTCAACAGAGTCTTTGCTACCAGAAATAATAATGGAGTTAGTTTTTTCCATGTATTTCAGGTTGTTAATTGTCTGGAAGAGGCTAGGCTCTTCTACACCTGAATGGAGAAGTTGTTGCTCAAAATCATGCATGATATGGATGAGCTCTTGAGGAGAGAGGCTTTCTGGTTGGTAAACAACGTAGCCTTCTGGTGGTCCTGTATCAAGCGGGGCAAGAGCTTCTGAGTCAAACTGTTCTGCTGTAAGCAGTACTTGCTTAAGCGTGGACTTACTTCCAGTAAAAATAATGGTGTTTGTGTTTGGGATGTACCTTGCAGTGTCGAGCGAATCAACAACAGCATCTTCATCGGCTTTGTTGGCAACAAGGTCGCCGGCTACTGTACGAAGATGGGTTAGAAGTTGAGTTGCTGGAACGTATTTTAATTTGTAGATCAGAAACGTTTTCTTCCCAAATTGCTGTATGGAAGAAGCTTCACCATGCTCGAGTGTTGCAATGATATCTTTGATGTCTGCGATAGACTTTTCTGTTCCTGTGAAAACTAAGGTATCATTTGCAGCAACAACTTGTGCTGACATGATTGTATTGATCAGTTCAGGATTAGCAAGCCCTGATTTTTGCATGCCATCACCAATAGCTTGGATCTGCTGTAATGTTTCCTGAGGCGTGACTACTTGTGGTTTAAAGATGAAGTAGCTGCTAGGTGTTTCTCCTTCGGACTGGATATCAAATTCATTCAGTAGATCTTTTACTTTTTGAAGAGCTTCTGTTCTTCCAGAAGCATAGATAGAGTTTGTAGATTTGATCCATTCCATGGACTGGATAGCTTGTAGAATATCCTGATTACCAAGCCCTGAAGATTTTAACTTTCTTTCTACGTTGACCATGTCTTTCATAATAGACTGGCCAGCTACGTTTTTAAGCTTGTAGATGAAGTAGGTCATCTGCTCAGATTTTGCAAGTTCAGCTTGCCTTTGAGTGTCTATAACGGAAAGAATTTCTTTCAGCTTATCTATAGAAGAACCAGGTCCTTTAAAAACAAGAGAGTCCGATTCAGCAGCAACTTTCATGTTTTTTATCGTCATTCCCACTTCATCTGTTGCAGGAAGATTGTCAGAGAGATTTTCGAGTGCGTGAGAAAGCTCTTCTGGGTCTACAAATTTTGTTTGATAGATATAGATAATAGGTTTGTGTTTTGCCTCAATAGTATCGATATCGATTGTTGGCATGAGAGACTTTACACGGGTGAGACTATCATGACCGCCAGTAAATACAAGGGCTCCAGAAGAAGGGATCCATCTAGCACTTTCAAGAGTTTGCAGTAGGGCGGGGTTTGCAAGCCCTGACTCTTGGAGGTTTGTTGTGAGGCTTTCTACAGCATGAAGGAGTTCTTGTCCTTTAAGGTGCTTTGGAGTGTAGAGATAAAACTCAGAACTTTCTGGAAGTTGATCAAGTCGCGTATAATTAGGTGCGATATCAAAAGTTGGAAGGATCTCTTTGATTTGTTTTAGAGAAGCTTCAGTTCCTGTAAAAACAAGAGAGTTAGTTTCTTTGATCCACTTAAGGCTGTCGATAGCATCGATGAGGTCTCTATCAGGAAACTTTGATTCTTCTAAGTTATCAGCAAGATTGGAAAAGGATTTTGCAATCTGCTCTTCTGTCCCGTTTTTCACCTTATAAATCAGGAACTTTTCACCCATCTGCTCGATTTGTTCATTTGTTGGAACATCGAGAGTTTTAATAACGCCTTCTAGCTCTTTAATACTTAATTCATCACCAGTGAGGAGTATGGAGTTTATGGAATCCATAATCTTTAGGGTTTTGATTGTGTTTATGAGGTTGAGGTCGGTGAAATTAGATTCATCAAGATCTGTTCCAAAAGTATCGAGTAAGTTAGCAAGTTGCTCAGGCGTTTTATACTGAGCTTTGTAGATGTAAAAAGCAGAGTTATGTGATCCAGCAAGAGGCTTACCTGGAGCATCAATGCTAGTTAAGAGCTCATTTACTTTTTTAAGTGTTTGGGGCTCACCGGTGAAAAGCATTGAATGCGTTTCAGGGATATACTTTGCTGTTTCAAGAGTTTCAAGCAGACCTTCTGTTGTGTAGCCTAGTTGTTCTAGGTTTTGAGAAATCTGCTCAAGTGATGTTTCAACAACCGATGCGGATCTGTACTGAATTCTATAAAGGAGAACATTAGCACCTGTTAACACTTTTTGCTTGAGAGCGATTGGTTGCGAATCTAGATCGTCTAGAACAGCAAGTGTTTTCTCAATCAAAAATGGAGTTGAGACGATAAAGATTGTATTAGTATCTTCTTGAGGCACTAAAATAACAGGATTTCCCTCTGAAAGAGGAGTGATGATTTGCGATGTGAGAGTTACGAGGTTTTGTACACTGTTATTCTGTGTTGTGTAGGCATCGATATCAAGAGGTGAGTTAGGTGCATCAAGAGTAAGTAGCAAGTCAGCCACCTTATCTACGTTGGCTGTAGTATCTGTTACGATGATGTGGCGTGATTCACTTGAATTTTCTATTTGTGCAGATCCAGAAAGCATGGGTTCTATAATAGATGCTACCGAATCGGGGTTTGCGTTTTTAATTTTAAACACTCTTGTCACAATCGCTGGTGGCATATCAGAGTCGAAGGGTAGCTCATCGGAAACTATAGTAGCGATTTGGTGTAGACCTTGTCCTTTATTAATGACAAGGTTTACGCCATCATCAATAAGGCTAAAGCCGTGTATACGTAGAACTTGTACAAGGGCGGCAAGAACATTCGAGAGATCGGTGGGTTCTTCAGAAACGATGGTAACATTAAACTCGAGTTCCGTTTCATCGTAAACGAAGTTTAGTTCTGCGATTTTGCTTATGAACTTCAAGTACTCTTTAATAGAGACGTTATTGAAGTTGATGGTGTAGCCGGGCTTTTTTGAATTTCTTTTGACAAGGCGCTCATGAGAGGGTTGCATGCTGTCGTCAATTTTGTCGTCAGCGAATACAGACATGCCAGGACTCGCAAATATAAGACCTGCAATTGTAACGGAAGAGACTATAGAGTTCGCATTCCTTTTTCCCAGCATATACGTCTTTTATAAGTTCCTAATCTGTAGTCGAATGTTAAAGAAAAAATTAAAGTCCGCAATCCCGCATCGTAAAATATTTAATCCTATTTATTCAATCGATTGTTTTTATTTTTAATCTGAAAAAAGTTTATGTGAGACTTTCGAGTGTAATTACAATGTGCGAGTGTTTTTCGTCTTCGCAAGAATGTGCGTTTAAAAGGGTGTCTAAGAGACTTTCTGACTGAGCCTTTGTAGAAAGTTCTAAATTTTCTGAAAGAGAATTTTTAATTATTTCATCTAAATTATTTGTATCTTTTGCTGTATTTGTTTCAGCATTGAAGGAATGAAGGATAAGAGTATCGCCTTGATTCCAATTATCTACGTTTTCATAAAACTCGAATTGTGGAGTTTTCCCAAGAAGAGGATTGTCACTTGTAAGAGATCTTGGGATTTCAGAGCTTAAAGGAAGGTGCCAAATGCTATGAAGTCCACAGTTGATTGCCATAAAGGTATTTTCTGAGATATCGAAGTGTACCGCTGCAAAAGAAAACTGAAGGTCGAGAGGATCTTCACAAAGCATGTTGTTAAGATCGAATACTGTCTGCATGAGTTGCAGGGTTTCTACTGTAGAGTGTGCAGGTTTGTGGATAAGGGATCTTAGCATCCCTCTAAAGATGGCAAGGTGCGCTATCGAATCCATCTCTGTTGTTTTTGTTTCAGCGATCGTTATCAGGTAGTTGCCATCTGCAAGTTTCATCATGTCGTAGTATAGGTCGAGAGAAAAAGGGCTCTTTGATTTTGCTATGCCGATTTCGATGTCAGGCCATTTAGGAATTTTTTCTAAAATGAATGATTTTTGCATGCGTTCTAATGAGTCATGTAAGTACTGCTTTTCAGAAGAGATGATGGCATTTTGCTGCGTATCAGATTTTAAAAAAGCAGAAATATCAGTGATGTACTCAACGATTTCTTTGTAACGTTGCTTTAAGTCTTTTGCGATTGCTCGTTGTATGATGGGTTGCAGAAGAGAAGGAAGTAAAGAGAGTTGTATTTTCCCAAAAGAGAGTTTTCCTATAAGGAGTTCGTAGGAGATGATGCCAAGTGCGTAGATGTCTGAAGCATAGCTTGCTTTTGAGGGGTCTTTTTTTTGCTCAGGGCTCATGTAACTTGGGGTGCCGATAAGGCCGCCATGGGCAATCTTTGTAAGGCCGCTACTTTCTTGATCGAGCTGTGCGATTCCAAAGTCAATGACTTTCACGCCACCATCTTCTGTGATTAAGATATTTTCAGGCTTTAGGTCTCTATGGATAACGCCATGTGTGTGTAAATGTAGAAGGGCGTAGGCTACTTGAAGAAGAATTTCTAAACTTCTTTTGTTCGATAGGGAGTTTTGCAAAATAAACTGCTTTAGTGAAACACCTTGGATAAATTCCATAGCGATGTAAAGACCATTTTCCCATTCGCCTTGACCGTAGAGTTTCACTATATTTGGGTGGTTCGTAAGAGCAATGATTTCTGCTTCTTTTAGAAACTGCTCGATTACGTCATGTTCTTGTACAAGATGTGGAGAAAGAACTTTTACAACGAGGGTTTTTTGTGTGTCTGGGTGAAGGCCCAGATACAAGAGGCTCATTCCTCCTTTACTAAGAAGGGTTTCGATTTTGTATGGCCCGATCATATCAGGGGTGGGGATTTCTACCGCATCTGGTTGAACGAGATGCGGGAGGGTAGACTGCTTGTAAAACTCGCTACTATCCATAATAAGATCTAGTGGGAGATTTCAGAGATTTTCACACCGATCATGTCGCCAAGTTCAATGAGCTCTCCTTTGCCAATTACTTGATTATCTACTGTGAGACTGACAAGTTCAGGGGTCCCTATGCCAAGTTCGAGTGTGTTGCCAGGCTTAAGGCTAAGAAGTTTTTTAAGAGGCATCTTAATTCTTCCTACTTCTACTTTAATAGAAAGAGGGATTTCTTTCGTTGCGATGACTTGTGAAACCGCTTCGTTTTCAGCAGTATCATCCTCTTCTTCTTCGAAATCCTCATCGTCTTCAAAGTCCTCATCATCCTCAAAGTCTTCTTCGTCTTGAGGAGTATGATCTTCGTTCTCTAATGCGCCTTCTTCTTTTTCTTCTTCATCTTCAGGATGGTCTTCCATCATAAAGTCTTCCTCACTGCTTGAGTGTTCTACCAAGGCATAATCGAGTATGTTTGTTACGCCGTTTTTCCCCTGCACAGCAAAAAGAGGAGTGTTTTCTAAACAAAGTTGGTACAGGCCTTTTTTGTCATTTGGACGGAAGCTGCAGTGATCAAGGATGACAAAGTCGCCTGGATTTAGAGATTTTAATTCTTCTACACTTAGATCGACATGTCCTGTTTCAATACTTAAAGGAACGGTAATGGAACCTTGTATATTATCTAGGGACAGGGGTTTGTTTGCAAAGTGTGTGGAGATAACCTTATGAAAACTCTCTGGGAAAAGAAGCTTGCCGTTCAATTTTTTTCCGTTTGCGTGGATGCTTACAGTCACAGAGTATGCTTTTTCATTTGGCATGCTTAAGTTGTTTAGTTTAACACTAAGATCTGAAAATGTATTCAAGCCATCAAAAGCTTGTAGTACATTTAAAAAGCAGTATTTATAGAAGCCTTTTTGGTAATCGGGGTCTTGAAAGCTCCATTTACCGCTTTTGTCTAAGAACAAAGAGGAAAGAGTTCCTACATCTTCTTTAGGCATAGCAAAGAAAAAGCTAGGTGATAGGGGGGCCATTGTGAGGCTTGTTACTACAGGGTGATCACCAAGACCTTTCAGTAAATCTTCGTAAGATGTCCAGTCAGCGTCATGAGGAGTGATTTCGAGCTCGTCAAGAGAAAGGGTTTCTTTTAGGTTTTTTGAAAAGTCATTCCATGGAAAAGAAGGAACTTTTCCCCACATGGGAACAAGCTTACTTTCTTCTGCAACTTCTGTAACTTTCTTAACCCAAAGATCTCGTAAATTCATAGTGGATTACATTTGGTTTTTAATCTGAACGATAGCAATTTCACAGATTAAATAAAGGAAAATTCTTTAGCTTAGGCGCTTTTTTTTCGATTTACTGTAGGAATCTTTTCTTTTTTCTTTTTATTCCCTGTGAAATCAGAGCTATATACAGGTTTTGCTAAAAAGAAAGTGCTTTTTGTAAATAGACCTTCTAGGTGGTTTTGCAGTAGATCGACGTTTTGAGAGAGAAGCTTTGCTCCAGCGACGTCTGAGAAAAATTCTACATGGAAACTGTTTGGTGCGGTGTCGAAATGTGTAATGGTTACGCTTGTATTTTTTAGCGTATCAAAGCCATCTGATGAGAGTTCCATACTTGTTTTTGTGATGCCTGAGCTATTTACGTAATGCACCATAGAACTTAGCTTTTCTGTAAGTAGTACAGCTTCTGAGGTAGTTTCGATTTTATCGATAGACTTAGCGACGGTGGTGTGGTCTGTGAGCTGTTTATTAAAGAACTGCTCGACTGCTGCAGCAAAGACGGAGTCTTCTTTTTCAAGCTCTTTTAACTGCTGCTGCCTTTTTTGAGCATATTCTTTAGCAAGGCAAAAAACAGAACGTCTTTTTGTCTCAGACCTAAGAGCATCTTTCTTTTTATAATGCTTCGAGAAGCCTTCAGGCTTTTTCTTTTTTGAAGTTTTGGAAGTTTCATTGGTCTTTGATTTTGCGAGAACACTCTGTAGCATGTTTCAAACTCCATATTAGGCTTTAAAACATAGGGGATTTTGAACTAAAGGGCGAGGAATATCTTCTTATACTGTCGCACTGTAGTAACCAATATTAGCTTACTTGTCTGGCTGCTGATCTTCGGGATCTTTGGGAGACTCACCATCGTCATCTGTAACAGAGCCTTTCCTTGTGAAATCCTCTTTGTAGGAAGAGAGCAGAACAGGACGAAGTTGGTTTACTTCGAAATTTAGATCTGCTTGCTGGAAAGACTGCGTTAGAAGGTTCATGTTATCCATTAGCATCGCTTGCCCTTTTGGAGAAGTTGCGATCTCGATGTTGAAACTATTTGGGGCAGATGCATAGCGATCTAAAACAATTTTAGAGCCGTCAAATACAGAGCCCTTCATGTTGATTGTTACGGTTGTTTGCTCGTGGCCTTTGTCGTGCACTTGGATCATCATAGATCCTACCATGCGCTCGAAGAGCTCATACACCTGAGGGTTTAGGTTTGTATAAGCAGGTGTTTCGGGCATTTGTTGAGCGCCTTCTTGGAAAGGGGCTTGATCAGGAGTGACAGCGCCTTCTAGGTTTACGTTGTCATCTTTGTCGTCATCTTTTTTATCGTGCGACTCGCCAGTATCTGTTTCAAGCTCGAGGCTCTTTCCGCCAAGAGAGGCTTTTTCAGAAGCAGCAGCAGATGCTGACACTCTTTCTTTTTCTTTTGGTGTTTGCAGATCTTTTGCTTCTTTTGGGATTTCTGCAGCAGCGGCTTTTTGTGCAGGTGCAGGAGGCGTTTGAACTTTGTCTGTTTCAGGCTCTTTTTCAAGCTCTTTTGCAGAAATGCCTGGCATCTTACCTTCAGCTTCTTTTACGAGTTTTTCATCGGGCTTTTCTGCAGGTTTATCTGTTTTAGGTTTTGCTTCTACCTTCTCTGGTTGCTCGCCAAGTTTAGGTTCACCTTTTTCAACTTTAACCTCAGGAGATTTTTTCTTTTTCTCTTTTGCGATTTGCGCAGTTGATTTTGTTTTGTCTGCCATTAAAGAAGTGTCTTTTTGTTTCTTCTTTTTGACTCTCCTGGGCCCTTCTGTATCATCTGTTGCGACTTTTTCTGTTTGAGTCGTTGTGTCGGGTGTATCTTCATTGAAGGTGATGATATCCCCGTCATCGTCTGGAGCAGGAGCTGCCATACCTGGCTGAGGTGTTTCTTGTGTATCAGAGCTTGTTGGAGCTGGAGCTTCTTCTGTGGGTTCTTTGGGAAGAGGACTTTCAACGTAGCCTGGTGCTTCTTCTGCAGGTGTTGATGGTGGAGCTTGCGTTTGAGGGGCCTCTGGCTCTTGAGATCCAAGAGGGGCCTTGCTTCCTGATGTTTCTGTGTCATCTTCTAGTGTGAACTGTGAGGTAGAGGTGTCAGTTGTAGCGGCTCTTGTATTCTGTGGTGTTTTTGGACCGAGGATGCCCTGGTCGGATGCTTTTCCCGTCATAATATCTGAGAACTCAGCACCTGGAGAAGGGAGCGTTTTTTCAACTGGCTCGTCTTCGATTTCTTCTTCTTCTGATTTTTTTAGGTGTCTTTTTTTGCCTTGTTCGGTTTCATCAGACTGTGTGACCTTCTTCATCTCGTCTTGGAATTTTTTCGGATCTACAGGAGTGTCTTTCTTTGTTTCTTGTGCTTCTCTGAAACCTGTAAGGGGTCTTGGTTTGTCTGTGCTCATGGCAGGTGGCCTCTATTTAAGACTTTTCTCTTCTTCTTCTTTCTTCGTATTCTTCTCTTTCTTGTTTTTCTCTTTTTAAAGAAAGGTGTTTAGCGGAGCCGATCTCATCGCCTTCGATGGCTTCCTGGTAGCGCATTTCTTTTTTCATTTCTTTTGTCCAGTCGTCTTTGTGGATCTTGAGCTTTTCTACATCCTGCTGTTTCTTCAGCATGTCTTTTCGTGCGAGCTCAACGTTCTCTTCAGCAATTTTTACTTGCTTCTCTTGTTCTTTTACCTTTTTCTTCTTCTTTTTTAAATCTTCTTCTACAACTTCGAGGTAGTTTTCTGCGATTTCGATTTTATCAGATGTTGTACCCTTCAGCATTTTTTCATCAAGCTGCTTGAGTTTCTCTGTTTTGTGGTCGTGTACTTTCTGCGCTTCTTCTTCGAGAGTTTTTAGTTTTTCGATTTCTTTTTTGAGTTGTTCTTTAGCAGCTTTTAGTTTTTTTTCAGCTTCATCGAGACGCCTTTTTTTGATGAGCATGAGCTGCTCTAGAGGGTATTTAGGCATTTTCATAAGCCAAGCGCCTTTTATCTAAACAGTTTCTTAAGGTACGCAAGTGTTTCTTCAAAAGGGCATACTTCATCGACCTTTTGTTTGAGGAAGTTGTTCACTTTCTCAATAAATTTAATCGCAAAGTCTGCGTCTTTATCAGAACCGGGTTTGTATTCACCGATGCGTATAAGAAGCTCGTTTTTCTTGTAGTTTGCTAGTACCTCTCTTACTTTCCCAACAAGTTCGAGGTGTTCTTTGTCGACAATCGAGTTGATGATACGACTGACAGATCCAAGAACATCAACGGCTGGATAGTGGTACTGCCTTGCAAGCTCTGCAGAAAGGATGATGTGTCCATCCAAGATAGAGCGGACTTCATCAGAGACCGGCTCGTTCATATCATCACCGGCCACAAGGATCGTGTAGAAGGCTGTGATAGAGCCCTTATCGGAGTTACCCGATCTTTCAAGGAGCTTTGGGAGTGTTGCAAAAACAGAGGGGGTAAATCCAGCTCTTGCAGGAGGCTCTCCTGCAGCGAGGCCGATTTCACGAAGGGCTCTTGCAAAACGCGTAACAGAGTCCATCATTAAGATGACGGTCTTTCCTTGGTCGCGGAAGTATTCAGCAATAGCTGTTCCAACGTATGCAGCGTTTAGTCTTAGCTGTGCTGCTTGGTCTGATGTTGACACTACGATTACAGAGCGAGCGAGTCCTTCTTCACCGAGGGAGTGTTCGATAAACTCTCTTACCTCACGTCCTCTTTCCCCGATGAGGGAGATAACGTTTACATCAGCTCTTGCATATCTTGCGATCATACCGAGTGTTGTGGACTTACCACCACCGGCTGCTGCGAAAATACCAACTCTTTGTCCTTTACCGCATGTGATGACGCCATCGATACAACGAACACCTGTGGACATTGGCTCTGTGATCATTTCTCTGTGAAGTGGATCTGGTGGGGCGTTGAGTACGGAATATTTTTCTTTAAGAACAAGAGGGCCTTTTTCGTGTTCATCAAGAGGCCTGCCAAGACCGTCGACAACTCGTCCAAGAAGTTCTGGACCGACTTTGATTTGTAGAGGCATTTTTGTTGGGATGACTTCTGATGAAGGGCCGATGCCTTTCATCTCGCCGAGTGGAGAAAGAAAGACTTCTTCTTTTGTGAAGCCAACGACCTCTGTCATGAGAGGTTCTCCCTCACGTTTCACAAGGCAGACTTCTCCCATTTTAACCTGAGGAACGACAGCTTTAATGAGCATGCCGACAACTTCTGTGATGCGTCCATGAACTGTTGTCAGTTCTACTTCATCGAGTTGATTGATTAACTTATCAAAGTTGCCTGTGGAATCCATAAATGCGTGCCTATATATACAGGTATCCTAAGTCTGTATATATACAAAAAAACGCTATATTTGAACATTGAAAAGCATTTTAATATCATCAACGGCTTTAGAGAGCAGCACTGTTGAGTATTCAATCGCTTGAGAGGCTTTGTTGAGCTTGATTTGGATAAGTAGCATTTGACCGGGTGATAGTGAATGTCCGGATGCAGCAAGGTCTTTGATTTTTTTTTGAGCTGAAGCGAGTTGGTCTTGGCTATCTGTTACGTAAGCTAGGTAACGCTTCACAGGGTTTTGTCTTGTGTTCATTGTAGGGGGATTCCCTACTTTAACGCCTGCTTTAGAGGCTGCAGTTCTAACGTGGGCATTTGCTTCAGAAAGTTTGTTTCTTAAAAGATACTTTTGAGACTGCTTAAGCTTTAGGTTTTTTGTGTGCAGCTGATTTTGGACATCACCAAGTGAGCCAGATGTTGAATTCATCTGTGTTTGTATCGTAGCCATTGTTGGCTGCGTTGTCGGATGTCCTTGCTGTCTTGCGAGATCCAGTGGAGAATTACCCTGCGCCTTCTCAGCAGTAGACTTTTGCATGTGTTCTGCAAAAGGCTGCTCAGGCTGCTTTTGAGGATCGTCACCTTGTATACCTTTTACAGGTTTGGTCGGATCCGTAGGCGTTGTTTTTTCAGGAAAGTTATTCTCCATGAGAAGTCCTTAAGGATTTTTTCTTTTTGGTGCTGGAGCGCCTGTCGGTGGTGGTGATTTTTTGATGAACTCGTCAACAAAAGTAAGAGCACTTTCAGCAAGTGTTTTTACCTGTGTGTCATCAGCTTTTGATGCGCACTCAGATAAAATCTTTTCACCATCTGTGATCTGATCTGCTGTCATCGTCATAGCAAGACCGAGTAGTGCTTTTGCCATGTGATTTGTAGGCTCTTTTTCAAGAACGCTTTTAAACGCTTTACATGCTTGCTTAAGCTCTAGCTTGTGCAAATATAAATAACCAAGGCCCACTTCAGGAAGTGTGCTTCTTTCATTTAAAAGCTTCGCAGCTTTAAAAAGCTTTGTAGCAGAGTCTTCGTCTGCCTGATTCACAGCGATAAAACCCGCTTCGAGTATCATCACAAAGTGATCTTTGAATTTTTTCATATCTTCCATATTGAGCCTACTTTTTTATCTTTAGAGCAATTAAATGATCAAACAGTCGCAAAAGGGGATTAACCACCTTTTTGGTTACGCACAGCGTTCATGATCATTGAGTTTACTTGAGCAATCAAGTTTGAAATTGATTCCCCAACCTGTGTCACCTGTGACATACCAAATTGCAAAAGTAAGAATTTGCCAGGTGTTGCCTGAGACATACTACTTGCAATTCTTCTTACATCACGTACGATCGAAGACTGCAATCTTGTGTATGCAGAAACAAGCGATCTAAAAGTGATGGTTCCCCAAAGTCTATTCATGTTCTTAATGCTCCGTTTTTATAAAAAGAGTTTTAAAAACTCCTTTTATGATACATATATTTGAAAAGCAAGAGAAAAGCAAAATTAATTACTTACCTATACGGTTCACAACTTTATGAAGTGATGCATAGCCTCTTAACAGTGTTCCGTAGTCTTCAAAATCTTTTTCAGAGTCCATGCCTTTTCTTAGCATGTCTTTTAACTCTTGAATTTTTTCTTCGACTTCTTTGCACACTTTCGTTTTCTTACTTGGATCTGCCTTAAAATCCTTTTCCATGTCAAATTCGAAGAAATTATTCGAATCTTTTTCTAATCCAAACATAAAAAGAAACTCCACTTTGTTTAGTAATAAACGCTATTTTGGCGTTATTGCTGATTGTAATTAATCTTGTATTTTAATCCATCTTTTTCAAGCAAAACGGAATCTTGTTCGATTTTAGTGAGTGTCATTCCGTCAAGAGTGTCACCGTTTGTTAGGATTGTACCATTGATAACAACGTACTGATTTACATTCCCAAATTTAGAAGTGCCTGTAATTTTATATTTGTCAGATAGGTTGATGCGAGCTGTTGATGCTGTTGTAATGATTACAAAATCTCTGACAGAGCGGATGCCGCTTATTTTTTTAAGCTCTTTGATGAAGCCTTTGAAGTCGTTTTCGTTGTTTTCGTTAACGCGTCCTGCAAGAACGATTTCACCATTGCTGAGCTGGAAGGTTACATTAAGAAAGCCTTTCTCAAGAAGAAGGCTTTGCACTTCTGTTTCGAGGTTGTTTGCGACTACAACTTGGTTTTCTAGTTTGTCGTTGTAGGGGAAGTTCTGGTTTACATACTCCATAAGGTTTGTTGCATTTTGGAGTGTTTGAACATAGCCCTTTAAAACGAACTTTCCAGGCTCATAAGCTGTCATTGTGACAGCGCGCCAGTTGGGGTTTTTCATTAGGAATGCGTTGAAGTCACCCCAGACGATTTCGTCGATGGTCACGGTGTCTTCAATGCTTGTGATGTAGGGTTCGACATTAAGAAGGTAGGTAAGTTCTTGGTGGTCTACATCTGTAAGAACGTTTCCAACAAGAAAGATTTTTCCTGTGTGTTCGTTGTATGTGTATTCAACACCTGGGAACCGTTTGAAAATTTCTTTGAGTGTTTTATCAGGAGAGTGTTTAGCAACTTCGATGTGAGAACTTTTGAAAAGTGAGATGCTGCTTGCAACGCCGATTACAACAAGAACGATAAAAGTACCAGCAAGGATTAAGTGTCTTGTTGGGATAAGAGTTTCTTTCCAAGATTTTTTTTCTTCTGCTTTTTGCTCTTCTTCCTCTTCTTGATCTTTATTTGATTCGTATGCAGCAGCAAGAGTTGCTGTTGGAGAGTAAATGGTTTCTCTTGCTTGCTCGCGGTCGATCACAAGGAAAGAAGTAGTTCCAAGTGCGATGAGATCTTGTGATTCTGAGAGTTTTGGTTCTTCGAGTGCGCGACCATTTAAAAACGTGCCGTTTTTAGACTTTAGATCTTCAACAAAAACTTGTTCGTTTTCATCGATGTTAATTTTTGCATGCTGTCTTGAGACGCTAAGATCCTGGAAGACAATATCACAAGAAGAAGGGTCTTTTCCGATGACGTAGCTGTGGTCTTTTTCAAGGCCAAATTCAGCGCCAGTATTTGGTCCTGAGATGACTTTAATCATCCATCTAGCTTTTGTCACTTCGTTTAAGGAAAGAGTATCAAGAGGGCCTTCTTCTTCGAAGATGGTAGGGTGCTTTTCTTTTTCGGCTTCTTCTTCGACTTGTTTGTGAGAAGGGTCGTGTTCTGTAAACTTAAAAAGGCTGCTTCCTATTTGGAGCACGTCGGATTCTTGAAGAGTGACTTGTTCTGTGATGGGATTGCCGTTTACAGAAGCTGGATTTGTTGCGCTTAAGTTTTCAATAACAAATCCTTCATCTGTATTTCTACAGATGATATGTTTTCTTGAGACCATAGGGTCTTCTAAAACTTGATAGCACACGTCTGGATCTCTACCAATGATCCATTCATTGCCTTCCTCAAAACGGATAATGAGACCTGCGAGAGGTCCTTCTTCTGCTAAGAGATATCCTGCCATTTTCAACCTTAAGCATTTTTTTGCCCTGTGGGCAGTTTAGATCTTAACGACCTTTAAGTTAAAAAGCATCTCAAAAACTACCTATCAAGAGTTTGCTTTTTTGTAAGTATCGATACGTTTTTTCCAATACTCGTAGTAGTTTACAAACTCTTCTAGAAACTCTTTAAACTGTCTGTAGCTTGTTTCTTGTTTACAAGCTCTTGTCAGAGTGAAGTTTTCTGCTTTTTCATCCATTCCAATAAAGGCGCCGGCGGTTCCTTGTCCAAGGAAGTTGGCCTTCATAAGAAGGATGTATAAATCTTCGTGAGATCCTTCTGGAGCTTCTCCAAGTTCTGCTCGCAAAAAGAATCCGGGTTTCAGTTCTCTAAGGGAGAAGGAGATTTCATCTGTCAGGGTGAACGAGTAGTAGTTCTCTTTATCTTTCTCAAGATCAATAGTTGTTAATTTTATTATTCTTGATTTAATTGCACCTTCAGTTCTGTTATGAATTAAGGCAATTTCTTTTATATCTAGTTTATTTTCTAGTTCATTTAATAATTGTTTATC
>JAJACS010000016.1 GCA_022601395.1 Chlamydiia bacterium | reverse complement strand
CGATTTCTAATCGAACCTCACAGTTTGTTACTATTAAAAGCCTCAATGAAAATTGAGGCTTTTTTTTTACATTATTATTTCAATCTGTTAACGTAGTTTTTTCTTTACACGTGAGGTTTTATGAAATCGATAATAAGAAAATGTACTCCAATTGTTCTAACAACAATGAGTTGTTTAGGATTTAGCGAGATGCAAGAAACAAAACACTACAATGACACTTATGAAAACATCAAAGGGAAAGTAATCACTCCTAATGCAGGACCTGCAGTAGAAAACGGTGTTGATCTTTTTCTATCCGCTGACTTTATCTACTGGTATAGCTCTTTTGGAAAAGAAGATGCTACTGACCTCGTAAGAGATTTTACAACAGCAGATGCAAGAGCTAATGGCGTTAAACGAACAGGAAACCTAAAAGCTCTTAACAGCTTAGATCCAGGATTTAAAGTTGCTATAGGCCTTGATCTAAACTATGACGGCTGGGACACGCTACTTGAGTACACTTGGCTTAGACCAAAAGATACAAAGTCAAATGATGTTACAGGCACAGACAAAACCCTAAGAAGAAGGGACGAACCTAGTTATGCTACAAGAGGACTTGTTACAGCTTTTAACACACTAAAACGTACAATCAGACTTTCTTATAACACCATCAATTGGGAACTCGGAAGATCCTACTTTGTATCTCCAAAATTAACTCTAAGACCACACTTTGGTTTAAAAGGTGCTTGGCAAACCCTACGCAGGTCTGCGCATACCAGTGGTATTACTTCGACAGACTTTTTAAATGTTTCAGTTGTTACAGGAAGTTCTGTTTCTCACGCCAAACAAGACTACTGGGGCATTGGTATTAGAGCTGGTCTTAACACGTCTTGGATGTTCTCTAGAAACTGGAGCATGTTCGGAAACATGGCATTTTCTCCTTTATGGGGAAGGTTCAAAACAACAACGGAATTTTTCCTAGACACTGTTGATACCCAGACTGGATTTTTCACATTCGATAATACAAAGGTATCAGATATGAAGGAAGTCCTTCGCCAGGTAAACTATGTTATGGATATGCAACTTGGTATAAGATGGGATTATTTCTTTAGCAACAACGACTACCGCTTAAGACTACAAGCTGGTTGGGAAGAGCAGGTCTGGATTGACTTTATCCAATTCTATAACGCTACTGGAGTCCATCCTAATCACGCACTTACATTCCAAGGCTTAACTTTCAAAGCTCGATTCGATTTCTAATCTAATCATTTTTACCCCTAAGGTTTTTTGCCTTAGGGGCTTTTCTTTTTCCACACCACACTTTAATTTAAAATCTATTGATCCAATATTAATTTCACTTTATTTATAGAATATAAGGGATAATATAATTATACCCCTTATATAGTAATGATCAGAAATAAATTAGTTGCTGTATTTATACTATGCTTCAGCTTTTTATCAGGTGAAGAATTTCATCTCGCTGACGCTATTAATGAAACACCAGCCCCCAACCCCTCTTACCCTCAAAATGAACTGATCGGTCCTATGGTAAGAAATGGATGCGACATATTCATGAGTGCAGACTTTCTCTACTGGGGGGTGAAACAAGATGGCTTAAGTTTTGCACGGTCAGGTGTTTCGAGGAGCTTGGCATCACCTGCTACAACAAGAGGCACAACAAAATCTATCTCAACAAGCTGGGACCCAGGGTTTAAAGTTGCACTAGGAGCCATTTTACCTCACGACAACTGGCAAGTTCTTTTCGAGTACAGCTGGATCCATACCAATAAAACAGAAAGCGCAGGAGCTGGCTTCTTTCCTCTTTGGAATATGGCAGGCGTTATGAGAAGCGACAACTCTACATTTTCATCAGACAGCTCAAAAGCCACATTCAAGCAAACGTTTAACAATCTTGACATACAACTCGGCAAATACCTAATGAGCGGAAGCAAGCTCATTATAATGCCTTTCATCGGGATCAGAGGAACTTACATAGATCAGGATTATGACGTGTCATTTATAAACGTTCCTACAAACAACAATCTTCTTGTTGATGCAAACCTTCTAATGAAAGTTGATCAGTACTACTGGGGTATCGGTCTTATGGGAGGCATGAACACAGACTGGGTGATTTCAAAACACTTCAGCCTCTTCGGAAACTTTTTAATCGCTGGGCTTAGCTCAAGATTTAACAGCAGTAGAAAGGATTTTCTAACACCAGTTGCAACTGGCGTGCAAAGCACCTTTGTCAATACAAGGGACAAGTTCTATACCGTTATACCGGCATTTGATTTCCAGCTTGGATTTAAGTCAGACATTTTCTTCAAAAATCGTAGATACCACCTTGGCATACAAGCTGGATACGAGATGCAAATCTACCTCGACCAAAACAGATATATAGTGCTTCTTAGTTCTTCAGGGAATAATGGGAACTTATCATTTAACGGCTTGAGCTTAAAGATGAGATTTGATTTCTAGTAAGCCATCTGAGGCTTTAGCATAAGAAGAGCTTCTTTAAGAAGTGAAGCAAAGTGCTTTACCTCTTCTACTGTATTATAGATCCCAAACGAAATGCGTGTAGCTGTTGAAATCCCAAAGCGATCCATTGTGGGTTCTGCACACAGCTGGCCTGTCCTCATCGCAACTCCTTTCAGATTAAGAATCGTTCCAAGATCTAGAGAATGAACACCCTTAATCACAAACGTAAGAATCGCTCCCCCTTTCTCTGGCGCGCCAAGAAAGCTAATACCTTCTATTGTTGAAAGCTCTTTTCTTGCAGTTGACATGAGTGTCTCTTCATGAGCTTTGATCTTTTGAAGACCAATTTCATTGATGTAATCAACAGCAGCACCAAGGCCTATCACCTGCGCAATCAAAGGAGTTCCTGCTTCAAAACGAAGCGGGGGCTTTTGAAAAGTAGACTCTTCTAACGTCACTCTTTCTATCATATCTCCGCCGCCATCTCTTGGAGGCATCGCTTCAAGAAGAGCTTTCTTCCCGTACAGCACACCAATACCTGTGGGGCCATACATTTTGTGAGAAGAGAAAGCTAAAAAATCCACATCAAGGTCTTGTACATCAATCTTAACATGAGCAGGAGCTTGCGCCGCATCAAGAAGTACTTTAGCTTTTGTATGATGAGCGAGTGAGATAATTTCTTTTACAGGATACTCAATGCCTGTTGTATTTGTGACATAAGCACAAGAAACAAGCTTTGTTTTATCTGTGAGAAGATTTCTATAAGCATTAAGATCGAACTCTCCCCTATCATTTACTGGGACAATTTTAATCTCAATTTTTTTCTCTTCTGCAAGCAGTTGCCAAGGAACTATGTTTGAGTGGTGCTCCACCTCAGAGATGATGATCTCATCACCTTCTTCTATAAAGGCTTTGGCAAAACTATGCGCTAACAAATTAATGCTATCCGTAGTGCCTCTTGTAAAGATGATTTCATCTTCACTTGCAGCATTGATAAAAATTTGTACTTTCTCTCTAGCATTTGCGTAACACTCAGTAGCATTAGCAGCAAGTTCATATACCGCTCGATTGACCGTTCCATACTCATAAAGATAAAAGTTTGAAATCGTCTCTACTACCCTTCTTGGCTTTAGCGTCGTCGATGCTGAATCAAAATAAATCAGAGGTCTTCCAGCCTTTGACTTTTTCGCAAGTATCGGAAAGTCACTTCGTATTAAATCGATTGGGAAATCAACCATTCAACTGTCCCTCATTGGCAAGGAAGATACTGATCTTTTTTAGTAATCTTTCAATCATAAGAGGATCGACTATATCATCTAGAATATCTTTGCAAAACCCTTTTATTAAAAGATTACAACAATCTTTATAGGGCAAACCTCTAGATTTAAGATAAAAAAGCTCATTTTCATTCAGCTGAGAGATTGTTGCTCCATGAGAAGCTTTAACATCATCCGCATAAATTTCTAAGTTAGGCTTGCAAAAAGTGTGCGCTTTATCAGACAGAAGAAGAGAAGAGCTCATCTGATATGCGAGTGTTTTCTGCGCTTTCTGATCCACGAAAATTTTCCCTTCAAAACTACTTTTAGAAGAGCCAAGCTGTACCGATTTAAAATGTTGATGCGATGTGCAGCTCTCTTCTAAATGCTTCACTGTTACATGAGCATGCGACTCCGCTTTATCATCTAGAAAGCAAAGGCCTTTAATATTTGTATCTGCACCTTCTTCTAAAAGAGAAACCTCTAAGTTTTGCCTCTGCGTTGGGCTGTTTGCAGATACGCTTAAGTAATTGAACTTAGCATCTCTTTTTACAAAAGACCTCACGGAATCAAAGTGATAAAGATTTTCAGACTCTTCTAAATAGTTGATCATGCTGCAAACAGAATTCATTTCCTGATGGATCTCGATATACCGGTTAGAAAATTGCATCGATGCATTTTCGCAAACGATTTTTAGATTGATCTGCAAAGAGCTACCTTTTCCAAGAAAAACCATAAGTTTTGGGATATGCAACGACTGCTCTTCTTTGATCTTAAAAACAATATTTAAAGGCTCTTTCATTTGCAAATCTGGTGGAATATAGACAAACCCACCACTTGAAAAAAGAGCATGATTTAAAAGAGCTAAAGGATCTTTTTCCGCTTTTACAAACCTTGAAAAACGTGAACGAATCAGAGCTCCATGAGACTTGATCGCATCTTTTATTGTAGATACTACAATAGAACTTTCAATCTGCTTTGATTTTTGCAACACGCCATCAACAAAGACAAGTGTGTTTGCCGGGCTTTCTTCTTCTTGAATATTTGATGCTTTTGAAAAAGACATCTCGTAGAGATTTTTCAGCCCTAGATATCGAAAAGCATCTGATTTCTTTGACGGAAGGCCCATTTTCTCAAAAGCCGTAAAAGCTGTCTGCATACTTGGATCAAGTTTATGCACTTCTTTATCAAAGCTTTCTTTAAGACTTTTGAGCAGCATCCTATACCTCTACCGTTTCTTTTATAAGCCAGTCATACCCTTTCTCTTCTAAGAGATAAGCAAGCTCTATCGTTCCAGACTTTACAATCTTTCCATCAATGGCAACATGAACAAAGTCAGGTTTTACGTAATCAAGTAACCTTTGATAGTGTGTGATTAAGATCACAGCTTTATCTTCTGATAGATATTTAGAAATTCCATCAGCAACAACTCTCATCGCATCAATATCAAGTCCCGAATCTGTTTCATCCAAAATAGCTAATTTTGGATCTAAAACGCTCATCTGCAAGATTTCGTTACGCTTTTTCTCTCCACCAGAAAATCCAGAATTGATATCTCTTTCTAAAAACTCAGATCTCACTTGCATAAGTTCCATCTTTTCCAGAAGAAGCTTTTTAAAATCTTCTTCAGAAAGACTTTCCTTCCCGCAAGCTTTTTGATGCGCATTTTTAGCTGCCATCATAAATTCAAAGTTAGAGATCCCTGAAATCTCCATCGGATACTGAAAGCTCATGAAAAGCCCAAGGTGCGCTCTTTCATCTGGCTCTAAATCAAGCAAGTCTTTTCCCATAAAGGAAATGTCGCCACTTTCTACCTCGTAGCTTGGATCTCCTGCTAGAACCTTAGCAAGGGTAGATTTTCCCGCGCCGTTTGGTCCCATAATCGCATGGATCTCACCTGGCTTCACTTCAAGAGAAAGTCCTTTTAAAATCTTTTTATCTTCAATTTCAACATGAAGATCCTCTATCTTAAGCATCTTTATCCCACTGAATTTTCTAGTTTAAGTGTAAGTAGTTTTTGTGCCTCAACGGCAAACTCTAGGGGTAGCTCTTTAATCACTCTTTTACAAAATCCGTTTACGATCATATGTATCGCATCTTCTCTTGCTATCCCTCTAGACTCTAAGTAAAAAATCTGTTCTTCGTTCATCTTGGATGTCGAAGCCTCGTGCTCTACTTCAGAGCTCTTATTATGCACCTCTATGTAAGGGAAGGTGTTTGCAGAACACTTATTCCCAACAAGCATCGAATCACACTGCGTATAATTACGAGAGCCCTTTGCTTTTGGAGATATTTGCACAAGTCCCCTGTAAGTGTTGTGGGATTCATCTGCTGAAATCCCTTTTGACACAATCGTAGACTTTGTGTTTTTCCCAAGGTGTATCATCTTTGTTCCAGTATCCGCCTGCATCTTACCATTTGTAAGAGCTACAGAGTAAAACTCCCCAACAGACTCATCACCTTGAAGAAGACAACTTGGATACTTCCAAGTAATGGCTGCTCCAACCTCTACCTGTGACCAGGATATCTTTGATTTGTAGCCTTGGCATCTTCCTCTTTTTGTCACAAAGTTAAAGATACCGCCTTTACCTGTTTTCTTATCTCCTGCATACCAATTCTGTACTGTTGAGTATTTAATCTCTGCTCTGTCTTTTGCAACAAGTTCTACAACAGCCGCGTGCAATTGATTTTCGTCATAGGCAGGAGCAGTGCACCCTTCTAAATAACTCACAGTAGAATCATCTTCTGCAATTATTAGCGTTCTTTCAAACTGCCCTGTTTCTCTTTCGTTAATCCTAAAGTAAGTCGAAAGTTCGATTGGACACTTTACCCCTTTCGGTACGTACACAAAAGATCCGTCGGAAAACACAGCAGAATTTAAAGCAGAGAAAAAGTTATCTCCTATCGGAACAACACTACCAAGGTACTCTTCAATCAACTCTGGAAACTTCTTTACCGCCTCTGACATAGAGCATAAGGTCACTCCGGCATCAACAAGTGTTTTATGAAAGGTAGTTCCAAGAGAGACCGAATCAAAGACAACATCTACAGCAACATTTGTTAACCTTTTCTGCTCATCGAGCGGTATCCCAAGCTTTTCAAACGTTTTTAAAATTTCAGGATCTACTTCATCTAAACTTTTAAGCTCTTGCTTTTCCTTAGGCTCTGCAAAATAACGAATGTCTTGAAAATCGATCGGATCAAAATTGAGCTTAGCCCAATCTGGCGGGGTCATTTCCTGCCATCTTCTAAAAGCTTTTAAGCGAAAATCAAGGAGGAACTGTGGCTCATCCTTTTTTTTCGAAATCGCTCTTATCGTATCCTCTGTCAGTCCCTTCTCAAAGGCTACTGTATCTATAGGGGTAGTGAATCCATACTTGTATTCACCCCTATCTTCCATCGCTTTTTCGCCTGTATAGGCCTCTTGTGTCATAGTCCCAAAATCTCACAAATGCAGGGATTCATCTCTTCTATTCAAAATAACCCCAAGAGGTTAAAGACTTCTGATTTGCTTGTCAATCGTGACCTTTCCCATATTACTTCAACAAAACAACTCTTTTTAAAACCTTGAATACCAATGTGATACAAACTCTCCGCAAACTCAAATGTTCAAATATATATTATACATGTGCTATAATAAACGTAAGGAGCTCTATTGCTTTACCTATCTACTCAAGAAAATCCTTACAGCATGCTATTCCCAATGGCGAAGTTTGTTTTAATTTTTACTTGAGGATATATCTATGGATGATTACAAAATAACACCCGTATGCGGACTAGCAACTACCCCATGGTTGCATCAAAGCCTGCAACAGATACAAGAAGAGACTGAGTGTGGTGTCTTTAAATACCTTACTTTTCTTATTAAACTGCTGTTTGGGAAATACAAACATCTTCCTAAGGCTGAGAAGAAAGCTGCTCTACATTTCACACTACATAAAATCCATCAAAACATACATGACTGTCCATCCGCTTTTAGCCATCAAACTACAAAGGACCTGAACAGTGTACTTTCTGCAAAGCACATCACAGTAGATATGCTAGCGAATTGTATCCTAGACCTAGTTTATCAAAACGATCCGACAAATAACCCTCTTTATAAGCTAAAGCACGAAATTTTAGAAAATACCATTAAAACAGTTGAGGGCTGTAGTGACAACATGAATAGCTCTAACAGTCCTGAAGAGTTTGCAAAGATCGAGAAGCTTATGCATGCACTTAAGGACAAACAATCCGTTATTAACATGCTATAAAACAAAAGTCCCTATTTCAACCTCACACCCCCTTCTGAGGCCACCTCTGAAAACAAAAAGATTTTTACAAATAACTTATAATAAGCATCTTAGAAAAACCCTCTCATTATGCGATTCAAATTATTGTTATATATATGGTATAATAGACGTAAGGACCTTATGGGCCCATCCCAAAATAGGGGTAAAAATCCCATAGACAGATTTAAGACTACTAGAGCGCGCTAACTTTAACACCCCTTAAAAAGAAATGCTCATCAATAAAAAATAACTACATGAAAAGGAAAGTTTATATGACAGCTCATGCAGACACACAAGTAACAGCAGTATCAAGTGTAGGAAGTACAGCTTTTGGACAAGTTCAAGAAATGACAAAACAGCAAGTGCTTCAAGATGTAAAACAATTGATAGAACTCTTTGAAACTTCTGGGAAGTCGTTAAAAGCAAAGCTACTTGAAGATAAGCAACAGTTACTTAGAAAGATTGTGGAAAAAATAGTAAAAAACATCGAGAGCCACTCTCACAGTAGTCCATCAACATTCGGTTCTCAAATTTCGGGAAAGCTGAATCATCTCTGCAATGTTACAACAAATGACGTTCAGAAGATTGTAGAATTTTTAGATAATCCAAGTGCTGGACAAAATAACAACGGTATTGAAGGAGTTCACTTAGACACAACTCAGAACTCCACAGACAATTTCGATCCAAAAAAATACCACGCGCTACTTACATCAATTCGAGACCAGATAAACAGTCCTACACAATACTAAGTTAGAAATTAATAATATAAAATAGGGAGAGTCTATATGGCAGGTCATGCAGGCACACAAGTAACAGCAGTATCAAGTGTCGGAGGTACATCACATGGGAAAATTCAAGCTATGTCAGAGCAGCAAGTTCTTCAAGATTTGCAAGAACTACTTAAGCTACTTGAAGGGACTAAAAAAGCTAATGGAAAAGACACCAAAGAAAAGCTAATTGAGCAGATCGTTAAAAACATTGAGCATAATCTGCACGCTCACCCGTCAGCATTCGGAGCTGAGGTTACTGGAAAACTGGACCATCTTTGTAAAATAACAACAGAGAACATCCAGAAAATTTCAGAATACTTAGATAATCCAGATGCAGCGCAAAATAGTAATAATGCTACTCAAGTGAACCTTGTTACAAACCTAAACACCTCAAATGAGACAAATGGTGTTGAAGGGGTTCATTTAGATACCACTCAGAACACAACAAATTACTTCGATCCACACAAATACCATACTCTACTTACATCGATTCAAGATCAGATCAACAATCCAACGCTATACTAAAATAGAAAAATTGATTCAGAATTGCTAGAGCAAAACGCAGTGCGTTTTGCTCTTTTTTTCTATATCTACTATATGTCAAATAAGGGTTAACAGACTTTAAATGGCATAGGATCTTGAAAGTAAGAACTTTTCTTCTCATTACCGCTCTTTTTTTAACATCTCTTTGCTTTTGCACGCAAAATGTCACTATTGCTCTTGTTTTTGACGGGGCTGAGGCTGATGACTATCACTACCCAGAGGGTATCCAATATGAAATCAATGACCTTTTAGAAGATGAGTTTGAAATCACCTACAAATTCTTTGCAGATGATTGGAACCTACAAGGCGCAAGGTCAGCATTGATGTCCGCTTACCAGGATAAAGAAGTAGACCTTGTATTAACGCTTGGCATTTTAAATACTTATGAAGCTTTAAAAATCGTAAACTACAAAAAACCTACGATTATCGGATACGACACAAGGATTTTTGACTACTCCTTAGCTGAGGATGAAGAGTTCTCATTTAAACAATCCGACTATCTCGCATATTTCAAAGGGAAAAGAACGCTTAGTAAAGAGCTTGCAGCTTTTAAGGATGTTACAAAGGCAAGCTCAGTCACGGTCGTTGGAGACGCCTCACTTATTGGACTTGAAGACTTTTCACTTATCAGAGACATTATTAGCTTTGCAGCTGAGGAAGCAGAGCAAAAATGTTCTTTTATCTCTGTAGAAAGTAATGAGATAGAAACACTTAAGCAAATCAAAGATGCAGACGCTGAATCTATCCTATTCTTGCCTACATGGAGACTCTCTAAAGAGCAGCTGCAAACGCTTATTACAGCTGTGAACACACTTAAAATCCCCACTTATAGTGTCATCGGAGAATCTCAGGTAGAAGAAGGCATGCTTATGACACTTGCGCCGCTTTCTGAAATTAAAAGGATCGCAAGAAGGATTGCTCTTAATGTACAAGAGTTGCTTCTTACAGACTCTAGTGATGACATCGAAACAAATTTCTTTCACGCACAAGAACTTATCATCAATGAAACGACTGCTCATAATATCGACCTTGATATCTCTTGGAACTTCTTAAGAGGAGCAACTCTTGTAAAGCGAGTTCCTGAAGAAGAGCACAAAAGACTTACCTTAAACCAAGCTGTGCGCATCGCCATTGAAAACAATCTAGATCTTGAAGCAGAGCGCTATAGAGTAAGAGCTGGAAGGTTTGAAGTGTTAAAAGCTCTATCCATCTTAATGCCTCAGTTAAACACGAGAGCTTTTGGAAGGTACACAGACAAAAACAGCGCTGAATTCTCCTTTGGCAGAAACCCTCAAAGACTACTTCGTGGTGAAATGACTCTTGATCAGATGATTTATGATGAAGACACAGCATCTAAATTCTCCATCGAGAAAAAAGAGCAGAGAGCAAGAGAGTTTAACAAAAACACCTTTGAGCTTGATATCGTTCTTGATACAACGATCGCCTATCTTTCTATCTTAAGAATCCAGGCAGAAAAGCAAATAGCAGAAGAAAACCTTGCTCTTACAAATGCAAACTTAAAAAGAGCACATGAACTTGTAGAGTCTGGGCAAGCAAGACTCTCTGAGGTCTACCGCTGGCAGAGTGAACAGGCTACAAACCATGAAACGCTCGTCTCTATACAGGCAACTCTCGACAACACAAAAACAGAGTTCAACAGAATCCTAAATCGAGATCTACAAGAGTCTGTAATCCTAGAAGACATCGACCCTCTTAGTGCCGATTTTGTTATCGACTTTGGAAACTTAGAGCCTTTTATTCAGACAAAAGGCAAATACACGCTATATAAAACCTATATGGCAGACCTTGCTAAAAAGCAATCTCCTGAAATCCAATCACTCGATCAGCAGGTTCTTGCCCAAAGTCGGCAACTTCTTGCTACATCTAGAGCTTTCTACCTTCCAAAGTTCTCTTTATTTGGGAATATGAATAAGAACATGGCAAAAGGCGGCGCTGGGAAAGATTCTGTTATTCCTGGTGTATCTAACACTGCCATGGAAGGTGCCATTGGAATCAATGTCACCTACCCGATCTTCACATCGGGTGGTAGAAGAGCAGACAAAAACAAAGCTCTTAATGATTTAAGTAAGGTGAAAACAAAAAGAGCTTCACTGATTGATAAAGTAGAGAAAAATGTCATTCAGGCAATTGATAATATGAAAGCAAGTTATGAAGGAATCTTCTTTGCATCAAAGTCAGTAGAAGCAGGAGAGAAAAACCTTGTCATCGTACAAAATTCCTACGCAAGAGGAGTTGTATCTATCGTTGATCTTATCGATGCACAGAATACAGCAATCGTTGCAAAGCAGGCACATGCAAATACGGTCTATGATTATTTGATCGATTTTATGGAGTTTCAAAGATCTCTTGGAAAATTCGATTTCTCTCTCTCAGAAGGAGAGAAGAATACAATTCGACAGCAGTTTCTTAAGTATCTTTTTGAAAAAGATAAAGCAACTAGCTCAAAATAGATGAAGCCATCCAAAAAAACTTAAAGAACTGGTTGTGAAGCTGATTAAAAGCTTTTGCTATTGCCGATGTGAATCTAGACAGATAAGAAAATGACTCTCTATTCGCTGTTCCACCTAGTTGAATGACTCTATTTGCAAGCTCATTACTCCTTCTTCCTCTTACACTAAAACCATCATTTAAATGAAAAGCTGCTAGTGCTAGATCTGTTGACCTTCTATGAAGGTTTTCATCAGATGCACGAAGTGCTCTTCTATCAAAATAATGATTCCCTAATAGCTTGCGGTTTGCAGCAACAATGACATTTGCCTTGTTTGAGCCATATTTATTTGCAAGAGCTTGGCCAATCTCAAGCATATCGCCTTGTCTATGGATCACAACACTTGGACGAATAGAACTCATCTCTTCTAACGCTTTGATAAAAGCGTTGTAGTTTCTATTCGTTTCTCCCTTTCCTGCATAAAGGCACAAATGAAGCTTTGATGAAGTGCTTTTTTCCTCTGCAAAAGCTTCTAGTAAAGCCTTTGCCATATCAATTCGTAACTGGTCTATCGCTCTTTCAGGAAGCCTGAAGTAATTCCTTTTAACATTACGAAGAAAAGCTCCCATCCCAACTGGATTCCATACGAGGTGATCTGCTCCATTTATGATTTGGCCGCGAACACCCATCTTGCATGTGTCTTTGAAATCGAGAAGAAACTTACTTTTGTTCAAAGTACCAAAAAGGTTTCTGTAAATAGGTGCATCTGGAGACCTTTTGCTTTCTCCAATGTTTGGAGAAGCAATATAGGTAAGAGCGCACTTTTCGTTATGCGGCTTTACTGCTCCCATCTTATTTAAGTACTCGAAACGTCCACTTTTCCATGAAGCACCATAATCAAATCCAATGTCTTTAACTGTAAGTGCACCGAGCTTTGGAAGAATTGTATCAGAGCCCTGCATGTCTACAGTGCGAGACTTCATAGAAATTAGATCTAAACGGCAGTTGAACGCTCCAATCACTTTAGATAGAGAGCTTACTTTTCCAACTGTTTGATCGCGAACAGCATACTTTAAATCCTCGCTTATTTTAAAAGCAGGATACTTGCGCTCTAACTTTACGCCATGGGGCGTACTTTCTAAATGATTCGGATCAAGCAGGCTTTGCTGCGGTCCTCTTGCTCCAGTTATAGCTGGCATTTGTTTCTACCATGTATTTTATTAATAAACTATTTTAACAAAGCTCATTGATAAAACAAACTTTTAAAAAAGTCGTTATGTAGTTTAATTATCTTGATAAGGTTTAAAATAAATAATATATACTATTACAGGGATAATACTATTAAATCAGCGAATATTTATGGATATGTACCGGCTTCTGATCAAAGCCAAAAACACTATCTATCTTATCGTAAGTAGGGTAAGAAAAACAGCCAAAGTCGCCTTTGGCTTGTGCCTGCTTTTTGCTCTTATCTCAGTCCCTTCCTGCGAAAAAATCCCTAAACAGTCTCATCCCATCCGTCCCGTAATTACTGAGACTGTCAAATATACAACAAGCGGTCCTCCCCTTGTCTTCTCAGGATTCTCTAAGTCTGAGAAAATGATCAACTTAAGCTTTAGAGTTAAAGGTCTTATCGAGAAGCTTCCTATCAAAGTTGGTGAAAAGCTCGAGAAAGGTCAACTCATTGCAAAGCTTGATGATCACGACTATATCTTAGAGCTGCAAAGATCTAATGCTGCGCTAGAAGAAGCCCTTGCAGACGCAAGGAAATCTTCTGCCCAGTACAAAAGAATCAAAGCTCTTTACGAGAGTGAAAGTGCATCAAGAGATGAACTTGACACAGCAAGAGCTGCACATGAAGCTGCAAAAGCCGCTGTTGAAAAAGCAGAGTCTATGGTTGAGCTTGCAGAGCAGCAGCTCTCTTATACCACACTTATAGCAGAAGGCACTAACTGCGAAGTCTCTTCCAAGAAATCAGAAATCAACGAAAACGTTGATGCAGGACAGGTGATTGCTACACTTGCTTGCGGAAGAAAGCTTGAAGTTGAAATCGCTGTCCCTGAAAACTTTATCGCTCAAATAAATGAGAACGATCATGTTGATGTTCATTTCAATGCACTTTCTGGCATGACCTTTCACGGATATGTAAGCGAAGTAGGTGTCCAAGCAAGCGGTGGTACCACTTTCCCTGTCACAGTTGTACTTCATGATCGACATGATGAGCTAAGATCTGGCATGGCTGTAAAAGCTGTTGTCTACACTGAGAACAAAGATAAAAAACCCATCATCTTAGTCCCCATAGAAGCTGTTGGAAAAGAGAATGGACATAACTTTGTTTATGTTTACGAAGGTGATGAAGAACTAGGCACTGTTAAAAGAAAACAGGTAACCATCGGACAGCTAAGACCTGGTGGCTTCACCATCTCATCAGGCCTTGAGCCTGGAGAAAAAGTAATCGTTGCAGGTCTAAGGTTCCTGCAAGACGGTAAAAAGGTAAGACTTTTAAGCGCTAAACCATCATTTATGAAACGAAAATGAACTTTACAAAAGTAGCACTCACAAAAACTCAAGTAACACTTCTCACGATCGCAATCCTGTGCATCGCGGGAATTGTTGGCTACTTTTCTATGTCTAGAGCTGAAAACCCTCTCTATACTGTAAGAGTTGCGCAAATCGTAACCTACTGGCCAGGAGCTTCTCCTGAAAGAGTCGAACTTCTTGTAACAGATAAAATCGAAAAGATGGTTCAAGAAATCTCCGAAGTGGACTACATCGAAAGTGAGTCCAAAACAGGCGTCTCCGTCATCACTGTAAATGTACTCGACCAGTACACAAACATGCGTCCTATCTGGGATGAGTTAAGAAGAAAAGTAGAAGATGCAGAAAGAATCCTTCCAGAGTCTGCTAATAAACCGATTGTAAATGATGAGTATGGAGACATTTTCGGAATCGTATTTGCCATTACTTGGGATGGCTTTTCATACGCGGACGTAAAAGAAGTTGCAGATGACTTAAAAGATGAGCTTCTAGAGCTAAAGGATGTAGCAAAAGTCGATATCTTAGGCGCTCAGGATGAGCGGGTTTTTATCGACTACAACAGCGACAAGCTGAAAGAAGTCTCTCTTTCTGTCGAGCAGCTTGAAGAAACACTCAGAGAGCGCAACATCATACAGTCAGGCGGTATTATACAAGGCTTTATGCAGCGTATTGCCCTTGAGCCTACAGGAAACTACACTGATGTAGAAGATATTAGAAACACTCTTATCCAGATTCCTAACACAGATAAAATCGTCACTCTGCAAGATATAGCAGAAGTTTACAGAGGCTATATCGACCCTCCGAATTCTCTTATGAGAACAACTGGATTTCCAAGCCTTGGACTCGCTGTCTCCATGAGAGAAGGAGGGAACATCTTAGAGCTAGGAGAAGAAGTCACTACTCTTCTTGATCGCTACCAAGAAACCTATCCCATTGGAATTGAGTTTGAAATGGTTGCTTATCAACCAGAAAGAGTCATGCTGAAAATCCAAGAATTTGTGATTAACCTTATAGAAGCTGTGATTATCGTTTGCGCTGTTATGCTTCTTTTTCTTGGACTTCGAACAGGGTTTGTTGTCGCAAGTTTAATTCCTGTTGTGATCCTTATTACCTTTGTCATGATGTCTACATTTGACATTGGCTTAAACCAGATCACCCTAGCATCACTGATTATCGCACTTGGCATGCTTGTTGATAATGCGATCGTGATGTCTGAGAGTATTATTGTTCAGGTAAAGTCTGGCAAAAAGCCTTTCGATGCCGCTATTGCCTCTGCAAAAGAGCTCAAAGTCCCTCTGCTTATTTCATCACTCACAACTTGTGCAGCCTTCTTACCCTTTTACCTTGCTGAGTCAGGCACAGGAGAATACGTGGGCTCTCTTTTCCTTGTTGTTACAATCACACTTCTTGGTTCATGGATTATCTCCCTTACCATGATTCCCATCTTTTGTGTGTACACCCTCTCAAAAGAAAATAAAGCAGCTACTTATCCAAGAAGAGGTAAGAGATTTATACTGATCAAACTCAGAAAGGTGTTCCACTCAAAACTCTTTCAATATTTTAAGAGTTTAAAGAAGAAGAAAAAAGATCTTCCCAATGATCCCTATAATACTAAGATCTACAGATCTTATAGAGCACTCCTCACAAAAATGCTGAAGTATAGACTTGCTACGATGTGTACTATCATTGGCATCTTTGTCCTTGCTATATTTGGAATGAAGCTTGTCCCTAAAACTTTCTATCCCCCAAGTAACACGCCCATGTTCACAGCAGATATTGAGCTTCCTGTCGACTCGTCTATCAAAAGAACACAGGCTGCAGTAGAACACCTTGAAAAATACATAGAAGAAAACCTCTTGGTCGAAAAAAAGAAAAAGAAAGAAGGAGTTCTTACATGGGCATCTTTTATTGGGAATGGCGGGCCAAGGTATAGACTGCAGCATGATCCAGAACCTGCAAACCCCTACTATGCATTCATGCTTTTTACAGCAACAAGCTACAAAGCGATGCCAGAGATCATAGAAAAGCTCGACAAGTATGCATACGAGAACTTCCCTGATATGAAAGCCACCTTTAAAGCATTGCAAGAAGGTACTCCTGTTGACAACCCTATTGAGATCCGTATCTCTGGAAAAGACAACAAGGTGATCTTTGATATCGTTGATAAACTGAAGAGCAAACTCGCGACCTTAGATGGCACAAAAAACATCGATGATGACTGGGGCATGAAGGGTAAAAAAATCGTTATTGATGTCGACCAGGCAAGAGCAAAAAGAGCAGGCCTAACAAACGCTGACATCGCAAAATCTCTAGAGAGCGCCATATCGGGCGTCGCTTTAACAGAATACAGAGAAGATGATGAACTCATCCCTATGGTACTCAGATCTGAAATCGCAAAAGATCTTGATCTGATAGGTACAGAAGCATTTAATGTTTACTCGCAATCTTCGGGAGAATCTGTTCCTCTTGAGCAGGTAGCAAACGTCTATGTTGAGTGGGAACCTTCTATCATCTTTAGAAGAAACAGACTTGATACGGTTACAGTATTTTCTGATCTCGATAAAGGATTCACAGCAACAAACATCGATCAGAAGATCCTGCCCTGGCTAAAAGAAGAAGAAAAGACATGGCCTCTTGGCACACGCTTTGCACTTGGTGGTGAAAACGAAGAAGCTGGGAAAGCGCAGAGCTCCATCTTTGTGAAACTACCTATAGCTTTCATGCTTATCTTCTTTCTTCTGATGGCACAGTTTAACTGCATAAAGAGAACGCTTATTATACTTATGACCATCCCCCTCTCCTTTATTGGTGTTGTTCTTGGCTTGCTCATCACTCAATCTTACTTTGGCATTATGACAATCCTTGGAATGATTTCACTCGCAGGTATTGTGATCAATAACGCCATAGTTCTGCTTGACCGGATAAAAATTGAAATTACACAGAATCACCTCACTCCCGATCAAGCTATCGTACACGCAGCGCAAAAAAGGATGAGACCCATCCTTCTAACAGCGATCACAACCATCTCTTCCTTGTTGCCACTTTGGCTTGGAGGAGGGCCGCTTTGGGAGCCTATGGCCATCGCCTTAATATTTGGTCTTATGGTAGCCACCGTATTAACGCTTGGCATCGTTCCTGTGCTCTATAGCCTACTCTTTAGCGTGCAGTTTGAAAACTATGCTTATGAGAATCTAAAGCTCGAAAATGATGGCGAGAAAAGCTAAATAGTTTTTATGATCGCGGCATCCGTAAGTAATCAAAGCCTTCACATGCGCGACAAGCTTTCTCAAAAACTAAAAAGACTTCTATTTTTTTTACTAAGAAGCTTTGGAATCTTGCTTGTTGTTTTTGCTGTAGTATCTATATCCCAGGTACTCATTTATAAATGGATCAACCCTCCCTTTTCAAACCTCATGCTTCTTCGCAAAGCTGAGGCTTATAAGAAAAAAGATAAAAGCTTTAACATAGACTACAGGTGGGTCCCCTATAATAAAATCTCAAAAAATCTCAAAAAATCCATTCTAATTGCTGAAGATCATGAATTTTTTAAGCACAGAGGCGTTATCCCATATCATGTAAAACTCGCATACAAGCACTACGTTAAAAGAGATAAGAGCATCCCACCTCTTCATGGATACAGCACCATAACGCAGCAAACAGCAAAAAATGTTTTTCTTTATCCTAGCAAAACACTCATTAGGAAAGGCTTCGAAATGTACTACGCCCTTTTGATGGAACTTATCTGGGGAAAAACTCGCATACTTGAAGTCTATTTAAACATTATTGAGTGCGGTGATGGTATCTTCGGTGTCGAAGCTGCAAGTAATAGATTTTATAAAAAACCCGCTATTCTTGTATCTCGGCAACAAGCATGTGTTCTTGCAGCAACTCTTACAAGCCCAAGAACCCTTCACACCGAAGCTCCTTCAAGTTACGTACTAACTAGAGCAAAGTACTTTCATAAAAGACTGACGATGTTCCCGCAAGAGTTTAAGGGCTTCCCTCTTTAAAGCCTTCTCACACCTTTTGTAGGTTTAACATTACCATACATTCTCAAAAGATCCGTTATCGATAGATTAAAATTCACCTGCACTTCTGTTGTAACAAAATCATTCGACAACCAGGCAAATGCAACAACGCCAGCTGTTGGGTCAATAAGTCTTATCACAGATTCAGAATTAGAGCTAAAAGCTTCTCCAAGTCCAGTTTCTTGAATGATCGGTATCTGCGTAGATTTCTGAGATCCCCAATTCAAAAGCGATCCTACATTTTGATTTGTTCTATAAGAAAAGAAGCCCTTACCATTCCCTGTATCTGTACTCTCAAGAAAAATGCTTGAAGTATTGTCAAAGAGTCTATGAATAGCAAAAGAACCCGTACCAATAGTAGGCAGTGACAACACACCTGTGTTTGCAAGACTATTCTCGCGCTCTACCCAGACCATAAACGCTTTATTTGTACCAAGCTTCTTAATGCCGTTTGCTATTTCTGACCGACTTCCTGAAACACTATAGAACGTAGACGGCCCAGATGTTACTGCGCCAGAGCTGTTAAGCATCACGCCTTTGAAACTACCACTTGCAGGACTACTTCTTTTTTCATCCCAGCCTATAAACCAATAGTTCGAAGGGTCTGATGAGTTATAAAAAGCTCCAAATCCCTCTGAGATAACGAAGTTTGTTGCTGGATTAAACTGTTGCAACACTCCAAAATTTTGATTTTGTGGCTTTACGGCATATTTAATCACAGTCGGTGCACTATTCACGTTAAATTCATTGGCAAACAGTGCTAAAGCATTTCCAGATGGATCAAAAGTAATACTGCACTCTGTAAATGCTGTTCTTTCTCCTGCATTTGTATCGATATTTTGCATCGTAGAAAATGTTCCATTTACTCCAGCTGGTCTTGTTGACCAAAGAACTCCATTGTTAATTGCAAGCATCACAAGAAAGCTTCCATCAGGAGATGCTTTCAAAGCCTTAAGCAAAGAGCTTGATCCTGGGATCGCAACTGTCTTTACAGCTCCAAAAGAACTGTTTGCACCTTTTGGGCGATAGGAGTAGGCAAGTAATGAGTCTGTCTGCCTCCAAACAACAAGAGCATTTCCAAGATTATCAAACGCAGCAAAAGGTAAACCATGAAATTCTCCAACAAGAGTTGATGTACCTATAGCAGCCGCTGAAGAAAAAAAGCCGGACGTTGGCTTAAAGGAAAACTTAATTTCATTTGTTACAGAATCTTTCCAAACAATTATCCCATTACCATTGCGATCAACTTCCATTTGAAGACCGCTTGCACCAGACCCACTATTTGGGATGGTATAAGTTGTTGAATAGCAAAGAGAAATTAAACAGAATAAAAAGCCAAAAAATATAGATCTTAAGCAGCTCATAAAATACCTCAAAAAATATGCTTTAAAAATCCACTTTGAAATATTTGGTTTATAAATTCCACAAAAAATACTTCGTACTGAGCACTTTGTTAGTCGCTTCTTACCTACTTATTTACTAAGAATTCGAATCTTGAATTTATACTTTGTTTATATGTATAGCTTTCTTTTCAAAAACAGTCATTCAACAAAGAAGGCCTCTCATGCGATCCATATTTCTTTTTTTCTCTCTTTTTTTTCTTACTTCTTCCTTTTCAGAGCAACCTCGAGTCCTTATAAAAATCCCAACAAGAGAAAGGCCTGCTAAATTTCTTGCATGTCTAAAAAAACACCAAGAAATGCTTTCTGGCATGCTCCCCGTTACTTTTCTCATTAGCTGCGATACAGATGACACTTCTATGAATAATGAAACTATCAAACAACAGCTTAGCACTTACGATAATGTCTATGTGTACTATGGCCCTCGTGTAAACAAAATAGAGGCTATTAATCGAGACATCGACAAACACATGGACTTTGATCTTCTTATCGTCTCAAGCGATGATATGGAGCCTGTCATTAATGGATATGATGCTATTTTCGCAAAGCTCATGTGTAAATACTTTCCTGACTTTGATGGAGTACTCAACTCAAATGACGGTCATGTCGGAAAAGAATTAAATACACTACCCGTCATTGGGAAAAAATATTATGAAAGATTTGGCTATATCTTCTACCCAGAATACCAATCTGTTTACTGCGACTTAGAGCTATGCTTTGTCTCAAAATACCTACAAAAAGAAGCCTATATTAACAAAACGATTTTTATGCATAACCACCCATGCTATGGTTTTGAGGCAGATAGCTTATGTAAACATAACGAATCTCCTACTCTTGCAAGAATTGATGCCAAACTTTTTTATAAGCGTTTTACAGAACATTTTGGGCTCACCGGTGTCTTTACTGAAAAAACCCCGCACCCCTCTTCTCTAAGTTTTTTTGGCCTTAAAGATAATAAGCCCATTCTTTGGAGTATTTTAATTTGTACCGTTGAAGAACGGTCTGAGGCCTTTAAAAATTTGTACGCTAAGCTTCTTCATCAAATAAAAAGCACTTGTCAACTAGCGAATGTTGAAGTTGTATATTATAAAGATAATAAAGAAGCCTCCGTTGGCTTTAAGAGAAATATGCTTGTTGCATCAGCAAAGGGAAAGTATGTTTCCTTTATTGATGACGATGATGATGTAGCAGATAATTATGTAAGAACTATCATTGAAAATCTTCAGTCAGACCCTGACTGTCTAAGCCTTACTGGCATCATCACAACAAAGGGAAAAGATCCAAAAAAGTTCTTCCACTCTTTGCATTTTAAAGACTATATCATACATAAAACATGCTACACACGTCCTCCATGCCATCTAAATGTCATCAAAAGATCTATAGCAAGCCAAATTAGATATCGAGAAATTGACCGCAGTGAAGACTATCACTATGCAATGGACCTAAGGGATTCTGGTTTGATAAAAACAGAAAACTTCATCGGACCTGTTTTGTATTACTACCTGTTCGATCCAGAAAAATCACTCACGCAAAGTAGATGAACTCTAATTTGTGGACAATTCATAAGAAAAAGGCTATAGAAAATCCTTTGAAGACTGCTAAAAAAATTCACAAACAAGTAAAGTCGTGAGGATTTTCATGAGACTCTTTATCTCTTTAGCGTTTTGTATCCTAAATGTAATCCTTGTCTCCAAGGAAACCATCACCACCTTCTCTGGCAAAGCCTACAACACTAAAAACGAGCATATCTTTACAGAAGAATACACCATCATTAGAGATGGAGATAAGGTCTCTCAGGTAAATACAACCTTTAAAGATTCAAAAGGCCTTACAATAGCAGAAATGGCATCGGATTTTTCTTTACATGATTTTCTGCCAAAGGTGCACTTTGAGAAACTCGATGAGTTTTCCTACGGCTCTTCACTGATCGAGTCTTCACTTGAAGTATTTAAAACTACACAAAAGAAAGTCCTAAAAAGCAAAAAGCTAAATATCAAAGATACTATGGCAGCAGGACCTGGCTTTTACTTCTATGTTCTAGAAAACCTTGAGAAGCTTGTATCAGGAGAATCGATGAAGCTTACCCTTGTTCAGCCGAACCGCTTGAGCTCTTATACATTTACAATGAAACTCGCAGACTATGATAAGAAAACAGACCATGCAACCATCAGCATGAGTGTTGATAATAAACTCATCAAAGCCTTTGTTCCAGATATTGAGCTTGTTTTGAACGCAAAAGAAAAAAGCCTTGTTTCCTATAAAGGACTCTCTGGCTTTTTATCTGACGGAACAACGATGAAAAAAGTAAAAATCAGTTACTCTTATCCCAGCACTCTAAATACAGAAAAACAAGAACTATAGTGTCCTTGGAAGTTTGACCCGATTATACTTTCTCATATTATCTAAAAGATTTGGTACGGTTTCTGTATCGATTTTTACCTGTATTTGTTGATTAAAGTTTTGATCATCAGAGAGCCATGCAATCCCATAAACTTGAGGGGATTTCTGCAAAAACGCTAAGACAGGAGAGTGATTAAGATTACCTGAAGTTCCAAGTCCTACCCCTCTTAATTCAGGTGTATCTGACCCAGGAGTCAATCCCCAAGAAATTCCGCTCCCTGCATTAAACCCAAATAGTCCTATATTCGTTCTACTTGCAGTAGCATCTGATAGCGGTGTAATGCTCGAGGTTCCTGGTACCGTTTTTACAGAGAATGACGCAGACGGAGTTGCTTGAGAAAACCCATCTATCTTCATAACTCCTGTGTGAAGCTGTCCTTGATTACCAGCGTCAAATATACCATTCTCAACCCAACTAAAAAATGCTTGATCCTCTGAAAAAGGCATAAACGCAGATGGAGAATCAACTTCATTTACACTTTGGTAGAATGAGCTCTCAGAAGTTAATACCTCCCCTGAGCTGCTTACCAAAAAACCTTTAAATGATTTTGTAGTAATATCCTTGTAGCACACGGCAAAACGTTTGTGCTTTTTTTCATATACGACACCAAAACCACTTGTACTAATACTTCCCAGATTTACAGTTGCCGTATTTATTAAAGAGAAACTCCCACCTTTCTTTTTGTAATACGTATAAAAGGATCTATCATGGGCAAAAGTAAAAAGTGCATTTCCATCACTATCATAAGCAAAACTACTTCTTGATAATACCGGTTCTCTAAACGTATCAAATGTTCTAATAAGTATTGGTGTGGAAAAATCGCTAGCATCCCCAGGAGGCCTTTCAGTCCAGTACACGCTATCGTATGCCGGCCTAGTCCCAGCTGCCGCCTTGACTGCCATAATAAAAGTTCCATCATCAGCTACAGCAATGGAGCTCGGTTGCGCATCTCCCTTGCCAGGTACCGTAAGTGTTTTTCCAGATGAAAACGAACTATCGTCTCCTTTTTTTCTATATACATGAACAATAGTGTTTGTAGCCTGGTTATACGCAATGAGTCCATTTCCATTACTGTCAAATGAAGAAACAGGAAAACCTCTCGCAGGACCTAAGTCGCTAGCTTCAGAAAAAACTCCTGTCTTCGGTTTGAAGGAATATCTAGCCATGTTTGAATTAAAATCTGTCCATGTACAAAGAGCATTCCCGAATCCATCCCCTCTTATCCTATGGTTAATCGGAAAAGATCCGCTCCCAGGAATAGTAAACGTTGTTGCGAAACTTAAAGTGGAAAGTATTAGAAAAAAACACACTGCAAACAATCTAAACATAGCTAACCCAAAGTAAAAATAAATAAATTTCTAATCTAAAGAAAAATTACTTTAAGTAAAAGAAGGATCAATTGCTACTTGCTGCTTTGCAAGTTCTAAGTGCTCTTCGAGATCTATTCCCAAACTCTCATGCTCTGTTGTGTGAACCTTCATCTTTAACCCATGATATAAAAAGCGAAGCTGCTCAAGACTCTCTGCTTTTTCAAGCAGGCACGGTGTTAAAGTTTTGATTTTGTCTAAAGCATCCGATGTATAAGCATAGATGCCAAGGTGTTTGAAAAAAGGAAGGCCTACTTCATTCTGCGGGTATGGGATACTATGGCGCGAAAAATATAACGCTTTGTCATCTTTTCCTGTGACAACCTTCACAATAGAGGGGTCTTCAAGCTTTGTTACATCTTGAATTTCTTTTTTAAGTGTCCAAACATCCGCATCCGTATCAACAGATTGCAAGAGATCAAGAAGAAGAGGCTTTTTTATAAAAGGCTCGTCTGCCTGCCAGTTCACAAAAACATCAGCTTCGATTTGATAATTGTCTTTGGCTTCGATAAGGCGATCTGTCCCCGTTAAACAGCTCACACTTGTCATAAGAGCTGTACCTCCAAAAGACTCGACAAGATCTTTTGTTTGCACAGCATCTACAGCAAAAACAATGCAATCAAACAGCTCTGACTCTTTTGCAGACTCATAGATCCACTGCAAAATTGGTTTACTGCCAAGGTGTTTTAACACCTTTTCTTTAAATCTTGAGGAAGCAAGTCTTGCTGGAATAATGCAAGCAATCTTCTTATTCTTATACACGGTTATTTACACGCCTCATACTGCGATTCCACCCACGTGTCATATTCCTCGTTTAGAACATTTTTTAGCCAGCTTGTATTTTCAAGATACCAAGAAACTGTTTCAGAAAGCCCTTCTTGAAGAGCGTACTTTGGCACGAAACCAACCTCATTTGCGATCTTACTTGTATTCATGGAGTAGCGGAAATCATGCCCTGGCCTATCCTCTACAAAAGTAATGAGCGATTCTAGCTCTTCAATATCGCTATTTGTTTTTCTTGCAAAAAGCTTAATGATGAGTTTCGTGAGACCAAGATTCGTGATCTCTTGAGAACTTGCTATGTTATATACCTCTGATGAGCGCCCTTTCTCTAAGATCAAACGCACTGCATTTGCATGATCTTCTACAAAGAGCCAGTCACGAACATTATCCCCTTTTCCATAAAGAGGCAGAGCCCCCTTTTTAAGAAGCTGCGTCACAATAAAAGGAATGAGCTTTTCTGGGTACTGACAAGGACCATAGTTGTTACCAGCATGAGAAATCGTTGTTGAAATCCCATATGTCTTGCCATAAGCTCTTACAAAATGGTCCGATGCCGCTTTTGATGCTGCATACGGTGAGTTCGGCAAGTAGGATGAATCTTCACTAAAAGATCCAGTATCTCCAAGAGCTCCATAAACTTCGTCTGTTGAAATATGATGGAAGTGTACATGTGGATATTTTCTTACAGCTTCGAGTAAAGAAGTTGTTCCTAGAACATTTGTCTGCATAAATGCAGATGCATCACTAATGCTACGATCGACATGCGTCTCTGCTGCAAAATGTACAATCGCATCTATCTTCTCTTCAAAAAGAAGCTTTTCAACAAGATTTTGATTTAAGATGTTGTCTTTAACAAACAGATACCTTGGATCCTCTTCAAAAACTTTGAGATTATCTAAATTCCCAGAGTAAGTGAGAGCATCAAGGTTTACCACTTTACCTGTAAATAATGGGTCTTTTAAGAGCTGACGAATAAAACAAGAGCCCATAAAACCCGCTCCCCCTGTAATAAGGAGATTGGCTCTACTCGTATCTATTAGCATGATGATTCCTTGGCTATAAGCTTTTCAAACAGCGCTCTAGGGCTGCTTTATATCCACAAAGCTTACAGTTTAAGACATTTTCAATTTTAGTCGTATCTAAAACAGAGAAGAGAGGCCTTGAGACCTTCTGCTCATATTCACTCGATTTAATCGGGTAGAGCTTTTCACAAACAACAGGAGCTCCGTCCCTTTTTAGTTGATCTAGGATCTCATGAGCAAATTCATACCAAGTAAGGATGCCTCTATTGGCAAAATGGAAAGTCCCACTCTTATCAAGAAGGTTAAGTGTTGCTTTTGCAACATCACCTGCAAAAGATACTTTTCCTATCTGATCATCAATCACTCTCAGCTCTTTTTCTTTTAGCATGAGCTCTTTCATCTTACTAACAAAGGAGCTGCCTTCAGACCCGAAAAGCCAAGAAATTCTAATAAGAAGAGCGTCATCTAGATGAGAAAAAAGCGCTCTTTCTCCAGCAAGCTTACTCTCTCCATACACATTAAGAGCGGCTGTCTGATCATCTTCATGATAAGGTCTAAGTTTTCTTCCACTGAACACATAGTCTGTTGAAAAGTGTACTAGCTTGATCTTGCGCTCTTTGCATGCTCTTGCTAAATCTGCTACGGCCGTCTCATTGAGTAAATAAGCATCTTCTTTATTTTCTTCTGCAGCCTCAACATTCGTATAAGCTGCACAATTGATCACATGAGAAAACTCATTTTGATCAAGGAATTCTTCTACTTGCGCACAATCGGTAATGTCTAGTTCATTTTTTGACGTCGATATATAAGAAATATTCTCCATGCGGCAAATGTGCACAAAAGCGCTTGCTAAAAGGCCATTTTTGCCCACAATCCAAATATTTTTCATAAAGCAACTTGGTCAAATGCTTCGGAAAATCTTGGTGCTGACAAATCCCTATCTGATAGCACTGGGTTGACAACAGGCCACTTGATCCCAACACTCTTATCATTGTAAAGAAACGCTTTTTCTGAATAAGGATCATAATGACTGCTAACCTTATACATCACATGCGTTTCGTCACTCACACAGCAAAAACCGTGAGCAAACCCTGTTGGGATGAAAAGCTCTTGGTGGTCTTCTTCTGATAGATAAATACCTTGCCACTTGCCAAATGTTTTTGAATCTTGTCTTATATCGACAAAGACATCAAAAATGCGGCCTTTGATAACCTTTACAAGCTTTGCTTGTCCCGGCTCTGTTTGATAATGCATCCCTCGTATCGTTCCGTATTTGGAATAAGAGAGATTATCTTGAGGGAAATTTACTTTGATACCTGCATCTTCATAGCGCGATTGATTGAAAATTTCTAAGAAAAATCCTCTTCTATCGCGAAATACCTGGGGTTGAATTAACTTGACCCCTTCGAGATCTAAATCTTGAATTTTCACAAGCAAGTCTCCATTAAAAAACAATCTGTTATACTCTTTTTTCAGAAAATAATTCAATTAGAAATTCATGTAAAAGAATATCCTTTCGGTATAGACGTCGAGAAATATATTTAACTACGTCAATTTAAAACAATCACTGTTGCATTGCGTCCTGATCCGCCGTCTCTACGATATGAAAAAAAGTCTTCCTGGTTTTCATAAGTACAGATTTTTGCAATCTCTATATGATCATTTTTAACACCTAATTTTCTTAACTGATCATAACTCATTTTCCATAGATCAAAGTGATCTTTTTCTAATTTATATTTATGAAAAGAAGCAGGCCATTCACTCTTATAATTGATAAACTCTGAAACTTTTGGGCCAAGACTTGGAGAAACACACACGCGGAGATCCTTCGGATCTACGTCATATGTTTTTTTGAGAGCAAATACCGCCTTTTCATAGATGTTTTGCCTGTTTCCTCTCCAGCCAGAATGAATATTTGCAATGACTCTTTTTTTAGGATCGTAAAATAGTGCCGCTTGACAATCAGCATGAAACACGCAAAGACCAAGATTTCTCTTTCTTGTAAATATCCCATCGGAGCTTGCAGGAAGAATGCTTTGCAAACCTTCTACAATGTATGGATCTACTTCAAGCACCTTGTCTTCATGCTTTTGCAAACCTATCACAAGCTTCTTTAGATGAAGAGCTTTCATGATTCTCTTTCGATTCTCTAAAACACTTTTTGGATCATCCCCTACAGCTCCACCAACATTTAAAGAAGTAAAAGGAGCACAGCTTACCCCCCCCTTTCTTAAAAACACTCCATGAGTGATTTCACTAAATTCCTTAAGAAGTTCAAATTCGAGCCACTCAAGCTGATTTTTTTTGTTTTTTTGCATCCTTAAATGAACCTTTCTTAAGTTGTAGAAGTAATAATTAAAGTGTCCTATTATGCGCGCTTACGGTCTATCCACAAATGGTACGAATATGCAGTCTTTTTTGGAAAATGAAACGTTTGGATCTTTCATCTCAAATGAAATGATTACAAGCTCGAAAGAGCTTGTAGATCATCCGTGTTTTGTGTCGAAGAAGCCTTGGAAAAAGTGCAGCTACATCACACGAAACGAAGTGCAAGAAGCGCTTAGCTCCGCAAAGAATGCCTCGAATGATCTAAAAAGTTTAACGCCATATGAAAAAAGGCAGCTTCTTTTTGCAACGGCTCATCACCTTAGGCAGAATAAAGATCTGATTGCTGAGGTGATCACTCGTGAGATGGGCAAGCCTATACTAGAATCACTTGGAGAAGTCCTTTATGCAGCCTCCTATTTTGATTGGTTTGCAGAAGAGGTTGTAAGAGTTTATGGATTATCTATTCCTTCAAGATCTCCAAACAAAAAACTGCTTACTTCTTATGAGCCTGTTGGCCCTTGCTACTTTGTGACACCCTGGAACTTTCCTCTTTCCATGGCTGGAAGGAAAATATCAGGTGCCCTTGCGGCTTCTTGCCCTTGCATCAATAAACCATGTTTAGAAGCTCCTATCTCAAAACTTTTACTCGCCTACTGCATAAAAAAAGCAGGGTGGCCTAGCGGTTCTTTCAATGTAGCTATTGGAGAGCATGACGTCATAAACGAAGTTCTACTCCCCTCAAAAGACATCAAAAAAGTCTCTTTCACAGGAAGCGTCTCTGTAGGTAAATACCTTTATAAGGAGAGCGCGGAAACACTAAAGAAAGTGACGCTAGAGCTTGGTGGAAATGCCCCGTTTATTGTTTTTTCCGACGCAAACCAAGTAAAAGCTGCAGACGAACTTATTGTTGCTAAATTCAGAAACACGGGACAAACATGCGTATGTGCAAACAGAATCCTTGTGCAAGAAGATGTTTATGAAGATTTTGTAGAAAAAATTGTTGCAAGAGCAAAGCTTTTAAAGGTGGGGAACCCTCTTGATAAAGAAACGCAGCTCTCTATGCACACTCACCCGTCGACAGAAAAAAAAGTAAAGGCTCACATAGAAGATGCTATCAAGCAAGGAGCAAAAAGACATCTTAACTCTAAAGCGCACTACGAACCTGAGATTTTAACCGAAGTGACTCCTGACATGCTCTGCTTTAAAGAAGAAACATTTGGACCTCTTGTTTCTATTCTTTCTTTTAAAACCGTAGAAGAGGCTATAGAGCTTGCAAACAGTACAGAGTATGGACTTGCTTCTTACGTTTTTACAAGCAACTTAAAAACAGCTCATAAAATGGCAGACAGCCTTGATTTTGGCATGGTAGGAATCAATGACGGCCTTCCCTCCGCTGCTGAATTCCCCTTTGGAGGAGTCAAAGATTCAGGGTTTGGAAGAGAAGGTGGACCCTCTGGTATTTATGAGTTCCTATACACAAAATCAATCTCGATGAAGTTATGATAGCAGCACATAGTTTTTCCTTATTTCAGTTTGTAGCAAGCCCTTTAAACAGCCTTGCTTTTGTTTTTCTTATTCTTACAACAGCAAGCTTTTGGATTTATAAAAGAATCTGGCTATGGGGCCCTCTGCTTCTTTCAGCCTGCATTCTTGCCTACTTTGCAGGGATGCTCGACTATGAGATTTTCATTCCTATTCTTCTGCTTTTTTGTGGCTATCTGGTTTTAAAAACGCAGCTACATCCAGTAGCAAGACTGCTTGTTTGCCTTATCATTGCCTTACTATCTCTTGCTTTTAGCTTTCACCTATATCCAGACATCCGCAACTGGCTCCTTGCAGATAGTATAGAGCTTTCTCAAGACGCTCCTTCTTTTACCTATTTCTGGAACTTTGATAAACCATTCATTGGGCTTTTTGTTCTAGGGCTTCGCTTAAAACTTATCGAAAATAGAGAAGATTTCAAAAGAGTTTTTCTTAAAACAATCATCTTCACTGCATGCCTTGTAGCTGTGTTTTGTGCGGGATCTCTTCTTTTTGACGTTGTTCGGTTCGACTTTAAACTCCCTCTTCTTACCTTTGCATGGCTCATAGGAAACCTATTCTTTACAGTCATTCCTGAGGAAGGATTTTTTAGAGGTTTTTTACAGAACGAAATAAAAGATGCTATCGATAGCCGGCTAAGTCCTTTTATTGCGATCTTTCTTGTTTCTCTTGCCTTTGCATCCGCTCACGTATTTTTTATCTCTAACTTTTCCTATCTTGCTCTAGCCTTTGCAGCAAGCTTTGCCTATGGACTTATTTATGAGCTTACAAAATCTATTGAAAGTGCCATTTTTGCACACTATATGCTTAATGTAGTCCACTTCATCTTCTTCACTTATCCCATACTCTCTTCTGCAGTATAAAAAAAGCTCCTAAGGGGATTCCCTTAGGAGCTGAAAAAGTAAGTACAAGCACTCTATTTAGTCCCAATAGCCACGTTGCGTTGGCTTATCTGACCTTCGACTTTTAGACGATTTGTTTGAGCTAGAAGATGAATCAGAATTATACCAGTATCCTTTTGATCTGTTTTTCTGACTTCTTTGCATTTTCTTCTCAGAACTCTTCGACTTTGATTCATAGTTGGAAGATGGTGATTCTCTATAAGAATATCCATCACTTTGCTGTTTTTGCTGCTGCTGTCTAGATCTGTTGTATGGGCTGTTTGAGTTGCGTTTATTGTAGTTGCGCTGTGATCTTTCATTCTGACTATCTTCGTACATCTCACGAGGATTTTGAGAGTTCTTTTGTCTGGACTGATAGTTTCTGTCTTGCTTCTGCCAGCTCTCATCTGTTTCTGTATCACCATAGATTTGACCATCTTGCTGATTTTGCTGCTGTCCTTGATTGCTATAACCTCTTCTTGGATGCGGCCTTTGTTGCTGCTGATTGTTGTATCCGCTACCTTGCTGCTCATTTTGCTCATAACCTTGTTGTGAACTTGAGCCTCTTTGCTGATAGCTTCGCTGCTGCTGCATATTTCTTTGTGAAGAGCTCCTTTGCGAAGAACCTTGCTGCCTATTATTCCTTTTATAGTATCCCTTTCCAGTCTCCTCTTCCATTTCTGATTGGCCTTGACCTGTTGAAACTCCTCTGTGATTTTTAATCACCTCCTCTACTGCCATTTCGGGTGTCATTTTTGTTGAACGCCATCCTCTATTTGCATTTGTCGTCACAAGTGCCATAGTTTCTTGACGTTGGGCTGGTGTAAATTGGTACACAAAGATCTGTCTATGCAGATCAGATAGTTTCATCGCAAACTGCCTTTCCTGTGTTGTCATCTGTGATGGTTGAGGTCGCCTTGCGTCCTCTACCTGTTGCTTACGATGCATATAAGGGCTTGATGCATCGGCATTTGCAAGCATTGGAGCGAGTCCAATGGCCGCCGCAACAAAAGCTCCTATAAGTCGCTTATTTTCCATATCTTATTTCCTCCATAAAGCTTTACGGAAAAAGACAAAGCACGCCTTCCCCTATTACTAGATTATCACCTCTAGTAATGTAATCAAACTATTTTTTAACTAACAACTCTCAAGTCGCACATTATTAACGTTTGTTAATAATAACTTTTATTTAATTTTGCAAATTAACTAGAATCAAAATTTAGAACAAATAGTAGCGATACGTAATAATTATATAAGAGATTAAGCATATGACAGATAGACCTCTTGAGTGCACACACTGCAAAAAACCGATCACTACTATCTATAAGGAAATCGAAAGAGGAGTTATGAACTGCTCCGAAATGTGTGAAGAATGTCCTTTCTTGAAGAAAAAGCTACACGGCGAAGATTCTTCCAATCACATCGCTTCCCTTTCAGAAAAAGGAAATGGTCTTTGCTGCGAGAAATGCTCCACCTCCTATGAAACTTTTAGTCTAGATGGCACCCTTGGCTGCCCTGAATGTTACAACATATTCTCAGACCTCATTACAGAGAAGCTTAAAACAGAAGGTCTTATACCTGATAAGATGCAGAACGTTCTGAATAATAATGAACATATCCATCTCCATCTTGGCAAAAGTCCTAATGAACATTTAAATAGCAACATCTCTACACAAGTCACAGACCTCAATGAAGCATTGAACGATGCTCTTCAAAGAGAAAACTATGAACAAGCTGCAGAACTAAGAGATCAAATTAAACAACTAGTGGAAAATGCCGATGAAGGATGCTAACTTCCCCGAGTTTCTATTTAACCAAACTCCTTGGAGTGAAAAAGGGTCTGCCTTTTGGCCTGCCTCTGCTTTTACCTTAAGAAGAAACATCTCACGTCATCATTTTCCGCATAAACAGACAGAAGCAGCTGCACGCCAAGTACTCGATGAAATTACAAGCTCTATAATGGGGCTACCTAATCTTGAAGATCCTATGTATATAGACTTTTCGGTGCTTGATCCTGCTAAAAGAGAGTTTATCTTTGAGCATTACTTCATACCAGACGGTATATATGAGGAAAGGCCTCATCAAGGAATCATTACAGATAAAACAGGAAGTTTTCTTGCGGGCATTAACCTCACAGATCATTTGACTCTTCAAATGATTGATTGTAAAGGCTCATGGCACAAAACGTGGGAAGTTCTAAGGAATTTTGAAAGGGAACTGTGTAAAAAACTCGACTTTTCTTTTTCTAATCGTTTTGGATACTTAACATCTAACTACTACTCGTGTGGTACAGGGTTATCACTAAGGTTATATCTTCATCTTCCAGCCCTTCTTCAGCTGGACGATCCTGAAAACCCTTTTTATCTTTCACAAGAAGAGGATTTCGTTATCACGCAGATGGGTGATGACAAGGAAGAAGGCGTTTTCCAAGGAGACCTTGTTGTACTGCAAAACAAAAGATCTCTTGGCATTTCTGAAGATCATATGCTGCATACTCTCTTTAGAGGAGCAAGTAAGTTGATCAACAGAGAAAATGAATGCCGCACGCAAATAAAAAGTGGGAACTACCCTGAAATGAAGGATATGATCGCAAGGTCCTTTGGGATTTTGATGCATTCCTACCAAATGCCTACTAGTGAAGCTCTCGGAGCGCTCAGTCTGATAAAGCTTGGTATCGATCTTAACTGGGTAGAAGGAGTTTCTGATCTTGAGGTCAATAAGATCTTCTTTAAGTGCAGAAGAGGCCACCTTCTCGTTGAAGATGGCGGAGATCACACCCAAGAAGAGATCTTACACAAAAGAGCAGAATTCATTCATAGCTCTTTGAAAGATGCTAGACTTATCATCTAATCTCATATTTGCTACACTCGAGATTTAGATATTTCACATAAAGTTTATTGCATTTATGAAAAAGAGCAAAGATAACTTCACTTCCTGCTTGCTACTCGCTGCTGGAACAGGATCTCGCTTTGGTGATGATCTTCCAAAACAGTTTCACTACTTATCTGGGAAAAAAATCTATCTACATACTTTAGAGCAGTTCCTTGAAATCCCCTCTATTCATGAAATTGTCATCGTATGCTCCTACTCATTTGTTGATGAAATCAAAAAAGATATTCTAAATTATCCAGATGAAAACATACGGATCGCGATAGGTGGTGAATCACGCCAGCAATCTTCTTACCTTGGACTACTTGCTTGCGATCTTAGGACAACACACGTCATGATCCATGACTCTGTAAGGCCATTTATCTCTCGAGATATTATCTTAGAAAATATTGATCTTGCTATGAAGTATGGAGCGTCTGACACCTGTATTAGTTCCCATGATACGATCGTGCATACCAAAGATGAAAAAGAGATCTCAAATATTCCAAACAGAAAGCAGTATCTAAGAGGACAAACTCCTCAAACGTTCTCTTATCCCCTCATCCTAAAAGCCCATCAAAATGCGTATAAAAAAGGGATAGAAAATGCAACAGATGACTGCCAGCTTGTTCTAATGGAAGAACACCCTGTTAAAATCGCAGAAGGCTCAGAAGAAAACATCAAGATTACAACAGAGCTTGATCTTTACTATGCAGAGCAGATTTTAAGACTGAAAATGACTCTACCAAAGGCCGTTTTTGATGAAGACACCCTGAGTGGAAAAGTCTTTGCTATTACAGGAGGCACTGGAGGCATTGGAAGTAAGATTTCTTCCATGCTCAAAGAAAAAGGAGCAAAAGTACTAGAGCTGTCTCGCAACTCTCAGTATAAAGTAGACCTTACGGATGAGGTAATCACGCAAGATGTCTTTGAAAAGATCTATAAAGAATACGGAGAACTTGATGGCCTGATCAATAGCATTGGCTATTTAAAAGTGCAGAACCTTGACATTCTTTCAAGTCCAGATATCAAAAGGCTGATTGACTGTAACTTTACAAGTTTTGTCTATGCTTGCAAATACTGCCGCATTAAAGATCATGGACACATCTTAAACCTCTCCTCCTCTTCCTACATTAGGGGTAGGAAGTCCTATGCAATTTATTCTGGGATGAAGGCTGCTATTGTAAACTTTACCCAAGGATTGGCTCTTGAAAAGCCTTCTTTGCACATAAACAGCATTATTCCTAAAAGAACAGATACCTGCATGAGACGAGAAAACTTTCCTAATGAAGAAAAAACCTCTCTTCTCTCTGCTGAAAAAGTCGCAGAAAGTATTATTCATACCCTCCTTGCTAAAAATCTGACTGGAATGACCATTGAAATCAAAAAGTAAGGCTTGATTGTCTTTAGCCTTTCTTTCTACCCAAAAAAAAACGAAGAGTACTTTCATACTCTTCGTTTAAGATGATATGAGGCTTGATGGGCTCGAACCATCGACCCTCTCCTTAAAAGGGAGATGCTCTACCAACTGAGCTAAAGCCTCAAAAGAATGAGCTATTGACCCCAAGGGGATTCGAACCCCTGTTGCCAGGATGAAAACCTGGTGTCCTAGGCCTGACTAGACGATGGGGCCATTTGGCTCATTCAAAAGTGCACTTATTTTAAAGTGCTTACCCATTTTCTTTCAAGACTAAACTTCCATGATATCTTTCTCTTTTTCAGAAAAAAGAGAATCTACTTCTTTGCAGTATCTATCTGTGAGGTCTTGAATTTGTTTTTCTAATTTCTTTTGCACATCTTCTGCAATCTCGTTATCAGACTTTTGCTTTTTCACAAGGTCATTGCTCTTACGTCTGATATCGCGTACTTGGATCTTAGCGTCTTCAGCTTTCTTCTTACCAAGCTTCACTGTATCTTTTCTGATCTCTTCTGTAAGAGGGGGAACAGGTACTCTAACAACCCCGCCATCAACCATTGGCTGAAGGTTTAGGTTTGCTTTTTCTATTCCTTTTGCAATAGGACCTGCTGTCTGTGCATCATAAGGTGTCACAAGAAGCTGACGTGCTTCTGCAACACTTACCTGCGCTACATCTTTAATGCGCATTTCAGAGCCGTAGACTTCTACAACCACGCTATCTAACACTGCAGGATTCGCTCTTCCAGATCTTAAGTTGCGGAGCTCTACTTTAAAGTGCTCTAAAGCATCCTTCATTTTACTTTCTGTTTCTTTCATTACCGACATGAGATTATCCTTTTTTTCGTCAGGTATTTACAACCTGCTTCACGAAACAACCGTGCCACCGTCTTGATTATGAACTGCCTTTACAAGAGCATCTTCATCAAAGAGGTTAAACACATAAATTGGTATATTTACTTCTCTGCAGAGAGCTATTGCTGTTGCATCCATTACTTGAATGCCATCTGCTAGAGCCTTTTCATAGCTCAAAGTATCATACTTTTTAGCATCTTTGTGTTTCACAGGATCTCTATCATAGATACCATCCACTTTAGTTGCCTTAAGTAAAATATTTGCATCTACTTCGCACGCTCTAAGAGCTGCTGCACTATCTGTTGTAAAGTAAGGATTTCCTGTTCCTCCTACGAAAAACACGATATTCCCTCTTTTGAAATAGTCATTGGCCGTCTTGAGATTAAACTGCTGCACCATGCCACCAAAACTCGAAGAACCCATAACAACAGAATCTATGCCGAGCGCTTGCAATGTCTGAGATAAAAAAATCCCATTCATCACTGTTGCAAGCATTCCTATGTGATCTGCAGGAGTTCTTTTTAAATCAAAGTCCTTTGCCATACGCCCTCTGAAGAAGTTTCCTCCTCCAACGACGATGCCAACCTGTATCCCAAGGTCATGTAAGCGTTTGATATTTGATGCAATATGTTGTACGGATTTTTTCTCAACACCCATACTTTGCTCTCCGGAGAGGGCCTCTCCAGAGAGCTTAAGAAGAACCCTTTTATATTTAGGTTTCATGTATCCCTATTAGTCCTGTCCTACTTCCCAACGGAGAAATTTAGTCACTTCTAGGTCTACACCGTTCTGCTTGCCAACAGCTTGCACATGCTGTGCTACTGTTACGCTTGTATCTTTAATGAACTTTTGTCCAAGCAAGCATACTTGATCAGAGAAAGCCTTAATCTTACCAACTAAAATCTTCTCAACGATTTCCGGTGGTTTATTTTTGACTTGTCCTCTTGCGATTTCTTTTTCTTTTTCGATGACATCTGCTGGGATATCTTCAGGCTTTAGAAAGTCTGGAGCATCAGCAGCTACATGCATTGCGATATCTTTCGCAAGCTCTTGCACTGATGAAGATCCCTTAACTTCTGCAAAGCAAGCAATCTTTCCGCCAAGGTGTCTGTATAGACCATAAGAGCAGTCTTTTGCTTTATCGAAGACAACAAAACGACGTACTTGGATATTTTCTCCAATTGCCTGAACAAGCTCCACACGATTTTCTTCGTTCGTATGTCCATTTGCAGCCTTTTCACCCATAAGAGACTCTAGGCTATCTGGCTGTGAGTTCAGAACTGCACTTGTCATTTCTTCAACAAAAGCTTGGAATTTTTCATTTTTAACAACAAAGTCTGTTTCTGCATTCACTTCAACATAAGCAATCTTGTCATCTGACTCTTTGAAGCACACAAGACCTTCGTTAGCTTCTCTAGCACTCTTCTTAACAGCGGAAGCCGCTCCTGCTTTTCTAAGAATTGCAATCGCTTTGTCTAAATCACCACCAGCTTCATCTAGAGCTGCTTTACATTTAGACATTCCAACGCCTGTTCTTTGACGAAGTTGCTTCACCATATCTGCTGTGATCTTAACTGTCATTGTCACTCTCCTTATCCCCCGCTTCGTCTTTACTTGCTTTAGATTTTTTCTTTTTTGCTTCTTCTGCTTTCTCTTTTTCTTCTTTAGTCACAGCAACATTCATCTTTTGCTTCTGCTCTATTACAGTTCCCATAAGAGATTGCAGGATTAGCTTAATACTTTTTAAAGAGTCATCGTTACAAGCAATCACAAAATCAATTGGATCTGGATTACAGTTTGTATCCACAAGACCCATTACAGGAATGCCAAGCTTATTTGCTTCTGCTACTGCGATATGTTCTTTACTTGGATCTACTACAACGATAAGACCAGGAGGCTTTCTCATTCCTCTGATTCCTGAAAGGTTGCGGTCAAGCTTCTCTTGTTGCTTACCTAGAACAACCATCTCTTTTTTCGTCATGCCTTCACCACCTGAAGCAATCTTTTTCTCGATACGCTCAAGTGTTTTTACAGACTTTCTGATTGTTGAAAGGTTTGTTAACATACCACCAAGCCAACGCTCTGATACGTAAAACTCACCACAATCTTCTGCACATTCTCTGATTACGCTTTTCGCTTGTTTCTTTGTTCCAACAAAAAGAATGCTGTTGTGCTTTGCGACAACATTTTCGATGACTTCGTTAGCTGTTCTGATCTGCTGCATAGTCTTAGCAAGATCGATAATGTATATACCGTTACGCTCTTCAAAAATGAATCTTTTCATTTTTGGGTTCCAACGGTGCTTCTGGTGCCCAAAGTGAGCTCCGCACTCTAGTAGGTCTTTAATCGTAACTTTTTGCTCTGTAGTACTCAAAATAACTCCTTAACATGTGTCAATATTCCTAAATAAAGCTTTAAGAATGATTTATGGATAATTCCCTTGAAACCTTTCTATATAGGTGTATGACACTCTCCCCCTATAGAACAGGCTCCTTTCAAAGGCTTTTTCTGTCTTAAGAAAAATTTTCTTAAACAAGTTAGAATATCAGCGATTTAGATAAAACTCAAGGATTAGAAAAAAGATTTGAAAATGGAGCGCCTGATCAGAATCGAACTGACACTAGTAGCTTGGAAGGCTACTGTTCTACCATTGAACTACAGGCGCGCCAAGAAACCAAAGATTCTAGCAGAGTCTATATAAAAAACAAGAAGAAACTGAAAAGAAAAAGGCCCTACAACGTGTAGGGCCCAAAAAAGAAAACTAAAGTATAGAGCGTTTGTTAGAAGTCGTACCTTGCCTTAATGGTTAGACCTTGGAATATTAGACTTCCGAACATATCGTCTGAAGAAGAGAACGAAAACGCATTATGGCTTAGCCAATGCTGTTCTTCCCAACCTGCTTCAAAACGAAAACGCATATTGTTGTCAGAGAACCATACATCATATCTAAAGCCCATCATCATCTCTAATACTGGGTTGATGCTATGAGATCTCATTCTGGTTTTTAAAACTTCGAAGTTTGTAACCAAAGGAGCTAAGTCTGCTATATCTCCAACTGTTGCTTGATCGAGGTCTAAGCCATCTAAACTATCAAAATCAACGCTTGAGTCAGAAAGATCCATGCGATCGGTTCTTCTCTCTGTGAACTGTCCCCACATAGGAGAAAGAGCTATATTACCAACAAGAGACCAGTTTTTACTAAATAGCCATGAGGTGTCTAGACCAAAGCGAAGTCCAAGACCCCAATAATTTTCTTTAGAACGGATCTTATATAACTCGTGAGCAGAACCTATGTTAATAAGCCCTAAAATGTCTATTGTACCAAGACCTGTGTAATCGATGTTATATCTTTGAGACTGCCAAGAACCCTTTAAGCCAAAGTGTGGTCTAAGTGTTAGCTTAGGGCTTACAAAGAAATTTCGACCTAGTTCTAAGTTCATAACGTTAAAGTGTAGCTTCCAGTCTGCTTTTGCTGAAACTAAAGCCGCAGATATATTTGCTAGATTGTTAATAGCAGTTTCAGAGCCTACTTCAATCTCAGAACGAACTTCCCAAAGAGTAGATGCTTGGGTATCTGATCTTTTGTTCATTGTTTTACCAGCCTTTGAGTGCAGCCAGGTATAGTTTAAGTTTAAATCCCAGCCATCGTAATCCATTTGGTAGCCTAGGGCCACTTTAAACCCTGGCTTAACCTTGAAGTCCGGATAAAACCTCTGCCCTTCTGAAATCGTATTATTCGAAACAGGCAGTGTCGTTTCATTAATCTCGCCTGTACTTGCAAAAGCAAGACCTTCTTGCCTTGCATACCAATAGATAAAGTCCGCACTTAAGCTTACACCGTAACCATCTACTGTAGCTGCAGCACTTGGCGTCAGAACTTTTCCTTTTAGGTTTTCGTAGTTCGTTAGAAAGTCATCTGACATCTTATGAGATGATTGCATGGAATGATCAGAATCTCTTGACATTCTGGCTGCCGTGACGTTTTCTGTTCCACCTTTCATTGCCTTAGGTTGTATATTATCTAAACTTTGTGTTGCATCTGCAAAACAGTTCAAGCTAGCCAAAGATAAAGCAACTGCTGCAGAAATAAATCTTATGTTCATTACACCCATCCAAATTAAGAGTTTAATTTACACATAAAAAGCTATTTTGAATTTACATGCAATAAAAATTCAAAAAAAAAAGGAAGACCTCAAGAGGTCTTCCTTTTTTGGTATTTCAAAGGAGAATAACTAATCTCTAAATTTAGAAATCA
>JAJACS010000015.1 GCA_022601395.1 Chlamydiia bacterium | reverse complement strand
GGAGGTCTAGTTTTTCGCAAAGTTCTGTAAGTAAGTGTTCAAGCATAGTGTTTCTGTCGGTTGCATATTCATATTACTTCTCGTTTATATCCTTTTATGAATCTACTATTACCAAATATATATAAGGGCCTCAAAAAATGGGGCGCCTATTTTTCAGGGTTTAAGCCTTTTATCGTTTAAAAGCAAATAAAAAAATGATCTCTTAGTAAACTCATATTAAGTGGGTTTGCTGAAATTGCGAACACAACGCTTTAGGAGAAATGGAAAATGCGTTATACTAGAGTAAAGAGGGGGAACCTATGGACAACGAATTTGATAAAATCATGGAGTTTTTTTCCTTAAATCCTGAGGATAAAGCGGTCAAGTTAGAAGACATCTTTGAGGACTCGATCGAGTTCTTCAACAAGTTCCAGTATGTACTAGAGAATGGAACGGAAGAAGAAAAGGCAGAGATTCTTGGAAAAGTGATGGAACTTCAGGAGAAATTGCAGGAAGAGACAGAAAAGATGTGTACAGACTCAGGCCTTTCCGAAGAAGAGCTGAAAGAGTTTGCGAACGATAAAGAGAACTTCACGGAAGAGGAGTGGGAGACGATTGCTCAGGCAAAATCGAAGCTTGATGATCAGGCTGATCAGATCTCCAAGCATCTACCGGGAAGCGAGCCTGGGCCTGCTGAGGTAGCTTCTGCCCCTAAGAAAAAGAAGAAGAAGAAGGGTACTAAGAAGAAAGGCGGCGACAAATGGATGAAATCTTAAGTTTCTAAACGCCAGTATCTTACAATATATTCCTCTGTAACCCTCTGATACTCAGAGGGGGTTCAAAAAATTATTTTACATTATATTGATTTCTTGCTACAATGGACTGTGGGGACGTATGGCTACATCTTATGTAGTCTTAATACACTATACTAAAGGGTTAGTTCAGGGAATTTTTAGGTATTAAAGATTTTTAATGAACTTGGAGGACATGCAGTGTCTCACGAAGCAGAACCTGTATCAGCAATTGGAAGTACTAGCGGTAAAGATTCAGCTGGAGTGCAGCTAATCAAAAAGCAGCTAGAAGAGCGTAATAAGCTCGAGCAAACACAAGAGAAGAACTCTCAGTCTGTACATAATACGCAGCCGAGATGGATGGAATCTATGACAGCGAAGCATGCTGTTAAGAAGTACTCTTGTTATATGATTTGCTTGAACGCTGTTGTGCATATGTCTCTTAACCCTATGCAGGGTGAGATGCAGGCATCGGCTGATCTTATGAACGTTCAGCACCAGATCCAACAGAACCTCCTTACAATGTCAGGCTTCTTATCATATATCAAAAGTAACGCGACAGCTGATGGAGCGGCAAAAGATACTTTTTCTGGAATATTCAACCCGAACGTGATGAATGGCTTGAAGCATACCGAGTATATGATTGATAACAAGAATGCTAAAAAGGAATCAGGTACGACAGACTACAGTGAAACAGCTTCTCCGACATTCCAAAAGAAGTTAACTGCATTCATCACAGCTTTCAAGCATACATTCTATTCTGATACAGATCCAAAAGCACCGACATTTGATCAGTTATCACATATTGATAACCCTCACGTATTGCCAACAGGTAAGAGTTTTGATTTAAGCACGTATTGGGGTAAACTGAATAAGAACTTTCACGCCTTCAATCAATGTGGTTATCAAGTAATGGCGACACAAAAAGGACATACAGCATCACTCATTCAACAGTATTGTTACTTAAAAGCAAAGGTTGCTACGTATACAGATTCTAAATCGCACGTAAACGGTGCTGATGGAAAGATCCAGAACCTTGTTGATTTCCAGATTAATGATAACAAGAAGTGTGATCCTTTGATTAAATCGATGATGCAGATTGTAACAGCGTTTGAATCACCTGAGAGTGTGTCAAGAAGTGTAAGTGCTACAACACCATTTGCAACAACGACTCAAACAGGTCTATATTTGATGCTAGAAGGCAAGAAAAAAGCTTTTGCAGAGTCTCAAGGACCAAAACCGACAACGCAGACAACAGAATCAGGTAAGCAAGCTGGATTATACGGCTATTTCTCAGATATGGCATTTAACTACTTCTGGACAAAGAACCCGAATGCGACAAAAGATATGCCTAAAGACCTTCCAAACCCGGATGTGGTTAACCCCTTTGGTATACATGAGTGGACAGCAGCTAATTCTGTCGGAGTAGCTGATTCGGATCACCTATCAAGTGTGGGTCTTTCTATTAACAGTAACCAGACGAACATGGGTCAAGCTGTTGGACAGGGGTCTATTACGATTCAGTCGGTGACAACAAACGAAGGTCAGGACGTAAACATCGTGCAGACAGGTCTAAAAGGTAAGAAGGAAGCAGATTCAACAATGCTTCAGAACCAGAAGACTTAATCTTATAAATATAAAAGAGCTACAATATACCTTTCTAAATCTCTGATTTAGAAAGGGTGTAATTCTGGCGTGATTTTCCTAAAATCCTGCCGCATTTTCTTTATCATTTCCAAATATACAACGGTCTTATTTTAAGAGCTTTCAAGAGAGGCTTTTCCTCATATTCTTTATGATCAATCGTTTCAGATTGAGCAGTTACACCTAATTCTTGGTTAGATAGGTGGAAACTCATATAGCCCCAAAATGGGCTGTTAAAGGCCTTTCTGGGCTGCTTTAGAGAGCTAAATCTCGCATTAAATGCAGGATGTTTGCTCGTCTGAAGATATACGTAAATATTAGCATCTAAACCACTTAAGAGATTTACTTCGGTCTAAAAACGGATCATTAACCTCTATGCTTAAAGGGTTTAAGGGCTAAAAACGACTTCAGATAGACCTCTCAGTGATATTTTTTTCTCTATGAGAATGGACCGATTATCAAGAGATTGTAAAGAAATTATTTTAAAAATACTCTCATTTTGATATAATGGAAACTTAATAGCGTATTTTTTTGCGACGGATTTCAAGAACGTGAAAGATGCTTTTAAGAATAGAAATATTTTGGGGAGAATATTTTGGGACATAGGGTAGGAAGTATTAGTTCAGGGAGCCATATTGCAAATTGCAATAAGGCTACTTCTGGGCATTTAGAGAATCAAATTACAAAGGGCAAGCAGTCGTCATATACGGCATCGCATGTAAAAGAGGCTCCTAAATGGGAAACAGCTCTTAAGACAAAGCATGCAGCTAAGATGTATTCTTGTTATATGCTTTTTTTAACTGCAGTGAATCATCTGCAGCTTATTCCAATTCAAAACCATATGGTGCAGCAAGCGAACCTTATGAATGTAGAGCATGCTGTGCAGCAGAAGCTTCTTACGATTTCAAAGTTCATAGCAACTATTAAAAACAGTGCTACAAGCGGCGGTACTTATAGCTCGTATGACTATAATGTTGATCCTGCAAAAGCGGTGTTTGATCCAAGAGCATTTAATGGTCTTGTTAAAACCTATTATGATGTGAGCGCAGGTAGTGGAAGCTTTGGGCAAGAGAAGCCGAGTGCTGATTATGTAAAAGGTGTAAAGGGCTTTGTTAAAGCTTTTAGAGAACTTTTCTATGCAAATACAGATAGCAAAGCTCCAAAGTTCGAAGAGCTTTGTCATATAAAGAATCCAAACATACTTCCGAGTGGAAAAGATTTTGATCTTACAGCTTTTTGGGGAAAGCTGAATAGTAAGTATGCTGCGTTTAACTGTGGACATTACAATGTGTTTGCAACAAAGCCATCTGAGCATGCGTCATTAATACAGCAGTATTGCTATGCAAAAGCGCAAGTAGTGATTGCTTCTAAATCAAAGAAAAATGTGAACGGTGCAAATGGAGAGCTCAACAAAAGTCTCGTGAATTTTGATGTGACAGATGTCAATTGTGATCCGATTCTTAAAGCAACGATGCAGACGGTTTCCACACTTGAAGCTAGGGAGAAAGTAGCAAGGGATGTCTCGTATGTATCATACAACACACAAGAGACAACAGAAGGGCTGAATTTAATTTTAAATCGTCAATATACACCGTTTGCATCCTATGCAGACGAAGGAGCGTCAGTTTCAGGAAAACAAGATGGGTTATATGGGTATTTTGCAAAGGCTGCATTTAATTATTTTTGGGAGAAGAACCCTCAGAGTACAAACAGTCCAAAGGGCAGCGCTCCTGCGGGAGTGCCTGCAGCAGGCTTTTCGTCGTGGTCAGCTGTGAAATCAAAAGGAGTGAGTCTTGATAACTTAGCAGGTTCACTAGAAGAGAATGTCAATGCACTCCAAACGAATTACGGGCAGAGTGTAGGACAAGGATCTGTCTCTGCGCAGGCATTAACAACAAATGAGGGGCAGGATGTCAACATTGTGCAGACAGGGTTAAAGGGGAAGAAGCAAGTAGATTCTACGATGTTGCAAAATCAGAAGGTGTAGAATTTTTTTAGGTAGGTAAAATTTAGGGGATATATAATGGATAGGGTAGAGGCAGTAGGTTCTGCAAGTGGAGCGAGTCATAAGATTACACTTGGGCAGATATTAACACACGGAAAAGGCACAGTACAAAAATACTCGTTTGCAATGATTGTATTGCAGGTTCTGAATAAAGTAGGACTTGAGCATCAGCAAAAAATCATGCAGCTGCGCGGCCAGCTTATGGATGTAGAAACTCGTATGCAAAACGATCTTACGACAATTTCTACTTATCTATCGCAAGTAGAGAGTAATTCTCATAGTGGGGGAGGGTCTTGCTTTGAAAACAACAATATGCGTCATTCAGAAGGAGTATTGTGGGGACCGAACTCATACAACGGACTGAGCTCGAGTTATTACAACTCAACGTTTAGTATGATTACAAACGATAGTTCGAACGAAGGGATTAACCCAAGTTCATTTAAAGAAAACGCGAGTGCGTCTTATGTCTTGGCAACAAACTCTTTCGTATCAGCAGTAAAAGATCTTTTCTTTGCCTCATCATCAGCAACTGGAACAACAGTAGGGGATATATCAAAAATCATAAATCCTAGAAATGGTAAGCATATCAACATGATGGGGGTATATCAGAAGTTGCAAAATGATCCGCAAATCAAAGGTTTTAGTGTTGGCGGAGCGCAGGTGATTTCAACTAACAAAAAAGATGCACCTTCATTATATCAGCAGTATATTTTCTATAAGGCGCAGCTTGGTGTTTATACAAAGCAGTTAAAGCCAAAAGATATCCTTGCGGAGTTCACGCCGGGTGCGAGTCATTCCGATGCAATGCTTAACTCATTTATAGAAGATCTATCAGCTTTAAATGTAAAGCCACATGTACATAGAGATGAGTACAACACTACAGATATGTCGATGATGGATACAACAACGCAGCATTCGGTACTTTATTACATTGCAACAGGTCAGGTAAAGGCAACTTGTGATGGAGGTACGTATATGCATCGAAAATATGAACATGATAGTAAACACCCTACAGTAGATTTTCGTATCGATCAGGTACATCCAGGGCTTATGATGGCTATGTCTATGATGGGATTTAATTACTTTTGGACAAAGAACCCGAATGCTTCAATGGATCAAGGATCATCGCAAATAGTGATGAATGGCGAAATGGATTATCAAGATAGTACAGAATATGTAGGAAGGCCTTCATCTGATCCGCTATCTGCACTTTATATGACGAACAATTCTGTGCAGACGAACCTATCGCAGCAAAGTTCTCAGAGTAATAATAACTTCCAGTCGGATGTAAATGCTGCATCGCAGATGGACAACATGGGAGTGAACTCGATTAAGTCCTTCTTTGAGGGAACGTCTACTATGAACAGAAACTCTAGGATTTCATAAAGTTTTTCTATATACCTTCCCGGTATGCCTCCTTTCATGTACATGTGAAAGGGGGCTTTTTTATAGGAAAATGGAAGAATATTCATTTTGCATTTCAAAATATGAGTAGAAAAACACTGCTTTTTTTTACGTTAAAAACTCTCAGTTTACAACTCATTTTATTCATTTTTAAAAGAAAACTTTTCTTAAAAAGAATACTAATTCAGTTTGTAAAAATATTCTTTAAAATAAATAAAAATTCCTTTAATTAATTTGTGATAACATATAAAATCGATGTTAGAGGGCTGCGTGTGTTAACACATGATAGCAAAAAAGAGTAACACAAACATCAGGAAAAAATATGTCACACAATGTAGAAGAAGTTGGAGCTGTTTCATCAGTATCAAAGAAAAGCAAACCAACACTTGGCGATGATCTATTCCATGATAAGCACGTTGTGCAGCATATTTCATATGCGATCATTGTTATGGAAGTTTTAAATAAGGTGGGACTTTCACACCAACAGAAGGTTATGCAGCTTCGTGGAAAGTATATGGATGTGATGACACGAATGCAAAACGATTTCACAACGATATCACAATATTTATCTCAGATAGAAAACAATTCTCATAGTGGTGGATCTTACAAGGCGGATTCTAACACTTGTGTTGATACAGGAACAAATGGTTTTAATGGTTTGGATAATAGTTACTATCGTAACCAATCTACTATAGCATATGCTAGTGGTAACTATGGTGATGAAGGAACCCTGGTGAATTATAAAGAAATAGTATCTGACAGCTTTAAATCATCATCTCAAAGTTTTGTGAATGCTGTTAAAGATCTTTTCTTTGGTTCTACTAGTGGGGTGGGTATCACTGTTAAGGATATTTCGAAGATTACGAATCCTCATGGTGGACCAAACTTTAACTTTGCAGACCCAAAAAACAATTACTGGCAAACACTTTCAAAGTCTTTTGAAGCTGAGTTTGGTGCTGCAGGCACAAATATGATTATGACAGCTCCTAATGCTCACCCTTCTCTTCTTCAGCAGTATATGTTCTACAAAACGCAGGTAGATATATACACAATGCCAAAATCACAAGTAAAGGCGGCGAATGGTCAAGTAGATAAACTAGAAAACTTTGACCCTACAGGAAAAAGATTGGCAGGACAGGCGGCACCAGATTCATTACTTGGAACCTTTATGGAAATGTTATCAGCGTTGAACAGAAGTATTTCTGTAAAAAGGGATATAGGTTGGGATTATGCAATGGGGTGTAAGACTGCTCCATCGATACTTCAATTAATTCAGCTAAATAAGATGAGCACGGTGCAGGTGCCAGGTGGTAAATACTACCACCACTGGAGATCAAAGAGTGATGATCACGGTCATGAAATGCATATGAATCAGTTGAGTCCAGGACTTTATCAAGCAGTATCTATGATAGCATTTAACTACTTTTGGACAAAGAACCCGAATGCTTCTACGGATTCTACGGTAACAAATACTACTGCAGATTCGGTAACTTCAGGCTCACACTCTGAAGAGTGGTCTACTGCCAAAGGAGTTGCAAGTTCAGACCCACTATCTAACATGTATATGACAACCAATTCTGTACAGACGAATATCTCTCAGCAGTCTTCACAAAGTAACAACAACTTCCAATCGGACGTAAGTGTTGCAGGGCAGCTTGATAATATGGGAGTTAACGCAACGAAGTCCTTCTTTGAGGGTACATCGACAATGAATAGAAACTCTAGAATTAGTTAATAAGCCTTATGGCTCTAAACAGTCACATTTGACATGTAGCTCGCTATGGCAGCGAGCTTAAGAGGCCAAGATCCTTTAGATCTTGGCCTCTTAATTTTGTTTTCTTCTTAAAAGCTCACTGAAATAGCGCTCTGTTCTAAGATAGACATAAGGTCTTTAAAATTCTTGCCTATTATCTAACTTATATATGACAAATAACTCAGTACAGACGAACATATCTCAACTGTCTTCCCAGGGAAATAATAATTTCCATCTGATGTTAATGTTTCAGGTCAGCTTGACAATATGCGCGTTAACGCGACGAAGTCTTTCTTTGAGGGGGCGTCAACGATGAGTAGGAACTGTAGAATTAGCTAAAAAACAGGGCGAAATAGTTCTTGATTCACTCTTGAGTGGTCTGAGGAGGATCTACGGATCCTCTGGCTACCCCTTAAGAAGGAAAGTAGACAACGGTGTTAAGTTAATGACTATTAGGGGTTTGTGAAAAATGAACACGTAACACACTAATGGTAAGTTTGTTAAAGAGGAATTAAAAAAAATACTTTAATAATTATTCAATACTTGCTACAATGGTACCTGGGTGCGTCTTTCTTAGACGTTAAGATCACGGGTTATTAGGTATACGAATTAAACTGCGGAAACGTTTAAAAGTAGGCCAGTAGTATGACAAATGAAGTAGAAAGCATAAATGCAATAGAAGGGACAAAGAAGTCCTCATCAGCAAGCAGTCTAGGTAACGATTTATTCCATGACAAGCACGTTGTAAAACACATATCTTATGCCATTATTGTAATGGAAGTTTTGAATAAAGTGGGTCTTCAGCACCAGCAGAGAATCATGCAGATCCGTGGAAAGCTCATGGATGTCATGACACGAATGCAGAACGACTTTACAACGATATCTCAGTATCTTTCACAAATTGAAAACAACTCCCACAGTGGTGGAGCAGCCGGTACGAATGAGCACAGTTTGTCTGACTGGGGAACAGATGCATTTAATGGTTTATCAAACAACTTTTATCACGATCAAGCTACAGGTTCTACATCACATGGCGGAACTTACTTCCATCACAGAGGTACGGATAACAAGCTAAACGGCTTTACTGAAACAGTTTCTGACTCTTTCAAAACATCTTCTCAAGGGTTTATCAATGCAGTAAAAGATCTTTTCTTTGGATCGCCAAATGCTGCTGGATTAAGTGTTGGAGATATTTCTAAAATTGCAAGTCCACATGGCGGACCAGTTTTCGACTTTTCTAAAGGACCAAACGGCGGATATTGGGGACAGCTTCAGAGAGACTTTGGAAAGGCCTATCCAGGAACAGGGTCTAAAATGATTATGACAAAGTCAACAGACAGTCCATCACTCCTGCAGCAGTACATGTATTATAAAACGCAGGTGGACATCTATACACTTCCTAAGAAAACAGTCGCAAAAGCAAATGGACAAGTGTATCTTCTTGAAAATTTCAATCCAGATGGTGAGCAAGTTCCAGGACGTCCAAGTCAGGATGCACTTCTTGGTACATTTACAGAATTACTATCAGCTTTAAATACTCCTATTTCAGCGAACCGAAATACTGGTCTTGCTGCTGGTTGTAAATCGGCACCTTCACTACTAAATCTGATTGATTCAGGTGTCATGAAGTCGACCTATCAAGGAGGTATGATGCATGATGAAAGCTGGCATACAGGTGTATCAGGATCAGAGAAACACTATGATTACCAGATGTGGCATGATCAGGTAAAGCCAGGATTTTATATGGCTATATCATTTATGGCGTTTAACTACTTTTGGACGAAAAACCCGAATGCATCAACAGATCAAAATGTTTCTGGAGCGGTAATTGATAGTGGTACGTCGAATGGATATGCTGGTACAAAGGGAGCTCCATCATCAGATCCGCTATCAAGTTTGTATATGACAAACAACTCTGTGCAGACAAACATCTCTCAGATGTCGTCACAAAGTAATAACAACTTCCAGTCTGACGTAAACGTTTCAGGTCAGCTCGATAATATGGGAGTTAACGCTACTAAGTCCTTCTTTGAGGGAACATCGACAATGAACAGGAACTCGAGAATTAGTTAAAATGACAGCGCGGCTCAGGGATACCTCCCTGAGCCATATCTATAAGAGCTGTTATTCCCCTTATATGGGAGAGTCTTTCCCTGTAAAAAGTAATATTCATATGCAGATTTTACACATTCAATTTTTTTCACGCTTAATTTCAGCGTGTTAGGTCTATATATATAAAAATTTCTTTAATAAATATTCATTTCTTGATATACTCACGCTTGGGTGCATTTGGGTGTGCACAGAACAGGCCGGTATAGAGACTTGGGTAAGGCCGTAGGTTATGAGGTATACTTAGATTTAGAAACTAAAGTAGGCCAAATAACATGACAAACGAAGTAGAAACTGTAGGGGCAGTGGACGGTGCACGTAAACCATCTTCTGCAAATAGCTTAGCTAGTGATCTGTTCAGCACAAAACATGTTGTACAGCACATCTCATATGCCATTATTGTAATGGAAGTTCTTAATAAAGTTGGTTTAGAACACCAGCAAACAATCATGCAGCTTCGTGGGAAGTTGATGGATGTCATGACGCGTATGCAGAATGACTTCACAACGATATCGGAGTATGTGTCTCAGATTGAAAACAATGCTCATAGTGGTGGTGGAGCGAATGTAAATGCTCATGGATTCACTGCATGGGGAATGAATGCTTTCAATGGTCTTGATAATAGCTTTTTCAAGAATGAGGGAGCGATTACAACAGATAATAATACGAACAATGGTACAGAAGGAAAACTTCAAACCACAGGACCTAATAAATTCAAAGAGGATGCATCTTCTTCTTTTCAGTCATCAACGCAAGGTTTTGAGAACGCAGTAAAGGATCTATTTTTTGGTTCTCCATCTGGTTCTGGGTTAACTGTTGCAGATATTTCAAAAATTGATAATCCAACAGGTGGGCCGGCGTTTAATTTTGCTGATCCAAAAAACAACTACTGGCAGAAGCTTTCAAATGCATTCAGTAAGCAGTTTGCAGGCACTGGGGCTTCTATGATTATGACTGATCCGAGTGCGAGCCCCTCTCTTATGCAGCAGTACATGTATTATAAGACGCAGGTGGATGTGTTTAATATGCCAAAAAGTACCGTTGCAGCTGCTGATGGGCAGGTGGATAAGCTTGAGAATTTTGATCCAAGTGGAGCAACAAATCCCGGTCAACCATCTCCTGACTCACTTCTTGGAACGTTTATCGAGATGTTATCATCTCTAAACCAGCCAATTACTGTAAACCGTAACGGTCAATCAGCCATTCTGTGTAAGAGCGCTCCGTCTCTTCTAGAGTTGATTGGAGGGAGTCTTGGAACATCTCTTGATTCAAAGCCAATATCTGCAACTGTACAAGAGCAGAAGTGGACAGAGCATAAAGGTCTCTATGTGCACCACCATGACCAGTATATGTACTATAACCAGTTACAACCAGGTATTTACCAGGCAGTGTCGATGATGGCATTTAACTATTTTTGGACAAAAAATCCGAATGCATCTTGTGATGGTGCTATAACAAATACAACTCTTGATAAGAGTTCGAATGAAGCTGGCCAAACAGATGGTTATGATGGCGGAACAAAAGGATCTGCATCATCAGATCCTCTATCTAACCTTTATATGACAACGAACTCGGTGCAAACGAATATAGGCCAGGAGAGTTCACAAGGAAATGATAATTTCCAATCAGACGTGAGCGTTTCAGGTCAGCTAGACAACATGGGCGTTAATGCGACGAAATCCTTCTTTGAGGGAACCTCAACGATGAATCGAAACTCTAGAATTAGTTAAGCAGATCATACTTGCCTCAACTCAAAGGGAAGGGGCGGGTCATTTTGGAAGAATTTGGGCTTCCAAAATGGCCCTTTTTAAGTGTACTAAAAAAATTCTGAACACTCCTAGTATAGACCATTTGGTTTGTATTGGACTCCCGGACCTCTGGCTCACTCCAGAGGTCCTTTTTTATAAAATTATTATTATTTCTAATAAAAGGTTTTAAGGTAGGTTGTTCTAGAGGTTTTTATCTCGTAGGAGGCCCTTTTTGTTAGTAATCTTTTGACTTGTAATCCAATTCTTGATAAATTTAACGGAGAAAAGTACCTAACATAGGCTCTTACGGGCCTTTGTTAGACTCCCTGGGACTCTGGCCTACCCCAGAGTCCCTTTTTTATTCCCCGCCCTTAGTTTTTGTAAGTCTCTTATTTACAATATCTTATTCAAATCTTAATCAAATATTTAAAATAATTCTTTGATAAAATGGGTTTGATTGATATAGTGAGGTTGAGAGACCGGGTTAGTCAAAAGCATAGAAGCTAATAATAAATATAATAAGTTTAGGAGTTTTAGATGGTAGAGGGTGTAGAAAACGTCTCTGAAGCGTCATCTCGTTCGGGGGAAGTTGGGGCAGATCGTAGCGAGCTTAATGGAAAACAGTCTTTGAGTGTGAGAAATGTGTCTTATTCACTCATTGTGATTGAGACGCTATCAAAAATCGGAATGAGTCCAGTTGAGCAAAATATTGGAGATCAGGCGGATTTAGAGCAAACAATCAACAAACTACAAGGATCGCTTACAAACATTTCAATGTTCTTAAGTAAACTTGAGAATAACGCAAAGAGCTCGGATGTTGTGAACATCGCTGCGATTTGTGACCATGGTTCGAACTTTGGTATTTTGGACAAATATGCCTTTAATGGGCTAGATGGTAATTTTTTAGCGTCCAAAGATTTTGATAATTCTGTACATGGGTTTGTATCACAGATCAAGAGTATCTTTTTTGCAAATACAGATAAGTCGAATTTAACTTTGGGATCGATGATGACAATCCATACTCCAGATGGAAAAACAATAGACCTTACGAGTTATTGGGGGCAGGTAGCAAAAGAGTTTAATGGCGCTTTTGCTAATGATCAATCAAACCCTCTTGGAAATAACAAAATCATACTGGATCCAAGTAATTCTAGTATGAGTGATACGGGTTCTTTACTTCAGGTTTATATTTATCAAAAGTTGCAAGTAAAGATGGATGAAACCTCAATATCAAAGCTTAAGAAAGACAATTATGATCCATTTAAAGTCTTAGATCCAAATCCGAAAGGGGGATCTGGTGGAGATGGTATAGCTACAGAGCTTATGAACTTCTTATCATCACTAGATACTACAGTGACAGTAAGTAGAAACAGCTGGAATCCGGGTGGTAATGTAAGGAATACAGGCGCTGGTAACCACCACTGGGATCATAATGCAGGTTTGCCAACAGATAATGTAACTTCTGGGAACGTCTTAGCTCTCATTGTAAACAACCAGTATGATGATATCAATCCAGGAGCATCCTATACATATGGTACAGTACCTGGGCTTGATACAACTATTGGTTACATGGCGTTTAACTATTTCTGGACAAAGAACCCAAATGCTAAAGGGGGTCAAGAGATGACTCCAAAGCAAGGGATACCACAAGGCTCTTACTTCATTCATGGCCTTGGAGATGGTTGGATTAACTCAAGTAGTATGCCAGGAGCAGCGCAGGGTGACCTTCTTTCTGATCTTTATAGCTCTACCACAGGGTTGCAGACACTCGCTGGTAATGACTCTCAGTCAGGATCAACGCAGCTACAAGAGCAGACGCAGGAGATGAGTCAGTACCAGAATATTGGTCAAAACATCGTTAAGAATGCGACAAGTGAGAAGAATACGATGGTTTCAAGTTTCAAGGCAGGTTAATAGGGTTTTCCTGGCCTTGGGAGCTCTTTCTACGGGAGCTTTTTCATAAGATATTGTTCCATATGAGTCAGATGGGTTCTTGGCTCATACAGGCCTTGAGAGTGATCTCAAGGCCTTTTTTTGTGTGTAAAGGGCGTGATATCCAGCCTTTTTAGGCCGCAATAAATGAATAAAAATACACATATCACAAGAATGATTATTCACTAAAAAATGAAACACTAAACAAATAAAAGACTTAAGTGATTTTCAAATATTCATATTAAAATAATTTATATTATCATTAATTATTGTGTGCTAAAATTAACACTAGGGAAGCTATACGAACATGGTTTAGAAGGTATATTTTAGATAAAACATAATAAATTAACGAAAGGTAATTACAATGGCTACAGTATCAAATAGTAATCAGCAATATGCGAGCACAATTACGAATCAAAGAGCTGATAACAAAGAGACAGGCGATAAAAAGGGTAAAGACTCAAAAGACAAGTTAAAGAAAGAGCTTGAGAAGTTATTGCGTACATATGAAAAGGGTAAAGCGAAACTATGGCATAAGATTTTGGAAGCGACAACGAAGTCTCACAATGAGCTTGAGCAATTGTTTGCAAACGACCCGGTTTCTAAACTGTCTGATTTAGCGCATGCGCTTGAGAGTGATCCAACAGCAGCGTTGTCAAGTCCAGATTCGATTAGAGAAGGTACTGGTGTTTCAAAAGAGCTTGAGAACTTTTTCATGTTAATCTTTAAGTTTTTGAAGGACCATAAAGAAGGTCAATCGAAGATGGAGATTTCACAGGCAGTAAACACGCAAGGTAAGGAAAAGCTTCTAGCGCAGGTTACAAAGGCGTCAATGGATTCGGTTGCAACGATGAAGAAGAAGATCGATGATGCGAACAATAGTAAGAACGGCTGGCTTAAAATTTTCCTTCCGATTGCGATCGTAGTTGTTACCATTATCTGTGTTGCTTTAACGCTTGTTACAGGTGGTGCATCTGATGTTGCTGCAGGAGCAGCAGACACAGCGCTTGCTGGAGCAGATGCCGCAGCCGAAGTAACTACGGATGTTGCAGTGGATACAACGGTAGAAGCAACGATAAGTGGACTTTCTGAATCCGTAGATGTAGGTGGAGATGCTGGATTTGAGATGACGGATGCTAGTTCATTTGGTTCTAATGCAGTTGAAGAAGGAGCTGAAGAGTCATCTCAAGCAATAGAAGAAACCGTTTCTCAAGTTTCTGAAGCAGGTGAAAATGCAGGTTCAGATGCTGCTTCTGAGGGTGACGAGGCTGCAGAAGAAACAGCAGAGAATACGGCTAAAGAAACGGCTAAAGAAACGGCTAAAGATACGGCTAAAGAAACTGCTAAAGATGCAACGAAAGATGCTGCAAAGAAATCAATTAAAGATAGAATTTTGGATCCTATAAGGGGTATGAGCAAGGGTCAGCGTGCAACGGCTTTTCTCACAACGGCAGGAGCAGCAGTTGGAGCAGGTGTTGGTTTAAACTCTAATGCTCAAAGTCAGTGTAACGACAAAATTAACGAGGCTACACAAATTGAGCAAGGAGAAATGACCGTTGACTCAAGTGCTTCTGAAGGATTGCAGACAGATATTAGAGCGAACATGCAATACCAGCAGCAGGAGATGTCACAAACAGAGGCTGACAGCTCACAGCTTCAAAATGTGCTGCAGAAACAGGCTTCGATGTATACGATCGGAAGTTTCAACGCATAATAAAAGATCATATGGCCGGGAGGGGTGCCTGGCTGCTATGTACAAAAAAGGTCCTGAGATCATTCTCAGGACCTTTTTTTGCTTTATTCTCTTATAGAGAGATTTTCACAAGTTCAATACTCTTAATTACTTATAATAATATTCATTAATGTGAATATTTCTTTCTCTAACAGTTAGTGACTTACGTTAAATATTCAAATAATAACTTTAATCCTAAATAGCTTTGTGATAAAATCGTAACTGCGGGGTAATAGGGTTATGAACATATAGGTATGTATTTAGAGTAATAATATATAAATCTATATAAGAGAGGGTAATTCCTATGGCTACGGTATCAAACAACAACCAGCAGTACACTACGACAGTTGCGAATCAGAGACCTGATAGCAAAGAAGCAGGTGATAAAAAAGGAAAAAATTCAAAAAAGAGTCTAGAAAAAGAGCTTCAGAAGCTATTACGTACTTATGAAAAAGGTAAAGCAGAGCTTTGGCATAAAATTCTTGAAGCGACAACGCAGTCTCATGATGAGCTTGAGCAGGCGTTTGAAAATGATCCAGTTTCAAAACTATCAGATTTAGCGCACGCACTTGAGAGCAATCCACAAGCAGCGCTTTCGAGTCCAGATTCTATTAGAGATGGTTCTGGAGTCTCTAAAGAGATAGAGAACTTTTTCATGCTTATCTTTAAGTTTTTGAAGGACCATAAAGAAGGTCAATCAAAGATGGAGATTTCACAAGCGGTAAATACGCAAGGTAAAGAGAAACTACTTGCGTCTGTTACAAAAGCTTCTATGGATTCAGTTACAAAAATGAAACATAAGATTGATGAGGCGAACAAAGCGAAAAATGGTTGGCTTAAAATCTTCCTACCGATTGCGATAGTTCTAGTAACAATTATTTGCGTTGCCTTGACAGTAGTTACGGGTGGTGCATCTGATGTTGCTGGAGGAGCAGCTGATGCAGCGCTTACTGCAGGAGAAACAGGAACCGAAGTGGCTGTAGATACCACTGCAACTGCTGGAGCAGAAGGTTTAGGAACTGTTGGTGGAGATACTGGAGCTGCTTTAGGAGATGCTACGGCAGATGGTGTGGCAGATGGTACGGCAGATGCTTCAACTGTTACAACAGATGGTTCAACTGTTACAACATCTACTACAGAGGAAGGAGTGCAGACTCTTGAAGAAGGTGGTACTGAAGTTGCTGATGGTACGGAAGAAACAGCTGATGAAACAGCTGATGAAACAGCTAAAGAAACAGCTAAAGAAACAGAAAGTAAGACTTTAACGCAGACATTAAAAAATGCTGCAAAGAAAATGCTTAATAAGCGTTTTATGGTCGGTATGACAACTGTTGGAACAGCTACTGGAGTTGGTTTTGCTCTGAACGCTTCAGCTCAAAGTACCTGTAACAATGCCATTCAAGATGCAACATCAGTTGAGCAAGGTGAAATGACAGTTGACTCAAGTGCTTCTGAAGGATTGCAGACAGATATTAGAGCGAACATGCAATACCAGCAGCAAGAGATGTCACAAACTGAGGCTGATGAGTCTCAGGTACAGAACGTGCTGCAGAAGCAGGCTTCTATGTATACAATTGGAAGTTTCAACGCATAAGCTTAAAAAAGGATCAGGGCAACCTGATCCTTTTTTCGATCTTAAAGACTCTGGAAGAAATTCCAGGGTCTTTTTTTTGTTTTAATCGCAGGGCTGTGCTCTATGGATTTTAGATCTTGCTCTCTATAAGAATAAGATCTTGTAAAGCTCTTGTTGGGGAAATGTAAAAATATCAAAGTTTAGGAACTTTGTTTTTAGGCACTTAAGTTCGTGTGTTGAAATTATATGTATAAAAAATATTTTAAACATGTTAGAATCTCAATTTGGGGAATTGTGTAACTTAATAAAATACGCGGAATATTGAAACGCAAGAGTTGCACACAAGAAAGAACAGGGGTAGGACATATGGCACAATCAGTTGCCTTAAGCAGTAGTCAATATTGCCAGAGAGATGTATCTCTCAAGGAATCAAACAAGTCAAAAAATTACAAGAAGACGTCAGTTTATGATGGGGCTCTAGAGGATCAAGTAATAAAACTTCTTTCCACCTACGATGAGGGAAAAAAGAAGCTTTGTGAAAAGATTCTGCTTGCAACGAAGAAATCACAAAAAGCACTCGCAGATCAAGTAAAAGAGCATGCAGGTGCTACATCAGATGCGAGTGATGCGCATACTTCAGTCAAAGAAATCCAAAACTTCTTCTTACTTATTTATAAGTTTTTGTCTGAGCACAAAGAGGGTGAAAATAAGATGATGCTCTCTCAAGTGATCAATGCACAGGGTAAAGAGAAGATGCTTGGCTCTGTGACGCGTTGTATGAAGAAGTCTGTTGATACTATGCAAACGAAACTTGATAAGGCTGATAGCAAACGTAAGGGGTTCACAGGAGTAATCATTGGTGTTGCAATGGGCGCTGTGATGCTTGTTGGTCTTGTTGCCTCTTACTTCACAGGAGGAGCTTCTTTAGAGGCTTCTGCGGAAGCTGACACAGCTCTTGAAGCTACAGGCGATGCTGCAGAAGGAGCAAACGATGCGCTAGCTTCTTCACAAGAGGCTTTAGATACTCTTACAACGGGAGCGGAAGAGGGAGCGTCGAATACGGAACAAAGTATCCAGGAAGCGGACAATCTTGCAAACAAAGCAGAAGAAAGCGCAGAAACAGAGGGCCAGGCCGCAGAAAATGGTTTAACAAAAGGAACGTCAAAACTATCGCAGCTTGTAAGTACTGCAAAAACGCAAGGCTTAAGAGCTGCTGGGTCAGCTTACTTGAGTGGAGTGGGAGCAACTGCTGCGCTTGGCGCAGTTGGAGCAGGAGCAATGACATCGACAACAATGCTGAATATGTCATCAAGTAGCTATACGAATGCTGTGCAAGAAGCGACATCATTTGAGCAAGGAGATATTACCATCGATTCAAGTGCACAAGAGAGCCTGCAAACAGATCTAAAAGCAGGAATGCAAAATGCACAGAATGACACATCACAGCTTGAGTCTGATGATGCACAAATACAAAACACACTGCAGAAAGAGTTTTCTGTAAACACGATTGGAAGTTTTAACGCGTAGGTGCGGATAGAGCGATTTTGGGGAAGTAATCGCATTAGGGGAATATTATAAAGGTAGGTTTAGAAATGGCAACAAGTGGGGCTATAGGGTTATCGCAAAATACTGCGATACAAAATTCAAAAGAAGAGCAAAAGAAGAATGCTGCAAAGCCAGGTGGTGAGGAAACAGAAGACTTAAAGAAGCTTGCGAAAGATGTGCAAAAGGGGAAGGAAAAGCTTTGGGAGTCTATTTTAAAAGCGCTGGATCAAACAAACAAAGAGCTTGCTGAGCAGATAAAAAGTCAGCCGATTGTGCAAAACATTCTTGCAAATGATGGGGCAAGAGAAACGTCTGATTCTGCAAAAGCCATTAAGAACTTTTTCATGGTGATCTATAAGTATTTAGAGCAGCACAAGTCGCAGCAGTCAAAGATGGCTCTTTCTCAAGAAAGAAGACTAGATGGTAAAGAGCACTTAGTGGCTTCTATTTCAAAAGGTATAAAGACATATATCGATACTATGAAGCATAAGATCGAAAAAGCTGAGAAGAAAAAGAAAAAGATGAAGGTGTTAAAGATCTTTATCGGTGTTGTTCTTGGCGTTGTAATGGCAGCTATTATTATTGTAGTTACCGTTGCAAGTGTTTTGGGTACTCCATTTACTGGTGGGGCTTCAGACGTTGCAGGAGCGGCTGTTGATGAGGGTTTAATCGATGCTACAGTGGCAATGGAGGGCGCTGTTGAAGGAGCGCTTGAGAGTGCTACAGCGGCCACAACTTCTGCTACAGCAGCAACAGCTGGCGCAGGGACCGAAGCTGGGGCTAGTGCAGCCGCTGCAGCAGATGTGGCAGCAACGCAGGCAGAAACAGCAGCGGACACTGCAGAGGCGATGTCAGATGCTCTTCAAGAAGTTGCATCAAATGCAGCGGATAACGTGTCTGATGCATCAGGACTTAGCTCAAATGCAGCGCAGGAAACAGCAGATCAAGCGGCAGAGCAGGCCCAGACAGCGACAAGGCTTGCGCAAGAAGCAAGAGCTGCGGCAAATGCAGCAAGAGAAGCAGCGACAGCTGCACAAACAGCGCAAGAGGGCGGTACTGCAGCAGGAGATGCTACGGCAACTGTAGAAGACTCAGCTGAAACAGTGCAGAGCTGCGTTGAAAACGTAGAAGAGATCAATGAGAATGCGACGGAGATTTCACGATCTTCAAATAGATTTGCAAATATGGCAAAAATAGCCTCCAAAAATGGAGTTTCGAAAGTAACAGCAAGAGCTGCGATAAACCTTGCCAAAAGTATGGGGGTTCATGCGCTTCTTGGAGGAGCTGGAGTGATTGCGGGGGTTGAAATGCCGATGAATAGTGCAATGAAAGCAAATTATACCACTGCTGTAAACGAGGCGACTGTAAAAGAGCAGGGACAGGTTTCAGTGAGTGCTGCTGCAGAACAGTCTCTTCAAAGTGATATAAGTTCGATCATGCAGTTTCAGCAGAAGGACATGTCAGAGGAAGAGTCTGACGCGTCTCAGACAAAGAATATACTTCAAGTACAAGCAAATACAGTATTTCCAGGTTAGGCCATGAACCTTGGAGATTCAGGCTCTCTTGAAAAAGAGGGCCTTTTTTGTGTAAAAAACACTCCTGCAAACCTTTCAGTGTAAGCAGCTTGCTTTATGTTACTGACTTTCAGTTAGTTGTAAAATTCATCAAATATTAAGAAATTATAAAAAAGATTTAAACTTTTTCAAAATATTATTTTACTTCAAGTCGTTGTATATGAAAGCCTTACGCAAACATGGTAAAGTAAAATATTTAATATATATTGATTGTGTGATATAATTACTTGTGAGGGCATGTATGCATGTACAAATACCTACAAAAATAGAGTTGTTTAGGTTTTTTACAGCTAGTGCACAGAGTTAAATAAGATCTGTTCCTTATGGGGACATTAAACAGTTAATAACTAGGTTTATTATGACAGGAATTTCAAATTCAAATCAGGGAACGCAACAACAAGCTCCTCTTACAGAGAAGCAGGTAATTGCGATGGTTGACGAAGTAGAAGGTAAACTTACAATGCTTGGTGCAAAAGAGGGTGAAGTATCAGAGAAAGTTTCTGACACTCAAGTTGCGTTAGCAAAGAACTACACTACCTATATTAATAAGTATATTGCGAAAGCGAAAGCTCTATCAGTATTCACAGAAGTAATGGCAATTTCATCTGCTGTTGCAGGAATAGGAACAGGTGGAACAATGGGAGTAGCTGGAGGAATGGGAATGTATAGTGCATCAGAAGGTGCATTGGGCCTTGTTTCAGATGTAGCTACAATAGCAGGTTCACTTTCAGATGCTGCAGGTGGTATTGGATCAGCGGTAACAGGAATGCAAAAATCAGAGGCGATGAGTGATGAAGAATTATCTTCTGGAACCATCAAGTTATCAGACGGTGAAGCTGGCGAGTTAACGTCAGACGTCGGACAAATTATGAAGTATTCAAATGCTGGAAAATCAGCGGTATTAGCCCTTATAAAAAACGAAAATAGTGCAAGTACATATCAAGGGTAAAAAATTACATTTATTAGAGGATAAAACAAATGACAAAAGTTACAACACAAAGCAGCAGCCAAGATGCCAAGTTGCCACCTGTTTTAGATCAGGTTTCAAGAGAAAAAGAAGGTAAAGGTAAAGGCAAGGGTAAAGAGACGCTAAACGTACAGTCACAAGGAACATCAAACAATGATCCAACAAGCTGGATGGCAGGCAATGGTAATGCTTGGAAGCTTGCTCTAGGACTACTTATGCAAGAGTTTGCAAAAGTGGCTCAGATAGAAAACAAGCTAAACAAAGAGCTTCATAAGGCTCGTGCTGAGATTACATCTGCGCAAGCAGATGCAGCAAAAGATCAGGCTTCGGCTTCGATAGCAACAGGTGCGGCTGAATCAGCATCAGCAGGTATTTCAGCAGCAGGATCTGCATATCAAGGTATTGCTGGAGGTTCAAGTGCGGCGAGCAAGAAGATGATCCATAGCGATGCAAATAAAAAGCTTGCAGATCTTCATAAAGAATATACAACACCAAAAATTGCTACACAGATTGGTGGAACAAGACCTAAAGCGATGTCGAAAGAAGAGTTTGAATCGAAAAGTAAGCAGATTCATGCGGATCGTGACGCAAAGATTTCAGAGCACACAGATGCTGATAAGTCCCGTGACGGTTTGGTTTTTGCTCACAGGTCACTTGCCGATATGGGAAAAGGTTTCGGTACATCATACGGTCAAGCGGCGTCACAACAAGCTCAGTCTACATCTCAGCTGGATCAGCAGATGGCTCAAGACGTACAGGGCGCAGAGAAGACAACGCAAGACGTTGCAGCGACAGCAACACAGCTAAACACTGGTCAGGTTGCAGTAGCGGCAGTAAGAGGATAATAAGGCTTAAAAAGGGAAATAAACATGATATCAACAGAATCATTCCAAGCGCAGCTTGATAGCTTTAAGACTCAGATTAAAGATTTCAAAGCAGACATGAAGTCTGAAAAGAAACTTTTTGAGACGCGTTTAAAGGCGAAAGAAGAAAAGCGTAAGCTGAAAAAAGAAATGCATGACAAGAAGAAAGGCGTTGCCAAGTCTTCTGGTAAAGGCGGCTCTGCACATGCAGAGAGTGGTGAGTATGCAGTTGTAGCAGCGATGGCCGTTGCAATGAAAGACAACATGGATACGATCGGCGGTAAGGCTGAAGCCTTGCAATGTCAAAATGCAAAGATTGCAGATCAGCAAAAAAAGCTTACAGACCTTGAGAATCAGCAGGAGAAATTAAAAAATTTATCTCCTCAGGATGCACTAGAGCAGTCTAAAGTTCTGAACGCAGAGATGAATGCGACAAATAACCAAACTGGAATCATCGGTACGGATTTGAACGAAGGTGTAATGAGCCTGAAGTTCGACTCATCAATGAACAACACGATGGGTGGTATCGGGCAGAAGATTACAGAATTCCTAGGAAAAGAAGGAACTGCATCACCAGTTTAAGAAGAATTAAGAGAGGCACTCACATAGTGAGTGCCGCTCACCTTTAAACCCAATTGAAGGAAATAAATAATGTCAGCAGTAGGAACAAGACCAGCTTCTCAGGTTCAAGCACAATTGCAGCCAAGGAGTTTAAGCATTACAAGTGCTAAACTCGCGGGGCCTATCACAAAGGTTGATGGTACCGTAAAGAAGTATGTATTTGATGTTGAGTTCAATCGTGGTGGAAAAGCGCCAGGGCTGAAAGGGCGTGTTGAGCAGATCGAAGTAGAATCAGACTCAATGCACAATGCATTAAAAGCACTACATACAGTAGGTAAGCATGCAGCAGCTCTTGATGACACAAAATACCATCAGATGATTACAAAGTTAAAAGCAGGATGTACGAAATTCGACTTTCAAGAAGGGAAAAAAGGTACAGAAGCGCATTGTCATGACTGGAACGCTCATAAAAGTAGCTTTGATATGGAATCACGCTCATCGATTACATTCACGCAGCAGCAGATGCGAGAGATCGACATGCTTGTCGATATGAACGGTGGAGATGCGACACCCGCAGACGGTTTAGATGTGTCTATGGATCCTCATGCGCATATTGATATGACAAGGTCTCATGCACAAGTTGGTACAGGAGTTAGGGTACATACGTCACGAGGTGGCACAGAAGCATCGAAAAAAGTGCCGATCGTAGCAGGAGCTCCCAACCCAAGAGCAAGGCATAAGAAGGGCTCAGCCACTCACATAACAAGAATAGCTCGAATGGCTAAAGATGATAAGTATATTGCTTTCTATAGAGGTGATTTAGGTAAGAAGTTTGATGCATCAACAGGAAATGATCCAAGAACAGATGTGTTTGGTAACTTCTACGAAACCGCTGTAGCATTTGAAGTAGAATGCAGCTATTATGATCCAATTCAAGGTTTGGAAGTTAAAACAAAACGAGCGTTTACAAATACAGAAGCCTACTTTCAGTCGCAAAGATTTAAGTCACTAGAAGCGCAGGAAATGTTTGTCGGTTTAACAGGACAAAAGGCGATAGAACTAAGTAAGGATCTGCAAAGTGGAGATGTAACACTGAAAGATGGTTCAAAAGCTGAGCAGTTTGGTGACTGGTCATCGCAAAGAGCTTCAGGGAAGCATATGGAAAACAGAAACTCATGCGTTATGAAAAGAGCTTTAGAAGCAAAATTTGCAAAGGGTACAGAAGAGGCAAAGGCTCTTTTAGCAACGGGAGATGCAAGACTTGTTGAGCATAACTGTAGTTCATCGAGAGATAAGTTGTGGTCTGATGGCGGTTCTGATCAAGATGGAAAAAATTTCCTTGGGCTCTTCCTGGAGATAAGAAGAACACATCTGAAAGCAGACAAAGCAGTCGCTGATCACACTGAGTATGGTGTTTTACCAGATCAATTTAAAGTTACGAGGTATAATCCTAAGTAATAAAGAATTCAAACTAAGTCCTTGTTCTTAGACAAGATTTACAGCTTCATTGGGTTTTGCTGGGGGAGAAGAAATTCTCCCTTTTTTTTGTGCCTGGATAAGATCTCAAAATATTAAGATTTCATTAATTGTTTGTCAGGTTAAAATAAATATAGTTCACTGTATAACGCTTATAATGAGTGTCTTACAACGTATCTATATATAAATTACTTTAATTATATACCTCGTTTTGATATAAAGAAGGGTGAGGATCCCTCCACACATAGCTGTGAGGGGTATATTTCCTAAAAAGTAATAGAACATAGGTATAGGGTATGGTAGCAACAGTTGGGCACACAAAATCTCATTTCGAGAATCATGATCCAGATCATGAAAAGAAGCAATCCAAAGAAGATCAAAAGGCTGAAGTAAGTCTTCAGAGTTCCACAAAAAAAGTGAATATCAATAAAGAAGCTCACCTTATTGATTACAGCAAAAATATTAAAGTATTACATGACGCTATCGGCGATTATGAAAAAATGAAGGAGAAGCTTGCAGAGAACCTTGCTTCGTCTTTATCGCAGTTTACAGCAAAGCTTAGCAAGTATGTGAATGATAAGACGGGTCTTGAAATGAACGGAGCTCTAGAGGGAGATCCAGTGCAGCAAGCGGGTAAACACAGCTATAATTTCTTTTTAGTTCTTTTTCAGTTTTTAAGAAACGACATGCAGGCAAATGGTGAGCAAACGCTTGGTGCATTAAACCACATGAACACAGAAGAGAAGAACCAACAAAACACTGTAGTCACTTTGCAGCAGACTCAGAAAGTCACAAGAGCTAAATTTGATGCGGCTGAGAAAAAAAAGAAAAAGTTAGGTCTACTTGGGAAGATCCTTGGTCCGATAATTGCGGTGATTCTAGCTGTAGCAACACTTGGGGTGGGATCATCTCTTGGAGTAGCAAGCTTAGTAGGAGAGTCAGCAGTAGAGGGCGCAGCAGGAGAAGCAACAGCTGAAACGGCAGCGGGTGCATTAAGCTCAACGACTGAGCAAGCGGCAGGTGATGCTTTTGAAGAGATCCCCATGCAAGAAATGGGAGAGTCTGTCTCAAGTTCACTTGAGGGAGAAGAGCCGGCCTTATTTAATTCTAGAACCTCAATGTTGGAAGATGGAGCTTCAGAAGCTGAAGCTGCAAGTTCTGCAGATACTGCTACAACCAATGCAGAAGAAACAGTCGAAAACGCTGTAGAAAAGACTGCTGAAAAAGGATCAATACAGTGGAATAAACCAAGTTTATCAAGACTTGCTAAGAATGCGAAATACGTAGTTCCAGGGGTGACAACAATTGCTGTTACGGCTGCAACCGCGATTCCGGGCGCGATAAATGGGGTAAATCAAGATTTTGCAACGACAGCACAAGAACTGTCGCAGAATGAGCAAATGGTGATGACAGAAGAGTCTAATATCACAGATCAGATCAACATCGATATCCAGCGTGATAATCAGACAGGTGTTACTGCAACAAAGCAGGCGTCTGAGAGTGACGCGTCCCTTGCGAATCAATTCTCAGGGATTATGGCAAACATGTACAAACTTGGGTCGATATAAGGAGGCTTGCATGATTCATTCAGGATCAATGGGTCAAGTGATTGACCAGATAAATAAATCAGGAGAAGCACTTACGATGCTAAGTGTAAAGCAGGGTACGCTTACGCAAGAGTTAATGGATGTACAGAGTAAGCAGCAGCAGTTTGCAAAAAGCAGCACAGAGAAGCTTGTTAAGCAAACAAAGACGCTTGGGATCTGTATGGCTGTTGTAGGGGCTGTAGGAGCAATTACATCTGCAACAACATCGTTTCTGATGTGTAGAAGTGGTGTTGGTATGGGCACAAGAAGTCCTATAAAAGATACGATGCTTCACATCGTTGTGCCAGGGGCGCAAGCTGTAGCACAAACAGCGCAAGGTGCAGTTACGGTAGAGAAAGGGGAGTCGCAGAAGGAAGTTACGCTTTCTTCAGGGGCACTTGATCTATTCAATAAGAGTACGAAAGATGGAGCTTCTGCAATGAAGTCACTTTTAACAAGTGTAGCAGCTTCTAAATCTAAAGAGAGAAAAGCGCTGCAAGACACATACAAAGCTTCAAAGTATCAGGGTTAAACTTAGGGGGAGATAAAATGGTAAATCTAAAATCGACAGGAAATAAAGGATCAGGAAGTTTTAACGTTCCTATGGGTGATCCAGACGCTGCAGGAGGCCTTGCCTATCTTGTTCTTGCAAAACTGCAGGCCTATCAAAGCAAGTTATCAGGTGCTCTTAAAAAAGTGCAGTCTGAGATGTTAACGATGCAATCTAATTCAGCAACTGAGCAGGCTTCTGCACAAAAAGGAGCTGCTGTTGCAAGTGGATTTGATAACGTATTCTCAGGAATGGTGAACTTTGGGACCACTGGCTATGGCATGAAAAAAGTTGCGGATAAGGAAAGCAGCTTTAAAACACATACAAAAAAAATCGCAGAACTTGATAGCCAAGTAAATATTCATGAGAAAGATGATGCGATTGGAAAAAAGGGTCCTAAAATAAATACTGATGCAATGAAAAAACAAAGATCTGAACTTGAGAGAAGGAGAGATCATGAACTTTCTACTCATGATCATGAATTAAGCAGAGTACAAAACATTCTTTCTCCTGCCATAACTGCTGTTTCAAAGGGCGCGTCATCTTTTGGAGAAGGGTCGGAAAGAGCTTCTGATACGATGTTTGCATCGCAGCAGCAAATCGAGTCTCAGATGGAGAAAAACTTTGATCAAAACGCGCAATCCGCGGTTGAGCTTGCAAGAACATTTGCGAATGAAAACCCAGGAGCAGTAGCTCTTGCTGGAGCTAGAGGGTAACAAGGAAAGGTAGGAGATTTTTTATGAATATCACGATGATTAAGATGAAGCACGAGCATGTTCTTAAGAGCATCAAAGCAGAGGATAAAGCTGAAAAGCAGAAAGCTAAGTACGAGAAGCTTTTGAAAAAGGCTGCTGAGAAGATGAAGATGCCGAGTGCGGAATATAAGATGCTCGTTGCTTATGCAGATACGATGAGTACGAACATAAATGCTATGCAGGGTTTGTCCGATCATCTTTCTGTTCAGGATAAGCTTGCAAAGGATAAAGAAAAGCTTATGAAGCAGATCGAGAAGAAAGAAGAAGGGATACACAATGTCACAACAGAAGCTGGGATGATGGATATGATCTCTGTCAAATCAGACATGATGTCGCTTGGCATACAAGAGCAGCAGCTTGGTGTAAACAACAACAGTACACTTGCTGATATACAAAGCTTTACTCAGGCAAATAACGTGACAGCTGGTATGGGCCAGTCAGTTATAAGTAACATCATCCAGCAAGAGAAAACATGGGCTCCAAGCAGAGGGTAGAGTATGGTAGAGACTTTGGTAAATGCAGATGGGTATAGTGGAGAGTTCACAAGAAGAACTCTCCAAATGGCTCCAGAGAAAGGGTTAAAAGAATCCATTAACGAATCCGTTTTTGATGAAAATCGGGGGGTTAATCTTTACGAGCTCAAAGCGGAGCTTGTTCCAAATACGTCACTTCCAATGGCTCAAAGAATTATACAGGAGCTGCCGCTTCAAAGCTCAAACATCAAATCAGCTCTTTGTATGGCACATGCGCTTGGAAAAGAACTTAGAAGCAAATCATGCAGTGTTGCTGATCAAATTGTGAAAAATCTACCCTATTTAAAGGCGGATTTTTCAACTCCAGAGAAAGGCGGAGCTTATACTGTAACGTTTTATCAGCCTAATCGATCCAATACAGGTTATGAAGAAAAACCTTATGCAGTAGTTAGCATTACTCCAGAAGAGGATGATGAGCTAAAGATGCTTGCTAGCGTTTATAATGATAAATACTCAGCTGTAGATTTATCTGAAGTGTCTGAGACTATTAATCCTTCAATTGAAGCTGTACGGGCAGTAGATGGCACAGGATGCAGAGTGCGAGTTGTTAAAAAAGAAGAAGATTCAGATAAAACAGACTCAAATACATCAGAAAGTGTTAAAGACTTTTTTCGCCTTATAAAGAGGAGTGATAACTCTCTCTTATGAGCCAGTCTTCTCACTGCTGCGTTTGATTGTAGGCTCATCTTTATTTGTGATGCAGCCTTCTTCAATAATCACTTCAGAAACTGTAGGGTCTGATGGCACGCTGTACATAAGATCAAGAAGTAGAGTTTCTACGATCATGCGAAGAGCACGAGCTCCAGTACCTGCTTCTTTTGCCTTTTGAGCAACAGCTCTTAAGGCATCTTCTGTAAAGGAAAGCTGTACGCCATCTTCTTCAAAAAGCATTTGGTATTGCTTAATGATCGCATTCTTGGGCTTCATTAGGATCTCTATAAGATCGTCAAGTTCAAGCTCATTGAAGTTTGCAATACTATTAAAACGGCCAATAAATTCAGGAATAATACCGAATTCTACAAGATCTTCGATCTCTACTTTAGAAAGAAGATAACTGATCTCAGTAGGATCTACATGGCGATTTGTTTCGTCAAAACCAATAACACCTTTTCCAAGACGTTTTGAAATGATCTTATCAAGGTGCACAAAAGCTCCTCCAGCAATGAAGAGGATATTTTCTGTGTTTACCTTGATGTATTCTTGATTCGGGTGCTTTCGTCCACCTTTCGGGGGTACGTTTGCAATGGTTCCTTCAACGATTTTAAGAAGAGCCTGTTGCACACCTTCGCCAGAAACATCTCTTGTTATAGAAACGTTACTTGATGTCTTTCTTAACTTATCGATTTCATCGATGTATATGATGCCTTGCTCAGCTCTTGCGATATCATACTCAGCATTTTGCACAAGTCTTAGGATAATGTTCTCTACATCTTCACCAACATAACCAGCTTCCGTAAGGGTAGTGGCATCTGCTATGGCAAATGGAACATCTAAGATATGTGCAAGTGTTCTTGCAATGAGTGTTTTCCCAGAGCCAGTAGGACCAAGAAGAAGCACGTTAGACTTAATATATTCCACATCGCTCTTCTTATCGCGATGAAGGGAACGTATACGCTTATAGTGATTATAAACAGCGACAGAGATGGCTTTCTTTGCAAGACTTTGTCCAATGATATACTCATCAAGACGATCATTGATTTCTTTAGGTTTTAAAAGCTTGATGTCATGGGAAGTAGGCTTTTTCTGGATGATATCCATGCATAATCTTATGCACTTATCGCAGATAAAAGCACCTGGTCCCGATACGAGTTTTTCTACAGCTTCTTCTTCTCTTCCACAGAAAGAGCAACTAGCAAGTTCTTTTGCCATTAGGTCTCGGCCTTGTTTAGATCAATCTATAAGTCTATTGTGTCCTAAAAGTCTTTTTTAGGAAAGAGCTGCATGCTCTTTTTCTAATTTTTCAGCAGCAGCAGATTCAAGCACTCTATCAATTAGTCCATAATCTTTAGCTTCGTCAGGAGACATATAGAAGTCTCTTTCAGAGTCTTGCATGATTTTTTCAAGAGGTTGATCTGTATGATTTGCAAGAATTTGTGCACACATTCTTTTCTGCTTTAGGATTTCCTTTGCCTGCAGGTTGATGTCTGCAGAAGTTCCTGTAACTCCAGCACTTGGCTGGTGGATCATGATTCTGCTATGAGGAAGAGCAAAACGCTTACCTTTAGTACCTGCAGATAGCAGCAGTGCCGCCATTGAAGCGCAAAGGCCAATGCAGTAAGTGTTTATTTCACAGCCAAGGTATTGCATGGTGTCGTAGATAGCGAGACCTGAAGAAATAATTCCACCAGGAGAGTGAAGGTAAATATTCACTTCCTTCTTAGGATCTTCAGCTCTTAAGAAAATAAGCTGAGCAATGATCGCATTTGCAACCTGATCGTTGATTTCAGAGCCAATAAAGACGATACGGTCTTTTAGAAGCCTAGAATAAATGTCCATGGAACGTTCGCCTCGACCAGTGTCTTCGACAACGTAAGGTGTTAGGTAGCTTCCTCTAGGGACTAATTCATCATGTTTATGTTGCATCGGGTATTTCCTTTTTTACAATAACTCTTCAAGCTCTGCTTTATATTATTTAAAGCTTTGAGGGGTCAAGAAAAATTAGCTATCTGCTTCTTTCTTGGGAGTCTTTTTTTCTTCAAGAAGCTTTCCGATAATAAAATCTTGTGATTTTGAAAGGAGCATTCTTGACATTAGAAGAGCTTTTTGCTGGTCTGTCTTATTTGGATTTAGCAGGTCTCTGTCAGCAAACATCGCATCAAGCGTTGTTGTAACGTTTTGATCGAGATCATTAGCAGAGATATCGATCTTGAAGTCCTGTGAAATCTGTTTGCAGATGTAAAAAAGACGAAGAGCTTCAGCAGCCTGAGTTTTCAGCTTTTCAGCTTCTTCTTTCTTTTCCTCAGCAGAGAGGCTGTCGTGATGTTTCTTATAAGAAGCATCAGCCATGTTCTGTGAAGTTCTAAATTGTACTTCTCTTTGCATTAGACTTTCTGGAAGATCGAATGTAAGCTTCTCTAAGAATTGCTTGCTGATTTGCTCGCGGTATTCTTTCTGCGTAGCTTCTTCTGACTGCTTCTTTAAAAGAGATTTAAGTCTTGTCTTCATCTCTTCAGCGTTTTCGACACCAACTTTTTTCGCTAGCTCGTCATCAACAGCAGGAAGTACAGGTTCTTCGATAGTCTTTAGTGTAACTTTTACTTTTTTCGGCTTGAATAGCTTCTTGTCTTCTTCAGAAGCATCATTATCAGGCTCGCTGATTCCTTCTTTCTCTTCTCCAGTCTTCATACCAAGTACAATCTTGTACATCCATTGTGCCATTCCACCCTCGTTAACTTCTAAGCGGGTGTTAGAGAAGGCCTTTTGAGGATTCTCTTCGTCTACAACATCAATGTCTACAATAATAAAATCAGATTCTTGGACGGGACGGTCGCTAACTTGCTTCCAAGTAGAAAAGAAAAGTCTAATTCTTTTTATAGTTTCTTCGATCTTTTCTTGAGTAACGCCTTCGTCTTTGATCTTATCGATTTTGAAGTCAGAAAGGTTTACTTTCGGTACGTCAGGCTCAGCTTCAAAATTAAAAGTTAATTCAGCGCCAGTTTCAAGATCAAAAGATTTCATATCAAAGGAAATACGAGCTTCATTATTAAGGAGGGGGATTTTCGCAAGCTTTTCGCATTCTTTAAAGGCAAGCTCTGCGATAGCTTTCTGCCATCTTTCATCTACAGCTTTTGCGAAATTCTTTAGGATAAGATTGTCAGGTGCTTTTCCCTTTCTAAATCCTGGAACCGTCGTTTCTTTTGCAACAGATTTGATCGCTTCCTTCTGAGAGCTCTTCACTAGAGAAGGGGTAGCCTTTACAGCAAATTCAACAAGGCAGTTGGGCTTACGCTCTACTTGTAATTCGATCATTTCGTTTTTTAAAGTTTGTTCTGAAGTCTTTTGGTTTTCCATATTAGCCCTTGAAATTGACAAGAAAGATAAAAAGCGGGTGATGAGATTCGAACTCACGACCCTCACGTTGGCAACGTGATGCTCTACCACTGAGCTACACCCGCATCTTGAGGTAAGCTGAAGATTATAGGCGGCGATTTTATTTTCTTCAAGAATCCTTTTTCCAAAAGTTGTGAGATTGAAATAATTGCTAGCAGATAGCCTAGAGAGCACAGGGGACAAAAAGTTGTTTTTTTTCTTGCGCAGGTTTTAGAAAAGAGGTACAAGCTAGTCTCTTATAGTGGCGCTGTATTCAACCTTTAACTCCGCTTAAGGACAAGCTATGTTAAATTTGCGTAAGCTCAGGCAAGATTTTTCTTCGAATATTTTGAGAGAAGGCAAGAGTCTATATGACGATAAAAAGGTCATTCTTGCGAAAATCCTTCACCTTGATGCTAAGACTTTAAGAATTTCTGGAAAGGTTCTTGGTCAATTTAATAACACTTATGAAAGTGAAATAGAAATTGACCGGCAGGAATGTGAAACAATCGATTCGGATTGTGACTGCCCTTACCATTATGATTGCCAGCACCTAGCTGCTCTGTTGTACTATTTAGAAGAAAATCTTGATGAGATATTAGTCACATTCTCTAATGAAAATGATTTAGAAGAAGATGCTGAGATCGATCATGAAGAGAAAAAAGAAATTTTAGAGGCTGTAAAAGAAGCTGCATCTAAAGAAGAAATTAGAAAAGAAGAGCAGTATCAAAGGCAGCTCATCCAAGAATATGTTCAAGCTTCTAAAATTCTTGCTAAATCACCCTTCTTTTTGCCTGTTGAAAAGCATGATGTAGATAAAGCTGAGCTTGCGATTGTGTTTTCTCAAAAACATAAGCAGGGTAAGGCTGCGATTGAATTCCAGCTAGCTTTCAGACTTCCATCGCGATCTAAACCCCTACATATACCTTATCTAAAAAGACTTCTTGAGGCTATGAGGCATGAAGAGCCTATCTATATAGGGGGTAAGAAGTACCATTTTTCTCTTGAGTCCTTTAGCGAGGATCAAAAAATCCTTGTCCAAATGATACAAGATTATACGAGATTTTTAGAAAAGCCCTCTTCAGAAAGAGCCTATAAAGTGGGATATATCGACCTTAAGATTTTTGGTACGATCTTGGCAAAAGCCTATGAGATAGCTTCAGATAATCTTATGAAAAAGAAAGGGAGTTTTCAGGACGAAGACTTTGCGACTCTACCATGCCTATATGAGGAAGGGTTGGAGTCTCCTTTAAAGTTCTCACTCCGCTCTGCTGGCGTGAGTATTAATCTTGAATACATTAATCCTCCTGTTTCAAAAATACTCCTGGATCCGAAAATTTTACTTGATGAAACAGCTATTATGCTTGAAGACGTTTGTCTTTTCGAGTGTGCTAAGCCGGGAATGCTTTTTGAAAGTGTGTACTACCGTTTTGCGGACGATATCACAAGGCAGCACTTGCTTGGCTTGCATCAATTAAGAGATTTGACGATTCCTGAGCCGCTTTTTGGATCTTTTGTAGAGAACGCATTACCTGAGATGTCAAGGTACGCTCAAGTTTCTGATGAAGAGGTGATCAACTCCTTTGTAACTCTTCCATATACTGGTGATATTGAAGCTGTTTGTAACCTTTCCTATTTAAATGGAGAGCTAGACGCTTCTCTTCTTTTCAACTATGAAAAGAAGCAGGTGCCTGCAATTGCGAGCCAGCTAAAGTTTGAAGATGTTGATGGTTTTGTTAAAAAAGAAGGAATTGTAGCTAGGAACCTTGTTGAAGAGCGTAAGCTTGTTGAGGAGCTATTTCAAGATTTTATCTTTGATCAGGATCAAGGCATTTTCATAGCAAAGACAGAGAAGAAAATTATTGAATTTATGACTGATATCATTCCTAGGTATCAGGATAGAGTCAAGTTCAACTGTCCTCAGAACCTTCTAGACCAGTTCATCTACGATGAAACAACATTTACTCTAGCTCTTTCTCACACAAGCCGTATGGATGTATATCAGATAGATCTTAAGGTTAATGGTGCTTTAAAAGGGATTAAGCTAAATCGTCTGTGGGAGTGCTTCTTGTCAAGAAGAGCCTTTATCGAGCTTGATATAGGAAGAAGTTCTGGTGGAAAGGATAAGAACAACAAAATACCAAAAATCCTAGTTCTTGATCTAGATAGAGTAGGATCTGTTATTAAGCTTTTTGATGAGCTTGGAATAGAAGCTCTTGATAATCACGTTCTCGAAAGACCTCTTTGGAGTATTGCTAATATCGATAAGTCTAATTTCGAAGGCTTGCCTGTTAAGTTTTCTATGACAAGAAGACTTATGGATATTAGAAAACAGATGCTTGGTGAAAAGCAGTTTGATTTCTCAGATGTGCCAGATCAAATTCATGCAGAACTGAGAAAATATCAAGTTGAGGGAGTTCACTGGCTAGAGCGCTTAAGGAAAATGTTCCTAAATGGTATCTTAGCAGATGATATGGGTCTTGGTAAGACGTTGCAAGCGATTGTAGCTCTTACACAATTTACATCATCTGGTAAAAAATCGACCTCTTTAATTGTGTGTCCGACATCTCTACTTTATAACTGGAAAGAGGAATTTTCTAAGTTCAATCCAAAGTTAAAGGTTCTTGTTGTTGATGGGATTCCAAATCAGAGAAAGAAGCTGATTCAGTCCTATAAGAAGTATGATGTGATCGTAACGTCATACAGCCTTCTTCAGAAGGATATAGAGCACTATGACGATCATCGGTTCTCTTATATGATCCTCGATGAAGCGCAGCATATTAAGAACAGAGGCACAAGAAATGCTAAATCAGTCAAGCTTGTGAAAGCTGAGCATAAAGTGATCCTTTCTGGTACTCCGATTGAGAACTCGCTAGAAGAGTTATGGTCACTGTTTGACTATCTGATGCCAGGGTTCTTAAGTTCTTATGATCGATTTATTGAGAAGTATATCAGAGTTTCTGGAGATGAACAAAAAGCAAATATGCAATATTTGCGTAAGAAGGTAGCACCGTTCATCTTGAGAAGAATGAAGTCAGAAGTTCTTGAAGATCTTCCTCCGGTATCAGAAATCCCTTACCACTGTCAACTTTCAGAGACGCAACATGAGCTTTACCGCTCTTATGCCGAGTCTGCAAGGGATGAGCTTGTAAAACTTGTTGAGAGAGATGGATTTGACAAAGTACAAATCCACGTTCTTGCAACCCTTACAAGGCTTAAGCAAATCTGCTGTCACCCAGCTATTTTTGCTAAAGAAGTTGCAGAGCCAGGTGATTCTTCAAAGTACGATATGCTTCTTGAGCTCTTGCAAACACTTGTTGAAGGAAACCATAAGACGGTGATCTTCTCTCAGTACACAAGAATGTTGCAGATAATGAGAAGAGACTTCGAGCAAATGGGTATCAAGTTTGTGTATCTAGATGGATCATCAAAAAACCGTTTAGATATAGTAAATCAATTTAATGATGACAAAACAATTTCTGTTTTCCTCGTTTCCTTAAAAGCTGGTGGTACTGGCTTGAATCTTGTTGGTGCAGATACAGTGATTCACTACGATATGTGGTGGAACCCAGCTGTAGAAAATCAGGCAACAGACAGGGTGCATAGAATAGGCCAAAAGCAATCTGTGAACGTATACAAGCTGATTACAAAAGGCACGATAGAGGAAAAAATTGTAGATATGCAAGCACGCAAGAAGGGTCTTGTAAGAAAGGTTGTGAGTTGTGATGACGAAGCCATTTCAAAACTTACCTGGGAAGATGTGCTTGAACTTCTGCAAACATAGGGAATGTTTTTCTTTCGATATAAAGGGACTGTCGTATATCCTTATATCTAAAGGTAATTAGAGGCGTAAAAACTATGAAGCAAGCAACCGTTAAATCAAGTATGTTAAATAAGCTTGGTCGTATGCTGGTCAATCAGTGGGGGCAGCTTTCAGGGATATTCACAAGTGATATTGGGATTGACCTTGGAACAGCAAACACTCTTGTCTATGTAAGAGGTAAAGGAATTGTCCTTGCAGAACCCTCTGTTGTTGCTGTTGACTCTGTAACGAATGATGTACTAGCTGTTGGTCAAAAAGCTAAATCTATGCTTGGAAAAACGCCAAGAAGGATTCATGCTGTAAGACCTATGAAAGATGGTGTTATTGCTGACTTTGAGATTGCAGAAGGAATGCTCAAAGAGTTGATCAAAAGAGTTACGCCTTCAAGAAGTCTATTCCGTCCTAAAATTCTTATTGCCGTGCCATCTGGAATTACAGGTGTTGAGAAACGTGCTGTTGAAGATTCAGCTCTTAGAGCCGGAGCTCAAGAGGTAATTTTGATTGAAGAGCCAATGGCTGCTGCCATTGGAGTAGATCTTCCTGTTCATGAGCCTTCTGCTAACATGATCATTGATGTTGGTGGTGGTACAACAGAGATTGCGATCATTTCTCTTGGTGGTATTGTTGAGTCACGTTCTTTAAGAATTGCCGGTGATGAGTTTGATGAGTGCATCATCAACTACATGAGAAGAACCTACAACTTAATGATTGGACCAAGGACTGCAGAAGAAATCAAAATGACGATTGGTTCTGCATACCCACTTGGTGATCACGAACTTGAAATGGAAGTTCGCGGTCGTGACCAAGTAGCGGGTCTTCCTGTCACAAAAAGAATCAATTCCGTTGAGATTAGAGAGTGTTTAGCAGAGCCTATTCAGCAGATTGTTGAGTGTGTGAAGCTGACACTTGAGAAGTGTCCTCCAGAACTTGCAGCAGACCTTGTAGAAAGAGGTATGGTGCTTGCGGGTGGTGGAGCTTTAATTAAAGGCCTTGATAAGGCTTTAATTAAAGAGTCGGGCCTTCCTGTGATCGTTGCGTCAAATCCTCTCCTTGCTGTTTGCATGGGAACTGGAAAAGCACTTGAATATCTTGATAAATTCAAAAAGCAGAAGTCCGCTGTAGCTTAATTCCTTTTTTTCTAAAAAGGTGGGTTTTTTTTCAAAAAACCCATACAATTTCACATCAATATAGATGAGTTAATCAGGGTACTTATATGGATGTAGATTTCAAAAACTGGACAAATCACGCAAAATTAATTTCTTGGATAAAAGAGATGGTTGCTCTTTGCGGTCCCAAAGAAGTTCACCTTTGTGATGGGAGTGAAGAAGAGTATAAAAGCATGTGTGACCTCCTTGTAAAAGAGGGTGTCTTCGTGCCTCTTGCCAAGAGAGAGAATAGTTTTTGGTGTGCATCCGATCCAAGTGATGTGGCAAGAGTGGAAGATAGAACTTTCATATGCTCAGAAAAAGAAAAAGACGCTGGCCCAACAAATCATTGGGAAGATCCCAAGAAGATGAAAGAAATTCTCTTAAAACTATTTGATGGTTGCATGCAGGGAAGAACGATGTATGTGATCCCATATAGCATGGGACCTTACGGCTCATCACTTTCTCTTGTTGGTATTGAAATTACAGACTCTCCATATGTTGTTGCGAATATGCACATCATGGCTCGCATGGGTAAAAAAGCTCTGGATGTGATCCAGTCTGACGGAGAATTTGTTCCTGGCATTCATTCTGTTGGTTGTCCTTTAAAAGAAGGGGAGAAAGGTCCTCTTTGGCCTTGCAACGAGAACAAATACATAGTGCACTTCCCAGAAGAGAGAAGTATCTGGTCTTATGGAAGTGGGTATGGTGGAAATGCTCTTCTTGGAAAGAAGTGTCTTGCTCTCCGTATAGCTTCTGCAAAAGCAAGGGATGAAGGCTGGCTTGCAGAACATATGTTAATTCTTGGGATCACAAATCCAGAAGGTGAAAAGAAATATTTCTGCGCAGCATTTCCTAGTGCTTGCGGAAAAACAAACCTAGCAATGATCGATGCGGAACTTCCTGGCTGGAAGATTGAATGTGTAGGTGATGATATCGCTTGGATGAAGTTTGGAAAAGATGGAAGACTGCATGCGATTAACCCTGAAAATGGATTCTTTGGCGTTGCACCAGGAACGTCCATGGATTCAAACCCTAACGCGATTAAAACAATAGCTAAGAATACGATTTTCACGAACGTTGCTCTTACTGATGATAAAGACGTTTGGTGGGAAGGGCTTTCTGAGGCCCCAGAGCATCTTACAACATGGAAAAAAGAGTCTTGGACAAAAGGGTCGGATGAAAAGCCTGCGCACCCTAATTCAAGATTTACAACTCCTGCAAAGCAGTGCCCTGTTGCAAGTTCTGAGATGGATAACCCCGATGGCGTACCTATATCAGGTATTATCTTTGGTGGTAGAAGAGCAAGCTTAGAGCCTCTTGTATACGAAGCGTTCAGTTGGCAGCATGGTACATTCTTAGGAGCGTGTTTATCTTCTGAGATGACAGCTGCTGCAAAGGGAACTGTTGGTAAACTAAGGCATGATCCATTTGCGATGCTTCCATTTTGTGGGTACAACATGGGTGATTACTTTGGTCACTGGTTAGATGTTGGCGCAAAATCCACTGAAGATAAGCTACCAAAAGTTTTCCATGTGAATTGGTTCCAAAAAGATGAAAGTGGCAAATTTATTTGGCCGGGATTTTTGGAGAATGCAAGAGTTCTTAAGTGGATGTTTGATAGATCTACTGGAAAGGTGGAAGCTGACAAAAAGTCTATTGGTCTTTTTCCTAAAAAGGGGGATGTGGATTTTTCCGGACTCTCTTTATCGGATGAAGTACAAGAAAAGCTGTTTGCGATAGATACAGCTGCCTGGAAAAAGGAAGTAGAGGGGCTTAAAGAGTACTTTGAGACTTTCAAAGACTCTTTGCCAGATGGCATAAAAGCAGAGCTTAAAAACCTAGAAGAAAGGATTTCTTAAGTGAAGCTTGTTGTCCAAAGAGTGTCTCATGCAAGTGTTGACGTGGATGGGGCGGTTACTGGCAGTATCCAAAAAGGACTTCTTGTCCTTTTTGGAGCAAAAGATACAGATGATAAGGGTCTTATTGACTACCTTGTAGATAAGCTCATTAATCTGCGTATCTTTCATGATAGTGAAGGAAAAATGAACCTTTCTCTTTGTGATGTGAAAGGAGACCTTCTGATTGTTTCACAGTTTACTCTCTATGGCGACTGCTCGAAAGGCAGAAGGCCATCATTTATTAAAAGCGCTAAAGGTCCCCTCGCAAATGAGCTCTATGAGAGTTTTATTGCAAAGGCTAAAGAAGAGCTGAAGAGTCACTCTTTAAAGGTTGAAACAGGGATTTTTGGTGCTGATATGAAAGTTAGCCTTCTCAATGACGGGCCTGTGACAATCATTCTTGAAAAATCGAATGAGCCTGCATCGATTTAAGCAATTCTGCCTCTTTACCTTGATTTTCGACCCAAAGTGCTTCGTTTTTACCTTGATTTTCGACCCAAAATGGTTCAATATTACCTTGATTTTCGACCCAAAAGCAGGATGTTTTTATGAAAAGGATTGTGTATAAAAGACTTAAGGACTGGGTTGTCTCTCCGCGAAGAAAGCCTTTACTGGTTAGAGGGGCTCGGCAGGTTGGCAAAACACATTCCGTAAGGCATTTGGCCAAGAGTTTTACAAATTTTATTGAAGTTAACTTTGAGTATGAGCCAGCATTTTGTGGGGTTTTTAAAAAAAATTTAGATCCTAAAAGAATTCTCAGAGAGATTTCGGTCTTGAAAAATCAGCCAATCACAGAAGGCAAGTCATTACTGTTTTTTGATGAAATACAACAATGTCCGAACGCTATTACTGCACTCCGGTATTTTTATGAAAAAATGCCAGGACTTCACGTAATAGCTGCAGGGTCGCTGTTAGAATTTGCACACGAACTTATAGGGATTCCAGTAGGAAGGGTGCAGTCTTTATATGTATACCCTATGACATTTCTTGAGTACTTAAGCGCTGAAAAAGAGACTCTTTTAATAGAACAAATTCTCAGTGATGAAGAAATTTCTGATCAAGTTCACAACAAATTACTAAAGTATTTAGGATTTTATTTAGCGCTTGGAGGTATGCCGGAGATCATAGGGCAGTGGATTGCTAGAAAAGACCCCCTGATATGTTCTCAAATACACGCAACTTTAATAGATACATATAAGCAAGATTTTCAGAAGTATGCTAAGAAAAATCAGATAAAATATCTGTCACTTTTGTTTGATACCATTCCTATACAGCTGTCTGAAAAATTCAAATATACAAAGGTTGGGGAGTATAGAAAGCGAGAAATAGAACCCTCTCTCGAACTGCTTTTAACTGCTAATATACTTCATAAAGTAATACATTCTCCAGGTCAGGGAATACCGATAGGGGCTGAATCTGATCCAAACAAGTTCAAGCTAATATTTATTGATGTTGGATTAACACAATCACTTTTGAATTTAGATTTAGCACAGTGGTTTGTTAATCCGGAAGAAGAAATCTTAAATAAGGGAAAGATTGTTGAGGCTTTTGTTGGACAAGAACTTTTGGCTTATTCTGATCCACATAAAAAGGCCAGTCTCTATTACTGGCAAAGAGAGGCAAGAAGTAGTTCCGCAGAAATTGATTACTTAATCCAAAAAGGGGATAAAATACTTCCAATTGAAGTGAAGTCGAATAGAGCAGGTAAATTCAAAAGTCTGCATATATTCCTTGATTCACATAAAAACTCTCCTTACGGCCTTAAGGTTTCCCTACATAATCACACAAAAGATGATAAAATCCATTCTATACCGCTCTATTCTTTGATAAAGCTATCCTGCGCCCTTGATATAAAGGACCTGTTTTAAAGACTGTTTTTTTAGAGGTAGCATAGTTTGAAA
>JAJACS010000014.1 GCA_022601395.1 Chlamydiia bacterium | reverse complement strand
ATTATTATTGTTATTATTGTTATTATTATATTTAATTTGTTAATTATTGTTTCCATTGTACTAGACTGAATCACACATGTGCTAATACTGAATAGAACATCATGCCTGGGTAATAGCCAATCATAGACCATTGGCCATCAATGGTGTAACATTTGAAGCAGTGTAATAATTATCAATTAAAATAGTTAAGGAGTATAATGTCAGCAAATATTAGAGAAAGCATAGCTCGTAATCTAAGTGCACTAAATCCATATAGCAATAAAACTACTAAGGATGAAAAGATTGAAAAAGTAGCAGTTGCTGTAGCTTCTAGATCTATAAAGCCACCCGAAGTTGAAGAAAAGCTCTCAAAACTAACGACAAATGATCTTTTAGGAATGGTTTCTAAAGATAGAATTTTACGGTTAGCCGCAGGCTGTATAGCAGTACCTATTCTGCCAGCGTTAGTTTTCAACCCAGTATCTATTGCTACAGCTGTTGGTGGTGCTGCCGCTGTTGCAACATTTGCCTACAAAGATAGAATGGATATTGCTTCACAAGCAAGTGCAAATCTTTCTCTATTTAAGAACAAATTTCATATCTATAAGTACAAATGGTTTGATCAGGCAAATGAGCATCTTTATCTAGGAGGGATCCCTCTTAAGAATCATGACCACATTGATATATTCAAAGATGAAATGAATATTGGTACGGTGATTTGTCTTGCAGCAACTGAAGAGCTGACAGAAGACTCAATCACCCATAGACCTGTAAGACCAGAAGAGTGGAAAGATGCAGGGATTCATTTTGAGCACTTTCCTACAGAAGATTTTGTACCTCTTTCAGTTTCTGTGATGGACAAGGTTGCAGACTACTTAAATACTGCAATAACAAAATGCGAAGAGCCAGGTGAAAACAAGAAAGTTTACATCCACTGTAAAGCAGGTGTTGGAAGAACTCCAACAGCTTATGCAGGCTATCTCATCAAGCATAAAGGTTATGCTGCAGAAGATGCTCTAAAGCGTGTGAAAGAAGTAAGGCCTAGCGTTAATCTGAACGAAAATCAAATAAAACGTATACATGAGTTCGAAGCTCATATAAAAGCTCAGTCCTAGTAATTACTAAATCGTATTTGAATACTTAAGATGTCCCATAGTTGATTTTGAAATTAAGATTTGATACCTGAGAAAGTGTTCTATGTATAGAAGTGCATAAAACATCAAATATCTATTTTTGAAATTGAATTTTTATGAATTAAACATTTCTTTATATAATGTTATAAAACTTATTATTTGTTATAATATGGTAAAAATTAATAATAAGGTGATAATATGACGACTATGTCAGTTTCTCAAAAAAGAGCTGCTCCAAGAAGGCAGCCAGCGACTTCTGTACAAAAATCAGATGATCATAGCAACCTGAGTAAAAGAGTAGCAAAAGCTGCTAAAAGAAAGACTGCTACTAGAACATCAGCTCCAAAAACTTCAACTTGTTCATGTGGATCAAATGGAGCGGGTAGCCTTAAGGACAACAAAGTGTATTCTAAACTTTCGATAAAAGACAGACTAGGAATGGTCTTTAAAGATAGAGTTTTATGGATCGTTGTTGGATTTGTAGCGTTAAGTGTTATTGCAGCCTTAGCATCGAATCCTTTTACGATAGCAGCAGCAGCACTGGGTCTTGGTGTGCTTGCCGTTATTACATACATGAATAGAAAAGAAGTTTCCTTTCAGATGAGCGCAAACCTTTCTCTTTTCAAGAACAAGTTCAACCTTCTTAAGTATACATGGCACGAAAGAGCTGATGAGCATGTAGTTCTTGGAGGGATCCCTCTGAAGAATCACGGTCATATTGATAAGTTTAAAAAAGAAATGAATATCGGAACAGTTATTTGTCTGACAGATTCATTCGAGCTTACAGAAGACAATCTTACACAAAGACCTGTTAGACCAGAAGAGTGGGAAAAAGCAGAGGTTACGTTCAAGCAGTTCCCAACAACTGATTTTGTTCCGGTACCAATAGATGTAATCAATGATAGCGCTGACTATATGCATAAAAAAGTCAAAGAGGCTAATAAGAAAAAGAGTGGTGAAAAAATATATCTTCACTGTAAGGCAGGTGTTGGAAGAACTCCAACAGTCTATTCTGGATATCTTGTAAAACACAAAGGTTATACTGCTAAAGAGGCTCTAGAATACGTAAGAAAGGTAAGACCTTCGACAAATATGAGCAAGAGTCAAATTGCACGTGTTTATGAGTATGAAGCCTATTTAAATGGTTACAAGGCTGGCAAAGGCACGTAAAGATTGAAAACTTTATAAGAAGAGTAAAAAGAGATGCCCCAAATCAGGCATCTCTTTTTTTTGATCTATAAAGCACCTATTTAGCTTCTAGTTCTTTGATTTTTTCAAGAACGGCCTCGCTTGCAAGATTGTTATCGCGAAGTCTTTTTAAAGCGTCCAAAGAAGCTCTATCATACTCCATGAGTTTTTCCATGAATTTAGAATCAGCAAGGTCTTTTAACATAGGATAAGAAGCGTACCCAAGGTCTGCAAGTCTTTCCATTAAAAATTCTTGCCTTGTTCCATCAGCGTACTTTTTTACCCCGCCTGTCAACTGAATACATCCATGAAGTGGTTTCACATTATCGTTATATCTTGGGTGGATAAATAGAACCATGGAGTATCTGTCTTCAAGTTTATTGTCTTCTCTTGCAACAACTCTGTGTACAGCAGATCTAAAAAGGCCATTTGTCATGTTCTCAAGCATATCGCCACTGTTTATGATGAAAGCATCTTCTGGAACGATCACTCGAATCCAATTCCCTTTTTTATCTTGAACTTCAAGACCTCTTGCAGATGCTCTTGGAAGTATCGTTAGCAAGTCGATATCGGTATGAGCTGCAGCCCAAACAGCGCCAACTTTAACGCCTTCTTTTGGAAGTGGATAGTGAGCCACTCTAAGCATACAGTCTCCTTCTCTTGTGTAGTCATTGAATACATCAAGAGGCTGGCTGATGGTTTCTGCTATCGCTTGCTGAAGGGGGATCATGTATTTTTCAAGCTCATAATAAAGAGACATAATAGGTGTTTCTAAGTCGAATTCATCAGGCCACATATTTTCATGGTAGCCGAGCCGGTCTTGTTGCTCTTTGGTAAGATATCTGCCGATATGTAAAAACTCTTTGTAATCAGCTACTTTGTGGTTTTTTGCACACTCAGTGTAGAAAGGTTGATATCCTCTTTGGTAGTTTTTTGCAGCAGCGTCATACTTGTTTTTAACCTCTTCGGGCATAGCAAAGAACTCTTTTGCGCTATCGTAGGCTCTGTCGAGAATGTCACTTGTCACACCTGTGTTTACAACTGCAAAAAATCCAAGTTCTTGCAAAGCGCTTGAAAGTTTTTTCAGAAAGTCTGGTTTTGTATGCGGGTTGTAATACTCATTCATATCAAGTGTTGGGATGGTTGATTCTTCAAGTTTTATCACTTGAGCATCGTCTGCAAACCCAAGACTTGCAGATGCAAATAATAGTGATGTGATGACGTTTTTCATTTTCATAGAATCGCTCCTGTTTGCGGTGTAAATAATTTTGTGAAACTACCATCTTTATCTATATTTTAAAAGGTGTGATACTACCTGCTTATCTTAGTTAATAGTATTTGGAGAGTAGATATGAAACTTGGTCATGTAATTTTATATGTAAGTGACGTTGTAAAAACTGTAGAGTTTTATGAAAAAGCATTTGGGCTAGAAAGAAGCTTTATTGATCCAACAAATATGTATGCACAGATGGATACAGGAACTACGGCTCTTGGGTTTGCAAAAGAAGATCTTGCATCATCAAATATTAAACTAGAGTACCACAAGAACCGCGTGGACAGCAGTCCCTCTGGATTTGAAGTTTCCTTTGCCGCAGATGATGTAAGTGCTGCTTTTGAAAAAGCCCTTGCAAATGGTTGTATAAAGGTTGCAAGTCCTGAGAAAAAACCTTGGGGACAAGAAGTGGCTTATGTCAGAGATCTAAATGGAGTTCTTGTAGAAATGGCATCTGAAATGGATAAATAAAATGCTGTTTTTACTTTTACAAAATTAACTCCTTACTATATCAAACATAGATTGTTAACTTGATATGACTTGGGAGCTTCTTATGAGAAAATGCGTTTTATTTGCGGTTTTGTTTAGCCTATTTACTATGCTTGCTTTCTGCGAGCAGAAGGAAAACAAGGTTGTTTTTATCTCAGGTGGGACAAAAGGAATCGGTCTTGAAACTGCGAAAGTATTCTCTGAAAGAGGTTACTCTGTTTGGGCTGTTGGTAGATCGGTGAACGATGTATTAAGAGACTCCTATCCTAACATCCACTTTCTCTTTATGGATATTACAGATCCGATATCTATCGACACAGCAGTTCACGAAGTTCTCTCAACTGAAGGTCATATCGATACTCTTGTAAATAATGCAGGTTATGGACTTCTCGGTGCTGATGAAGCAGTTACAATCGAGCAGGCAAGGGCTCAGTTTGATGTGAACTTCTTCGGGCTTTTGGAACTTACGCAAAAAGTTCTTCCTTCTATGAGAAAAGAGGAAAAAGGTCACATCATCAACATCAGCAGTACATCAGGAATAAGAGCTGTTCCAGGTCTCGGCCTATATGCGGCATCGAAATTTGCTCTAGAAGCACTTTCTGAATCTATGGCTGTTACGCTAAGTCCTTTTAACATAAAGGTAAGTGTTATAGAACCAGGTGCTGTTGCAAATGGATGGGCTGCAAATTGCGATGTTGCAAGAAATGAGAAGCAGATCGAGGTTTACTCCAAACTTGCTACAAATCTTCAGGAGAAGCTTATAGAGCTTGCTGCAAAAAGCGGACAGGGTTCTCGGGAAATAGCTCTTCTTGTGTTTAGTGTTGCAAACTGCGATGACCCACACCTTCGTTACCAAACTTCTAAAGGCGTTGAGAAAACTGTCTCTCATAAACTAAAAGATCTTACAGGTGATGATCTCGTATCAATGCAGAAATCGTTCCTAAATACTTTGCTTGATTAACGCCATAATTCTTGTCACTTTGCCCTCTTCATGATAGATGTAATATTAAGAAGAGGTGTTTATGGACGAAAAGAGACTCAAAAATATAGATGCTTACTTTAGAGCATGTAACTACTTGTCTGTAGGTCAGATATATCTTAAAGACAACCCGCTTATGCTAAAGCCTCTTGAAAAAGAGCATATCAAAAAGAGGTTGCTTGGTCATTTTGGAACGTCACCTGGCCTGAACCTTATCTATGTACATGCAAATCGTCTTATCCAAGACACCAAACTTAAAATGATTTATGTAGCAGGTCCAGGACATGGCGGACCCGCTCTCAGAGCTAATGTATATCTCGAAGGCGTCATGGGAGATGTTTACCCAGAGCTTTCTTTTAGCAAACATGGAATTAAAAAGTTCATGAAAGAGTTCTCATGGCCAGGAGGAGTTCCATCACATGTGAGCCCTCCGACTCCAGGCTCGATCCATGAAGGCGGAGAGCTAGGCTACTCCTTAGTTCATGCCTACGGAGCTGTTATGGACAATCCAGAGCTTGTTGCACTTTGTGTTGTAGGAGATGGGGAAGCGGAAACAGGACCTCTTGCAACAAGTTGGCATTCCAATAAGTTTATCAATCCTAAAAGAGATGGTACAGTTCTTCCCATTCTGCATCTCAATGGTTATAAGATTTCAGGACCTACTGTCTTTGGCAGGATGGATGATGAAACGATCCAAAAGTTCTTCGAAGGTTGTGGTTACAAAGTGAGATTTGTTGAAGGCGATGATCCGATGGCTGTTCATAAGCTTATGTGGGAAGCTTATGACTGGGCTTTTTCTGAAATAAAGGCAATCAAGAATTCTGTTTCATCATCAAAGAAGCTAAAGCATTTTCCTATGATCGTTCTAAGAACACCTAAAGGGTGGACGGGGCCCAAGGTGGTTGATGGCAAAAAGGTGGAAGGAACTTTCAGATCACACCAAGTTCCTGTAAGTGACGTTATTGATAACGAAAGACATAAAAAGATCTTAGAGGATTGGCTGCTTAGCTATAGGCCACATGAATTATTTGATAAAGATGCAAAACCAAACAAAGATCTCCTGTCAATTCTTCCTGAAAAAGGGCTTAGAATGGGAGCATCGTCTTATGCAAACGGCGGTTCTTTACTAAGAGAACTTAATTTTCCTGATTTTAGAAGTTATGCACTTGAAGTTGAAAACCCTGGAGCAGAGATTGGGGAGGCAACAAAAGCATGTGGAGCGTATTTAAGAGACATTTTTGGTCGGAATTTGAACAATTTTAGAATTTTCTGCCCTGACGAAACGAACTCTAACAGACTGACTCATGTTTTTGGCGCAACAGAGCGTATGTATATTGGAGAGGTAAAGGATAGCGATGAAAAGTTAAGTGCTACCGGAAGAGTGATGGAAGTGCTAAGTGAGCATATGTGCCAAGGCTGGCTTGAAGGATACCTTCTTACAGGAAGACATGGACTCTTTCCATGCTACGAAGCTTTTGCGCTTATTGTAGACTCAATGCTTAATCAACACGGAAAATGGTTGAAAGCTTGTAAAGATCTCCCTTGGAGAAAGCCTATTGCATCTCTGAACTACCTTCTAACCTCTCACGCATGGCGACAAGACCATAATGGCTATTCACACCAAGGACCTGGTTTTATAGAAACCGTTCTTGAGAAAAAACGAAGCGTTGCTCGTATCTATCTTCCGCCTGATGGAAATTGTCTGCTATCTGTTATGGATCATTGCCTAAAAAGTAAAAACTATATCAATCTGATTGTTTCAGGAAAGCAACCTATGCCACAGTGGCTTTCTATGAAGGATGCCGAAGAACATTGTAAGAAAGGGATTGGTAGGTTTGAGTTTGCATGCAACGATGACAGTTCTGAGCCAGATGTAATATTCGGTTCTTCAGGTGATACACCAACGCAAGAAGTACTAGCTGCGATAGACATCTTAAGAGAAAAATTCCCTGACATTAAAATACGTATGATTAATGTTGTCGATCTTATGACCCTTATGCCAAGAGAAGAGCACCCACATGGTCTTGAGAACAATGCATTCGATTCATTATTCACAAAAGATAAGCCTATCATCTTTGCATTCCATGGACATCCAATGGTCATACATCAGCTTGTAAATGGAAGGGTGTCAGAAGATAATTTTCATGTACGTGGTTATATCGAAGAAGGAACTACAACAACTCCTTTTGATATGGTTGTATTTAATGATATGAGTAGATTCCATCTTGCCTCTCATGCAATCAGCCTGATCCCAAGATTTAAAGAGGAGTCTTCTGCATACACTGAAGAATGCAAAAAGAAACTCAAAGAGCATAAAGACTATATCTACGAACATGGAGAAGATCTTCCTGAAATCATTAATTGGAAATGGAGAGTGCGTTGAAGTATGCTTTAGTCATAAATGTTGGATCTTCTTCTATTAAGTTTTCTGTTTTTGAAAGAGAAGAAAGAATTTTGCAAGGCGCTTTTGAGAATATCAATCAACAAACCTCTACCTTTTGGATGAAAGGTCATACGCAAGTACACGAAGAGCATGAAAAACATAGCTTTGTACATGCTCTAGAACACCTATTAAATAGAGTGAAAGAACATCAGAAAAATATCGATGTTATTGGCCATAGAGTTGTATTCGGCGGAAGCGAGTTTAAAGGTCCTGAAATAGTCACCGACGCTCTTTTGCAAAAACTTTTTCATTTTGTCCCATTTGCTCCTCTTCATTTGCCAAAGGAACTAACAGGTATAGAAGCTTGCCTTAGAGTATTTAAAGATGTGAAGCAAGTTGCACTTTTTGATACGAGCTTCCATCAAACTCTTCCAGAGAAAGCCTTTACCTACCCGATTCCTGAAGAGTTTAGGAAGGAGGGGATCAGGCGGTATGGTTTTCACGGGCTTTCCTATGAATATGTATCTTCTCAAATTGAGAGCAGATACAAAAATGTCATCATAGCTCATATGGGCTCAGGCGTATCACTATGCGCATTAAAGGAAGGATTCAGTATAGATACCACGATGGGTCTTACTCCACTTGGTGGGGTGGTAATGGGAACGAGAACAGGTGATTTAGATCCTGGTATATTACTTTATCTTTCTAATGTAAAAGAGATGGATAAAGAAGAGATGAGCATAACACTTAATGAAAGATCAGGTTTACTTGGTCTATCAGGGATTTCTTCTGATATGCATGTTCTTGAGGATTGTTCTAGTAGTGCTGCTGCTTTTGCGATCGAGATATTTTGCTACCATATTGCAAAACAGATAGGAGCGTACTTTGTAGCTCTTTCTGGACTAGATATGCTTGTTTTTACAGCAGGAATAGGAGAAAGGTCTCCATTTATAAGAGAGAAGATCTGCAGCTATTTAAAGCCTCTTGGCGTGACTCTTGATCAAAAAGCTAATGAGAAAAACGAAGGTTTTATAGGTGAGAGTGGCTCAAAAGCACAGGTGGCTGTGATACCGACAGACGAAGAGTCTATCATAGCAAAATCAGCTCTTTCTCTTTAAGCGTCTGTCTTTTCTTGGGGAGGTTTGCATTTACCAATTTTCATTGAACTTAAACGTATAAGCAGTATGAGTGATATCATGGCTAATTCCCATGTAATGATGTTTTAGTTTTCTCTATAAATTTCTTATCATGTTTCGTTTTAGGCTCCACAAGGTAGTAGAGAAAAAGTTTCGTTAAGATGCATATTCCAAACCATATAAGGATGTATATCCAAGCATAGAGTACATACTTCCAGCCTATACCTACGAAATCCTTCGTAAAAAGGCCGTAAGCAGAAACGAGTGTTCCAATTGCTTGTGAAAATAATGTAGCTAGGAAGAATGTCTTCTGCGGAAGGGGACGCGTAAATAATGCCCCTCTATTCCTTGTAAGGTATATGGTCAGGTTTCCGCCGCATAAGATTCCCATAAACGCAAGGGTAGAGCATTTAATTGGGTCAAGCATCCAAACGTTAAGCCCTATCCAATAAAGCCCAAAAGTGGAGATCACACCAACAACAGCAAGGCCTATAGAAATACTCAAGACCTCCCTCATATTCCATGAGGTAGGATTTGGATCGACCTTCATGTGATCATAGGCAATTGTCATAATCGGAATATCATTTAACAGAGCAATCAAGATAATCATCATTGCAGAAAGTGGCTGAGTATCAAACGCTAGAATAGAGAACAAAAGAAAAAGTAGGAGCCTACATGTCTCAGAAATCCGGTACATAGCATAGCTTTTTAAGCGGCCAAATATTTTCCTCGCTTCTTCGATTGCTTTTGTGATCACAATAAGGCCTGGTTCGATAAGAACTAGGTCGGCTGCGGATCTCGCTGCATCTGTCGCTCCTGAAACAGCAATCCCAATATCGGCTTGCTTTAGAGCTGGAGCATCGTTTACTCCGTCTCCTGTCATGCCGACAGTATGCTTGCTCTCCTGGAGGTATTTTACGATCTGAAATTTATGCTCTGGAAAAACTTCTGCAAACCCATTCATGGACGTGAGCATTTGCTCTTGTTCATTTTTAGGGATTTTTTCATCGAATACTTTTTCCATAGGAGCAATATTTGTTCCAAGATCGAGCGTTTCTGCAATCTCTTTTGCAATGGCAACATGGTCACCTGTGACCATTTTGACTTCAACGCCCATACTTTTTGCTGTATGTATCGTCTCTTTTGTATCTTCCCTAGGAGGATCAAAAAGAGGAATGATTCCAAGGAAAACCCAGTTCTCTTTATCCTTTTTAGCAACACCAAGCGTTCTAAATCCTTTAGAAGCAAATTGATCTACAGAGTCGTTGTATTTTTTCATGTCATCGGGAGACGACTTTGTAAGTTCCAAAATCATCTGAGGCGCTCCCTTTGTAACAGAAAAGCTAACCCCATCAACCTCGATGTTTGCTTCTGTACGTTTTCGTACAGGATCAAAAGGAATGAATTTTGTGACTTTGTACTTCTTTAAGATTTCCTTATCAGTAAGTCCAGCTAAGATGGCGTTGTCAATAGCATCAGGTTGGTCGATCTTAGAGGCGAGCGAAGCGTTAAGTAAAAGCTCTTCTTTTGAGCAGATCTCAAAAGTTTCTATCTCTCCAAGCGTTAGCTGGTTCTTTGTAAGAGTTCCTGTTTTATCAGAGCATAAAATATCCATGCCAGCAAGCTCTTCAATGGCAATAAGCTTTGAGACGATAGCTTTCATCTTAGCCATCTTATGAGCTCCAATTGCCATGGTAACAGACATAACAGCAGGAAGAGCTACCGGTATCCCGGCTACAACAAGAACAAGCAGGAAAATTGCAATCTGACCATAGGTCTTATGGAAATTCTCATCGTAGTGCATTCGATACAAAGAAACGACAAGGATAACAGCTACAATACAAAGAGTGCTTATGATTAGGAATCTTCCGATATTTAAGATGGCTTTTTGAAAGTGGGACTCTGTTTTTGCTGATTGGATAAGCTTAGCTGTTTTTCCAAAGAAGGTGTTCATCCCAGTATTTGTTACAAGGGAGACCATTTCCCCAAGCTTTACGATGGTGCTTGAAAAAGCTGTATCTGATGTCTTTTTATCAACAGGGAGCGATTCTCCTGTAAGAGCTGCTTGATCAACAGAAAGATACTCACCCTCTAGTAGCTTGATGTCTGCTGGAATAATGTTCCCGAGTTTAACAGAGATAATATCTCCTGGAACAAGCTCCTTTGCAGGGATCTCTTTCCACTTGCCACTTCTCAGAACTTGAGCCTTAAGAGCAAGGGAGTTTTTAAGAGCTGAAATGGCATTTTCAGCTTGCAACTCATGTATAAATCCTAGGATAGCGTTGATGAGAAGCAGGGCTGCGATCAGGATAAAATCAGGCCAGCGCTCAAGAATACCTGAGATAATTGCAGCAAGTTCGATCATCCAAGGAATAGGGCCCCAGAAAAAAAGCATGACCTTTTTGAAAAGACTTTCCTTTTTTTCTTCTATGGCGTTGAAGCCGTATTTTTCAAGGCGGCTTTTAGCTTCTTCATCGCTAAGTCCCTTTTTTGCATCAGTTTGGAACTTTTTTAGACATTCTTCGATTGATACATCTTGGAATTCTGAAGGTGTTTTACCCATATCCTCAACTCAATTATACCCTTATTTTAGTTCATATTAAGAAATGGGGGAGTTGTCAATGAGAAAGCAGCAAAAGAGGCTTAATGATCATGTGGGAAGAGGACTGTTTTTGAAATCTTTGAATGTGAGAGTGAAGCCCTCTTTTAAGAAGGCTTCATAAGACGTTAGTCGATGTCTTTCTTTTTCCAGTAAAGCGGTCTTGAAAGAATACGTTCATCTTCAATCCCTGCATCTTTCATGGTGTCAGTAACATCTTTTACAGTGCAGCCTTCTTTGATAAGTTTGATAACTTCTCTTTTGAAGACTTTATGTGAGGTGTTATAACTTACGAAATCTTCTGTGTTTTTCACAAGAGCGTGGATTTCGTTATAACTTCTAGCTTGTTTAACAAAAGCATCTAATGAAACCGTAGGCTCTTGTTTTGAAAGAAGACCTCTGTTGCACTTCTTGATCCATTCATGGCACTTTTTCGATACTTTTTTCATATCTTTAACAGCATCCAGAACTTCATCGTCAGATGCGCCACAAGCAAGAAAGGCCGTTCTTAGTGCATTTTTAGAAGATCTTTCAAATCTTCCTTGGTCAGTGTTTGCATATTTAGTGTAAGAATCTTCGTAAGCGTGAGCGTGCTTTTTGAACGCTTCTTTATCTTCGATTTGCGTAAAACATGTGGTGCAGCTCGCTGCAGCGATAGTAAAAGCAAGTTTAGAAAATAGTCCCATAATAGCTCCTGGGTTCATAATGCAACGCAATTATATGAAATATGATGATTTTAGTTAATATATAAACTTTTATGTAAAATATGGATCTGTTATGAAAACCTATAATAAGAGTAATTAATAGGTGTTATTATGGGTGATGTAGGCTACCGAGTAGAATCAGACAGTATGGGAGAAATCAAAGTTCCAAATAATGTCCTCTACGGAGCTCAAACACAAAGATCTCTAGAGAATTTTAATATAGGGAATGAAAAGATGCCCCCTCAGCTCATCAGAGCTTTTGGGTATTTAAAAAAATCCACTGCCCTTGCTAACTGTGAGCTTGGCCTACTTGATAAAAAAGTAGCAGATTTAATCGTAAAAGCTGCTGATGAGGTCATTTCCTTAGACCTTATTAAAGAGTTTCCTTTAAAAATATGGCAGACAGGAAGTGGTACTCAGTCTCATATGAATGTGAATGAGGTAATCTCTAATAGAGCTATACAGATCGCAGGAGGAGAGCTTGGCTCAAAAAAGCCGGTTCATCCAAATGATCATGTAAACATGTCACAGTCTACTAACGATGCCTTTTCATCGGCTATGCATATAGCAGCAGTATTAGCACTTACAGAAGAAGTGATCCCAGCTCTTGAGATCTTTGCTAAAGGTCTGCGAGCTAAAGAAAAAGAGTTTGGTAATGTGGTAAAAATCGGAAGAACTCATTTACAAGATGCGGTTCCTATTTCCTATGGGCAAGAGTTTTCAGGTTATGCTTCGCAAATAGAAAGAAATATTGAGCGCATTAAAATGTCTCTTCCTGGTTTGTATGAGCTTGTTCTAGGAGGCACGGCAGTAGGAACAGGGATCAATGCTCACCCAGATTTCGATAAAAAATCGATTGAGAATATAGCAAAATTCACAAAGCTTCCCTTCAAGGTGCATCCAAACAAATTCACCGGTATATCAGCACATGACGAACTGGTCTTTGCAAGTGGCGCTCTTAAAACAACAGCTTGTTCTATGCTTAAAATAGCCTACGATATTGCTTGGTCAGCTTCTGGACCAAGATGTGGAATAGGGGAGATGCATTTACCAGAAAACGAACCTGGATCATCGATTATGCCAGGGAAAGTAAACCCAACCCAGAGTGAAGCTATGTTTGCGGTGGCCACTCAAGTTATCGGCAATGATACCACTATTACCACAGCTGGAAGTAAAGGGAACTTTCAAATCAATGCGTTTAAGCCAACGATTCTATACAACTTCATCCAGTCTTGTGATTTGATCAGTGATTCTACAAAACTCTTTACAAGTTGCTGCCTGAGTGGAATCACACTCAATAAAGACAAAATCAAGCATCATCTGGATAACTCACTTATGCTTGTAACAGCTTTAAGCCCTAAAATCGGCTATGACAAGTCATCTGAGATCGCTCACAAAGCAAATCACGAAAATCTCACATTAAAAGAAGCATGTATGCAGCTTGGATACCTGTCAGAAAAGGAATTTGATGAGATCGTTGTTCCAGAGAACATGATTCATCCAAAAACTAAAAAGTGATCGTGATTGCAACTTAAGAAAAGATTGCCCAGGAAGGGACTCGAACCCCCACGCCTCGCAGCACCAGAACCTAAATCTGGCGTGTCTACCAATTTCACCACCTGGGCAATTAAAACTGGCAATAAGTTATAAGTTTAAAGGGTTTATCGTCAAGCATCTTCTCAAATAAATATCAGTCCTGCAATATTCCTTAAAGTTCGTGACCTGCTTTTAGGAAATGAAAATAGCTAGAAGCCTAAACATGTTTCCTTTATAATCCGTAGGCTATGAAGCCAAAAGATCTAAAATCACCCTTTAGTTTTAAAGACAGAAGACCTCACATAGAGAATAAGGTACTTTGTGTCCCTGAGTATTACTTCGAGCATGAGAAGTTCACCATGCCTGATATGAAGGATATTTTTGAAAATGAAAACGAGGTAGCCCTAGAGTATTGTTCTGGAAATGGTGACTGGATCATCGAGAAGGCAAGAGCTAATCCCGATGTTAACTGGATCGCTTGCGAAATCCAGTTTAAAAGAGTTCGTAAGATTTGGTCTAAAAGAGAAAACAACGGGATCAAGAATCTGCTTATCGTATGTGGAGAGGCTTATACCTTTAGCAGGTACTATCTTAAAAATAGCTCGATTAAGGAAATTTATGTGAATTTTCCCGATCCTTGGCCAAAGGACAAACACGCAAAACATAGGCTTTTCCATGTAGACTTTTTAAATGAAGTCTCTAGGGTGGTAAAAAAAGGCGGTCTTGCAACGTTTGTAACCGATGATGATACATACTCAGAGTCTATGATTAAGGTGGCCACACTTACTAAAAAGTGGGAGTCTGTTCACAAAGATCCCTACTACATCACAGGTGTAGAAGACTACGGATATTCCTACTTTCAGAACCTTTGGACAAGTCTTGGAAAAGTCATACGTCATATGCACTTTAGAAATCAAAAAGAAGCACCACAATGACAATTTGCACGAATTACCACTCGCTTGATCTAAATGGTTTTCATTTAGACAACCAGTATTTTATTCCAATTATTGCAAAATCCTTGGATACGCTTGACTCTTCTTACCACAATACTGTAGTGCTCACAGTAGATCTTACTTTGAGCTCTAGCCTTGATTTTAGCTCTTTAAAAGAGCAGGCATCGGAGCTTCGAGAAAAAGGCGTTAAAATTCTCTTTGATCTAAAGTTCGGATTTTTTCAAAAAAGAGTAAAACTCCATTTAGACAGCTTTCTTGGTGCGTTTGCAAGAGCTCTGAATGTCTTTTTGGAAGATTTATACAAAGGGTTTGAGGAAGATACTCTTGGTGTCATTCTGTACAGAGGCAATGCTGATCTATGCATGCATTTTCCTTTCAATCAGTTTCACTTTCAAAACTTGCTAGAATACTTGCAAGATCTCTACGAAACTCCAGAGCGCCTATTTGAGACAAAAAATAGCCCGATCGATACGTTTGATAAAATGCACTATGATATGTTCGAGGTATCTCCATTTACAAAGCATCTCAAAAATCTTTACTTTCATCAGTTTTTTGCAGAATACCTACATAGACTCTCTTCGCAGTTGCCAGAAGAACTGCTTGGTTTTGCTTGGTACGACTGTATCAGGATAGATAACCAGTCTTTTCTTGCAGAAATACTTTCTAAAAAGCGTTACTGTCATTTGAATCTACTTCTAGAGAATCATACATCTCCCATTGCGGACATCTCAGGCAATGCTGCAGGAGAGGGGTTTGGTTTTCTTGAGCCAGAAAGGAATTGGGAGCTTGAGCCCAAAAGCCCTACAATCGGAGTGGTATTTCCAAATGACAACAATCTTTTTCAAACAACTCACATGTTCTTTGATCAGGTTTTCGAAGAACTATTTGAGCATCAAGTTTCATATCGTTTGATACCAGAGTTTCTTGTTACAGAAAGCTGGCAAGGCCTAGACACCCTAATCTTTATGAATAATTCTCTTAGTTTGAATGGAAAAAGAATTCTACAAGGCTTCTCTGTGACTGGAGGATCTCTTGTTTATTTAGATCTTCCGATCAACCTCGAAAATGAAGTTTCCTTTCAAGAATTTCTCAGTAATCTGTAAGTTTTTTTGTGAACTTACTACCTCAGGTATGAAGTAGTCTTTGTGAAATTTCGGGGTAGAGGGATTTGAACCCCCGACCTACTGCTCCCAAAGCAGTCGCGCTAGCCAAGCTGCGCTATACCCCGCAAAATAATTAGCCACAGTTTACTTCCCACTCACTTTTAATGCAATAAGTAAGAGCATGATAATAAAAAGTGTTGTCCTCTTCTAAGAGATGTGACATATATAAGGATTTATTTTGAATCAAGCTGGGGTTTGATAATATGACGCTCTTTAATCAATTAAGTTCTGTTGAAAAGTTAACGGAGCTTGAACGAAATCCAATAGATCTTACTCATGAAGGGATCCTTACAACGAAGCGTGTTGATGAGATGACAGCAGAAGCTCTTGGGATCAAAATGCTCTATGGTACAGAAAGAGTTACAGACAAAGTCATGGAAGCCCTATTCGAGCTTGCTGATGAAACGAATGTGATCGAGAAAATGGCTCTTATGCAAGCTGGTGAAGTGGTCAATAAGATCGAAGGTTATGAATGTGAAAACCGCTCTGTTCTTCATACTGCGATGCGTGATTTCTTTGATAAAAGAAACGAAGGACCAAGAGGGAAGGAAGCAACAGATCTTGCATACCAAGAACTGGAAAAGCTAAAACGTTTTTTAGAGGAAGTAGAGAAGCAAGGTTTTACTGATCTTGTGCAAATCGGAATCGGAGGATCAGACCTTGGTCCAAGAGCCATATATCTATCTCTAGAAGCCTATAAAAAAGAAAACCGCAAAGTACATTTCATATCCAATGTTGATCCTGACGATGCTCATAAGATCTTTTCTGAAGTAGATCCATCTAAGACTTTATTTGTTGTTGTTTCTAAATCAGGCTCTACACTTGAAACTCTTACTAATGAAGAACTGATTAAAAAGCATCTAGAAGAAAAAGGCCTTTCTACAAAAGATCATATGATTGCCGTTACTGGTAAATCCTCTCCAATGGATAACCCAGACAAGTATAGAGAGTCCTTTTATATCTGGGATTACATAGGTGGAAGGTATTCTGTAACTTCTATGGTAGGCTGCGTAGAGCTTGCTTTTGCACTTGGTATGGAGAAGTTTTTAGACTTCTTAAGAGGTGCTAATGCTATGGACAAGCTTGCTCTTTCTAAAGACTATAAAGAAAACCTACCTCTAATCGGAGCACTTCTTGGCGTTTGGAACCGCAACTTTCTTCATCTTCCAACTTGTGCAGTAATACCTTACTCACAAGCTATGATTCGTTTTCCAGCGCATTTGCAGCAGTTAGACATGGAGTCTAACGGCAAGCGGATTAACAAACATGGTGAGCCTGTTGATTATGATACGGGTCCGATTGTTTGGGGAGAGCCTGGAACAAACGGCCAACATTCTTTCTATCAGTGCATTCACCAAGGAACAACCACAGTGCCGATTGAGTTTATTGGATTTAAAGAGTCTCAATATGCTGATGATTTAGAAGTGAAAGGAACTTCTTCGCAGGAAAAGCTTCTTGCAAACCTCTTTGCCCAGTCTATCGGTCTTGCTACAGGAAAACGTTCGGACAACCCGAATAAGTTTTTCCCAGGGAATAGACCGAATCACATCTTACTTACGAAAAAATGCGATCCTTATACGATTGGAGCGCTGCTTGCTTATTTCGAGCATAAGGTTGCTTTCCAAGGATTTATTTGGGATATCAACTCATTTGACCAAGAAGGTGTACAGCTTGGTAAAGTTCTTGCGAATAAGATCATTGATTTCTTTGCAAAGATGAAAAATGGAGAAGAGATTGATCCAAAGGACTTTCCAATAGCTCAGGCTTACCTTAAACACTTAAAGGCGATGTAGACGATTTTATTTTGCCATCTGCGATTTCGATCCTGCACTTTGTATACTCTTCGATGAGCGGATCAGAAGGTACAGTTAAAAAAACCTGCGAGAAACTACTCATGTAGTCTTTCAGCAGGTTTTTTCTTGTTTGGTCAAGATGCATGCCGATGTCATCGATACTCATAATTGGGGATGCATTGGTGCTTTCTTTAAGCAGGTTCCATTCTGAAAATTTCAAAGCGCTTAAAAAGGTTCTTTTTTGCCCTTCTGATGCATAGGATTTAGCAAGGTTATTATCCTGCAGTATATGAAAGTCATCTCTATGAGGTCCTACGAGAGTTGATTTGCAAAGAAGTTCTTTTGGCCTCATTTTTTCGAACTGTTTTATAAACGATGCGTTATCAAACTTCCCAGATAAAGAGGGCTGGTAGTTGATTTTAAAGTCATCTTGAGCATTAGATAGCGAGCTCATCTTAAGCTTTACAAGGTTTTCTAGTTTACTGAGTGCATTTTTTCGCTCTGTCATAAGGTAAATACTTGATAGAGCCATCTCTTCCTCGTAACACTCGATCCCGTCGAGTTTTTTCTGCTTGAAAAAAGCGTTACGCTGCTTAAGAGCTTTTGTGTATCGAAGAAGATGATAAACATATACCGGATCGCTTTGCGCAAGATGCAGGTTTAAAAAGCGTCTTCTTTCTTGCGGGGACCCTGAGATTAAATGGATATCTTTGGGTGAAAAAATCACAGAGGGCATAATGCCGAGCATGTTTGAGAAAGAGCCAAGCTCTGTAGCGTTATGCTCTATTTTCTTATTTGTTTCATCGTATCCAACCTTCAAAGTCTGCGTAACACCATCTTTCACAAAAGTAGCTTCTATAAAAAAAAGAGAATGATCTTTATGGATCATATCCTTTAGAAGGTTGGTTCTAAAAGATCTTCCGGTACTTAAGAAGTAGATCGCCTCGAGGAGGTTCGTCTTGCCAGCGCCATTCTCTCCAATAATCAAATTGATTTTGGGGTCAAAGGTGACCGTTTCTTCTTTATAGTTACGGAAATTCCGCAGTTTTAATGAAACAAGATGCATTTAGTTTGTGTTCAGCCTCATTGGCATGATTACAAAAAGTGCTGTTGTTTGATCTGTGATCATCCCTGGATTAAAGGAATCTGTGATCCCAAATGTAACAGTCTCATCTTTACAATGCTTTAGGATGTCTATAAAAAAGCTTGGATTAAATGCGATTTCAAACTGCTCGCCAGTAAAGTCCACAGGCATAGAGACCTTTCCTTCTCCTACATCTGAACTTGTTGCCGACAGCTCTAAGTTACCTTCTGTGAACATAAAGCGCACAGAGTGACTCATCTCAGAGGTAAATAATGATACTTGCCTTAAGAGTGTCATGAGCTCTTCTCTATGAAGATGAACAGTCATATTTGCTTTTTCAGGAATTACTCTAGATACATCAGGATACTCTCCTGCAAGTAGCTTTGAAATAACCGTAACAGAACCCATCTCAACAGCCATTTTATCTTCGTGGAAGAAAAGCTTTGCTGGTTGCTCTTCTTCAAGCGTCTTAGTGACTTCTTCAATTGCTTTCAAAGGTACAATATACTGGCCGTTAAATGGCTGGTTGGCCATTTCTGCATTGACCTTTGCTAGTCGTTTTCCATCAGTACCAATAAGAGTTAGGTGATTTTCTGTAAGTTGAAAAAGCACTCCATTGAGAACATGCCTGCTATCTTCTTTAGCAACAGCAAAAGAAGTACGAAGAAATAGTTCTTTTAAAGTTGGGCTATGCACCTGGAAAGCAGATGCACTGCTTAAATCTGGTAAGGTAGGATATTCTTCTTTATCTGCAGCGTTAAGCTTAAATACAGAACTGCCAGCTCTTACAAAAACAACGCCGAACTCAGTTTCTTCAATTTCGATTTGATCTGTTGTAAGTTCTCTTATAAGTTGAAAAAATCTTCTTGCAGGGATTGTGATAGAACCAGACGATTTAACATCTGCTGTTGCAAATGCTTTAATACTTACAGTTAGATCTGTTGCGTTGAGAGTGACTTGCCCTTCATCTGCCTGTATTAAGATGTTAGATAAAATAGGGATAGCAGGCTTAGAGGGGACTGTGCTTTGTATTTTTCCGATCAGAGAAACAAGTTCTAGTCTTGGTATGACAAGCTTTAGAAACGTTTTATTAGAAGCTTCCGTTTCTTGATCTACCGTTGTTTCAGAAAAAGTCATATCTATATCCCCGATTTAAAAATGTTAAATCGTGATTATAGGAACTAAATGTTTTTTGTGAAAAGAGAATCGGTCTTCATCATTAAAAGATGAAGATCCTTAATTGAATCTGCGGCCCATTAGATCGTTGAAGTTCTTGAAAAACGTGACGATGTAGTTCTTTTTTGGCTTCTTAGTCTGAATCGATGTTTTAACGTATAGAAGAGTGTCTTTTACAATAGTATCGATCTCTTCTTTTTGCGTTTTAAGGTATATCTTTGGGCATGCCATTTTTATACTCCATCTGTTTGGGTTTACATTGACTCATAATCGATTGTATCAATATTTATGTTTAAAATAAACAGAAAAAAGCAACAGTGTTTGCGTAAAGCGCTCTGTGTTAAGTAGATAAGGATTAATATAATCTTAATATTAGGATTTTTTACTATTTATCAAAGGCTTATGAATTCTTCATTTCTCTCTGTACTGTACGCTTCTGCTCTTTTTCTTTGATGCTAGAGCGCTTGTCATGGAGCTTCTTACCCCTGGCTATGCCGATTTTAGCCTTACAGTAGCCCTTATTTGAGAGATGTAGGTTCAAAGGCACAATTGTGAGGCCTTTCTCAGAAATAGCCTTTTTTAGGGCCTGTATCTCCCTTTTCTGAAGAAGGAGCTTACGATCTCGCCTTTCGGTGTGATTATGGACATTTCCGAACTTATAGTGAGCAATATGAGCTCCCACGAGAAAAGGCTCTCCCTTGATGATTCTAACGTAGGCTTCGCCGAGGCTGCCTCCGCCGTCTCGGAGTGATTTGATCTCAGTCCCAACAAGAGATACCCCTGCGACAAAAGTCTCAAGGATCTCATAATCGTGGTAAGCCTTCTTATTGGAGGCTAAGTCTGTGCTTTTCGATTTGCTCATGGCTAAATTGTAGATAAGAAGCAGCTTTTAAGCAAGTAGCTTACTTGCTGGTTGATTCTTGTTTTGGAATGAACCCGTAAATAAATAAGGAGATGGTTACGATCCAGAAAACCCAGTCTATTGATGTTTGTAATACTTCTGTGTACTTAGAATCTCCCTTTTGAAGAAGGTAGCTATGAAGAGCTTCGAAACCAAGCTTTATTCCAATCCATCCAATAAGATAGTGAGAAGCTCTTTCCAGTCTTTTAAACCTATCCATAAAGTAGGAAAAGATTCTTACAGAAAAACGCATAATCACAAGCCCTATAATCCCTCCGAGATAAACGATCCACATTTTTGGAGGCAGTGCGTGGTGCGGCTGTAGAGCAATACCTGTTAGACCAAGAGCTGCAAGGATCGAGTCAATTGCAAAAATGAAGTCCGTGGCTTCGATTTGCAAAACAACTTTCCAAAGGGGAACGTTTGCTTGAGGTTTAGAGTCACTGCTTTGCTTCTTTGCTCTGATTTTAAATGAGAACGCTAGATAGAGAAGATAGATAGCACCAATAGCTTGAATAAAAAAGTATCGAATGAGATAGGCTGCTACAAAGATAGCAACAGCTCTCAAAATAAAAGCGGAAAAAATACCGATCCAAAGAGCTTTATTGCGCTGTTTTGTTGGCAATGGCTTTACAATAGCAGCCAATACAAGCGCATTGTCAGCAGAAAGTAAGCACTCAAGAAATATCAGTACGAGAACTTTTGGAATGTCTACATATGAGAATGTTTGGTCAAGTAGCGATATTGCCATAGAAAAACTCCGCAAAGTTTCACTATGGCCATATGAAATTTAAGATTTCAAGAAAAAATGCTTTGGCCGAACGCTGTGACTCTAAAGCAATCTTTTCCATTATAGGTTCCTATAGAGACAAGACCTGCCTCAAAAAGCCATTCTAAGATTGTTCTTTTAATGAGTCTTGATTCTTCATCAGTATATTGAGGTAAAGAGTATCTCCAACCCTTGCCAACTTTCTTGAGGATAATTTTGCTGTCTTCACTGATGGATGCTGAAATACCCTTCATAAATTCATCGTACTCAACCCATCCAAGGTGGATTACATTGCTAATCGTCTTTTCGATTTCTCTAATATGACGCTCAGTTGCAACTTCCGCGCTGAAATTCTCATACTCAAGTCTTGTTAGGGTATGTTTGTAGCTTGCAAGAGCTCTGTTTTCTACAGATAAGCTTAGCCACTCATCGCAGCCATCGTTCATGGAAAGAGCGCTGTTCTCAACTCTTGCGAGTTTTAAAAATAGGAGTTTTTGGATAAGTAGTGATGTGTATGAAGTTAATTCATTTGTATCACTGATTCCTTTCACAATTTTTGTGAGTTTTTTTAAGGCTGTTTTATCTGGAACCCATCTTTCATTTTCATCGAGCTTTAGTGGAATTGGAGTGGTTTTGCAGAGATTTAAAAGACTTGTCATATCACTAATGAAAGGAAAGTCTCCATCTCTTACAACTTTAATATCTTTTGTGTCTTCAATAGGAGAAGGCTTGCTATCCCTTAGGAAGCGTAGGTATTCTCTCCACTCATGGAAAGGACTTACGATTTGCTGCCACTTGCCATCGATCTTTCTGTATACAAGGCAGCAAATAAAGTTAAACTCAAGGTGTAGTAAGACTTCTTCGAACTCTTCATCACCCATTTCGTACTTTTCTTTAAGGTCTTTTCCAAGAACCATAAAGTCAGGGGAGTTGAAGACATCTTCTACAATTCCAGAGATTTTTGGGTTTCCAAAGTTTAGCTCCATTAAATACCTTTGAAACACTTGTGGAGTGACTAGGTATTTTTCAATCAGAGAGTCGAAAATATTGTTGGATGTTCTAGGAATTGGATACCAGCTAAGTAGAACATGAAAAGGGACTTTTCTAAGTAGGCTTTGCAGATATTCCATGCCAGGAACAAAGCCATCTTGGAATTTTTGAATTTGTGCTTCGAAATACTTTCTAGTTTCTTTATGAAGATGAATGGTAACACCTTTAATCTGGAAAAGCCCTGTTGTAGATAGCTTCTGTAAGACTTTAGAGAGATCACTCTCTTCTATAACAAGATCTTGTGCAAGTTCTGAAATAGCAATTGTAGGAGGGCTATAAAGGATCTCTTCTAATACCACTAAATCTTCAGAGGTTAATTTAGCCATAGTCAGTCGATTCTGTATGTCTTTCTGGTAGTCGTAATCTTCGAGGTTGACTTTGTTTTTTCTGAAAGGATTTAGCTCAAGCATGTATCACCTAAAGAGATTTTGTGTTTATTCAATCACAATTGAAATAATTATCACTAAGTTAATCAATTCTATGATTTATTTCAATTTTTATAATATAAATTTTTCTTACTGTATTAAAAGCGTATTTAGAGGCGTATGCCAACGTGTTCGGATCCGATGACTATTTTTATCAAATAAAGAATAGGTCGAACGACTTTTAAGCTAAGCTCTTGCTTCAAGGCCCTAAAGTTTTAACAAATCCCGTAATTTAACTTAAGCAAAAAGGGGGTAGTTTTGAAAAGAATCGTCACTAATTTCTGAGAAAGGAAATAGGTATGTTAGCTTATCTTTAAAGAGCTAGAGTTAAAGGAAGATCTTAACATTTCGAGCTATCTTTAAAAAATTAGATAGGACAGCGTGCAGGATCTAAGAAATCGAGTGTGTAAAACTATTTTGTCTTTTAGAGAAAATATTGCTATACTCCAAGGTTCTAACTACATAAATAGTATGAGATTATGCAACACAAAAAATTCGATCATCAGAAAATAGAAAAAAAATGGCAGGCTTACTGGGAGGAGAATAAACTCTTTAAGGCTGAAATCGACACAAAGAAACCTAAGTACTATGTTCTGGATATGTTCCCATATCCATCTGGCGCTGGCCTGCACGTAGGTCATGTGACAGGCTACACTGCAACAGATGTTCTTGCTAGATATAAAAGGCAGATGGGGTTCAACGTTCTTCACCCTATGGGATGGGATAGTTTCGGACTCCCAGCAGAGCAATATGCAATCAGAACAGGTACACATCCAGAAATAACAACTGAAAAAAGCATAAACACATATAGAAAACAGCTGAAATCTCTTGGATTCAGTTATGACTGGGATCGAGAAATTGCTACAAGCGACCCTTCTTATTACAAATGGACGCAATATATCTTTACTAAACTGTTTGAAAAAGGCCTTGCCTACGAAGCAGAAGCTCTTGTGAACTACTGCCCAAAACTTGGGACAGTACTTGCAAATGAAGAGGTTGAAAATGGCGTAGCGAAAGAGGGCGGATATCCAGTTGAAAGAAGGCCTCTAAAGCAGTGGGTCTTAAAAATCACTGAATATGCTGAAAGACTGCTAGCAGACCTTGATGATTTGGACTGGCCAGATTATTTAAAAAAGCTTCAGCGTAACTGGATTGGTAAAAGTGAAGGTGTAGATGCTGTATTCCAAGTCGATGGTCACGATGAAAAAATAGAAACATTTACAACACGTATTGATACCATATTTGGTCTTGCTTATATCGTTTTAGCTCCAGAGCATCCTCTTGTTGAAAAGATTACGAAGCAATCACATAAAGACATTGTGCAAGCGTACCAAAAAGCAACGGCTCAAAAAGCTGACTTTGACCGATCAGAGTTAAATAAAGATAAGTCAGGTGTTTGGACAGGTGCACACGTACTTCATCCGATTACTGGCGAGAAGCTTCCTATATGGATAGCAGACTATGTGCTTATGGGTTATGGAACAGGCGCTGTTATGGCGGTTCCTGGTCATGACGAGAGAGATTTTGAGTTTTCAACTAAGTATGGAATCGATATTCCCGTTGTTTACGATCCAGATGTTGATAGCTTTCCTGAAAACATTCCAAAAGGAATGGAGAAAGAAGAAGCGAGAGAAAAAGTGCTAAAGGGAGAGCTTTGCTGGAATCCAGACGGAAAGGTGATCAACTCGAAGCGTGCTGATCTTGATTTAAATGGTTTAAATATAAAAGACGCTAAGGAAGCAGCTACGAAATGGATGGAAGCAAAAGGACTTGTCAAGAGATGCATTACCTACAAGCTTCGCGACTGGCTTTTCTCAAGGCAAAGATACTGGGCGGAGCCTTTCCCAATTCTTCACTTTGAAGACGGGTCTATGCGCTGCTTAACTAAAGATGAACTTCCATTAACACCTCCGAATCTAACAGATTTTAAACCTCCTGGCGATGGCAAGAGTCCACTTGCTAAAGTAAAAGACTGGGTTGAAATTGTAGACGAAAAGACAGGAAAAAAGGCTTTAAGAGAGACAAACACTATGCCGCAGTGGGCAGGATCTTGCTGGTACTATCTAAGATTTTGTGATGCTAAAAATGACAAAGAGCCATTTAGTAAAGAGGCAGAAAAATACTGGCTTCCTGTAGATCTTTACGTTGGCGGAGTTGAACATGCAGTACTACACCTTCTTTATTCAAGATTCTGGCATAAGGTTCTTTTTGACTGCGGTCTTGTTTCAACAAAGGAGCCATTTAAAACTCTTCGCAATCAAGGCCTTGTTACAGCAATGGCCTATAAGAAGAAAAAAGGTGGTTATTTAGCAGAACATGATGTGACAAAAGAAGGAAAGAAGTTCTTTGATGCAGGAACGAAAGAAGAAGTACACGCTCAAGTAGAAAAAATGTCTAAATCGAAGCTTAACGGCGTTTCACCAGACGAGATTATTGAGGAATTTGGAGCAGACACGTTAAGACTTTATGAGATGTTCATGAGCCCGTTTGATAAAGAGAAGCTTTGGAACAATGAGGCAATATCAGGTTGCAAAAGATTCTTAAATAGGTTTTACGATTTGGTAACTTCAGACAAAGTATCAGATGAAGATACAGAAGAGGGCCTTAAACTCGGTCATAAACTTGCTTCTGGCGTGCAACATGATATAGAGCAGATGTTCTATAACACATGCATTGCAAAGATGATGGAATTTATTAATGCATTTTCTCCTCTTAAAACATACCCAAAAAGTACCCTTAAAATGGCAACGAAGGTGCTGTATCCTTTTGCACCTCACTTTGCAGAGGAGTGTTATCAGCTTCTTGGTGGAGAAACGAGCCTTGTGTTTGAGCCTTTTCCAAAGGCCGATGAGAAATACCTAACAGAAGATACTGTTACGTATGTCATCCAGGTGAATGGAAAGGTTAGGGGTAAGTTAGATTTCCCAGCTGGTGTTAGTAAAGAAGAAGTGATCAGCAAAGGCAAAGCTTTTGAAAATGTGAAGAAGTACCTAGAGGGAAAACAGATCATTAAAGAGATCTACATTCCAAACAAGCTTTTGAATATTGTAATCAAGATGTAAAAAATGAGTTTCTCAAGATCTTTATACAATGCATTTTTGTTTTTTCTGCTTTGCATTTACATGCCAAAGGTCTTGTTTCAAAGATTTTCATCTGGAAAATACAAGAAGAGCCTTCCATTCAAGCTTGGTTTAAAATTTCCAAATTTTAGTAAAGTCAAGCCATCATCTATTTGGATACATGCTGGATCTGTTGGTGAGACAAAAGCCGCCATTGCGTTTGCAAAGCTTGCGAGAGAATCACTTCCGGATAGTTCTATTGTGTTTTCAACAACAACAGAGACAGGCCTTGATGAAGTAAAGCGCTCGATGTCTTTTCTTGATGAGGCGTTCTATCTTCCCTACGACTTTTCCTGGATCTTGAAAAAATACTTCAAAAGATTGAATCCAAGACTGCTCGTTCTTGTTGAAAGTGATTTGTGGCCCAACTTACTAAATATTGCTAAGCAGAGTGCAACAAAAACTCTTCTTATCAATGGCAGGCTTTCAGAAAAATCCTTAAAGAGACATATACTTCTTAAAAGCTTCTCTAAGAAGCTTTTTAAAGACATCGATATGTGCTGTATTCAAAATGATGAATATTTGCAGAGGTTTTTAAAAATTGGTATCAACGAAAGCAAACTAAAAGTTTGCGGGAATTTAAAATTTGATACGCCAATAAAGGTATCAAGTCCTAATGAGATAAAAAAGCTGAAAGCAAAGCTTGGGATACTACCTCAACATAGAGTGATTACGATTGGATCCACACATCATAATGAAGAGAAGCTTCTTTTGCAGGCAATAGAGCCTCTTCTCCGGTCTGATCATAACTTAAAAGTCATTCTAGTCCCAAGACATCCAGAACGCTTTATAGAAGTAGAAAAATACCTACATGAGCACCACAGGCAGTACCTAAAGTATTCAAACGCAGATGCTCTGACAGGTTACGAGAAAATTCTTCTTATTGATGCTATGGGAATGCTTGGGCAGTGTTATGAAATCTCAGACGTTGCGATCGTTGCAGGAAGCTATGTAAACATTGGAGGTCATAACCTTCTTGAACCTATTGAGTATGGAGTGCCTGTTGTATTTGGCCCTTATATCCATGCGCAAAAAGAACTTGCAAGACTTGTGATTGATGCAGAAGTAGGGCAAAAAAAAGAGCTTTCTACACTCGCAGATACGATCCGCTTTTATCTTTATTCTGAAAACGCGAAAGAATTATTCGATGGAAAATGCAAACTACTCCTTGCGCACTGCAGAGGATCGTCTAAGAAATGTTGGATAGAAGCCGAAAAACTTCTTAAGTGCAATCAATTAGGTTGTCGTTAATAAATCCATTTGTTAGACTTGCCCCTTCGAGAGTACGAAAGTAACACTCAAAAGGTTATCGCGGGGTGGAGCAGTGGTTAGCTCGTTGGGCTCATAACCCAAAGGTCAGAGGTTCGAATCCTTTCCCCGCTAATTTTACCGAATATGGCGGTATAGCTCAGTTGGTAGAGCACCGGAATCATAATCCGTATGTCGTTGGTTCGAGTCCATCTGCCGCTATATCATTCTTAAGAATCCCAAAAATTATTTTTTAGAGAAAGTCGGGGGCTTGTCCCTTGACCCGATGATGGTATCTCCATGATCATCATGAAGAAGTTGTTCGGACAATACTTTGTCGACTTCTTTTTCTAAGTTTTTTGTGTGAGTGATTTCTTCGAGTTCTTCTTGATCGTCTAGCATATAAAGACCCCATATAGGTATTTAGGAGTCTTCATACATAAGTTTTTTTGAGTATTTACACAAGCCTTGTTCTAGCTAGCTAGCCTGAAGCTTGGGACACGACATCTACTGTAGTAGACCAGGCAGCTATAAAGCTACTGCCTGAAATACTGTATATCTATGATCTAAAAAGTTCTGCTATTTTATAAGATCTACTATGTGGCCTGTAAAGAATTTTATTCTTTCTAGGAATTTAGGTTTGTCCGCTCGAGTAATAGCTACCTTTACAAGAGGAGCGCCTCTTATTTCACGTGTAATGAATTTCTGAGGATAGTTCTGGTTTCTCTCTGTAATATTTTTCAACTTCTCTTCGAGAATAAACTCTCCAAATGCCTCATGATTCTTGTGGCAGTAGTTCCAGCATTTTAAAGCAGTTTTCTCGCCTGTGATCTTGCCTGCTGCAAAATCAACGACCATATGTGTCCATTTTGAAACATCGTATATTGTTTGAAAGGTGCAACCGTCAATAATTCTGTTTGTGATGCTGTACAAAGGTTGACCTTCCTGTGAGTACAAGGACTCAAGCTCCTCATTAAACGCTTCAAGTGTATCATCGCTTACTTTATTTGCAATTAAAGCATCCCAAAGATCTATTCCCTCTTTGATTACGGCGATGTATTGAGACTCAGTAGTAGGAGTGTTAGGTGTAGGAGGTGTTACAACAGCACCATCTATTGGAGTACCCCTTCTAGATGTTGGATTAAATATCAGTGGTTCATCTACTGGTGTTCTTGATGGGGAGGGTTGAATAGGTCTTATAGTTGTTTCTGGTGCAGTAGGTGCTGGAGAAGTATGAGCTGGCGTAGGAACTCGTAATGGAATAGGGGAGTCTTCTCGCTCGTCTACAGTCGGTGTACCAAGAATTGTAGGCGGTGTACCAGCGGTTGTAGGTGATGTTGAAACCCTTCCTGTAACAGGAGATGCTCGTTCTTCTTCATCTGCTCTTGTAGCAGCTTCATAAATATGTTTTGCAGCAATCGCGCAAACAGCTCCAACTATAGTCCAGCTAGCAGCAGCAAGTAGACCAAAAGAAGCTTTTGTCAAAATAGTTACACAACCATAACTCAAAATACCTGCAGCTGATCCTGCTACTACTGTTTTTAAATTCTCTTCTGAAGCTAAGTAACCAGTTACTCTGTTACATGCCGTTCTAGCAATCGCCTGTAAATCCATAAGTCCTACTAATTATAAGTTAATTTAATGGATCATTATATTAAATCAGGAGAAATCGTGATACAGAAAACTTGTTTATTGTTAAATACAAGGTTTAATTATATTAAGTAAATTAAAATGTTTACGTTTTCTGTAAAGTTCATATTACAATAACGACTCATATTTTAAAGAATCAAAATATAGACTGTAACTTCCAAGAAATATTGCGCTCTGGAAAGTTTTCTGTTTAAATGAGTTGGTTTAAATACACATGTGGATCGCTTATCCCTGCAATTGTATCAGAATTGTAAAGTCTAACAGAAATTTAATGGTATATATTAATACATACTACAAATTCAAATATCACTAATGCTCTTTGTATAAAGATGACTGATCAATCTTAAAAAAAATAAGTTTCTCTGCAATACTGATTGATAAATTAGCTGCATAATCAGCAGCTAATTTCATCTAGTCTAAGCTATCAATTAAGTCTGTTAAAGCACTTGCTCCGGCGATCGATGATTCTGCGCCCCAAAAAAGCGCCCAGTCTTCCGAAATATCTCTTACCAATCTTACTGCTCCATAACAAAGGTTAAAAGTACATATTGAAAGCAAAGAACACATGGCAATAAATTCTGCGCATTCTCCAAAAGATCCAGCAACAATAGTACCTGTATAAAGGAGGCCTGCATATACTCCAGCTCCAGCCACAGCGCCAGCACTTCCAATAACCGCAGCCCAACTAAGAGCTCTTAGTGCTACGTTATTTGTTCTAGCATTTATTCCATTAGAAACTGCGTTGTATCCAGCCTCTACACTTCTGTAGCTAGAAGTAGCAATATTTCTTCCAACTTGTATTATATTCATAATTAACCCTTATTATCTTGTAACTATTCTTCAAAGGGTAAATTATATATACTTTACTGTTAATTTCAATCAATAAACTAATGTCTACAATAAGTAATTGCAATATTTGTTTGTGTATATAATTATAAGATTAGAAAGTGTAAACATATTCAATAAAAGTAGTATTTATGTGTAAAAAGAGAGGACATTCAACTTGTTATATAATAAGCAACGAATTAATTGTTATTAGTAATAGAATCGTTTGATTGATTTTAGACTTCCCATGAAGCGCTTTCTAGCTCCTAAAAGAGAAGCTACCTTTTTAATGCCATCGGCATTGATTCTGAAACGAAGAGATGAGTCCCAAGAAAAATTCACCCCATTTCCAACCCGCATGCCCACTTTAAAAAATAGACTGTAACTTTAAAAAGATGCTGCAATTGCTAACTCATACCGATTGCTAACTCAAAAAAGGGAGTGTCCAAAAACTCTTGAGGATCATCTATCCCTGCAATAGTATCTGCATTATATAGTCTATAAGAATTTCGGATCGCTTCTACGCTTAATCCAGAGTTATGTACTATACTAGACAACACTATACCGAATAAAAAACCCACAGCATGCGCTGCTTCAGCGCCGGCAATTAAAGCGCCAGGAAGACCTATAGCTCCACAAGTCACGTTTGTTAAGAGTGATCCTGAGTAACCTGCACCAGTATAAAGAGCGGAAGCAGTAAAATACGTAGCTCCTAATGAGCCGCCAACAGTAGCAAGGATGGCCGTCCAGCAAAGAGCTTTTAACGCTACGCTGTTTGTTCTTTCGTTTATTGCATTATTTACTGTGTTAACGCATGCAAATAGCGGTTCATGTAGCAGGCGAGGAGTAAAATCTGTTAGAGTATCTGACAGTGCAAGTCTAGCAGAGCGCTGCATTAAAGAATTTCCAAATAATATGCTCATAAAATCCTAATATATAAAATTGTTAATTAGTAACAAACATAGCATTAATTCATATTTCCTACAATTGCAATCTAAATAAAGTGAAATAGTTAATTTTTTGAATTAGATAATATGAATACACTTAGTTTTTTTATGCAAAACAAAAAAGTGGTATATCTACAAGGAAGGCCCTATAGAGGCGGCTGATTGTTAATAAATATCGATTGTAAAAAGAATTAAAAAAAGCTGAAGCCTTAGTAAAGAAAGCGTTTAATGGATTTAAGACTGCCTATGACACGTTTTCTGATTCCAAGAAGTGTCGACACTTTTTTAATACCATCAGCATTGATTCTGAAGTGAAGAGAAGAACCCCAAGAAAAATTTACTCCATTTCCAATACGCATACCTACTTTATAGTACTTTTTTACAAGTGCATGAGTTTGCTTGTTGAATCTTCCATAAGGATAGACAAAACATTCAATTTTCTTGTTAAGAGCAGACTCTAAAGTTTCTTTTGAGCTTTTGATTTCTTTTTCAAGATCTACTTCTTTACCTGTGAGATTTACGTGATCAACTCCGTGAGAAGCAATATCTACAAATCCAGATGTACTCATCTCTGCAATTTCAGAAAAAGAGCAGTAACAGCTAGGGTTTGTAGAGCTATTTGGAAACCTTTTAAGCTCTGATATCCTGGTGTCAGGAGAGATCGTCTCAGAAGCTGAGATAAATCCCGTAGGAACAGATAGCAGCGCTTTTATTTTGAGTCTTTTTAAGAGGGGATAAACATACTCATAGAAGTCATATGTCGCATCATCAAAGCTTATACATACATTCAAGGCATGTTTTTTAAGCTCTTCAAAAGGCAACACAATATTTGCATGCTTTTTAAGGTATAGAAAATGCTTTTCCAGGTCCTCAAGGGTATTACCGTATGGACCATCAAAAGCCCTGTGATAGAGTAGCGTTATAAGCATGTGGCGTCTTGATTTGCTTCCCAGAGTTTTAGATACTTGTAATAAGCTGTCTGAGCGTTGTAAATAGAGATAATAAATCCTTCCTTACCTCCTAAAATACCTCTTTTAAGTATGTAGGATTTAAAGAAAGCAAAGTGTCCATGCAGAAGAGCTTTTCCTATCGAGGATCTCTTCTTGTACTTGTTTTGCTGAGCAAACAAGGTAGAGTATCTCTGCATCTTCTCTAAGAAGTCTGAAATACAACCATAAGAGTAGTGCTTAATGGAAAAGACTAGATTTTCCTCTTGCATGTCATCATCTAAAACCCTCTCATGTACAAAGTCTGATGAAAAGCTTGTAGAGGATTTATTAAAGAGTCTTATATGCCTGTCTGGATACCATCCGCACCATTTGATATGCTTATTGTTGAAGTAGTTATCAAAAGGGAATGAATAAACTTTTGTATCTTCAAGTTTCTTTGACTCGATTTCTTCAAAAGCCTCATCAGTAAGCACTTCGTCGCTATCAAGTGAGAGAACCCAGTCATTTTTTGTGTAGTTAGAAGCTAGATTTCTTAAGTGACCAAAACCTGAGAAGCTATGCCTGTGTAGGGTCACATTAGGAAAAGATTTAGCAATTTCTATTGTTGAGTCTGAAGACCCCGTATCTAAAACAATAACATCGTCAAATCTACTTAAAGAACGCAGTGTCTCTCCAAGTGTTTTAGAGCTGTCTTTTGTTAGAACTATAGCGCTTATCATTGATACACAAATATTTTTTACAGGAAGTTTCTAAGTTTACATGATTGATGTCAAATCATGCCATTTTCTTTTTGACTTTCATGATGTTTTTTGTGATAACTCTTTCGGATTCTTACAAAAGGTAAACCAATGAGAAAAGCTCACACATTTGACGACGTCGCACTAGTTCCTCAATATAACAATGTACCTTCTAGAACAGAGCCGAAGCTCGACTCTTGGCTTACAAAAAATTCAAAGATCGGAATCCCTCTTCTTTGCGCAAACATGGACACTACAATATCTGAAGAGCTTGCAGAAGTTTTACTAGAAGAAGGATCTATACCAATTTTCCATAGATTTATTGATCTTGAGATCCAGAAAAAATGGATCAAAAGATGGGAAGATAGAATCTTTATATCTTGCGGTATTGGAAAAGAGAAAGTACAGCACACAAGAGAGCTTTTAGATGCTGGAGCAAAAGGTGTTTGTATCGATGTTGCGCATGGGCATTCTGAAATGATGATCCAATTCATTGAATCCCTTAAAAAGTCTCATCCTGATAGAGAAATAATAGCTGGTAACGTCTGTACTGCGATGGCTTATCATGATCTTGTGAATGCCGGTGCCGATGGTGTAAAGGTTGGGATTGGGCCTGGTGCTGCTTGTACAACAAGAATTGTGACAGGGTTTGGTATGCCGCAGTTCACAGCTATCTATGAATGCGCTAAAATTGCTGAAAAGTTAAGAGTTCCTTTGATTGCTGATGGTGGTATCCGCAATAGCCGTGATGTTGTACTAGCTCTTGCTGCAGGAGCAAGCTCTGTAATGATTGGCAAGCTTTTTGCTCTTACGAAAGAGAGTGCTGCACCAAAAAGAGAATCTAAGACCTCTCCATCAGGATTAGAGGCTAAATTTAGAGGGCAAGCATCATCTGACTTTCAGAAAGACTACTACGGAGGCCTTAAACAAAAGACGGTCGCTGAAGGGATTGATTTCTGGGCTGATGTAACAGGGAGCGCTTCTGAGCTTATTGAGAATCTTCTTGGCGGTATTCGCTCTGGTTTGACTTATGCTGGCGCAAAAAGTATCAAAGAGCTTCAAAGAAAAGCTGAATTTGTTGAAGTAAGCACAAACTATAAGGCAGAAAGCAAACCAAGACCTCCTAAAGCGCAAGATGAATCATCAGCAGAAAAAGAAGCTCTGACTCTTCTTAAGTCATTACTTGAAAAAAACCAGGCAGTTTAGTTGCAACTAACCTTATAGCAGAGGTTGTGGAATAGTATTTTAAATGTTTTGCAAAACAGGCTCAACTTACTGCTGAGGCTGAGATGGAGATCTTTTACTAACGAATGAAGGGAAAAATTTCATAGATTCAAGAACTTTTAATACCCCAAGTCTTTTGATACCAGTAGGCTCATATGTTTCTTCATCATGCTCGAGAATATCATACATAGAATCTACTCCATGTTCTTTTAGAAACTCGCCAAAATATTGCGTCTTTTCTGCAGTTGTTTCAGCAACTAGGTGCTTTTGTAAGAAAACCTCAACTTCTTCTGTTAAGTTTTTGTACATCTTTTTTTCTTTGTCGGTATAAGCCAATGTAGCAGCAAACAGTAAACTTGCTAATGCATTCACCTTATCATCTGTTGGAATAGGAGCGCTAGATACTGCGTTAAAAGCCTGGATCATTTTAATTTTTTCAGGTTGTTGCATTTCTTCAAGTATTTTTCCCGTTAGAACAGTTGCTCCACCCACCTCGTAAGGATCTGTTTCACCCTTTATGAGACCGATCTTAGAAAAAACGCGCCTTACAAAGTTGATTTCATGGGGATTGTCAAGGTTCAGTAGAATAGCGTTTAATATACGTTTTTTTTCTAAATGAAGTTTCGCTCTTAAAGCAAGCTCTATATTCCCAGAAGAATCCAATATGATGACATTTTCTCGGGGTTCGAATAGCTTAGGGTTAGTTTGCCTTAAAACATACATCATCTTCTCATCAAGAATTTGATAGCAATTTTCTCCAACTTTTGCAATTTCCAAACAGTATGTAAATAAATCCTCTCGTTTGTGTAGGGATGCAGGATTTTCAACCTCTTTTGCTAAAAGTTTCAGGATTTTTTTCATATATGCATAGTATTTCTCTTCTTCACCAATTGGTATCCCTTGAATTGACGTATTTTTATTAATGTTGTTCAATGCTTTTTGAAAAAGAGTACAGTATGTTTCTTTTGGGTTGCCCTGGGGAATGTTCTGTTCATGGTTTAAAACACCTTCAAAAAACTCAGGACCAAATGAGTTAAAGAAATCCATTAGTACTATGCCAGGGTTGTCATGTTCAACATCTGGAATACTTTCTTTTACTTCTGCATCTGTCGGAACAGATTCTGTACTTGGTGCATATTCTAGAAAAGTAGAATTTACTCTTCTTACTAAAGCTTGTAAATTTTCACTTGATCTATTAACTGAAACATTTGGCATTTCATTTAACACGATGGGAAAGGAGGTAAATGAATTTCCTTCTACGCTAATTGACTTTAAACATTTGAGGCTCATTAGAGAATATGGCAAAGATTTAAGTCTATTTTGTGACACGTCGAGTGATTCAAGAGCTACAAGAGCTTCTAAACTTCCAGAAACTGATTGAATATAGTTTTCTTTTACGCTAAGCACTTTAAGAGTCACTAACTCTCCTAGACTTTCTGGCAAAAAAGATAGTTGGTTTTTTTCTAGGTTAAGTTCTGTAATTCCTGTTAATGCGCTCAACTCAGGAGGAAGCAGTTTCAGTTGGCAGTTAGATAGATCTAGTTTGTCAATTCTTTCTAATACTTCAGAGTTTGATGGGTCATTAAATGACTCTATAACTCTTCCTAAATAATCATTTACATCAAGAGAGTCTCTATCGTAATCAGGAAATCCTAGTTTTTCAGCTATATCATCCGTAGCTAAGACTTTATCAAAGAAAATAGCATATGACCCCCACATCGTATTTTGGAAATGTTCTTCTAAAGTTTGAAGGTAGTTTTTAGTTGAACTAGAAGGGATATTAAGACCTTTTATCCCTGGATAATAATGCTTTAGTGTCTTTTCTAATATACCAAACTTTTTAACATTCATTTCAAAGTCTAATACTGCTTTTTCCATAGAAAAAACATCTAGGCCGTATGCTTCTGCAGGTCCAGACTGTTGTTCACTTGATTCTAATTCAGCAGTAGATTTTCTAAAATACTTCATGCAAACATTCGCTAGAAAAGTTCCTGGGTTTTGTTTGCAAAATTCTATAAATCTTGCAACATTGTCATAGGGATTAACCTCTAAAGAAAAGTTTGAAATCTTTTTAAGACTTATAATAGATTTCGGAAGAGTTGATATTTTACAGCATTGTAAATAAAGTTCTTTAAGTTCTGTAAGGTTCCCAATGTCTTCCGGAAGAGATTCAAGTAAGTTCCCTGAAAGATCAAGTTTTTCAAGCTTTGTAAGGTTTCCAAAGTTTTTAGGAAGAGAGACTAAGTTACAAAATTCCAAGTCCAGTATTTCTAGGTTTATAAGGTTTCCAAAGCATTCAGGAAGAGATTCTAGTAAAGCACCAGGCATGTATATTCGAGTAAGTTTTGTAAGATTTCCGAATCTTTCAGGAAGGGATTTTAAGCTATTATTTCTTAAATCAAGTTCCTTCAACTCCGTAAGCAAGCATATCTCAGGCGGTAATATGGATATGTCTGGATCTTCACAGAAGCTATCTACTATTCCATTTCTTGGACCTTCATGTGTAATTTCAACAATACTTTGAAAAGTTGCGACATTTAAAGGGTTGTAAAATGATTCGATGACGCTTCCTAGAAGCTCGATATTGCAAAGGTCTCCAGGTTCGTAATCAGGAAATCCTAGCGCTTCAGCGATACCATCTGTAGAGAGTACTAAATTAAAGAAGGCTTCATATGACCCTCTCATCTTTTGCTGAAAGTGATCTTCTAACTCGCTAAAATATTGATCAGCTTCCTCTTGTTTAAAAGTAAGGGGCAGCTCACGATCCGGAAAGTAGTTCTTTAAAGTTTCTTTTAGCTTCGTATATTTTTGTGTTTGATCTTCTAGCTCTTTAAGTAACGTTTTTATAGGCAAAACAGCCTGACTATCACCACTTGCGGGGCCGACTTCTTGACCTGTAGCCTCAGCTTTTTGTTTATTTGAATCAAGAGATCTATGAACTGATTTTTGACATACAAGGGCTAAAAAAGAACTAGGTTTGCTTTCACAAAACTCCTTAAATTTCCTAACAGTCGCATGTTTATTCGAATGGAACTTGGTTACTTCACCAACTAGTCTATCAGTTTCTGCTACATCTGTGATGCTTTCAGCCAGTTTCTGAATATCTTGTACTCGCCCTTCTTCCAAAAGAGTAGAAAGATCTGTATCTAGAGGGTTGACCTTCGTGCGAATAGGCAACTGAGCTCGTGAAATAGTCATATATGACCTATATTTTTCATATAAAAAATGGATATTATACCTATAATCAGAGAAAAAATCCAAAAATACTATTCTTAAATCCCGATTTTTCATTAAGAATTACATAATATATTATTTAATTGCGACTAAGTTATGCGTAGCTAGTAGATTTAGAATATCTCTTTTTGTCCAAGCTTGTTGTTAATTTATAAACTTCTATTTTAAACAAATTTATTTGCGTTGTTTTCTAATTGCAATTTTGTATAGTAAATATTTTAGAGAATCGATGTGCTCTAAAGTGGCTTATCGTTTATAGTTAACTAATAATAAGTAATTAGAGGTCCAATATATGCAGTATGGTGGAAAGAAAGTCTTCGACTCCGTTCACGGGTTTATACATCTTGATCATTTAGAAACAGAATTTATTCACACTAAAGTGTTTCAGAGGCTTCAGCATATCCATCAGCTAGGTGTTGCTTACTTAGTATATCCGGGAGGAACGCACCATAGGTATGAGCATTCCCTTGGCGTTATGCAGCTTGCATCAGAAATCTACGACCATCTTATTCTTGCAACGTATGACGTTGCCGTGATCGAAAAATTCCAAGACAAAATTTTTGACCATATTCCAAAATTTATGTCTCCAGAATATGAGTACTATAGAAAAATCCTACGTATGGCAGCACTTTGCCATGATATTGGTCACTTACCATTTTCTCATGCAGCAGAAAAGCTGATCCTTGGTGAAAAGGGGCATGAGAAATGGACAGCGAGTATCATACGAAGCCACTATATGAGACCCTTTTGGAAAAAAATATCTGAGGCTTCTGGTATTAGAAAAAGCCCTGAAGATGTAGAGCTTGATGTTCTAAAGACGGCCGTCGGAGAGAGAGATGTTAAGATCCTCGATCTAAAAACAACCTTTACACCTTGGGAGAAAATCCTATCTGAGATCATTACAGCCGATTTCTTTGGTGCTGATAGGATCGATTACCTATTGCGTGACGCTAAATATACAGGCATCACCTACGGCCTTTTTGACTATCACCAGCTCATTGAGATGCTTCGCATCATCTGTATAGAGCAACTAGATAGATCCGTTTTGAAACTTGGGATAGAAGAAGAGGGGATTGAGTCTTGCGAAGCCCTTCTGATGTCTAGATATTTCATGCACAAAAGGATCTGCCACTACTCAACTGTTAAAGCTTATACTTGGCACTTAAAACGTTTTATGAAAGAATGTTACAGTGAAACTGATTATCTAACTGATTTAGATAGATATTTAGAGTTCACAGAGCACCGAGTACTAGCTGATATGAGCGTTGCTGAGAAAGATTCTCAGCATCCTGGGCATTATGAAGCGGTGTCGTTTTTGAACTACGACAAGCGATGTAAGGCTATTTCACTGCCTTCACCGCTTGATCAAGAAGATTTGAATACGATGATCAAGCAGCATGAAATCCCAGATGAGAAGATCTCCCTTGAGATCAACTCTCATGATGTTGACTATCAAACAAATCTAGACTTCCCAGTTCTTAAGAAGAGTGGGGCTATTGTGAACGGAAATGAACTTTCAAAAATCACAATACCGATCCCAGCTTCTAGTTGGTTGTATGTTTCATCCGACTATGAAAAAAGGCTGCGGCAGAGTTTAGGAGCCAGTGAATGAAGCAAAAGCTTCTTGAGATTTCAAGTGAGCTGAGAAGTTACCATAAAGCAGAAAAGCTATTTATTCTTTTTGCAATGATCTGCGGATTTTGCATTACATCAGAGTACTCTGTTACAAAGCCGGTATCTTACTCCGTATTTATTTCCCACTTTTCAGCATCTTTTCTGCCATATGCATGGCTTGCGACTGTTCCTATAAATCTGCTTATCATCACGCTTTATAATAAGTGCCTCACAAGGTTTGGATGTTTTAAGACTACGCTCTTTACAGTACTTACGACAGCAAGTTTCAATGTTATCTCTACCTTCACCCTAAAAGATATAGCTGCATTTTCGTTCCTGCATTTTATCTGGAAGGATATCTATGTGCTAATGATGTTTCAGTTCCTATGGTCTGTGATTCATTCCACGATTTCAGCAAGAAAAACCAAGTATCTCTATGGATTTTTGTATAGTATGGGAGGCTTAGGTTCAGCTCTAGGTAGCTTCATCCCCGCTCTTCTTGCAACAAAGGCAGGATCTGAAACCCTACTTTTTGCAACCCCGATCATCTATACTGTTTTCATATTTTCCTACAAAGGCTTGCTAACTATGCGCTCAAACATGGAGAGCGCTGGAATAAAAGTAGGTTCCATTGAATTTAAGAAAAAAGACGCCAAAGGTGGTTTTTCTCTTATAAGAAATTCAAAATACTTGAAGTTCATCCTTCTTATTGTTGTCTTTATGCAAATGAGCGCATCACTGATTGACTTTCAGTTCAATAGCTACCTCGAGCAGGCGATCCCATTAAAGGACATGCGTACTGCGTATCTTGGTAAAATATTCAGCGTGATGCACACAGCTAATATCTTTTTGCAGTTATTTGGAGCTTATATCCTCGTTCAATTCGTTGGGCTTAGAAGAAGCCATTTTCTTGTCCCAGCATTTTTCACACTAAACATCATAAGCTTTATCTTTTTCCCTGTCTTCAGGGTGATTACAATGTGTTATGCAAGTGTAAAATCCTTTGATTACTCCATCTTTACCATCATCAAAGAAATGCTCTATGTACCGCTTAAGGTGGAAGAGAAGTTTAGAGCAAAAGCTGTGATCGATGTCTTTGCCTATAGAAGCTCTAAAGCAATCTCTTCTTTGCTTGTTCTTGGGCTTCAAACTCTCGCGATTGCTTCTGTTACTAAAGTGGTGTCTTGGATACTTCTTGTGATCTTTACTCTTTGGCTACTTAGCGTCTTTTACCTGTTTAAAAGACAAGAGAGCCCCACTAAGCAAGCAAGCTCGTAAATTTCCTTTTCTATTACACTGAAAACTCTTATATAGGAGCTCTGATCAGAGGAGTTTAGTCAATGAGTGAAAATAGGAAACCTAGAGTAATTGAAACAAACCTTGGCCCCCAAGAGATTTTAAGAACACCTCTTCTTAATAAAGGCACAGGCTTTACAGAAAAAGAGCGCGAAGAGCTTGGTCTGAAAGGTCTATTGCCTCATCATGTTTCTGATATTAAAGAGCAGTTGCAAAGAAGATATCGAAACTACAGCAAAAGGAAGACAGACCTCGCAAGATACGTCTATCTGACAACTCTTCAAGATCGTAATGAAGTGCTTTTTTATAGGCTTGCATCAGAACACACAGAAGAAATGCTCCCATACATCTATACCCCTACTGTTGGTGACGCCTCTCTTGATTACAGCAATCTATACTCGCAAAACAGGGGAGTATACATTGCTTACGCCTATAAAGATCAGATGAAGCAAATGATTAAAAATATCCCACGCAATAATGTAGATGTAATAGTTGTAACAGATGGCAGCCGGATCCTTGGACTTGGAGATATGGGAATAGGCGGGATGACGATCCCTGTAGGCAAACTCTCTCTTTATACTCTCTTTGGAGGCGTAGACCCTTCTAGAACATTGCCTGTGATACTTGATGTCGGAACGAACAACCCAAAGCTTCTAGATGATCCTCTTTACCTTGGATGGAGACATTCTCGTATAACAGGGCAAGAATACGATGACTTTGTAGATAGCTTTGTTCAAGAAATAAAAAAACGCTTTCCAGATGTGCTACTTCAATGGGAGGATTTCTCAAGAGACAACGCAAGTACACTTTTAAACCGCTATCAAGATCAAATCTGCTCGTTTAATGACGATATACAAGGTACAGCATCTGTTGCTCTTGCTGGAATACTTGCCTCACTTAAGTCGCTTGGTAAAAATCTTAAAGACCAGCATATTGCTATTGCTGGAGGGGGCTCCGCAGGTCTTGGCATCGCCTCGCTACTTGTAAAAAGCATGATGCAAGAAGGTCTAACTGAAAAGCAGGCTAAAAGTAGATTTTACATCACTGATAGAGATGGACTAATCCATAGCGGCCGAGAAATAACAGATAAAGCACAAAAAGTATTTGAGCAAAGTGCTGAGACGACTAAAGACTGGTCTGTCAAAGATAAATCAGGGATTGCTCTTGAAGACGTGGTCTCAAATGCAAAACCTTCTATTTTACTTGGTCTCACAGCCCATCCAAAACTCTTTACGCAAGAGATTATTAAGACGATGTGCAAAAACACAGAAAGACCAGTTATTTTCCCTCTTTCTAATCCCACATCAAAGGCTGAAGCGTCTCCAGAAGACATTACAAAGTGGTCAAAGGGTAAGGCAATCATAGCAACAGGATCTCCTCCAAAAACCATCGATTATGATGGACGGAGTGTGAATGTTGCGCAGTGCAATAATGTTTATATTTTTCCAGGTGTTGGACTTGCTACGATCGCTACAAAATCTTCAGTTGTTACAGATGAAATGTTTCTTATTGCAGCAGATGTCCTCAGTAACAAGTCCCCGCTGCTGAACGATCCAGACGGCAGTATCTTTCCCCGCATAAAAAACTTAAGAGAAGTCTCTAAGGAAATAGCTATAGAAGTTGCTAGGCACGTACTAGAGAAGGGATACGCAAAGGTAGATGGCAAAGATCCACAAAAGCTCGTTGAAAAAACGCTCTGGTACCCAGAATATCCAATTATAAAAAAACGCGGATCTATATAAGCTATTTTAGGTCTATTGAAAGAATCCCATATGATCTAGAACCTTCAGCACACCGAGTTTTTTGATTTTAGTAGGCGTATACGTCTCTTCATCATACTCTAGGATGTCATACATAGAGCTCACACCACTTTCTTCTAAAAACTCGCCAAAAAGTTGCGTTTTTTCGGGAGTCGTATCTTCTACAAGATGTCTTTTGAAAAATGCTTCTGCTTCAACTATAAGACTAGTGCACATCCTCGTGTCTTTTAAAGCTGAATCATTTAAAGATTTAAACATCAATGCAGCAAGAGAGATTAGTTTGTCCTCTTCAGTTGTGACCCTTAGAGTAAGTGCATAAGTTCCATAAAATAAATTTGCAAAATTAACCTTATCGATATCATTACGAATCTTTTCAAGAACTTTCTGCGCGACTAAACCAGCTCCTTGTAACTCAAAAGAGTCAGCAGCTCCTTTATCCACACCGTACCTTGAAAAGACTCTTTTATAAAACGATATTGAGTGCGGACTTCCTTCTATGCGTGCTATGTGCTCATTTAGAACGCTCAGTTTTTTATTGTGCAGTGTAGCAAGCAAGCTTTCTTTTATAGCATCTACAGAAACTAAATCTCTCTCTTTAGCCGCTTCAAATAAGCCAGGTTGAGTCTGCCTTAAAACATACATCATTTTTTGATCGACAGCCGTATAGCAATACTCTCCAACTTTAGCTATTTCAAGACATAGAGTAAGCAGCTGCCCTTTATCACAATCTTCTTTTTTAGTAGCTATCGCCAAATGCTTTATGATTTTCTTCATGTATGCATAGTGCTCTTCTACACTTCCTTCAGGAATTGGCAGAATGCGATTATTTTCCATGATGTTCGTTAGTACTTTATCAAAAAGAAAGAAGAAGTGATCTTTTGCTGTTGTACCATCTGCAAGTTTAGGCAGTACGTTCATATGAGTCATTACTCCTTCAAACTGCTCTTCTGCAAAACTATGGAAAAAGTCTAAAAGTGCTTTTTTCGGATCTGAGTGCTCAACACTAGGAATCCTCTTTTTAACTTCTTGCAGTGTTGGAAGAGCTCCTTCTTTTGGAATAGTCTCTAAAAAACGCTGATTGGGAGTTTCCATAAATCCTATAGGATCTATCTTTGTAGATTCGGGAAGAAGAAAAAGAGCATACGGAAACCCTTTATTAAATGGGTTGTTACCAATGTCAATCAGTTCAAGGGCAGTAAGCTTTCCAAGTCCCGGTATCTCCTTTAGCTGGTTGTTCCTTAAAGAAAGCACTTTAAGAGCAGAGAGGTTTCCGAATCCTTCCGGAAGTTCTTTTAACTCGTTGCCCTGTAGATCAAGCTCATTAAGAGCAGAGAGGTTTCCGAATCCTTCAGGGAGCTCTTTTAGCTCGTTGTCGTGTAAATGAAGCACCTCAAGAGCAGAGAGGTTTCCGAATCCTTCAGGGAGTTTTTTTAGCTGGTTTTCGCATAAATCAAGCTGCTCAAGAGCAGAGAGGTTTCCGAATCCTTCAGGGAGTTCTTTTAGCTGATTTCCACCTAAATAAAGCTCTGTAAGCGCTACAAGATTTCTAAAACTATTAGGTAAAATTGTTAAGTTGCTCTCGTTTAGACCAAGCATCTTAAGAGCAGTAAGATTCCCAAAACTATCAGGTAAAACTGTTAACTGGCTATATCCTAGACCAAGCTCTTGAAGAGCAGTAAGATTTCCAAAACTATCAGGTAAAACTTTTAACTGGTTTTTATCTACCAAAAGCTTTTGAAGAGAAGTAAGATTTCCAATGCTACGAGGTAAAGTTGTTAACTTGTTTTCGGATAGATCAAGCTCCAGAAGACCTGTGAGAGCGCTTATTATAGGAGGAAGTATACTGATACCCTTTGCGTTTAGAGCAAGCACTGTGATGCCTTCTAAAACCTCTTTTTTTGAAGGATCATGAAAGCATTTAATAACTTTTTCTAGATATGCGTTGTCTTCAAGCTTCTCTTTACTGTAATCAGTAACTCCAAGTTTTTCAGCGATATCATCTTTTCCAATTACACCATCTAAAAAAGCAATGTAAGACTGCTTGAATTCAGCTTGGAATTTATCCTCGAGCTTCTCGAAGTGTGCATTCAATTTGTGAGTGTCAACACTCAAAACATCTCCTTCTCGACAAGGAATGTAACTATGTAAGACTTGATTTAAAGCTTCAGGGTAACTGGATACATGTACTAGTGCTTTTTGTACATTTTTAGGTAAGCCAGGGTATTCATTTTCTTTCTCAGAGATGCGGAGCCTTTTGAAAGCTTTCATACATACCTGATTCAGAAAGGAATCTTTGTTGTCTTCGCAGTACCTTATGAACTCTTTTACAGCAGGATGATTCGTTTGGTCATAGCTAGAAACTACTTCGCAAAATTTTTCACATATAGGAGTTTTTACGGACTGTTTTGTAAAGCAATTGTTCGCAAGAGATTCTAATGAAATATATCTTCCTTCTTTCAGAAGAGAAAGAAGGGGAGCCTCGAGATCTTTTGAGCTTGCTTTTGTAGAACCTAACCCACCGTAATATGTTAAAGAAAAGCTTTGTCTTGAGATATACACAACCTATCCTGATGCTAAAACTTAAAATAATGCATTAATTTTAACAAACAGATAGAAATAAAATACAACATTAAAACTAGTAAAATAATATATAT
>JAJACS010000013.1 GCA_022601395.1 Chlamydiia bacterium | reverse complement strand
AAGAAGAAAACTGTAGCTAAAAAGCCTGCAGCTCAGTCTAAGAAAGAAAAAGAATAATCCTCTCCAGTATTGTCTAATATGGAAGAGAAAATACAAGAGCTACTCAAGCGCTTCGATGATATCGAAGCGCAACTTGGGTCTCCTGACGTTGTTTCAGATCAAAAAAAATATAAAGAACTCACTACAGAGCATGCTTATCTTTTAGAAATAAAAGATACTTGGACTCGTCTACAAGCTGCTTCGAAAGCAATCGTAGAAGGGCAGTCTATGCTTAAAACGGAGTCTGATCCAGAAATGCTAGAGATCGTTAAAGAGGAGATCTCTGTATCTGAAAAAAATAAAGAACTTTTGCAAAAAGAAATTGAGACACTTCTAGTTCCACCAGACCCAAGAGATCATAGAGCTATTATTATCGAATTAAGAGCGGGTACTGGCGGTGATGAGGCTGCGATTTTTGTTGGAGACTGCGTTCGTATGTATAAGAACTATGCAGATGAAAACAAGTGGACCTACGAGCTGTTAGCAAGCGCGAACTCAGATGCAGGTGGCTTTAAAGAATACATCATGGTTCTTTCAGGTAAAAATGTCTTTAGGTTCATGCAGTATGAAGCGGGTACTCATAGAGTTCAAAGGGTTCCTGTCACGGAAACGCAAGGTAGAGTTCATACTTCAGCAATTACTGTGGCTGTTTTATTAGAGCCTATAGAAGAAGAGCAGGTCAAGGTTGATGAGAAAGATCTTAAAATAGACACTTATAGAGCGTCTGGTGCTGGTGGGCAGCATGTTAATACTACCGATTCTGCGGTGCGCATTACGCATATTCCGACAGGAACAGTTGTGTATTGTCAAGAAGAGCGTTCACAGCATAAGAACAAAGACAAGTGTATGAGGCTTCTTGGTGCGAAGCTTGCTGAAAACAAGAGAAGAAAAGAAGAAGAAGAAAGGTCGTCACTTAGGTCTTCTCAAGTAGGTTCTGGTGACAGATCAGAAAGAATTCGTACATACAACTTTCCTCAGAATAGAGTGACCGATCACAGGATTGACTTAACTCTTTACAAGCTAGATCAAGTGATGGAGGGGAATCTCTCTGAGATTACTCAACCGCTTGTTGCTCACTTCCATGATTTAAAGCTTAATCAGTCTTAGGTTTTATGGAGCTCCTTCCTTTTAGTTTGTCTTCCCTAAAGCATCAGTACCTGTCTGATGGTTTTTCAAGCAGAGATTTTTTTGAAATAGTTGCTCATGTTTTAAGTAGAAGCTGGCGTGATTTTCAGAATGTTTCTGATGAAAGATTCTCGGAGTGTGATTACCATAGAATAGAGTCTCTTTTAAGTAAGAGAAAAGCTGGAGTGCCTTTTGCAAGAGTTGTGGGGCATGTAGATTTCTTTGGAGCTAAAATCGAACTTGATGAAAATGTTCTTATTCCGAGGCCTGAAACTGAAATTCTTTTAGAAAGGGTTTTGAAGAAGGTGTCACAGAAGTCAATTGATGTAGCTTTCGATATTTGTACTGGATCGGGTTGTCTTGGAGTTGCGTACAAGTTAAGGGACCCGTCTTGCAAGGTTTTTTTAAGTGATATATCAAGTAAGTCTTTAGATAGAGCGGGCTCTAATGCGCGTTTAAACAATGTAGAGGTTTCTTTAATTGAGTCAGATCTTTTAAAAAATTTTTCTAAAGACCTTAAAGCTGACCTTGTATTTTGCAATCCGCCCTATATTTCAAGGAAAGAGTATGAGTCTTTAGATAAAAGTGTACATGACCATGATCCCAAGCTTGCTCTTGTCGCTGAGGATAACGGTTTAGAGCTGTATAAGCGGCTGTCGCAAGAGCTTCCAGGTTATCTGTCGCCGGGCGCGCTCGTAGCTTTAGAGATTGGTTATATGCAGAGAAAAGATGTAAAAGATTTTTTTTCCAGCAGTATTTGGAAAGAAATAATTTGTGAAAAAGATTTTGCAGGTCATGATCGTTTCATTTTTCTTGAACTCCATTGATAGATAGAGTAAACTATATATGATTCTCTTTAAAGGGATTGAAATAACAATTATAACAAATTTTTTAGTGTAAGTTCATTTTATGTTTGGTGCGTTAACGGATAAATTCCAAGATGTGTTCTCAAAGTTTTCTTCTAAGAAGAGTTTGACTGAAGATAGCATTTCTCAAGCTGTGCGAGAGGTAAGGCTAGCACTACTTGATGCAGACGTTAACTATTCTATTGCTTCATCATTTGTTAAAAAGATTAAAGAAAAAGCTGTTGGACTTGATGTGATTAAGTCCGTTTCTCCTAGGGAGCAGTTTATAGATATCGTCCATAAGCATCTTGTAGAGCTTATGGGCTCAGATGAATCAAAGATTCATCTAAGCTCTTACCCTTCCGTATATCTTATGTGTGGACTGCAGGGTAATGGTAAAACTACTCAAAGTGCAAAGTTAGCCCACTATCTTAAGACAAATCACAACAAAAAGGTTCTTCTTGTTGCTTGTGATTTGCAAAGACCTGCGGCAGCATTGCAACTTAAAAAGCTTGGAGATCAAACTGAGACTCCTGTCTTTATGATAGAAGGTGAAAAAGACCCTGTAAAGGTAGCTAAAAAAGCAATGGATGTTGCTAAAAAGGAAGGCTACGAGTCAGTGATTGTAGATACAGCAGGTCGCCTTCATATTGATGATGTTTTGATGAAAGAGCTTGAGAAGTTAAAAAAATATTTAGATCCACACGAGATCTTCTTTGTAGCTAATGCGACAACAGGTCAGGATGCTGTAAAAACAGCAGAAGAATTTGACAAGCGTATCGGTCTTACAGGAACGATTCTAACGATGCTTGATTCCAATGCAAGAGCGGGTGCTGCGATTTCTATTAGAGAAGTCACTAAAAAGCCGCTTAAGTTTGAAGGAATCGGTGAGAAAGTTACAGACTTTCAACTCTTCAATCCTCATTCCATGGCTGATCGTATTCTTGGGATGGGAGATGTCATTAACCTCGTTAAAAAGGCGAAAGAACATCTTGATGATAAGGAAAATGCCCTTATGGAAAAGAAGCTTAAAAAAGCTTCTTTTACTTACGATGACTACTTAAAACAAATGGGCAAGATCAAGAAAATGGGTTCTTTAAAAAATCTATTTAAGATGATGCCTGGATTTTCTCAGATGGGAGATGTCGATATATCAGATAAAGAGTTCAATAAACTCGAAGCAATGATATTATCTATGACCTTTTCGGAAAGGCTTGGAATCGACGAGTTGATACCGTCAAGAAGAAGACGTGTAGCAGATGGTAGTGGAACGACAATTGACGATGTAAACCGTTTGGTAAAGGGTTTCAAGAGATTGAAACAGATGATGAAAGGCATGCCGAAAATGAAGAATAAAATTTTGAAAGACCCTGACATGATGAAACAAATGGCAGATGGCAAGTCACTTTTTTAGAAAATTAGAAAAAAAATCCTCATAATTCATAAAATCTATCGAGTTTTTTAGCTATTTTTATTAGAATTCGTGGGAAAAAATGGGAGAGATGCACTTATGGCACTTAAAATTCGTTTGCGACAGCAAGGACGTACAAATCGTCTGACATATCGCTTAATACTAGCAGATTCAAAATCCCCAAGAGATGGGAAGTACGTAGAGATGCTTGGGTGGTATTGCCCTTGCGAATCTAAAGGAAACACACTTCATGTAGAAGCAGATCGTGTGGAGTTCTGGTTGGATCAAGGCGCACAATTATCAGAGAAAGCAGAGTCTTTAGTAAAGCAAGCTGCTCCATCTGTAATGAAGACATACAAAGACAGGCTAAAAAAGCGTGATGAGAAATTACGTGATAAGAGAAAAGCAGCAAGAAAAAAAGCTGTTGAAAAGAAGGCTGCTACTGCTAAACCAGCAGCTAAAAAAACAGCTGCAAAGCCTGCTGCTAAAAAAGCTCCAGCAAAGAAGCCTGCTGCTAAAAAACCTGCTGCAAAGAAAGCAGCTGAAAAGAAAGACGCTTAAGGTTTTTTTGTGAAGTACTCTATTCTTTCATTATTTCCGGAGTACTTTAAAGGCCCTTTTGATGTGAGTATGATTAAAAGGGCAAGAGATAACGATATTATCTCTATTGATTTGGTGAACATCCGCGATTTTGCAGAAGATAAGCACCATACGGTAGATGATAGGCCCTACGGTGGTGGGCCTGGGATGGTGTTAAAGCCAAAGCCCGTTGTTAAGGCGATACGAAGTGTGAAAACAGAAGATTCTCATGTGATCTATCTATCGCCACAGGGTAAGCCTCTTACAGCTGAAAAGTGTAGAGAGCTCTCATTGCACAGTCATTTGATTCTTATATGCGGTCACTATGAAGGCATTGATGAAAGAATCATTGATATTGAAGTGGATGAAGAGTTGAGTATTGGTAACTATGTACTCACAAGTGGTGCTCCAGCCGCAGTAGTAGTAGTAGATAGTGTTACGAGGTTTTTACCTGATGCAATTGGGCATCCAGATGCGGTTAAGAATGACTCTTATGAGGAGGGTATATTTGATAACCCGCATTACACCAGACCAAGTGAATTTGAAGGATTAAAAGTTCCAGAGGTTTTGCTGGGCGGCCATCACGAAGAGATTGAGAAGTGGAGAAGTGAGATGGCTGAAGCAAAGACGAAAGAGGTAAGACCAGACCTTATAGAGCAGCTTTAGGAACGAAGCAAGATTACATAGATAGGAGAAATGTCATGAGTCGCGTAAGACTAATTGAAGAGATTGAAGAAGAACAACTGAGAAAAGATATCCCACATTTCCGTGTTGGAGATACACTTAAAGTTCATGTTAAAATTATTGAAGGTAACAAGGAACGTGTTCAGGCGATCACAGGAACTGTGATAGCGATAAAGGGAAAAGGTTTGTCAGAAACTTTCTCTCTATACCGTATCGCTTATGGCGCAGCTATGGAAAGGGTTTTCCCTATCCACAGCCCTAGAATTGCTAAAATCGAAGTGATGAAGCACGGTAAGGTTTGCAGAAGTAAGCTTTACTACTTAAGAGGAGCTTTTGGTAAGAAAGCTAAAGTTAAAGAGCAAATCATGACGAAGAAAAAAGCCGCTCCAGTAGTAGCTCAGAAAGAAGTGAAAAAAGAAACTGTTAAAGAGACACCAAAAACCGAAAGTACTGATACTGATAGCAAGAACACCGAAACTTAATACAAGCGAGAATGACAATGACTCAGCAGCAACAAGAGGTGCCTACCTCGCTTTTTGAGAACCAAGCTTATGCACTTGGATACGAGGTAGTAGTCGGAATAGATGAAGCTGGTAGAGGTCCTCTTGCAGGACCTGTCGTTGCTGCAGCCTGCTATGTGCCACAAGGTATAGAGATAGAAGGAGCTCTTGATTCAAAGCAACTTGAGCCATCAAAAAGAAGCCAAGTTTTTGAATATATCAAGAATCATCCTGATATCATGTACGCAACAGGTATAGTAGATCCATCAGTCATTGATTCTATTAATATCCTTCAAGCCTCAATGCAGGCGATGTTACTTGCAGTGCAGAATCTTCCTGTAGATGCAGATTATCTTCTTATTGATGGAAACCAATTTCCAAGAACTTCACTACCAGGACTTGCTCTTGTTAGAGGAGATCAAAGGTCTGTGAGTATAGCCCTATCGTCGATTATCGCTAAAGAGACAAGAGATGATTTAATGCGTGAGTACCACAAGAAATGGCCTCTATATGGTTTTGATTCTCATAAAGGATATGCTACAAGAGATCACATTATGGCAGTAAAAGCATATGGGGCAACTCCTATCCATAGAAAGTCTTTTGAGCCTATACGCTCTCTTACTAAAAACTAACTTTAAGGCGATGCATGTTAAAGTATGACAGGGTATGGTAAAGGAACTTTTACCTACGAAGGTGCTGTATATTTAATTGAGGTACACTCAGTTAACAGAAAACACCTTGATGTTAGTGTGATCTTTCCTAAAGAGCTTCTACCACTTGATATTGCTGTCAGAAAATGGATCGCAAGTAAAATTAAGAGAGGGCAAGTTACTTGCAGGCTCTCGAGAGACCTTTCCGGAGATGTGAAACCTGAGCAGGTTTTTGATTTTAATGCGGCAAAAGCAACTAAAATGAGTCTTGAAAAGCTTGCTGAAGAGGTAGGTTTTTCAAAAGATGCAATCACATGCTCTATTGTTTTAGATCAAATGGAAAAATTCCCTAAATCTAGAACTAAAGATCTGGATGTATTCAAAAAGTGTCTAAAAGAAGGGCTTGATCAAGCTTTAGAAAAGATACTAGAAATGAAACACACAGAAGGTTCTGAGCTGATGAAAGATATTCAAATGCATCTTGCAAATGTTAAGAAGTTGCTTCCAAGCATTCAATCTGAACTTAGTAATAATCCTAAGGCTTATGAATCAAGACTTATGCAGAAGCTGGAAGACTATAAAATTGCGGATATAGAGTCGAAAGAAAAGCTCTTAAGAGAAGTCGTGCTCTATGCTGATAAGGTTGATATAGCAGAAGAACTTTCTAGAATTGAAGCTCATTTGAAGCATATTGATGAAGTCTTGAATTCTGATGAAAGTTCAATAGGAAAAACTTTGGATTTCATAGTTCAAGAGTTACACCGTGAAGCAAATACAATCGCTTCAAAATCACAGAATCTGAATATTACACAGTCTGCACTTACGATTAAATCCTCGATAGAAAAAGCTCGCGAGCAGGTACAAAACGTAGAGTAAATATGGGACTTAATGGGAAAATTGATAAGGGTCTTGTGATTGTCGTATCAGCTCCTGCTGGAACTGGAAAAACGACTCTTGCTGAAATGCTTACTAAGAAATATCCTTCAGATATTGTGAGGAGCATTTCTTGTACAACAAGAAGTCCAAGAGGTGATGAGGTTGATGGTAAGGACTATATTTACCTTTCTAAAGAAGATTTTCTAAAGAAGGTAGATAGTGAAGAGTTCCTTGAGAATGCTAAGGTTTTCGACAACTACTACGGTACTCTTAAGAAATCTGTTCAAGATCTTCAGTTGCAGGGTAAGCATGTTATCCTTGTGATCGATACCCAAGGAGCTATGAAGATCAAAGAAAAGACTTCAGCTGTGCTGGTATTTATCAAACCTCCTAGTATAGAGGCTCTCAAGGAAAGACTTGATAAAAGACACACAGATACCGAGGAAAATATTAGTTTGAGACTCTCTTGGGCTAAGGAAGAGATGAAGAAAGGTGAGCATTATGATGTTACAATCGTGAATGATGATTTGCAAAAAGCCTTTGATGAGTTAGAATGTTTTATAAAGAAAAAAGAGAGCGAACTTTGCTCTTATACCTAATTTTGGAGAACTAAAGATGCGTCAACCTAGACAAAAAGAGGCAATACTTACTAATGAGGCTTTAGCTAGCCTTTTTTGTGATAATTTCCAGTTGGCAATTACTGCAATTAAGCTTGCTCAGAACGAGGTAAAAGCTGGTCACGAAGTGACTATGCAAAGCACTCTTGCTCAACTTAAGCAGAATCCACACTTATATACTTTTGAAAATCGTTCTATGACACACGAAACTGAATCTCACGAATAATAAACATGCGTAGTCCATGTCTGACAGATATCTAATTACAGCAGCTCTTCTCTATGCTAATGGTGCTGTTCATTTTGGCCATTTAGCAGGAGCTTATCTCCCAGCAGATGCCTATACCAGATATAGGAAGCTTAGGGGAGATGATGCCGTATATATTTGCGGCTCCGATGAGTATGGTGTAGCGATAACGCTTAGTGCAGAGCTTGCGAGTAATACTCCAAAAGAACATGTGGACTTTTATCATAAACTGAATATGGAGCTATTTAAGAAGCTCAATATTAACTTCGATCATTATTCCCGAACAACTCATAAAGAGCATGATATACCGGTACAGGAATTCTTCCTGGAGCTTGTAGAAAATGGGTACATAGAAGAAAAGGTAACAGAGCAGCTCTACTCTGAGCAGGATAACAAATTTCTAGCTGATCGCTATGTTATAGGAACGTGCCCTAAGTGTAAGGCAGAGAATGCAAGAGGAGATGAATGCCCATCTTGCGCCGCTTCCTATGAGGCAACTGATCTCATAGATCCAAGATCTAAAATGACAAATAGTCCTCTTGTTTTGAAGCCTACAAAAAACTGGTTTATGAGGTTCGACCTTTTCAAAGATAAGTTGCTTACTTGGCTTTCTGATAAGAAATGGAAACCAAATGTTCTAAACTTCGTTGAAGAGTATGTAAAAGATTTAAGACCCAGAGCTATTACTAGAGATTCTACTTGGGGAGTGAAAATTCCTCTTCCTGATACTGAAGGTAAGGTGCTCTATGTATGGTTTGATGCTCCCATTGGTTATATTTCTGCTACCAAAGAATGGGCGAAACTTACAAAAAATGAAGATGCTTGGAAAGATTACTGGTTAGATCCTAGTACAAAACTGATTCACTTTATTGGTAAAGATAATATTCCTTTTCACGCTATTTTCTTTCCTGCGATGTGCATGGGGCAGAATAAGCCTTATAAACTTGTTGATGAGATCCCTGCAAATGAGTTCTTAAACCTAGAGGGGAAGCAGTTTTCAAAGTCAGCAGGCTGGTACATAGATCTAGAGAAGTTCTTAGATGAGTTCTCAGCTGATCAGGTAAGATACACTCTTGCTGCTAATGCTCCCGAATCATCCGATTCTGAATTTACCTTTGCAGATTTCCAAATGAGATGTAATACAGAACTAGTTGGTAAGTTTGGTAATCTTGTGAATCGTACTCTTGTTTTTGCAAAGAAACAAACGGATCTAAAGGTACCTGTTGTAGAGAATCTTGAAGAGATCGATGAGAAGTTCCTAAAAGACATAGAAAAGTTGACCCAAGATGCTTCAGCTGCCTACGAGAGCTTTTCTCTTAGAAAAGCGACACATGTTATCATGGAGCTTGCAGCTCTTGGAAATGTTTATTTTGATGCAAAGAAGCCTTGGGTAGATGCTAAGCAAGATGAAACACGCCATCGGATGCAAAATACGATAGCTCTTTGCCTTGTTTGTTTAAAGCAGCTAGCGTTGATCTCTGCACCTATTGTTCCTGAAGCTTCAAAAGAGTTGTTTGAGCTTCTTGGAGTTGAGCAAGGTTTATCTTGGGATAAAGTAGTTTCTTATACGTTCAAATCAGGAGACCATCTTAAAACTCCTAAGATTCTATTTGCAAAAATAGAAGACGAAGTCATTGAAAAGCATTTGGAAAAGCTGCACAGCTTAGCAAAAGCTTAGTTGCTACTTGATCCTCAAACTTCGTCATCTACTTTTGAATCAGCCGCTTCTACTGGGAGTTCTCGATATTGATCGAAAACTGGATGTTTAAGGAGTTTCTCAAAATCTAGAGGTTGGAAGTTAGTGTCGACCATACCAAAAATAAAATTGATAAGATATTCTACTTGATTTCTGGTCATGTTAGATTCGAGACATTTCTTTGTATATTTCTCTAATTTTGATACCTGAAGCGCTGCTAGCTGGATTTGTATACGTTCGAAAACCTCATAAGATTTTACTGGAAGAGACTTTAATTGGTATTGACCATCTTGCATTTCGTAATAAGTATGAAAGAGCTCAGGATTTGCTTCCAATAATGCCTCTATAGTTTCAGCTTTTGGATTTCCTACAATCGCATTAACGGTGTATAAATGAGCAAGATTTTTTGCGTCCTCATGCTCTTTTTTACTGCCTGCTTGTAGCTCGTGCTTAAAGTGCTTGGTAATTTCTGATGAAAAAGAAAATAAAGGTTCACCAACAAACATTTCATATAAAATAGCCCCAGCTGAAAATACATCAGCTTTTCCGACTGCACGCCCGGTTAATATGGAGTGTGGGGATCGATACCACCTGGTTTGGATGTAATTTGTATCCATTTGTTGTCCAACATCATGACAACAACCAAAGTCAATTACTTTTAGGTAAGTTTTTCTACATAGAGCGTCAAAATCTTCTTTAAAAGTTAGAGAGGGGTTTAAGTGTAGTTTACTTAGCTTCTCAGCAATAGTTAAATCAGGGACCTCTCTTAAAAATCCTAGATGGAGATTCTCAGGTTTTAGATCTAAATGAACAATTCTTTTTTCTTCAAACGATTTTAGAGCAAGCATAAGGTTAAAGGCAAAAGCACATAGACGATCGGGATTGAGAGTGCGTTGTTCTTTGATGTATTTATGACAAATATCTGGTACGGCCACTAAGTCCATCGCCAGAACAACGTGCGGTCTACGAAGTACAGAATCGTATTTTTTTACGGAGTATATATTTGGGGTAAATGGACAGTCGTTTAATTCTCTAAGTATATATCCTTCTTCAGTTATATTTCCTGCTTGATGAGGAACTCCTGTTTTAGAAAGTTTTAATGCATAAGGTGCTCCATCTTGTTCTGAATCTGTTGCCTTTAAAGCAACTCCTTGAGATCCGCTTCCAAGCACTTCTTCAGGCACGTAACGTGATACTAAAACAGGATTTTCACCCGTTCCAACTACCATATCGAATGCTTTGGTTTTTTCTTTTATTCTATAGCTTAGAAAACCATAGCCAGTTGTTGCTTTTTTTAAGGGATTGTAACTTGCTAGCATTCTTGAACGAGTCTCACCCTGCCTGCGAGTAGCAGAGCAGTTTACAGGGTGGCATTCATGATCAGGTTCGCTTGAATGGTTCAAACAGGGTCTATGCACAATATCACTCATTAATGCGTTTGCAACAGCACATGCTTTTGTTTTTTCCAGTCCTTCAAACAAAAGAGTGCTTTCCGGGCTGATTGTGGTAATTCGGGGGCGCTTCGTAGCAGGTTTTGGCTGTGGAGTTCGTTTAAAAGCTTTGAAAGCTCCAGTTCCTAAAGTTACTTTAGGTCCTTGAGGACCTAGGGGCATAGGACGTTCTACCGCTTTTTCGAGTCTTTTGAAATTTGCACCTGGCTCGGGATTGTAGGTGCTTGATAAAGATGATGATAAAGACATTTTTTTCTCTAAATTTATCTAAAATGAAGAGAAAGAATAGCATCAAAAACCAATAAAATTCAATCAGTATTGTTTTTGAGTATTTTAGTGTTAAATATATTTTTATTTATCTGCTGAAAACGGATTTTTTAATGTTTTCTTTTAACGGTAAAACTAGGTTTTTTTGACTTGCTTCTTGTAGGCTACCAAATAAAAAAAAGGATGTTCTCTTAAACGAGCTGGGTTGTGATCTTGAGCTCTGAGAAAGTGGTTGAGAACAAGGTCTAAAAAAGCCTCATGGGTTTTTTTATTAAGCTTTCTTAACTTTCGCACACGTTCTTCAGTGTTTTTCCTATATGCATGTAAACCTTTCATAGTCTCTACGTGTTTTACACAAACTTCTCGTTTTATAGGAAGGGGTCTAAGAAGATATTTGTTATTGCGAAAGGTGTAAAATGCGTTTCGAGCTTCTGTACTCATTTGCTTGATTTCACTTTGACCTGGATATGATATAGCTAAAGATGATGTATAGATTCTTGCGAGTTGGTGACCATAATTAGAATATATCCCAGTTTTGTAACTATCCTCCAGGTTTAACGCCATCTGGGATCCCGCATTTAATAAAGCTTCTGTTGTGTATAGCTCCCATAGAAGCGCGCCCATTGAAAAGTAGTCGTACTTTGGCAGGGTTTTCTTTGTTCCAATAATAGTGGGGTCTCTGTAGAGGCCAGTTTGCATGTAACGATTTGAAGTTTCAAAACTATGATGCTTTGATCCACCAAAGTCAATGAATGTAAGATCAGTCTCTGCAAGAGTAACAAGAAATTTTCTTTTAAGTTTGCTTTTAAAAGGGGTTTTTAATTCTTTAATTTGAGCTCTTTTTTCAGCATTTGAGCCTGTTTGTGGAACATGTCCATATAGAATGTTTGCTGGTTTGAGATCCATATGGACAACTCCATGAACGTGAAGATGTGAAAGAAACTCAAGAGCTTTCCAAGCAATTGCTGCAATAGTATCTATATGTAGTCTTTCTTTTTTTTTTAGAATACCGTGAAAAAGGTCTTTATGCGGGATGAATTTTGTAACGCAAGTAAGGCTTTTCTCACCAAAAATGTTCCTTGAAGTATATGACTCAACAAAAGGCAGAACATAAGGGACTTTAGAGACTTTCTTAAGACATTCTGCTTCTCCTTGAGCAGCTTTTAAATAGCTTAGATCACATGTGTGCAAGGCTTTTATAGCAACCTTTTCACCCTTCTTATCTTTGCCTTCAAAAACAGTCCCAAATGTTCCTTTACCAATAGGATTTAGGACCTTGTACTTGGGTTGACTCTGAGAGCTGGTGGAGTCCTCATCGTCTCTAGTAGTCTCACATAAGCCTAAATTATGCCGCTCACATCTCATAAAGTGATGAATTCCTAAACCAACAGTGAGTTTGTTTAAAGGGCTAAGATTCTCTAACTTTTCTTTGTGTTTATATGTCTTACTATCATAGGTGGCTGTTTCTTTTTCATTTGACGAGTTCGTGTAATGTATAGTCCTGGAATGAAGATAGGAGAGAGCAGTTGCCTTTGTTCTAAGTATGTGGTCTAAAGAGGAAGCAGGGAGTTCGACTCTTGTAAATGTTCTGGGTAATTGAATGATGGGTTTTGTCTTTATTTCTACCTTTGGACTATGAACTAACGAGGAGCTTGCCGAGGTTACTACTGCTGCCATTTTCTTCCTTTTTTTTCATAAGCGAGGAAAAGAATACCAGTAAATATGAAATAAGCAAAGGTATTACAGTTGTAAATGCTGAGCAAAGAATTTAAGCCAAGGCGCTTAGGCTGTTTTGAAGGAAGTATTTAAGGCCTGTATACCTTTTGATCACTTCGTCGTTTTTGATGCCGATTGCTAAGGCTTTTTTTGTCCCAATCATGATCACAAGTTTCTTACCGCGTGTCATGCCTGTATAGAGCAGGTTACGGTAGAGGAGCTTAAAATGAGAAAGGTGTACGGGCATAATAATACAAGGACATTCACTTCCTTGGTATTTGTGAATGGAGACAGCGTAAGCAAGGGTCAGCTCGTCAAGTTCTGAGAAATCATAATCAACCTCAACTCCATCAAACAATACGCAAAGCTCATTCTCTTCAAAGTCGATAAATTTAATGATGCCAACGTCTCCGTTGAAGACTTTTTTGTCATAGTTATTTCTTAGCTGCATTACTTTGTCTTTGACATGGAAACACTTTCCCATTTGATAAAGAGGTTTGCTTTGAGGGTTCAGTTGAGCCTGAAGAAGGTGGTTGAGGTTTTCTGTACCAATGCCTCCTTTCTTCATAGGTGAGAGTACCTGGATATCATAAAAGCTATCAAAACCGTATTTTTCAGGAAGTTCGGTCTTTAAAAGGTGGAGGATTTTTCTCTGTATGTCTTCGTGTTCACTTGCTTCGATGTAGATAAAATCACTGCCTTCTGGGTTTGAGAGGTCAGGAAAGTATCCCTGGTTAATGCTGTGAGAGCTCGTAATAATTTGGGAACCCTTAGCTTGTCTAAAGATATATTTTAGCTTTGAGACACTGACAGTGTCAGATTCGATAAAGTCTTTAAGAACATTGCCAGGTCCAACGCTTGGGAGCTGATCGACATCACCAATAAGGACAAGCCTTGCTTTGTCTGGAATAGCTCTTAGTAGGCTGTACATAAGCTGTGTGTCTATCATGCTTGCCTCATCGATCATGATAAGGTCACATTCAAGAGGGTTATCCTTAGTTCTCTTGAAGCCGCCACCGTTGAAGTCGTATTCAAGAAGGCTATGAATTGTAAAAGCTTTCTTGTTTGTAATTTCGGAGAGCCTCTTTGCAGCTCTTCCTGTTGGAGCTGCGAGCAATATCTTTGAGGTTAATTTTTCCGTAATGCGTAGGATGCCTTTTGTGATCGTACTTTTACCAGTACCAGGGCCTCCTGTAATAATTTGAATCTTTTTCTCCAGACTCAGCTGAGCTGCTTGCTTCTGCTCTTTTGCAAGCTTTAGTCCCATTTGCTCCTGCATCCAAACTATTGCTTTTTCAAGCTCGATATCTCTTATAGCACATGCGCTAGAGCTAAGCCTTTCAAGTTCCCTTGCGATCCCAAGTTCACAGAGGTAAAGTGGCTTCACCCAATAGTGAGGTTCTGAATTTTCATCCATAAAGGCTTTTTTGATGCGGTCCTCTGTGTATAGAGCAGATAGTCTTTCTTCTATAAGGGGTCTATTCACCTCAAGAAGCTTTACTGCATTGTCTAGAAGAAAAGACTCAGGCAGGCATGTATGACCATCAGAGCTGAGCTCCCAAAGAAGATGCTCTATACCAGAGTCTACTCTGTAAGGAGATTCATTTGCGAACCCGAGGTTTTTTGCAACATTGTCAGCTGTTTTAAAGCCGACTCCAAAAAGCTTTTTGGCTAGGGCGTAAGGGTTTTCTTTTACTTTATCGATGCTCTCATCGCCATAGAGTTTATAAATCTTTTTTGCAAGAGAGGGGCGGATTTCATGGGATTGAAGAAAGATCATGACATCACGGATGGCCTTTTCATCATGCCAGTGTTCTCTGATCAAGTCGATCCGTTTTTCTCCGATCCCTTCGATTTCAAGAAGTCTTTCAGGAGTTTTATCTATGATCTTTAGAGTTTCGAGACCAAATTCCTTTACGATTTTCTTAGCATAGGCAGGTCCTATTCCTTTGATCATCCCAGACTCTAGGTACTTCTGTATCCCGATGAGATCTTTCGGCGCTGTTTGCTTATAGCTTGTAACAGAGAACTGCTTGCCAAATTTAGGATGGTGTTTCCATATTCCCTGGCAGTGAATAGATTCGCCCGGCTTGATAGTAGGAAGGGTTCCTACGATGCATGTAAGGTCTTCTTTTCTTGGTTCTTTTAGCTTTGCTACAGTAAAGCCTGTGTCTTCTGCTGAGAAAATAATATTTTCAACGGAGCCTGAAATCTGATCTTCTGGTGTATCTGACATGGAGCGTGCCTGGTGTTCGATTGGGGCTAATACTAGCAAAGAGACACTTTTAATAAGAGCAATTTTAAACTCAGATATTGCATTTTATTGCCCTTATCTACTAAGATCTAGGGCTCTATTCCGGATTAGCTCAGCGGTAGAGCAGTGGACTGTTAATCCATTGGTCGTAAGTTCGAATCTTACATCCGGAGTATTTCAAGCAGCTAGGCTTCAAGCCTAGCTGCTTTTTTTTTAAATATTTCAAATAGATATCATTTTCTAAACTGCATTTAGTCACTTAATTTAAGTATTAGCAATGATGTAATTTAATTATGTCTATTTGCATTATTATACATTGATAATATCCGTTTTCTGAAGTACAATATCCCATTGCAAATTTTCAACAGGGCTGATTCTTATGGCAACTATAGGTGTTTTACAGACTGAGGACTATCTAGAAGACGCATATCAGCACTTTGGGAGTTTCGATCTAATCACTTCTTTCATACGTCTTTCTAGAGGGGATGTTTCTGTTAAGGTGCATGACGATCGCTTTGATAAAGAGTACACTTGGAAAGACCTTCATGCTTGCTCTGAATTGCAACTTGGCCTTTGGTGTATAAAACCTACAGATTCTATAGTACATAAAGGTTTGCAGTATGGTGTTCACGTAGTTGTTAGGCCAGTTGCATGCCTCTTGGACTTTGGCGTAGATTTTGCGATGACGACTGTGAAAGGTATTGTCGTAGCACATAATCTTCTATTTGCTATAGGCTCAAAGATCTTACTTCCCTTCAGAGATGCGCGTTTTAGAGATGTAGGGAATGACTTCATTTACATGCTTGTAGGCATGGGGCATTGCATAGATTCAATCAGTTCAATACTTCTTACCACTGTATCGATATTTCTTTTATATCACTTTACCGGACCAAAAGCTGGGGACCTACTTTCCTATTATGTGAAAAATCTTGATACTCAAAAATATGAAATTGTTCTAGATGCTAGCAGAATTAAGTTTCTCAAAAATAAATGTGGTTGGGAGAATGTTGCAGATGAAGCGATCAAGTCATTAGCTACCACTTATTCCTGGAGTAACTTGCTTCTTGGTTCTACACAACTTTCCTATAAAGAAAGAGGTGGCAGATACCGCGTGTACGCAGAGTTTAAAGAGAGTTATGACTGTGGTTATGCTACTGTTACTACGTTTTATAAATTGAACAACGGTGTAAAGCTACCTAGTTTTGGTAACTAAGTAGCAATGCTCAATGAAGTTCTTACTAAGGTGGGTTTTCTTCTTCATCTTTTTAATAATCGTTTCAATAAATATTCTTAATCAATCATTTGCGTTTTTTTGAAAGAGTTCTCTATATTCCGCTCCGTAGATGTTTTATCAGGAGTTTTCTATGAAAAAATTAATGGTGTTTTTAACGTTTGTTTTAGCTGCAGGTGTTAGTGGATGTGAATCAGAGGGTACTAATAAAGAGTATAGTATGGAGTCCAGAGTTTTCGAGAAGATCAAAGAAAACCCTTTTGTAATAGAGAAAGAGAAAGTAAGTAAGATCACAAGTGAGCTTGAAATAAGTGCTCATGAATTACTTCGAACGCTTGTGCCAATTGCAAAAAAATTTGCAAAGCCAGAGATCTCAGGATATCAAGTTGGTGTCGCAGCTCTTGGCGAGAGTGGGAATATCTACTTAGGGGTGAACCTTGAGTTTGCAGATCTGCCTTTGAATACAACTGTTCATGGGGAGCAGTTTCTTGTTGTTGTTGCAAGAAACCATGGAGAGCAAAACCTAGTTACAGTCGCTCAATCTGCAGCGCCTTGCGGGCACTGCAGACAGTTTTTTCATGAAATGGGAGTGAGTGATGATCTTGCAATTCTTACTCCGGGTGCTCAAGATACTAAACTTGCATCATTGCTTCCTGAATCTTTTGGACCGGGCGATTTAAATTTAAAAGCGACATTGATGAAGCCCTTAGAAGCTGCTTCTATATGCATGAAGTCGTCTATAGCAAGCCTTGCAATTGACGCTGCGCGTGCTAGTTATGCTCCTTATTCTCTTGCTAAATCAGGCGTTGCGATACAAACAAAGGATGGCGAGGTGTTCAAAGGAGAGTATCTTGAAAATGCAGCTTTTAACCCTTCCCTTTCTCCTATGCAAACCGCTCTTGTTGCTCTTGTTGCAGGGATGAAGCAATATAGCGACATCTCTCGTGTTGTTCTAGCAGAAATGAAAGGAAGCAAAGTGAATCAAAAACCTTTAACAAGGCATATTTTGGAGAGTATTACGCAAGGCGTAGAACTTGAGTTGGTAGATGTAAGTAATTAGGAATTATTTGCGTATTTAAGCCATAGTGGACAACATTCATCAAGATATTCCATGAACTTCCAAAGACCTACACGGTACTCTTTGTTACCAAGTAGGTCAAATTTAGCTTGTGGGTAGGCTATACCAAATCCAAAAAGATGCGGAGCTATAATGCCAGTTGTTTCTTGATACTTGGCATTAGGAAAGGGCTTAATTACAGGTAATTTGCGGTTTGCAAAGCCGATTGAGTGAACGACTTTATTACAAAGAGACAGCTGCTCTTCATATTGGCTATCTTCTGTATGGGTACGAACGAGGTTTTTAGGTAAAGAGCCTTCTAAGTTTGCTCTTGCCCAAGTTGCTGCTTTACCTTTTAGCCCCGTATTATCAAATAGGATCCAGTCATCAAGAGGGACTGCATATAGGTGTGGAGATCTATAGAAGTTATATACCTTCTTAGGACTCAATTCTAATAGGTTCGCAAGAATAAGTACTGCAGAGTGTGAAGCTCCAAATACACCCACAACATCATTGGAGTTGATTTCCTTTGCAAGCTTTTCTGGATTCAGGGCGATTTCAAGAGGTATGTCAGAAGGGTGTTCTAAAGCAAGCTTTTTTGGCTCTGCTCCTGTGCAAAGAACGACATTTTCTGCATGAATGGTAGATGATTTAGTAGAGACTTCCCAGCAACCATTCTTAAGGTCCAGAGCTAACGCTTCGTCTTTTATTGTATGTATGGACTGGGAGATATGATCTGTTACCCACTGCAGAGGCTTCGCTATTTCTTTTAAATAACAGTGCTTGTCAGGAGAAAGGCTATATAGTGGAAAAGACTCCTTACACTCATGGATATTAAAAGATTTGCACGCATGCAAAAACTTTACAAATAGATCTACTTTAGTGTTGCTTGAAACGCTATACCACTTCTGTCCCAAGTCGCCTACTCGAAACTCTGGATCCATCCAAGCGATTTGCTTTTTTGAAACTCCGAGATCAAGAAGCTTCCCAACAGTAGCTATGCCTGCTGGTCCAGCTCCGATGATAAGCCATTTGTGACAAGTGTTTTTTTTCATGTACAATTGTTTATCATTGAACCTATAAATTGTAAACGAGCGATTTTTCTTTCACTTTTTACGACCCTTTTTCTATATTGCACAGGAATTAAGTCAGGAGAGGTTTTTATGAAATATTTACTTAGCGTACTTTTAGTTGTATTATCACTTTGCTTTACAAACAAAGCTTATGTTCTAGAAACTTGTGACAAGTGGAAAATCGAAAATGCTATAAATGAATACGTACATGCATGGAATCATAATAAAGGTGTAGGTTTTGCAAATGACTTCTCTGAGGATGCTGTATTTATAAACATCTTTGGGATGATTTTTTCAGGTAGAAATGCCATCGAAGAGAGGCACGTGAAAATCTTGGATAGTTTTTTAAAAGATTCCACTTTTGAAGTAAAAGAGCTCAGCATGAAGGAAATTGCTCCAGGTGTTGTTGTGGCGCTTGTTAACTGGAAAGTTGAAGGCTTCAAAAAACCTGGCCCGGACTCCCAAAAAAAAGCGATCTCTGGGGTGTTTTCACATACACTTGTTCAGAAGAAAGATACTTGGAAAATTGAATTTACTCAAAACACACTCATGTCTGATCGGTAGTAAGCTTAAATTGTCGCGTTATAAGTATGAACTTGGGTGTATTTTCACTATTTTAAAAACAAAAGTTGCTGATTTTTTAAATTTTATTTAAAGTATTTGAGTTTATAAGACTTTATTTGGAGAGAGTTGAATGATTGCAGATTTACCGCCTACAGAGCTTGTGAAAGAGATTACAAAAGAAGATCAAAGAAAAATGGTGATAGATCATTTTGATCTACTTTATATTCTTTTAACTGAATCTAAGGTTGTGCCTAATGCGACTTTCGAAATTGTGGATGGGATTAAGAGAGGCTTATCTGGAATTCATTTTCCTCTTCATAATGGCTTACTAGGGTGTCCGAAGAAAAGCAGGTATGATCAGTGTATCGATGCTCAAATGAACTACTTTAAGAAAGAGGAAGTTCCATTTGTCTGGTACGTTGATGAAACTGAAGATCCTGAATTTAAAAAGAAACTCTTAGACAGGGGCTTTATAGACTTAGGCGTTTTTCAGGGTCTTCTTGGCATTTTAGACAAGTCGATTCCAAAAGCTGACGTACCAAAAAGCATTACTCTAGAGCTTGTAAAAGATAAAACTGAAATGGATGAGTTCATGAACGTAATCGATAAAGTTTTCGATTATGGAGAAGAAAATAAAATTCATTTCAAAAAAGTAATGTGGGAATCTTCTCAAATACCCAATGGTAGAGCGCATCACTGGGTAGCTAGAAAAGATGGTAAAGTCGTATCTACTTTAACAACGGTTGTTGAAGGCGATATCGTCAGTTTTTGGAATGGAGCGACACTTCCAGAATATAGACGTCAAGGCCTCAGTACACAACTTAGACGGTACGCTCTCCATGATGCTATCACAGCAGGATGTCATTTTGGAGCCACTTACTTACAAACTGGTGGTATGGCCTATGGTATTTGTAAGAAGCTTGGATACCAGGTAAAATGGAATTTTCATGCTTTTGTTGCTCCTTCATCTGAAAAGTCCTAGGCATAATTTCTACTCCTTTTTATTAATAATCTAGGGTATAATTACTGTCTCTAATAGAGGAGTAATAATGAAAAATCTAGATTTGAAAATAAGAATTGCTGAAAAGCAAGATGTCCCTTTGATACTTCAGCTTATCAAAGAACTTGCTGACTATGAAAAGCTCCTTCATGAGGTTGTAGCAGATGAAGAGACACTTCATGAAAGCCTTTTTAATGATTCTAAAGGTCCAGAGGTTCTTATTGCAGAAGAAGGCGAAAAAAGTGTCGGTTTTGTTCTGTTTTTTCACAATTTTTCTACTTTTCTTGGTAGGAAAGGAATCTATATAGAAGATCTCTATGTAAGAGAAGAGTTTAGAGGGAAAGGCTACGGAGAAATGATTTTGAAAAAGATCTGCTCACTCGCAAAAGAAAGAAATTGTGGAAGAGCAGACTGGTGGGTGCTTAACTGGAATGAAAAAGCAATTAATTTCTATAAAAAAATAGGTGCTAAACCGATGGATGAGTGGACAGTGTTTAGGTTAACAGAAGATGTAATAGAGAAGCTTGATGTCTAGTATGAAAAAAGCAAAACGTATTTTACTTTCCCTTGGGTGCTTGTTTACTTTGTTTAGCTGTTCTTTTGCAGATGAGAAACTTCAATTTTTTGCTTATAACGAAGAAGCTGAGGATCACTTTGAACAATGCATTCTTTGCACAGATAGCACAAAATATAAAGCTACCATCGCTTTTACAAAGCACTGGAAGATTACTTATTGGAAAAACCAAGCATATCTTGGTCGATCACTTATTACTTCACAAAGACATTTTGGCTCTTATGAAGAGATGACGGATGAAGAGGCTAAAGAGTATCGAGAGATTCTAAAAGTGTACTTGCCAGCTCTTAAGAAAAGTTTTGCTTCAACGCACTTTAATGTAGCATATCTAATGAACCAAGCTTATAGGGAAAAGAATCCCGACCCTCACTTTCATTGGCATATCATCCCAAGATACAACTCTAAAAGGTATTTTGCAGGTGAGCGATTTGAAGATCCTGATTATGGAAATTCTTTTAATTTTGGCAGAAAACAATATCTAGAAGGCGAATTTCAAAAGAAAGCTATAGAGAAGATTCGCTCCAATCTCAATGTGACTTACATAAACACAGAAAACTAATACAAGTACAAACGTAATACTATTTTGACTGCTTGTTAGTGTAGGTCTAGCATCTTAATCATAAGAAGTTTATGTTGTAGTATTCCTCAAGTTCTCAAAATTTATAATTTTTATTTGGATCGCAATTAATTGATTTTTTTGTGTATAATATTTAAAAGGAAATAATAGTTATTTTTAGAGAGAATTTATGTTTAAATTTACAAGTCAGATTATTAGTAAAGAAGTAGATGAAATCATTGCAAGAGAGGTTGACAGGCAGAATTTTGCGATTAGAAAAGCTTCAAAGAAAGTTCTAAAAGAGATCTTTGAGATTTCAGAAGAAATTAAAAAGCATGAGTTGCCAAAGCAATTCGTTCGTAAAACTCTTCCAAATAACCTTGGTGAGGGCTTATTTCTCAGGACTGATGCAGCTCCTATTGAAAAAGGAAGTGTGATTGCTCCGTATACAGGTGAAGTTACTATTGTACCTCAGAACGAGCCAGATGATGCTGACTACGCTTTTGCGCCTCTCTCAGACATGTATTTAAACAAAGAAGAACAAAAACAGTACGATCGTGCTAATAGATTTTCTCCAGCAAGACTTTATGCTATCAAGCTAGATGCTTTAAAGAAGGGCAATTTTACAAGATCTATCAATCACTCTGAAGATCCAAATGTATATGCTGATACGATTGAAATTGGTAAAAACTCTTATAATCTTCCAGAAAGAAGCCTAGAAGTGATCTACTTTGCAAAAAGAAAAATTAACCCTGGCGAGCAGCTTCTTGTTTCCTACGAAGGAGAAGAGGATAGCTACTGGGAAGCGTGTGACTATGAGCCTTTTCATATGTCTCCGAAGACATTTAGAGTAAATCAGGATCTTGAGTTAGTTTCTGACCTATAAAATTCTACTAATGAGTCTATAACTCCACTTCTAGGTATACCATCTAAAAGTGGAGTTTTTTTATATTTAACCTTTCAATCTGCTTTAATGATCTTTTATAATATCTTAATAATTGATTAATATTCTCGTAAGTGAATATCATTTATATTTATTTATAATTTCAGAGGTAATTATGTCTACTATTGAAGAAGTATTGAAGTGTCCTCTCCAGTTTTGTTCGACCCAAGTTCTTGGAGCATGTTTGCCTAATGAGCCAGAAAATGCTACGTATCTTGGGAGTCTTTCAAGAAGGGTATACTCTGTAGCTATAGCAGCCGTGTTTGCTTGCGGCTCTGCCGTATCGACTCCTTTTTGGCTTGCTGGAGATTTAGTGGAATGGATCCGTGAAGGTGATAAGCAGTTTCAAGATGGTGTTAACCTTCCTGCTATTTCGAGAGATGAGGTAAGTTTAGACCCTGCTAAAACAGAAATGATGGGATTTTCTGTTTCTACTTACCAAAATACTTCAGATAAGGACTTTTGTAAAAACTCAGACTGGGGTGAATACTCAGATGAGCATTTTAAAGGTGAAAAGGCTCACCTAGCTCCTGGTCAAGGTGTGGATGTTCTTACAAAAGCTGGCATGAAAACAGCCGCTGATGCAGCTTTAAGAGCAAACAGTAATACCATACGTTTTTCTGTAGAATGGGCTGATGTTTTAAATGAAGATGGTTCCTTTAATGATGTGGCAATGCAACGTTATGTTGAGACAGCAGGCTACTTCAAGGATAGAGGTCTGACTCCAATTGTTTCGCTGCACCACTTTGTTACACCTCTTGGTGAGTCAGGAAGAAGTCTTTTTGAAACACACAATGGAATAGATAAGTTTGTACAGTTTTCTGCATATGCATACGAGAAGCTAAGTGATCATGTAAGTCACTTTGTGACGTTTAATGAAGCCAACGTAAATGCTGTTGAAAACTATATCCTTGGAGACTTTCCTGCTGCTGGCAAGGGGAATTTCTGGATGAGTGCACATGTTACAAGAAACATGCTAGAAGCTCATAAAAGAGTCTATGAAAGACTACATGATTTAGCTGGAGAGAATCCGTTAAATGTTGGTATGACGCACCAAGCTCTAAGATTTATACCTTCATCTAGATGGAACTATATAGCAAGAATCACAAGCTTTGTCTTTACCTATGCATTCCATGAATCTTTTATGCAGTGGGCTGAAAAGAACACAAACTCCTTGGACTTTTTAGGAGTGCAGTACTACACAGCGCCTCTTCTTGGTGGATACATTCCTGATTCCACCTGTAGAGAAAATGAAGAAATGGTGGAGTCTATGCGCTTCCGCTTCCATCCTCAGGGGATACTGCCTATTCTTGAAGAGATGGATGCAAGACTTGGCAATGATTTGCCACTCATTATAACTGAGGCTGGTACGGCGGGTAAAAATATTGTAAATGCTTCAAATGATGATGAGCGAGAAGCTCTTAAAAAAATGGATGGAAGAAGAGCAAAATACATAGCGGATTTCTCCCAGGCAGTAAGAGAAGCTCAAGATAAAGGGATTAATGTAAAAGGTTGCTTGCTTTGGACTCTTTTTGGTAATTTTGAATGGCCTCACGGTTTTTCAAAAGACCATGATTTTGGCTTCATAGCAAGAGATGTTGAAACAAAGCAAACAAGAGATACGGAAGGCTTCAAAGTGCTTGCTGACATTTTTGAAAGAACAATAGCTGCAAGCGATGTAGCTGAGGAATCTGCATAATTAAGTGAAAACTCTTGCATCAGTATCAGAGGAAAGAAAAAGGAAGCTAAATCATGGTGAGGTTGAGACAGCCCATCTTGTTGAAGCCCTTGCTATGGACCTTAGCATCTTGCTGAATGCCATGTATCCAGATGAAGATGTTCAAGAAATACCAAAAGATCTTGGGATAGTCAAAAGAGTACAGTTTGCAGGAGAGTGGATTTATCGAACACTAGGCCTTAGTGAAGCTAAGGTTTTGCAAAACCATCCCTCTGATACTGCCCGTGCTTTTGGTTGCTGTGTGATTGGTTGTAGTGACCTTTGTTTCGAAGAGTCTTTAGAGGCAATGATGCTGTATGCGGATGATCCACATTTTTCAGTTCGAGAGTGGGCGTGGCTTGCTATAAGGCAGAAACTAGCTAAAGAACTTGATAAAGGGATCAGTCTATTAAAAGCATTCTCTAAAAGCGATTCTGAAAATATTAGAAGGTTTGTTGTAGAGCTCACAAGGCCAAGAGGAGTTTGGTGCATGCATCTTAATGAGCTTAAAAAAGATCCAAGCCTAGCTTTTGGAATTTTTGAAGATCTATATAATGATCCTTCAAGGTATGTGCAAAATTCTGTTGCAAACTGGCTAAATGACGCATCAAAATCAAAGCCTGATTGGGTCATAGGGGTGTGCGAGGATTTTCTTGAAAAAAGTACATCTTCTGAAACAAAGTATATTTGCAAAAGAGCGCAAAGAAGCATAAATAAAAAAAACTCGGTTTCTTGATCTGTGCTTTCAAGTAGTTGCAACGTTCCAAAAGGAATAGCGTTTTGTATTTGCTAAATACAAACGTTTCGTCAACTTACAACAGCTAAAAGACTGTATTTATTTAATTTTAGGTAGCATTCTCACAATGCTACGGGCTTTTTTCACAAGCTGCTTTCTTTTCTTTGTTGTCTTTGCTTTATGTTTTTGGTGACTCTTCTTAGCCTTTCCAATATATTGCTTTGCTTGCTCTCTTAAAGAACTAAGTGAGCGCTTTTTGCTCTTTTTAGGGTCTTTTGCTTTTTTCTTAGTCGACCCTTTTTTTTCTCCTCTCGTAGTATCTTGGACCTTATTTTTCATTTTAGCCCATAGAGAAGAACTTGATTTTCTTTCGATACTCATAGATCCCTCCATACTCTTCTACCTCTCATTTTCCAAAATAGATAATTAAATAAAAGGTTCTTTTGGATAATTTGATTAATATTAAATGATCAATTTAATTAAGTTAATTACAGACCTCTTGAATTAAGAGAGTTAGTTGAGAATAGGCTCTCAGTATGTTTTTATAGAAAAAAACCAAAAGATGACTCATGATTAAAATAATATAAGACTAAGATTTAGGCTGATAGGAGGTCTAGTACGATGTTTGCTGTTCTATATCAAGGATATGTGAAACCTGGCTTAGAAGATGATTTCAGAGAAGCTTGGAAAATGATCGCTACATACTTTGTGAAAGAAAAGGGTGCCTTAGGCTCTTCCATTCATAAGTCTGAAGAAGGCTACTATGTGACATACTCTAGATGGCCAGACAAGGCTACAAGAGATGCTTCTTGGCCGAAGGATGATGACTCTGTTTTTGAGAGCTTCCCAGACGATGTTAAAAAAGCTGTATTTACACTAAAGAGTGCTCTTGATGAAAAAAAGCAGTTCCCTGAAGTGTGCATGAAAATTATTGAAGAGCTTTAATGTTACTTATTGCAATGTTTTAAAAACGCTGATATATTTCGGCAACATTTTTGATGTTGTTGCTGTGAAAAAGATATCCCAATTACTAGCTATTTTGTTGTGCTCTTGTGCATGTGTTTTTGCTAAACAAACTTCCGTTTGTTTAGTCACGCTGCATCCTGGGCCAGCTAACCATTTTGCTGACCTAACAAGGGTTCTTAAGGAAAATGGAATTTCTTTTGAAATCTACGCGGGTGACAACGCAGAGAAAGTGTTAAGAGAGCAAAAGGTTCCGCACAAAAGAATTAGCATATGGTCGAAAAATTCTTCCATAGGAACTCTTCCTCAGAAAGAAATAGAACCGATTGCAAAGCTTCTAGCTCATAAGATAAGTAGTAGCAAACTCATTTTAACAGACATTAGTGAAGATCTAATTGTAGCCTTACACAATGAGTTAAAAGCTCTTAACTCAAAAGCTGCAAGGTTTGTTTATTATGATAATCCTGAAAGTTGGGTCTGTAAAGATTACTCAGACAAATTAAAAGCAACTTTGGAACAAGGGGTGACTGGAGTTCTATTTGCTAACCAAAACCTTGCTTCTAGTCAAATCTTCTGCTCAGATAAAGAAGAAATCGATTTGAGCTCTCTAAAGACTTTTGGAATAGGCTTCTGCTCTACCTCTGAAATAAAAAAGCTTTCTTTGTTAAGAGAGAAAAAGCAAAAAATCAGAAAGAAGTTGTTTTCAAAACTCAAGATAGATGATTTGAATCAAAAGGTTCTTGTTTATCTTGGTGGAGCTAGTTCTAGTTACTTTGAAGAGGGCTTTCCTTTCTTTTTGAATCTACTAAACAAAAATAAGGATCATGAATTCTTCGACTCAAGTCTTTTGCTGCTCCAGCAACACCCTAGGGCAAAAATGATGGGGAATCATGATGAAGAGCTATTAAATGACAATTCTCTTCCTCTAGCTGTTTCTCCTTTGACCACGTTGGAGTCCCTATCTATAAGTGACTTAACCTACTATTTTCAGACTTCAATGGCACCTAAGCTCCTTTTAACAAATGTTTCTCTTTTGAAGGTTGCTCCAGAAGGTGCTCAGGATACCTGTTCTAAGGAAAGCTTAGTAAGTTTTGCTTCTTCTGACTGCGATTTTCTTACAAAGTCTCAAGAGACTATTGGTAAGACTCTTAATGATGAAGATAAGGAAAGGCTTTACCAGTTAATGGGTTACTCAAGCTCCTGGGATGAACTTTTTCTTAATTTTATTTCTGAATATATTAAATAGTTCGTAATTCTTCTGATTTAGCTTCTTAAGCCTTTTTAAGGCTTATTTGAATAAATTATAAGCACAATTAAAATCTTAATTTGTTATATTAAGATTTGAGGTGTGTGTATGTTTAGATATTTAGTAATATTCGTAGCTCTTGTGTGCTGCATTCCATCTATCGGTAATACTTACCATCAGAAACGACCAGATGTTGTTCTAGAATTTGGTGATGGTTACGATAATTGGAGTGGCCCAGGATTCTACTACTCAATATGGTTTTCTAACCAGTATCAGTATTATTCTTGGTGTCAAAGGCAAGGAATTAGAGTAAACCCAGGTGGATACGGGACTAGTTACGGACCAGGATACTATGAAGTTGGACCAAGATACGGCAGAGGCTACTATTATAGCCGCGGCGGTTGGAGGCATGATCGTGATAGGCATCATAGACGAGATCATCATGAGGATCATCATGGAAGAGGTCACGGAGGTGGTGGTCATAGAGGTGGTGGCGGTGGGCACCACGGGCATGGCGGTAGAGGTCATCGCTAGTCTTCTTGAAGAAGGTGCTTTTTCAAAAACGCTGTGATTGGTGGAAAGCTGTATTTCTTTGGAATTTGGTGCGTGTCACGCTTAATAAGCACAAGGTAAGATTTACGCTTATTTTGTAGCAGCTTCTGGTGAGCTCTGATGGACTGGTAACAAGATACTACGGGGTCATCCTCACTGTGCAAAAACAAAATAGGCGTGTGAATCTTTTCCAGTTGAAAATACATCGATCTCTTTTTGATCTCTTCTTTGTTCATAGGGAAAAATCGGTTGTTTGCAAAAGCCCATTTAAGTACAAAAGAGTCCGCAAAAGCATCATGTAAATTGTACATGCCACTAGCTGCTGCTATACAAGAAAGATCGTCTCTTTTAGTTCCAAGTAGAGTAGCTGCTATCGCACCCATCCCAAAGCCTACAGCGCCTATCCGATCTTCAGAAATGTTTTCTAAGCTTTTTACATGATCAATCACTTGATTCAGTGCTTCTAAGGTATACTCACCGCAATAGTCGCAAGGTCCATCGCTATACCCGAATCCAGGTAAAGAAGGGACTAGTACTGCTACTCCTTCTTTAAGCCAACACCTAAAGTGATCTTGAGAATTTCTAGCACTAAGAATCCCTGGACCAGATTTTGCTCCATGCAAATATATGACTAAAGGAAATGGTCCTTGTCCTTTTGGAGTGATTAATTGGAAATGGACGTTGTTTTGTAGATTATGCGGATGAGAAAGTACTCCAATTGTGATGCAATCTCCAACATTATTATTAAAGCTTAAAGATTGTTTCAAGTCGCTGTATGATATATTTATGAATGCTAAAATAAATGTAAGTGAAATAAAAAAGCGGCAGATCATAATATATTCTCAATATCCATAATTAAAGGTTTTAGACCATATACGATGAGGTTTTTTATTTTAAAGAAATTTCATTTGTCAAATATTTGGAAATGAACGTAAATGATGCTTTTTACAATCATCTAGACCTTTATTAACAAAGAAATGGAGATGAGTAATATGAAATTTTATAAATCACTACTTGGCGCTACAGTTGCTTTTGCAACACTGTGTTCTTTTGCTGATGGGCAAAGGGATGTAGACTCAGTACGTAGTAACCCACTACTTCTGAAACCAGCTTTTGAACTTACTGGTAAAGATCAAGTACTTCTGGATATTCTTCACCACGATAGTTTAAGGAATTCAAGAGAGGATTTTTCCACTCTCGAAGAGACGAACGGTTCTTATCCTGAAGCTTATGAAAAAGCTTACTCTCTCTATCTAGAATCACTTGGTGACAGACCAACAAGAGAAAGGTACCTGAGCTCAATCACTAAAGCTGCTAAGTACTTAATGTCACTCCTATTCCCATCTGATGATGTTGAAGAGGTAGCTGTAGTTAAGGAGCCAGTTCGTGATAGTGATGGTCATTTTGTTTCCTTACTTATCGGCATCGATTACAAAAACACTAAGAATGAGCTTCAGAATTGCATCCATGATATTGAACATGTAATGGATCAGCTTTTGAGATCTACTCTTGGTATAAAATCCAATCAAATGATCGTGATGTCTGATTACAAATATGGCACAGAATTTTATCCAACAAAAAACAATATTCTTAAGAAATTTGATGAATTTGCATCTCGTGCAAATCAAACAAGAGAAGCCTACTTCCACTATTCAGGACATGGTAGCTACATGTGGGATAAAGATGGTGATGAAAAAGACTATAAAGATGAGGTCCTAGTTCCCGTCGACTGTGACCGTAGTGGTTACATAAGAGATGATGTTATTTTTGAAAGGCTTATAAAAGGCCTTAATCCATCTGTGAAGCTAACAGCAACAACAGATTGTTGCCATAGCGGAACGATCATGGATCTTCCTTACAAATGGCTTGCTGATGGTTCATTTACTGAGGAACAAAAACTTTCTTACTCAGAGTTAAGAGATCTTCCAAATGTTGTAATGTTAAGTGGCTGTAAGGATACACAAACATCAGCTGATGGTGGTAAGATTTCTGGCTCTCATAAAGGTGCTGGCGCTATGACAGCAGCCTATCTAGAGACGCTGAGGGAGCATAACTATGTTATTACCTATAGACAGCTGCTTGAAGGCGTACATAGAAAGTTAATTTACGGCGGGTTCCCTCAAAGGCCTCAGCTTTCTTCTACACATAAACTGGATCTTGATGACTACTACATGAGGCAACAAACTGCTCTTAGACCTTAATCAGAAATAAACTCTCAATATAAAGGAGATTTACCATGAAGACGATTAAGATGGTTACCGCAGTATTGTTTACTGTTTTTTCAATGATGTCATTTGTAGATGCAGGAGGGATGTCTTTGCTTGATAAAGCAACTGAAGAATTGTCAGAAAAAGAAAAAATTCTTTTGGATATTTTAAGGCATGAGAAAGTCAAAGATTCAGATTTTTCTTCTCTTTTGGAAGTTGATGGATCTTACCCAGATGTGTATGAGAACGCTTACACCGTCTACCTAGATTCTGTAGGTGGTGGAAGGGTTACAAGGCGTAAGCATACTAAGGGAGTAGAAGACGCAGCAAGCTTTCTGTTTGCTAGGCTTTTCCCCGAAGAAGCTCTCGCTATCGATGCGTCTAAAGTATCAAAACCAGTTTATAATGATAAGTTAGTGTCGCTTCTTATAGGCATTGACTATAAAGGGTCTGACTATGAGCTCGAAAACTGTATTCATGACGTTGAACATGTCATGAATCGTTTTCTAAAGCCTACACTTGCTGTGACAGACAAAGAGATGATTGTAATGTCTGATTATAAGCAAGGAACAGACCTATACCCAACAAGACGAAACATCCTAAAGCAGTTTGATAATTTCGTAGAAAGAGCCAATGTATCAAAACGTGCTTACATGCATTATTCTGGTCATGGAAGCTATGTGCGAGATACAGACGGTGATGAAAAGGACAAAAGAGATGAGGCTCTTTGTCCAATCGATTCTGATTACGAAGGCTATATCGAAGATGATATCATTTATGAATATCTCGTAAAGGCCTTGGATGCAGACGTGAAATTAACTGCTGTAACAGACTGTTGTCATAGCGGAACCATCATGGACCTTCCATATAAGTGGACGGTAGATGGGGAATATTCGTTTGAACAGACAACAGCTCCAAGTTCAGAGTTAAAAAAACTTCCTAATGTTGTGATGATAAGTGGCTGCAAGGATAAGCAGACATCAGCAGATGGAGGACAGATAACAGGTGTTAGCAAGGGAGCTGGGGCTCTTACTGCAGCCTATCTTGAAACTTTAAGAGAGTATAACTATCAGATAACCTATCGTGAGCTGCTCACTAAGATACGAGCTAGATTACATGATGATGGGTTTGATCAAGTCCCACAGCTCTCTTCTACTTATAAGCTCAATTTAGATGATTATTTCATCACTAATGGGGCTTCTCTAAGACCTTAAAGAATATAACAACTTTGAAAAGCCTTTCTCTTAAATGAGAAAGGCTTTTTTTATAGGGCTTTCATTACAAAAATACCCTTTATAAATAGGGTGATTGCAAAAGTAGCATATACAGGTAATTTAACCATTTTGAAGTTACATGTCTTATATAAGATGTTGCAAATGGTTAAGATGATGATCGCTGGATAACAAATCTCTACAGCTGGATGGATGATTTTCATAATGGTGCTGAAGCCAAGATTTGAAAAAAGAGCAGTAAGTACCACTATAATAAAAATCCAGGTAGGATGATTGATTTTCTTCAATTTAAAATCATTTCTTAAAATCTCTGTGAACGTAACAGCAAGGCTCATAATAGTTGTTAGGCAAGCAAGCCCTATTGCAAGGTTCGCAAGAATGCCAAAAATGGACCCAAGAGATGAAAAGGCGAGGGTAGTTAGTAGATTTTCTGAACTTACGTTTTGAAGAAGAGGTATGTGAAGAGATGCCACATGGGAAAACCCAATATATACCAAACCAAGAAGAACTCCTGCAAAGCTTCCTGCAATAAGAAATACTTTTGTTTCGTAGCGAGTATCAGGGTGATGCTCAGATCTAAGCTTTGTTTTTAATAGAGACCAGATAGATACAGAGAAAAATATGGATGCAATAAGGTCCATAGTGTCATAGCCAACAAGAAGTCCGCTTGTGAGTGCCCGCATAGGGGTCATCTCAACATGGGTCTCGCTTCCGCCAAAGAAGCTGATTGCTATAATAAGTATAAGGCAAATCAAAAGTATGGGACTCAGAGTAGTCCCTAAAATGGGGAGTAGTTTGTTTTTTTTGAAAACTAATAGAAATATCACTGCTGCTGACAGAATGCTAAAAGAGAATAGTGAAAGGCCTGGGAAAAAACTATTTAGAGCAGCATAGGAAACAATTAAACACCTTGGCATCACTGCGAATGGGCCTAGAAGCAGGCTTGTTATTATCATCAATATGTAGCCAGGTGCTGTGCCAATACGGCAGAAAAACTCCTTAAAATTTCCTTGGAAAAGCATAGCTCCAAATAAGCCAAGTAGAGGACCTCCTATCGCTGTTAGCAAAAGGCCTATCGTGGCATATGAATTTTGATCCCCACACATTTTCCCTAGAAGAAGGGGGAAAACAACGTTACCTGCTCCAAAAAACATGGAAAAAATAGCAATACCTGTGATCCAGGTAGTTTTACTTGAAATAGCGCTCATATGCTTTTAAGGGTATAACTTGATTGAAAATAAAAAAAGAGACAAACCAACTTAGGCAAAATACACTTTCTTATCCTAATAAAAACAAGTGTAGTATATCCTAGAGATGACTTTTATATGCAGGTTTTTTTCAAGCAGGGATTAACTGTGGATCACTGGCTTTTTTCAATATGAAAAAATTAATTTCGATTTTTATCTCCATCACTCTCTTAATTGCAGTAGTAGTTCTGATCGCCAAGAAACCCAGGGACCTGGTGTATAATGATGCTTATAAGACCTTAAAGCTTTGCTTGATGTCTGATCCACTCTCTCTTGACACAAGAAAAAACACAGATAATATTACCGGTCAATTCGCTCTTTTTATTTATGAAGGCCTAACAAGAAATACTCCCAAAGGCCTTGAATTGGCTCTTGCAAAAGACGTTAACATTTCTTTAGACAAGAAAGAGTACCTCTTCACTATAAGGCAGTCATGCTTCTCAGATGGAAAGCTGATAACAGCTCGAGACTTTGAAGATAGTTGGAAGCAAGTTCTAGATCCAAGTTTTGCAGCTTATAATCCTGACTATCTGTTCTGTATCAAAAACGCTAGGAAGGCTTATTTAGGCGAGTGTCCTATCAATGATGTAGGAATCAAAGCTTTAGACGATAGGACTCTTAAGGTAGAGCTTGAGTATCCAGAGGAGTACTTTTTAGAGCTTGTTGCTACAAAGATTTTTTTTCCGATGCCAAGGTCTTTGAGTGAAGAAGCTTCGTCGAGCAGCCAGCGAAAGAAAGTTTTTGTATCAAGTGGACCTTTTGTAATTAAAAAATGGCTCCGTCAAAACAAAATATTGCTTAAAAAGAATCCCCATTATTGGGATCAAGAATCGGTTAGAATTCAAAAAATTGAGCTGCAGATCATAGAAGATGAAATGACCCAGCTTTCATTATTTGAGAAAAAGCACCTTGATTGGGCAGGCTCTCCACTCTCTATGCTTCCTGTGGATAGCATTAAAAGGCTGAAGCAGAAGATGCAAGTCTGCTCTTTCCCAACAGCATCTCTGTACTTCTATAGTTTCAATACGCAGAAATACCCCTTAAATAATGTGAACTTAAGAAAGGCTTTAACTTTAGCAATCAACAGGAAGGAGCTTATTGAGCACGTAACTCAAGGCTTTGAGGTTCCAGCGCTTGCTCTTCTACCATCCAAGATGCATGGCATCCATAAAAACTACTTTCTTGATGGAGATATTCAAAGAGCAAATGTATATTTAGATAAAGCTCTTCATGAGCTCAAGCTAACAAGAGAAACGTTTCCTACCGTAGTTCTTTCATATCCAAATATCCAAACAAGGCATGTTCTTGCACAAGCGATCCAACAGCAATGGTTGAAAGGTCTTGGAATCAAAGTGCAGTTAGATAGCAAGGAGTGGCAAGTCTTTTTAAGTGATATGAATGGTAGGAATTATCAGATAGGAGCTCTTGGTAGAGGAACGCATCATTTAGATCCTTACTATTACTTATCTCTTTTTAAGGAAAGTAAGCAAAAGTCAAATAAGACAGGCTGGGAAGACCCAAGATATATTCATTTACTTAAGAAGGCTGTGCTTGCTCTAGATGCTTCTCAGAAAGAGCTGATGCTAAATGAAGCTGAAGAGCTTTTTATGTCAGATATGCCACTTGCTCCGATTATGTACCCAACCAACTTCTACATTAAGAACTCTAAGCTAAAAGGTGTATACCTCTCAGACGTTGGTTCTGTTGATTTCAAATGGGCTTATTTTGAATAGTTAGGGCACTCGTCACCGTCGCCAGAGCTTCCTGGCATAAAGAAAGTAAAAGGTGCTGTGAAGAGTCTTGCGATACTTCTTAGAGAGAAGATAGATCCCATCATCCTTGAAACGATAACCTTAGAAAACTCGCTGGTAGGTATCCCTTCGTCCACATCAATGTCATTGAATTCCATCCTTGGTTCAGGAGAAAGCACTTGAGATTTTTTGCCAAACTGTTTGATTTCGATAGTTACGTTTTTTAGAATAAGTTTCTTAATCAACCCTTTTCTTTTGATTGAGTACCAACGTGGTTTCTCATCATGCATGTTCTTAATAATGAAATTCCAGTTGCAGGGGATCTTATTGTTTTTTGAGAGTTCAATGCTTACATACACTTTATCAAGGGTGATTTCGTCAATGATGATGGGGTTGCCGAAGTAATGAGAAAAAGGTGCTTTGATATCAATTTCTTTTACCGTTAAAGCTTTTTTGATTGAAGAACCATCGGGATTTTTGATGGTTAATCCTCGTATAATGGCTTCTTCTTTTCGTAGAGAAATATGCTCTATGCTTGTTTTTACATTAAGCTTTTCTGTAAGGATCCTTGAAGTCATATCTGGAAATAAGAAGTATAGTAATACACAGCTGCCCATGATAAGAATAACAAGAATGATCAATAGCCCAATGAGTCTGCGCATAGAAATACTCTCTTTTCTTTTATATATGACGAAAGAAAGTAGATTTTGCAAGTAAGAATTATCGCAAAAAAAAGACGCGACCTAACTAAAGATCGCGTCTTTAAAGCAGTGCTTAAAGCTGCTTAGTACTGAGCGCCGACAGGAGCAGCGTTTTGCGCCGCATCGTCTTTTTGCTCATCAGTTACAGTAGCTTCTGTTGTTAGAAGAAGTCCTGCAATAGATGCTGCAAGCTCAATAGTAAGTCTTACAACTTTCTTCGGATCAATAATTCCCATATCAAACATATCACCGTAAGTATCTGTTAAAGCATTCCAACCTTCAGATCCATTCATTGAAAGAACTTTCTGTAGAATGATAGAACCCTCTTCTCCAGAGTTTTCAGCAATTTGTCTGATAGGTGCTGTGATTGCTTTTATGACGATCTCAAGACCAAGCTTCTCATCGCCAGTAGTGGACTCAGAGAGTTTCTTTAGCGTGTCTATGGATCTGATAAGAGAAACACCACCACCTGGAAGAATGCCTTCTTCTACAGCAGCTTTCGTTGCGTGAACGGCATCATCAATACGGTCTTTCTTCTCTTTCATTTCAACTTCAGTAGCAGCGCCTGGACGAATCACACCAACACCACCAGAAAGTTTTGCAAGACGCTCTTGCAACTTCTCTTTATCGTAGTCTGAATCGCTTTCAGAAATCTGTCTTTTAAGAAGCTCTTTACGTTTAGTAAGCTCTTCTTTTTTTCCGCCACCTTCTACAAGTGTTGTATCTTCTTTCTTGATCACAGCCTTTTTAACGCTTCCGAGCATTTCAACTGTAACGTTTTCAAGTTTTAGACCAAGCTCTTCTGATACGAACTCAGCACCTGTTAGTATAGCAAGGTCTTGAAGCATAGCTTTTCTTCTGTCACCAAAGCCAGGAGCTTTTACAGCAGCAACTTTTAAACCAGCTCTTAGTCTGTTTACAACAAGTGTTGCAAGAGCTTCGCCCTCGACATCTTCAGCGATGATGAGTAGCGGTCTTCCTGTTTCTGCAACAGCTTGCAAAACAGGTAGGAACTCTTTCATTGCAGCAATTTTCTTATCGCAGATAAGAACAAAAGCATTTTCTAAGATAGCTTCTTGCGTTTCTGGGTTTGTGACGAAGTAGGCAGATAGATAACCTCTGTCAAAGTTCATGCCCTCTACCACATCAGATGTAGTTTCGAAACCTTTCCCTTCTTCAACAGTGATCGTTCCATCTTTTCCAACCTTCTCCATAGTCTTAGCAATGATCTCTCCAATTTCTTTATCGTTGTTTGCAGAGATAGTTGCGACTTGGATAAGCTCTTTTTGATCTTTAATGTCTTTTGACATTGTTGAAAGGTTTTCTGTAATTGCAATAACACCTTTCTCAATTCCTCTTTTCAGACTCATTGGACTTGCGCCTGCAGCAACAAGTCTTAGACCTTCTGAGTAAATCGCTTCTGCTAGAATAGTTGCAGTTGTTGTACCATCACCAGCAGTGTCTGCTGTTTTGCTTGCAACTTCTTTAACCATCTGCACGCCCATGTTTTCGTGCTTGTCTTCAAGCTCAATCTCTTTTGCAACAGTAACACCGTCTTTTGTGATGTGTGGTGTGCCAAAAGATTTGTCAATAATGACATTGCGGCCTTTCGGACCAAGGGTAACTTTTACAGCGGATGCAAGAGTCTGAACCCCTTTCAAGATTTTTTGTCTTGCTTCTTCTTTAAATTTGATATCTTTAGCTGACATGTATTTCTCCTAATAATTTTTTATGATTTTTATCCTTCAAAAACCGCGATGATGTCGTCTGCATTCACAATTACGTACTCGTTATCATCAAGCGTGACTTCTTGAGATGCATATTTGTCCATTAAGATAGTGTCTCCAACCTTTACAGGGCATGGTGTAACACTGCCATCTTTATTCATTTTTCCTTTACCAACAGCGAGAATCTCTACACGCTCTTGTTTCTTTTTTGCTGAATCAGGAAGGATAATTCCACCTTTTAATGTTTCCTCTTGCTCGAGTCTTTTTGCAATGACACGATTTCCAAGTGGTCTTAATTTAATTTTTTCTTTTGTTTCTTGTGTCATAATTTTCTCCTTATTGACCGCTTTTAAGAACGTTTTAACAAACTAACAGAGTAGGTAAAGAAGGGTTTTTTTACAATCTTATTTAGCAGTTTGATTTAAATACTGCTAAATTGTATGATCCGGTTGTTGAATTCAATAAAGTTCTACTCTAAATACCTTGAGATACAGAAGTTTAATATTTAAATTTTAGGTTTGCAATGGCTAAAGAAAGAAGTGAAAGTAAGAATGAAGATTGCTGGGATTTGGCTCCTATATATAAGAGTATCGAAGATTGGAAAAATGATTTTGAAAAACTTTCAAGCGATAGTGGTCCACTTACAAAACTGAAGCAGTTCCAAGGAAAGCTTGGAAGTAGTTCAGAGACTCTAACCGAAGCTTTGAAATTGCAAATGGATATAGATAGAGAGTTAGGAAATCTTTATGTATATGCTCACCTTAAACATGACGAAGATTTAGCTGATCAAGGAAATAAGACACTCTACGATAAAGCTATGAATCTTTACTTCGAGTATCAAAGTATCAGCTCATACGTAGAGCCAGAGATTCTACAGATAGAAGAGAGTATGATGAATGAATTTCTAAAAGATGAGAACTTGGTAGAATTCAAACTATACCTCGAAAAGATTACAAGACTTAGACCACACACTCTATCCACCGATAAAGAACAGCTTGTTTCCCTAGCATCAAAAGCCCTTCATGCTCCTGCACAAATTTTCAGTGCTTATAACAATGCGGATTTAACTTTTGATAACGTCATAGATGAAGAGGGGAAGGAGCATGAGCTTTCTCAAGGTCTTTACTCCTTATATATGCAGTCTGAAGATAGAGTTCTTAGGAAAAATGCTTTTGAGGCCCTACATGAAGGCTATAAAGGTTTTGAGAATACTGTTGCTGAGATGCTAAATGGTCAAGTGCAGATGCATATTTTTAATTCGAAATCTCGTAACTATCCTTCATGTTTAGAAGCTGCTCTCTTTCCAAATCAGATTGACCCTAAGGTTTATCATTCTTTGATTGATACAGTAAAAGAAAATATAGGCGCAATGCATGACTATGTTTCCTTTAGAAAGGATCATCTGCAAGTAGACAAGATTCATGCCTATGATATGTATGTATCATGCGCTCCCAATACTGATTTCAAAATGGATTTTGATGATGCTGTAGAAGTTACTTTAGATGCTGTGAAAATACTTGGAGAGGATTACCAAAATACATTGAGAAAAGGGCTCACAGAACAGAGGTGGGTTGACAGGTATGAAAACGCAAGAAAAAGATCTGGTGCCTACTCTTCTGGCAGTTATGACTCTCATCCGTATATCCTAATGAACTATAACGGGACGCTTAATGATGTAATGACACTTGCTCACGAAGCAGGTCATAGCATGCATTCTCACTATAGTGATAAAACTCAGCCTTATCCTTATGCCCAGTATTCCATTTTTGTCGCAGAAGTTGCTTCGACATTTAATGAAGAACTAGTTTTTAGGCATCTTCTGAAAGCTGCAAAAAATGAAGATGATAAGATTTATCTTTTGAATCAAAAGATTGATGGGATTAGAGGAACGCTCTTTAGGCAGGTGCTTTTTGCAGAGTTTGAATTAAAGATACACGAGCTTGCTGAAAAGGGTGTGCCGTTAACAGTCTCGACTTTAAAAGACCTCTATATGAACCTAAATAAGGAATATTATGGAGAAGACTTTTGTCATGATGATCACATACAGTATGAATTCCTTCGTATCCCTCACTTCTATAACAATTTTTATGTGTACCAGTATGCAACAGGCATTAGTGCTGCTTTTGACCTTGTTGAGCAGGTTACTAAATCTAAGGATCCGAGCAACTATTTGAAATTCCTATCATCAGGAAGCTCTGATTATCCTGTGAGTCTCCTTAAGACAACAGGAGTAGATATGCAATCAAAGCATCCAGTTCAGACTCTCATTGATAGATTCAGAGAGCTTACAAAAGAGCTAAAAGCGACAAAATCTAATGCAAATGTAGTGCAGGAGTAGAAAATGATTGATGAAAAAACAATTATAAGGTATTCCTCTAGCTACACATTGTGAAGTGGATCATGAGTAAGAAAAAAACAGTTAAAGACATATTTACTATTATGAACGATAAAGGTCTTCATACAAGACCTGCGACAGAGCTTGTTAGATGTGCTTCTACGTTTAAAAGCTCTATCATGCTCAACTATCAGGATTATGCTGTAAACGCGAAATCTCTTCTTGGAATATTGATGCTAGCTGCTGCAAAAGGAGCTAAAATACGCATTGAAGCAGAGGGGGAGGATGCTCAACAAGCAGTTGAAGCAATACAAAACCTTGCCAAAGGTAAATTCAATATCAGGTACTAGTAATCTTGTATTTCAACAAGATTTTCTACGACACCCTTTTTACAGAAAATAGGTATGTTATTCATTAGTGCAAGAGTGAGGCAATCGCTTGGTCTTGCATCAAGCTCTAGAATGTGCTTTTTACTATCAATAGTCTGCTCTGCAAAGAGCCTTGCAAAATACACAGTGTCCTTTACGTCATAGATGACAGTCTGAAGCAATTTAATTTCAAAGCCCTGCAGAACATTGTTGAAAAGATCATGAGTATAGGGCCTTGGCTTTTCCTTATCTGTGAGAAGCATTTGGATGTTTTGTCCGACCTTAGAGTCAGTGTAAATTGCAAAATTTTTACTGAGTGCACTAAGGACAAATACAGTATATGACTTTGCCTGCATGATTTTATGGAAAGTCACTGGTATAAGATCTGATGTCATTTTAGTTCCTCTCTTCAATGTGACCATCTTCAAATGCGATGATCACTTTTTTTGCCAGATTGAAAAAGAAACCTGTTTCTACAACACCTGGTATATTAATTAGTTTTAAATGATCAGCTTCAGGTTCTTCTAGAAGGTGTTCAAAATAGATGTCATATATGATGTTGTCATTGTCTGTGTAATATATAGAGCCATCGCTGTTTTTTCGTACGACGCCTTTGTATCCCTGTTGGTTGATTTTATAGATCGTAGCATCAATTCCAAAAGGAACGATTTCGACAGGAAGCTTTTGTTTTCCAAGCTTTTCACATGTTTTCGTCTCATCCACAATAATAATTGTTGATGTGCTTGTTGATGCGAGAATTTTCTCCCTAAGGAGAGCTCCTCCGCCACCTTTGATCATGCGGCCGGTGTGATCAATCTCATCAGCCCCGTCTACAGTTAAATCGATCTTTGTTATGGTGTTAATATCCTTAAATACAATGCCACCTTCTTTAGCCTGCTTTGTTGACCTTTCGGAACTTGATACGGCAGAGATAGAAAGGCCTTCTTTACACCTTTCTATCAGTCTCTCAATAAAAAAAAAGACGGTAGATCCAGTTCCAATGCCAACAAGCATACCGTCTTCAATAAGATCAGCAGCTTTTATACCAGCGAGTTTTTTGCAATTATCCAGTGTCATAATTAAGGCTCCTTATGCCTTATCTTCTAAAATTGTAGGATTCATGACAAGTAAGTTTACTATAAATGCGATACATTTCACCACTTTAACATCAAAAGATCTCTTTGATTTATAATCAGATTCTATATAGAATGGTGAGTGCGTACACTTGATTTGAGCGTTCGCATTTCTATACATTAAGGATTTGCAGTGGAAGAAAAAAGTCATAAAAACAGCAAGAAAAACATTGCCGAAGAGAGCTTAAAAACGAAAAAAGTTAGAGAGAAGTTAAAAAGGCATTTCGAAAAAATTGACGAAGAAATCACGCAACAAGCTCTCAACAGAAAGATCACAGAGATCCATAGGTGGATTTCTCGTCATGCAATGCAGAGAGTAACTCTTAAATCGAAGTCAATCTCCTTGTTTGATGAGAATCAAAACACAGCAAGTATCTCTCAAAAAGTTTCTACTTTTGCTATAAAACTAAAGGGAAAGCTTGTTGAAGGGGCTGAAAAAGACTTGGTCGTAGATGTCGAAAATAAATAGACATTCTTAGCATGTGCTTGTAAAATCGTGGCATACCTGAGGTTATGTCATGAATGAAAACATTATCAAACATCTTAAAAAAAGAAACTTTATAGATGCTCTCACATCTGATGAGCTGATCAAAAGAGCAGATAAGCCTCTTAAGTTCTATATAGGCTTCGATCCAACAGCAGAATCTCTACATCTTGGGAATCTTGTCGGAATTGTTGCCCTTACCTGGTTTCAAAAGTTCGGCCATACTCCAGTCGTCCTTTTAGGTGGGGCTACGGGAAAAATAGGAGACCCTTCAGGAAAAAGCAAGGAAAGACCCGTTCTTACAAAGGAACTTCTTAAGCACAATGTTTCTTCGATCAAAAAGCAGCTGGAGAATTTTCTAGATTTTGACCATCCTACAGCTAAACCCTTGGTGCTAAATAATGATGACTGGTTCTCCAAGATTTCATTCACTGATTTTTTAAGAGATGTGGGTAAGCAGTTTAGAATCGGCTCGATGCTTGGAAAGGAAAGTGTAAGAGCCCGTCTTCAGTCAGAAGAGGGAATGAGTTTTACAGAGTTTAGCTACCAGACCCTGCAGGCCTATGACTTTTGCTACCTATATAAGGAACACGACGTTTGCCTTGAAATAGGGGGAAGCGATCAATGGGGAAATATCACAGCTGGTATGGATTACACGAAAAAGGAAACAGGCGATTCAGTTCACGGAATGACTTTTCCTCTTCTAACAAGAAGTGACGGTCAAAAGTTTGGTAAGTCTGAAGGTGGAGCATTATGGCTATCTCAAGATCTTTGCTCCCCTTATAGATTCTATCAGTATCTTTATAGAGTAGCTGATGCTGATGTAATCAATCTTCTAAAGATGTTGACTTTCATAGATATTGAAGAAATCGAAGAAATGGAAAAGCAAATGGAAGATGGCACTCTGCCACCGAACGCAGCGCAAAAACGTCTTGCTGAAGAAGTGACTAGGTTTGTTCATAAAGAAGAAGGATTGCAAACTGCGATAAAAGTAACAAAAGCAGCATCTCCCGGATCGACAGCAACTCTAGATTTAAGTACTTTAAAGGAAATTAAAGAAGATATTCCTTCCGCATCTCTTAAAGTTAACGATGTTGTGGGAAAAAAATATGTAGAAGTGATTGTTTCTGCTGAACTTCTTCAGTCTAAAGGTGAAGCTGTTAGACTCATTAAAAATGGTGGCGCTTACTTAAATAATAAAAAAGTAGAAGACCCCGCATTTATGCTTGAGAAGGCAGATTTGATCGGCGGTGAGTTTTTACTTGTAAGTGCTGGAAAGAAGCGAAAAATGCTAATCGAAGTAACCTCTAATTAAAAAAAATGACGTTCTTCTAAAAAAGGACTTGTCTGAAAATCAATATGATACAACAATGGGATTTTACTAGAGGAAAACAAATTGGTTTGCTTTCTGAGCTCAACCAGGGAGAAGGTTATGGCGACAATGACTAAAAAGAAACTCATACAAATTATCTCACAAAAGAAAGGAATGCATCCAAATGATGTAAGAGGTATCATCCAAGCCTTTCTTGATACAATGACAGATTGTCTTTCACAAGGGGACCGTCTAGAGTTTAGAGACTTTGGAGTTTTTGAAGTTGTACAAAGAAAACAGAAGATCGGAAGAAATCCTAAGAATGCTTCTGTTCCTATTGTAATCCCTGCGAGACAAGCAGTTAAGTTTACACCTGGAAAAAGAATGAAGAGAGTGATTGAAGGGGAAAATTCAGAAGAACGAGCAGGTGAGTTCTCATCCTTATAACGATCATCGTGAGAATTTCCTGAAATTCATGATGAATGAGAAAATGCCATATGCCTATAGATGACGTTGAAAATTCTAAACATCATGCAACTCTGAGTGCAGATAGCTGGGAACAGGATATTCGAACTAAAGTTAATGAAAAGCACCTATCAATAGAGTCTTTTATGACTCGTATTGATAGGTGTTTTTTACTTTCTATTGAGAGTAGAAAAGACTACATATCGTTTTGTAGAAGTTTTCTGACTCTTTATCTTTTAAAGCCTTCTTCTATGGATAGCGAGAAAGCACGAGATAGTTTATATCCCCTTATTGAAAAGCTGCTTAGTTTTGGAGAAGTTGATTGGCAGCTTGGACTAACGTATAAAGCTTTCCTTTTGACGCTACTTGGTTACCAGGTTGATGAGGTGCATTTTACTCATAGTAAACAGGGCGTGTTTTACAGAGATCATGGAGGAGTGCTTGCAAGCAATCACATTCCAAGCATTGTAGAAGGAGCGGAATGTTTACTTCTTCTTGGTGCTATTTGTGTTTTAAGAAATGACAAAGCTTTACTACATCAGGTGCTCTTGGCAAGTCAGTGGCATTTAAAACTGTTTGATGAGCAGGGGAGTTTTCCAAAAAGTCTTTGGACAAGAGAAAATGAATTTTCTTTAGAGAGCTTCTACTATCTACATGCGATACTGTTTAAATTTTCTACACAGGTGTCTTCTCTTCCAGAGTTTTCAAATGCGCTATACTCTATTAAGCTGAAGATGAACTCTATTGAGCAAGACAAGGTTTCTTATTTCTATGAGCTTTTCGAAGACTATATAGAAGGTTTATTGCAGGGAAAGAGCGTGCACTGCAATTTAGAAGCGATGGACCCTGAGTCTAATAAAGTGGCAACTTTAGGGTATGGAGCATATTCTTATAATGATGTTTCTCTCAAATGTACGGTTTCTGGAGCAGGTACAAGTTTTGCCAGTTATAGAAAGTCGTCTATTGAAGTTGTATCAGTTGGGCCCCATTATCATCCACTTGGTCAAATGCAAAACTTTGGCATATACCGTACGCCTCTTTTAAAAGAGCGATGCTTTAGGGACGTTGAGATTAAGAATGAGCCTGACTCATTCTTCTTTTCTGGTTTTTCTAAGACAGTTGACCCAAAGAGTAATGTTCTTAGTCCTGGTAATACTTGGCTGCATATTTCTTGCTCTGCAAAAAAAGAGACAGTTACTTTTGATCTTGAGCGTGTAGACTTAGAAACCGCTGAAGATTTGAACATAGTACTATTTGTGAAAGCTGATAAAGCGATTGTTGATAACATGTATCACTTATCTCCAAGTTCTTTGAACAGGTATGAAGGTAAAGCCTGTGACACTCTATTTAAAAGTGGAGAAGATATTCTCTCGCTTTCATCGAGCGCTAAAGGGGACATGCAGATTATCCCACTTGCTGGAAAAGATCACTTTTGGGGCGCCACCTTTCTTTTAGCGCTTCCTATTCATCCTAAAGAAATTTTAAATGTCTGTTTAAAATAAGATTCTAGATTTCCTTTTCAAAAACTAGCTCAATACAGTAGATTTTTTGAATCATAGTAGCTACTATAGCAAGCGGCACGGGAATAGATTCCCTGTGCACTTGGAACTATAATTTAAATTTTTAAATTGAATGTAGTATTAGACCAACTTTTTGATTTTTAATGGGTTTTTTGATATTATATCCCCTTATTAAATCTATATAAAAGAATGAGTTTAATATTGCCGCTTCAAAGAAGGGGAGGCAACATTGTCTTTTATTAGAATATTTGCGATAGCAGCCGTTGTTTTGTTTGCACTTGTCGGTGTTTTGGGAAAGATGAAGAAACAAAAAACAAATGCGGTAATAGCAAAAGAACTAGTAGATGAAGAATCTGCAGATAAAGCAGAGCCTGTTTCAAAAGAAGAAGATTATCGCGGAGTGATTTCGCAAGAGCCTGAAGATAGAGCTGTAGAAGTAGATGAGTTGGACTCTATAGCGACAACGGAAGAGTCTAAATACGAGCTTGTGAACAATGTGAATAGGTTCTTTACACTCGGGCAAAGCAAGTTTCCCTTTGTTGAAACGGTGAGTTACAAAGGAAGAGTTTCCTGGTTACAGGGAAGACCTGCTTGGATAGCGGATTATGCGTCACACTTCTCAACTTCACGTCATTTTATAGCGAGAAGTTTGAATGGAAAGACTGACTACTACACCCAAAAGGTCTCTACGGGGGATAGGTTTAATGTACTATCACCTGATGTAGATTTAGAGTTCCACTTGGTGGTAGACTTATCCAAGCATAAGATGTGGTTTTATGCCCATGATGTAGAGAAGGATAAAAGATATTTCGTAAGAACTTACAAATGTGGATGTGGAAAGTTGGATAACAGCGCTCAATCAGGCTGCCTGTCTCCACTCGGAACATTTAAGTTAAGTGAGAAGATTGCGATTTATAAAGAAGGTGTAGAGGGGTATCATAAGGATTCCAAGATTGAAATGATTTCGATTTTTGGTACCAGATGGATCCCATATGTAGGAGAGGAAGACAACACTCTTGCTATGATTAAAGGTTACGGAATCCATGGAGCTCCATGGAATCGAAATGAAACGACTGGTGAGCTTGAAGAACATAGAGAGTCTATCGGTCAGTACGTAAGTAGTGGGTGTATCCTTCTTTACCAAGAGGATATAGAGGAGTTGTTCTCCATTGTGATTACAAAGCCTACTACAATACAAATAGTTAAAACGATTAATGAAGCTAAGTTGCCAGGCACTGCTGTAGAAGAGCTGGAGCTAGCAGCTTCAAACTAGAGGATTTCTCATGAATATGTTAGATCATGAAAAGCAAATTTACGAATACGAAAAGACTCTCAAGCAGCTCAAAGAGCAGAATGAGGAAAACACAATATGGTCTGATGACGAGATTCAAAAGCTTGAAAAGAAGCTTGATGATCTGAAGAAGAATGTGTATTCCAAACTTTCTTCTTGGGAAAGAATCATGATCTGTCGTCATCCTGAAAGACCAAAGTCTCTGGATTACATTAAGCATATTTGCAGTGAGTTTGAAGAAATTCATGGTGATCGTCTCTACAGAGACGATCATGCTGTTATTGCAGGATTTGCAATGATCGAAGACCAGAAGTTTATGGTAATTGCACAAGAGAAAGGCAGTGACACTGAATCACGCTTATACAGAAACTTCGGTATGATGTATCCAGAAGGATACAGAAAAGCTTTAAGAGTCATGAAGCTTGCTGAGAAATTTAACCTTCCTGTTCTTACAATCATTGATACTCCGGGAGCATACCCTGGTCTTGAAGCTGAAGAAAGAGGACAAGGTTGGGCAATCGCAACAAACCTTTGGGAAATGGCGGCTATCAAAACTCCTATTCTTTCTCTTTTGATCGGAGAAGGTTGTTCTGGAGGTGCTCTTGGTATTGGTGTGAGTGATGATATCGTAATGCTTGAGCATGCTTACTATTCAGTAATTTCTCCTGAGGGTTGCGCATCGATTCTTTGGAAAGATGCGGCATCAAAAGATAAGGCTGCTGAAGCTCTAAAACTACATGCAGAAGACCTTAAGAAGCTAGATATTGTTGATAGTATTATTGACGAGCCGCTTGGAGGGGCTCATCACGAACCTAATTCAGTTTATGAGAAAGTGAAAACTTATCTAGTTGAAAAATGTTCAGAGCTTAAGAAGATTGATACTAAAACTCTTACAGAGAATCGCTATAATAAGTACCGCAAGATTGGTCGCTATTTAGAAGAGGCTAAATAAACCTTTTCTTCCCTGTTGTAATGCAGTATACTCACGCTTTTAGATAAACAATCTTCCGTGTTCGGTTTAAGCGATGAAGCTTCTTCTAAAAGCTGTTTTTCATCATAAAAAGCATGTTCCTCTTGTAGTTCTTACTCTTGTAACGCTTTTTTTTCTTACTATTGCAAGTTCTCTTGAAATGTTTGCTCTTGGTGTGATTTCTGATACAGGAACAGATCTATTTAAAAATGCTGCGAACAAGAAGCAGGAAAAAGTTGTCAGTTCACGCTCAAGAAAAATTGTTTCAAGTGCAAAACCAATTGCTGTCAAAGGTTCTGAAAAGGAAAAAGTTAACCCCCTTAACTGGGTGATCCAAAAGCTGAAGCACGAGCTTCACATGCAGAGAATCAGTCTCGGTGTTATAGGAGTTGTATTAGCCTTTATTGTCCTTTTAAAGGCGCTTGCTCTTTTCTACTCACGTTTTACAACGCAGCTGCTTTCTATAAGAATTTCAAAAGATCTTAGACAAAGATACTTTGAGCATATACAGAAACTTCCAATGCCGTTTTATCAAAAATACAACATTGGAACACTTTCCTCACGTGTTGCGACGGATGCATCTCAAATAGCTGTTTCATTGAATGCATTCATTACAAACTACTTTCATACACCTTTTCGTATTGCAATTACGCTTGTTACATGCTTTTGGATATCATGGCAGCTCTCGCTTGTGATTTTCATAGGACTTCCTATGATCGTTCTACCTGTCATCTTTTTAACAAGAAGGGTGAAGCGCATAACAAGGCAGCTCCAGAAAAATCAAGAGAAGTTTACTTCCGTTCTTATCGACTTTCTTGCAGGGATACAAACAGTAAAAATCTTTTCGATGGAGCCCTTCACTTTAAGCAAGTACAAGGAGCAAAATGATCATATGGCTGTTTTAGAAACAAAAACAGCTAAGTATGACCTTCTGATTAGACCGATTCTGCATACGATAACAATCCTTTGTGTAATAGGCATTGTTGTGTTTGGACTGTATGTTTTAAAGATGACTCTTTCAGAGTTGCTTATGTTTTGTGGTTTCTTGCACCAATTTTATGAGCCTGTGAAGAAATTTTCTGAGGAGAACGCGATCATCCAAAAAGGTGTTGTTGCTGCAGAAAGACTTTTTGAGGTGATGAAACTAGATCCTCATACTGATAATAAAGAAAAAGCTCTTCCTCTAATTTCATTTGATGAGAAGATTGAATTTGATAGAGTTTGGTTTCGCTACGATGACCACTGGATACTTAAGGATATTTCTTTCTCTGTAAAGAAAGGTGAGACTGTAGCACTTGTTGGAGCAACAGGAGCTGGTAAATCTACAATCGTAAACCTTCTTCCAAGGCTTTATGAAATTGAGCAGGGAGAGATTAGGATCGATGGAATCTCAATCAAGAGTCTTACGAAAAAATCGCTAAGAGATAAGATTAGCTTTGTTCCGCAAAAGCCCTTTCTTTTCTATGATACTGTTGCTGCAAACATTGCTTTTGGTAGAGATTTCTCTCTTGAGCGTATTGCAATGGCTGCAAAAAAAGCTCATGCGGATGAGTTTATTGAGTGTTTGCCAAAGCGTTACGATACGTTGCTCTCTGAGATGGGAAAAAACCTTTCAGGGGGACAGCAGCAAAGACTTGCAATTGCAAGAGCTCTTGTGAAGAACGCTCCGATACTGATTCTAGATGAGGCGACCTCATCGCTTGATTCAATCAGTGAGTTGCGCATCAAAGATGCTATTGCAAATCTTCATGGCTCCATCACGCAGATTTTAATTGCCCATAGGCTTTCTACTATCGAACATGCGGATAAGATTATTTTCCTTGAAAAAGGTGAAATACTCGCAACAGGGACAAAAGATGAACTACTACATTCCTGTCCTCAGTTTAGAATGATGTGGGAAACGCATTTCAGAGCATCAAAGAAAACAGACATCTTACTAGAGACAAAGTCGATGCTTACCACTGTCGATGAGGATACTCTAAGTTAAATCCAGTTTTTTTGATTTTTTCAGAGACGATTTTCTTATTTCCAAGAAAGCTAGATTTTATTGAAGGATCAAACTGAACTTGTTTTAGTTGATATTTTTCTGCTGCCTTATCATATAGCTCTTTACGAGTAATGCGCTCATCATCAGAAAGGTTGTAGATAGAAGAGAGATCTTTTTCCACCGCAAAGCAAATGGCATTTGCGATATCTTTGGCATGAATCATATTTGCGCATTGAGATCCATCTCCTGGAGCACTCTTGTTTTCGTAATAAAGAACTCTTTTCTTGATTTCTCTATCGGGTCCATAGATTTCTGAAAGTCTAAAAATACAAACATTGATGAGATCGCTTTGTATGGAAAGGTAGGTGTTTTCGGTATCAACAAGGATCTTAGCATTGTCTGAAGATGGGTTGAGGGCTGTATCTTCTGTTGTCTCAGCACCATTTTGATCCCCATAAACGCTTGTAGCAGAAGTGTAAACAATCTGAAGAGGTTTGCTTCGCGACTCTATAGCTGCTTTTAAGTTATTTGCAGTATCAAGGTAGGTGGGTTTATAAGAGCTTCGATCTTTTGCAGCGACCGTAACAATAACAGCGTCTGTCTCATCTAACAGGTGTTGCAATTTCACCGTATCAGATGTGTTGAGTACACAAACCTTTGTGAATTTTTTTTCGAGCTCTTTCTTATTTGCTTCACGAGTTGTGGTAACGGTCACATGATAACTATTTGAAAGAAGTGATGCTACAAAGCTTCCAATGTAGCCACAGCCAATTACGAGAATATTTTTCACGTTTTTACTTCTTCTAAAACACCTAGTTTTTCAAAACTCTTTTTTAGCTGTTCATTGTCAGCTTTATCAAGGGCTCCATTCTCATTCAGCCATCTAACATAGTTTTTAGGAACGTCTTGTAGTAGTGATCCTTTATGTTTGCCAAAAGGCATATGTCTAATGAGTTCCGATTTGCTCGCATTGTAAAGAGAAAGAACATCTTCCATTGTAAGATCGCCAATGAGATACGAGAATACTTTATGCAAGATGACAACGTCATCAAGAGCTCTGTGAGCATTGTTTGCTTCTATTCCATAAACTTCCCTGAGGTGTTGAAGTGAGTGCCTAGGAAGGTCTGGTCTGTATTTTCTTGCCCATTTTAATGAGTCAAGGTAATCCCATGAAGGGATATCAATACTATTTCTTGAAAATTCAGCTTCAATAAGAGGTTTGTCAAAACCGTCATTGTTATGAGCAATGAGTACAACATCCCCAGAACAAAATTCAATAAACTGCCTGCCTACTTCTAGAAAAGAGGGAGCATCTTTTACCATTTCATCTGTGATATTATGAATCCTAGATGCTTCAGGTGGAATCAACATATCGGGGTTCACTAAGCTAGTAAAGGACTTGTTTTCTACAGGGTCGTAGGCAGCAATCTCTACAATTTTATCTTGGAGGGGTTTTACACCCGTTGTTTCGGTGTCATAATAGATAGGTTTTTTTTTCATAGGGAAGTCCTTAAATTACCTGGTGATAAAGACAGTTACTTTATTTAAAAGATTTGCTAGACTCTAGCACTAGTTTGATATAAAGGAAAGGTGTTGTGAAAAAGCTATCAAAAATTGTTTTAGGTCTACTGTTAGCGACTCTTGTAAGCCTTGGCGGTTGTTTTCAGGCTTCCAATTGTGATGATGCTGATTTAAGAACAGTACCTGTAACGAATAACCCTCATGTCAGCGGAGCAGCTGGACAAATGGGAATGCCTTATTGATAAAATAAGGTCTATTGGATAAGGTCAAAGTATTTAAGTGATAATTTCTCTATGAGCAAAGAAGACAGACAGATCAAGTATAACTTTCTTAAAGCAGATGCTAAAAAGCTTTTAAAAGATCTTGGCAAGGATCGCTTAAAAGAAGCACTACGCTCCATGATGAAAATACGTAATTTTGAGGTGCGGGCAGAGTCTGCATATCAACATGGAAAAGTGGGCGGCTTTTTTCATTCATATATTGGCCAAGAAGCGATACAAACAGCTTGTGTTGCGGCGCTTGGGCAGGATCCTTGGTACACGACTACATATAGATGCCATGCACTGGCTCTTTTGCTTGGTGTTACAGTCGATGAGGCTATGGCGGAACTTTATGGAAAAGAAACAGGAAATGCAAAAGGCCGCGGCGGTTCTATGCACTTCTTTTCAGACAAACTTCTTGGTGGTTATGGAATTGTAGGAGGGCACCTGCCGATTGCTCTTGGTGCAGCGTTTTCTTTGAAATATCAAAATAAGAAAAGCCTAAGTGTTTGTTTTCTTGGAGATGGTTCGGTAGCTCAAGGACTTTTTCATGAGTCTCTGAATTTAGGAACCCTTTGGGAACTACCTGCTGTTTATGTTGTTGAGAATAATCAATGGGGAATGGGTACTGGAGTTAATAGAGCAATCTGTAACCAGCCGATAGCAGAGAATTTTGCAAAAGGGTATGGAATCAGTTCTTATACAGCAAATGGCATGGATTACTTTGATTGCTACAACTGTTTTGAGAAGGTTCAAGAAGAAGTGCTAAAAACGAGCAAGCCCGTTCTTGTTGAACTAGTCACTGAAAGGTTTAAAGGGCATTCTGTATCTGATCCTGCTTTATATAGGTCAAAAGAAGAGCTGCAAAAGGCTATGAAAACAGACCCAATTCTTCTGCTTTCCAAACAGCTAGTAGATGCAAAAATGCTTACTGAAGAAGAAGTTAAAACGATAGATAAAGAAGAGAAAGATAAGGTCATAGCAGCTATGAAATTCGCTGAAGAAAGCGCTGAACCTTGTATATCGACGCTTGAAGAAGGTGTCTTTGCTAGCGAAGAGAGGGAGTGATGCAAGAAGTAGAAATTCGCGAAGCTATTAGACAAGCAATTGATGAAGAGATGGAAAGAGACGATACTGTCGTTGTTCTTGGTGAAGAAGTTGCAGAGTACAATGGTGCCTATAAGGTTACAAAGGGACTTCTTGATAAATGGGGCTCTAAAAGGATCTTAGATACTCCTATTTCTGAAGAGAGCTTTACGGGGCTCGCTATTGGTGCAGCGATGACTGGGATGAGACCTATTGTCGAATATATGAGTTTCAACTTTTCTTTCGTTGCAGCGGATCAGTTAATATCACATGCATGCAAAATGTATTACATGTCTGGCGGCAGATTTAAAGTGCCGATAGTCTTCAGAGGGCCGAATGGATCTGCTGCTCAAGTTTCTTGTCAGCACTCGCATACAGTGGAAGCTCTTTATGGAAACTTTCCGGGTTTTTATATTGTGGCTCCAAGTAATGCATACGATGCTAAGGGGCTACTTAAAAGTGCAATTAGATCTAATAATCCAGTGCTCTACTTAGAAAATGAGCTTGATTATGGAAGAAAGATGGAGATTCCAGAGGGTGAATATACTGTTCCTATTGGCAAGGCAAATGTTGTGAAAGAAGGAAAGGATGTCACTCTGGTTTCTTATTCAAGAATGATAAATTTTTGTATGGAAGCTGCCAAAGAGCTTGCAAAAAGTAATATATCTGTAGAGGTGATTGATCTTAGAACAATTAAACCACTTGATATAGCAACAATAGCTACCTCTGTCAGAAAGACAAATCGATGTGTACTAGTAGAAGAAGGTCATCTCTATGCGGGCGTTTGCGCAGAAATGGGCTTTCAGATACAAGAGCATTGTTTTGATTATTTAGATGCGCCCCTTGTAAGGGTGTGTCAGAAAGAGACTCCGATGCCTTATGCAAAATCTCTAGAGAGGGAGTCGCTTCCAACAAAAGATAGAATATTAAAAGCCCTCAAAGAAGTTCTTTGATAGATTTTAGGAGACCGCGATGCCAACCACACTCACGATGCCAAAACTTTCCCCAACAATGGAAGAAGGAACTCTTGTAAAATGGATGAAGAAAGAAGGTGACAATGTCACTTCTGGAGATGTTCTTTTTGAAGTTGCTACTGACAAGGCTACAGTTGAGTATAACGCGATTGATGATGGTTTTCTTAGAAAAATTTTGGTTCAAGAGGGGCAAAATGCAAGGGTAAATCAAGCTGTAGCTGTTTTTACAGAAACAAAAGATGAGTCTATTGAAGGGTATAAGGTAGAAGGGGAAGAAAAGGTAGAGGAAGCAGTAGAGGCATCTGATGAAAAATCTGAAGAAGCACCTGCTACTAAACAAAGCTCACAAACATCTTTCAGTCAGGTAGGCTTTTCACCAGCACCTCCTATCCAAGACTATGAATTTAAATGGCCAAGAGATGATGTTTCTTCAAAGATCCTAGCCTCACCACTTGCAAAGAAGCTTGCGAAAGAAAAAGGGATAGACCTTGCTAGTGTAAAAGGTTCTGGTCCTAATAAACGAGTCATGAGTCGAGATGTTGATCTAGGTCAGCCAGACGCTGCTGCAAGCTTTGGTAGAAGATCTGCGCCGACTTGTACAGCAGGAGCTTTTGAAGAAGAGCCTCTTACTCAGATGAGAAAGATCATAGGGGAGAGGTTACAGGCTTCTAAAACATTTATTCCGCATTTTTACGTTAGACAGACGATAAATGCAGACAATATTGTAGATCTTAGAGTTCAGCTCAAAGCATCAGGAATTAAAGTAACTTTTAATGATTTTATCGTTCGAGCATGTGCGATTGCTCTTAAAGAGCACCCAGAAGTAAATAGTGGATTTGATAGTGTAAACGGTAAAATCATAAGATTTAAAACAGTTGATATATCTATTGCTGTAAGTATAGAAAGTGGCCTTATCACTCCTATTATTCGCCATGCGGATTATAAAAATATGGGTGAGCTTTCATCTGAAGTAAAAGTCCTTGCATCCAAGGCAAAAGAAGGGGCTTTGCAGCCTCATGAGTTCCAAGGCGGATCCTTCACTATATCTAACCTTGGGATGTACGGAATAGACGACTTTGTAGCCGTTATAAACCCTCCTCAAGCAAGTATTCTAGCTGTAGGTGGTATCATAGAAAAACCTATAGTAAAAGATGGTGAGATCACTATAGGTAAAACTTTAACTTTGACACTTTCTTCAGATCATAGAGTGGTTGACGGTTCAGATGCTGCGAACTTTTTGCGTACACTAAAGAAGTACCTCGAAAATCCAGCAATCCTATTAATATAACTTGAATAGTAAAAATTCGATATAATGATTTATTTGATTAATCCCTTCGACATTAAGACTATCTCTCTGTTTCTTTACTTTTTCTTATTAAAAAATTAACTTTTCTTTTATTAAATCCCTGTTTTGTACTATGATTTCCCTTTGTTTTAGAATGACTAATAATTACATACACTGGAGGATAATTATGGTCGGTATTCCACAAGCGGTAAGAAATGCAGGTACAACTGCATATAACGCAGTAACAAGCATCCCAAGAAGAACTATTAATGCAGGTTCATGTGCATATGGCGCAGTAAGAAATCTACCTACAACTGTTTCAAACATTTCAGTTTCACCATCTTTTTCAAGATCAGCTATTGATCTAACTGCATCTGCAAAACAGCATGCTGCAACTGGAAACATAGCACAGAGACATTTACTAGCTTCTTATGAAGTAGCAGTAGCTGCCTTAGCTGAAACTAAGCAAGGTGTTCTTGTAACAGCGTCTCTTATACTAGATATGCCTGTAAATATTCTTAGAGGAAATTTCCTACAAGCTGGAACAGATATAATCAGCGCTCTAAAAGCAGCTGGTAAAACTGTTGCTTTTGTTGCAGCAAGCGTTGTTCTTGCAGTAGCAGGAATCATTTTCCCAGGTAGAGCATTTGCAGCTCTAAACAGAGAACCAGCAGAAGCACCTGTTGTATCTCGTACACCTTCACCTGTTGCATCTCGTACACCTTCACCTGTAGCTGAAGATGAAGCACCTGTTGCATCTCGTACACCTTCACCTGTAGCTGAAGATGAAGCACCTGTTGCATCTCGTACACCTTCACCTGTAGCTGAAGATGAAGCACCTGTTGCATCTCGTACACCTACACCTGTA
>JAJACS010000012.1 GCA_022601395.1 Chlamydiia bacterium | reverse complement strand
GTAATCACGCTTACAGTGCCGCCTCTATTTGCGACATAGACCTTGCTGCCATCTGGCGTTACTGCAAGAGCTATGGTATCTGATCCAATGCCATCTTCAATCTCTGTTGCTTGATTATTGCTTGTAGTAATCACGCTTACAGTGCCGCCTTGGTTTGCGACATAGACCTTGTCGCCATCAGGCGTTACTGCAAGAGCTGTGGGAAGTGATCCAATGCCATCTTCAATCTCTTCTGCTTGATTATTGCTTGTAGTAATCACGCTTACAGTGCCGCTGCCTCTATTTGCGACATAGACCTTGCTGCCATCAGGCGTTACTGCAAGAGCTATGGGACTTGATCCAATGCCATCTTCAATCTCTGTTGCTTGATTATTGCTTGTAGTAATCACGCTTACAGAGCCTGGTGTGCTGAAGTTTACGACATAGACCTTGCTGCCATCTGGCGTTGCTGCAAGAGCTATGGGACTTGCTCCAATGCCATCTTCAATCTCTTCTGATTGATTATTGCTTGTAGTAATCACGCTTACAGAGCCGCTTTCGTTTGCGACATAGACCTTCTCAACAACAGCGGCTTCCATAAAAAGTGTAAAGCTACAAAGTATCGCTGACAAGACTCTAAGAGTAATTGAAAATCGCATGGTGGCCACCAGTATTTTATAAATAAATATTCTATAGTTGAACTGATGGATTTAGTGAAACTTTTTTTGTGATCTAGCTAGGAGGTCTGGCTTTAGCTGGAGGTTTTTTATGTTTTTTCAAAAGGTGCCAATTACACCCAGAGATTTCCAGACGAAAAAAGATCCGCTAGATAAATAATTGTGACATCACTAGACTCTGCATACACTTAAAATAATTTGATTGTGGGAGAGCGGATATGACACAAAAAATCAAAATAAAGGGCGTAGATGACGAAGTTCATGTAACTGTCGTTGGTAAAAATGTAGAAATCACAGGTCCTTTGAAAGATTATGTGATGGAAAAGATCAAGAAAATTGAAATGCTCAATCATCTGATCATCGAAATTATCGTTCGCCTTGATGTGCAAAAGATTGATCATTCTGTTGATATCATCATGAAGTTTTCTCATTTCAAAGTGAATGTACATGCCATGACACATGACATGTATGCTTCAATTGACAAAGCATTCGACCGATTGAAAGCCAAACTACGTAAGTGGAAAGGTAGAATCCAGGATCATCACAATAAGGGTGTTTCCACGATCGATTTAAAGGTGAACGTTCTTGAAAAAGTTGCTACAGAGCTTGAAGAGATTAACGATCAGATAGAAGAGCAGAGCTATGAAGAGATTGAAGAACAGTTCAAGCCTCCTGTTGTACATAAAGAAAAAACAAGAATTTTAAAGACTCTGAGCATAGATGAAGCTGTTATGAAGATGGAACTGTCTCATGACAACTTTATCGTCTTTAAATGTGAAGCAGATCTTCATCTAAAAATCCTTTATAGAAGAAGAGATAACAGCTACGGGGTGATTTCTCTTGATAAAGAGTCAGTCTAGTGATCTGATCTTCGATCAAATCAGAGGCTGCTTTGTGAAAAAAAGTCCTGAAGAGATTGTAAGACAGAACATCTTATCTAATATGATCAAGCGCCTTGGTTACCCCAAGGCGCTTCTTTGTGTAGAAAAAAGCTTAAAAGATTTAAGAGCAGAGAATATTGAAAGATCGAAAGTCCCAAATAGAAGAGTGGATATTTTATGCTACTTAAAAAAAGAGCTAAAGCCGCTTATACTCATCGAGTGTAAAGCAGAAGTGCTTTCTGACAAAACAATCAGTCAAGTCATCGGGTATAATAAATATGTAGGTGCTCCGTATATTGCGATTGCAAATATGGACACAATACTTACTGGGTTTTATGATGAGGAAAGGAAAAGCTATCGTTTTATCAAAAGCCTTCCCTCCTATGAAGACTTAAGTAGGCATGCATTTGTCAGATAACAGGTTTATAGAAAATCTAAAGCTGCTTTCAGTAAAGAACCAGCCACTTGTACTGAGGCTGCAGATGGCAGCTGAGAGCTCTCATGCTTCTACCGAAGTAACGAGACCTCAAGTAAGCAAAAAAACAGAAGTTGCCATTTTTTATGACATCCTAAGTGTGGATAGAAAATACCTGTGTAGTCTTCTTCAAAAGGGACTTTCTGTTTATGCTTTTTGCAAAGTAGATTCTTCATTAAGAGCTCTTTTTGAGAAGGAAGATTTAATAGAGCTTTTGCAAAATGAAAGATTTTCTCTGTTAGAAAGGCCAGATAGTGAATGGGATTTCATCGCATTTGCAAGAAAGGTCTTTCTAAAGAGGTTCCAGATTTTGATAAAAGAGGATTGTTCTTTAGAGAAAACTTTCAAAGAAGAGCTTACGGCATACCTTGATCAAACACTTCTTTGTTTTTCAGATTTTAGAGATTTTGGAAAAGGCGTATTATCAAACGTTTTAGAAAACACGAAGTCGCTGCGAAAAAGTTTTTGCGCAAGTACTCTCTACGGAGCATTCAAGGGAGTACCAGCTATTATTTGCGGCGCAGGATCCTCGCTAGATGTGCAAAAAGCCTACTTGGAAAAGCTGCAGAATAAAGCTTTGATTTTTGTGGGAGGCTCTTCTATTGCTTCATTTACAAATGAAAACCTTCCTTTTCATATTGCAGGAGCTATCGACCCAAATGTTCCGAAGGAAAGGTTTTCTTCCATCTCTTCGATAGAAAAACCTTTTTTCTATAAGTTAAGATCAGACCCTTATGTGAAGGGTCTTTTTAGCGGAGAGAAATTTCTTTCCCCTCCAAGTGATGGCTATCCTCTTGAGCAGCATATTTACACATCTTTTTCGGAAGAAAGCCTTGTTGAAGATACTGGGTTTACCGTTGGGAACTACTTAAGCGCTCTTGCTGCAAACCTTGGCTGTAATCCTGTTGTTTTAGTAGGGATGGATGGTGGTGCTATCAAGGGGCGCGAATATACATCAGGTGTCTTAAAGCGTGCAGCAGCAGATCTAAGGAATGAAAATCCTATCGAAAAGAAAAGCATAAGAGATGAAGCTTTACTTACAAGAAAAGATCTTCTAGCTTCACATGACTACTTTGCAAAGCTTGGTGAAAAGTTTCCAAAAACGAAGTTTATCAATGCGACATTTGATGGTTTAGAAATAGATGGCATGGATCATATAGATCTTAAAGATGTTTTTAAGGATGAAGTAGAGCGTGATATAGAAGGGACGCTTAAGTGCGTGATTGAGGCTTCTCGCAGCCGCTCTTTTGATGGAGAGCTGTTTAGAGAAAATATTTCTAAAAGCATGGGAGAAGCTTGCCTTTATGTAGATAAAATTCTTCTTGAGATGGAGAAGGAAGATCAAGCAAATCATGGACTTTTAGCTTTGTATGAGATAGAACTGGAAGAGGAGATTGCGCATTCAAAAATACTGCAACCAGTTTACGAAGTGTTTAAGTATGCAATGGACTCTCAAAATAGTAGGGAAGAATACCTACATAAAGTTTTATTTTATAAAAGATGCTTAAGTTCTATAGAGAGCATCTTTTCTTAAGTTTGCCAGCCTTAAAGGGGGAGTTATGCAAACACAGGATTATTTTTTTGATGGCAAGGTGCTTAAAATTAAAGATAGTGAGCTTGAGCTAGATTTTTCTGATGACTTTTCTCCCACGTATTTAAACAAAGAAGATTTCGACAAGACTCCTTTGAAGGAAGGAGAAAAGATTGTCATTAAAAAAGATGACGAAGATCACCCGCGTATTGTTTATATTGAAAAAAACGGTCTTCAACACGGTGAAATGGTATATTTTTATCCAAATGGTAGGGTGCAAGGACAATCTTTTTATAAGGAAGGCATGCTACATGGCCCATCTTCTTTTTACTCTAAAGAAGAGAAAAGACTCTCTCTCAGCTGGTTTTTTGAGGGAAGGTACGAGGGAATCATGAGACAGTATTTTGCAAGTGGAGAGCTTTCTTCTTTACAAAGATATAAACACGGGCAGTATGAGGGCAAGCAAGAGTATTTCTATGAGAGTGGCGCTGTAAAAACAATCATGCACTATAAGCTAGGTAAGCTCGAGGGGTCTGTTCTTCTTTTTTACGAAGATGGACAGCTTAAAAGAGAGACTTTCTTTGAAGAAGGTAAGAAGAACGGTTTTGATAGAGTGTGGAATGAGGTTCGGCAGCTGACCGATGAGGGGAACTACGAACTTGGCAAGCCTGTTGATACCCACAGAAAGTGGCATGACAATGGTTCTTTAATAGAAGAGGTTCTCTATTATAGCCCAAGGCGTTATGATAAACGCTCTTGGGATGAAAAAAGCACTCTTGTTTTTGAAGGGATCTATGATGATAAGCTTAACTATACTCAGAAGATGCTTACAGAGCAGGGCGAGTATCGTATACAGAAAGGCAAGTGGGATTCAAAAAGACTTGTGTTGGACTTGGAGCAGATAGGTGATAGGGCTACATAAAAAAAGGTGTAGTAAAGAAGCTTTTGATAAAAGGTATCCGCAGCTAAGCTTTCTTTTAAGATTCCATAACGACACTTCCTATGAGAGTGAAGATCACACAGGGCTTCTTGAAGAGCTAAAGTCAAAAAAACCAGACCTTATTCTTTTAACAGGTCTGCAACATCTAAAAGATCATAAACATCTTTTTTCCTATCTTAAGAAAAACAAAAAAGCTAAAGCGATTGTTTTTGAAAAACATCTCAGCGCGTTTAGAAACTTTCTTGAGAAATCTTATGCATATGCAGTGATAGAGCATGATCAAATAGAGCTTCGGAACCTCCTTGAATCAGCGAGCCTTGAAGAGGCTCTCAAAGAAGCGGTATTTGAGCATCCAACAGATCGAGTGCTTCTTTTCAAAGAGGAAGAAGCTTTGCTTAAAGGTGTGTTAAGAGATGCGACACTTAGTTCTTCGATCCATAGGGAAGATCTTTACTATCATTTCCTATTTCGAAACTTACTAAAGAATTTCAAAAGACTACCAAAGAGTTTTTCAGCGGATAGTTTAAGAGGGAAGTTCGCAGGCTATCCTGCGATTATATGTGGAGCTGGACCCTCTCTTAGTAGTTGCATGGACCGTTTGAAAACAGTTCAAAATAACGCACTGATCTTTGCAGGAGGATCTACTCTTACAGCTCTTTCAAAAGAAGGGGTAGAACCTCACTTTGGGTTTGCACTAGATCCAAATGATGAAGAGTATGAAAGGCTCCATGGAGCTGTTTGCTATGAAACGCCGATTCTTTATGCATCAAGACTTATGCCCGAGGTGTTTTCTCTTCTTAATGGTAAGGCGGGCTATTTGAAGACTTCCACAGGAGGCGTTTCTGAGATGCTACTTCAAGATAGCATCTTCGATGATAAAGAAGCGTCGCTTACTGATGGCCTTTCTGAAGATGCTCTTTCCGTTACAACGACGGCGATCTCAGCTGCAAAGCATTTGGGATGCTCGCCCATCATTCTTGTTGGTATCGACTTAGCCTTTACAGATAAGAGGTGTTACGCAGACGGCGTTGTTGAAGATGCAAAAGTATCGATTGATGAGATAAAAAAAGATCCAAGAGCTGCAGAAAGACTTTTTACAAAGAAGAATACACAAGGGGATACCGTTTATACTTCTACTAAGTGGCTGATGGAGTCAAAGGCGATCTCGAGATTTGCAAAGAAATTCCCCGCGGTGGAGTTTGTAGATTGTATCGATGGAGGACTTGGCTTTGATGGGATTGAAAAAATGCCATTTGATAGGGCCTGCTTAAAGTATCTTGAAAAAAGCTATGATCTGAAGGGTATGGTTTCTTTAGAGATCGAAAATGCTCTGAACTTTTCAGAGAAAGAGCCGCAGATAAATGATTTTCTTACGAGGCTTTTTGAAAGCCTTGTAAAAGTAGAGAGTCTGCTTCTTTCTATCATAGAGCTAGAAGAGAAGAAAACAAAGAAAGCATCTATTGAGATGTATCTATTTGAGATGGACCTTGAGGATGAGCTTGCTTATAGGTGTTTCTTTGAGTCACTTAGCAACGCAGGAGAGAAAAACTACGTTGAATTTTTGAGATTCGCAAAGGAATATAAAAGACTCTTTTCAGACTACTTCCCAATTTATTGATGACAAATTCCGCTCTTTCTGTTTTAAGGGATTTAAGGCAAGAATTCACTCAAGGCAGCTAATCATGAGCAAAAATTGGTATTACGGTTCCAAAGAACATAAGCAAGGTCCTGTTTCTTCAGAGGAGCTTAAAGCTCTTGTGCACAAAGGGAGTCTTCCTAGGGAAACTCTTGTTTGTGAAGAAGGGTCAGAGAATTGGCAGCCTATTGAAGACTTGCAGGAGGTTTTTATGCAAACAGATACAGATGTTCCTGAGCCAGAGGCTAGGGGTGATAAGGATGAGCCCTGCATAAATGAGAAAAGTTCTAGCAAAGTCCATCCTTGGCATCGCTTTTGGGCTAGGATGCTCGATTACATTGTCTTTATCTTTGTGGTACGCTTAATTTTTTCTGCAATTCCGACTCCATTTTTCTTCTTCTATCCACCTTCTATGTTTGTCATTTTGATATTCCTTTTTTGCTTTATAGAGGCTGCGATGATCTGCTCTTGGACATCGACCATTGGAAAATCTCTATTTGGCATTTATGTCAGAAAAAAAGATGGATCAAAGCTCAATTATCGCGAAGCGATTTGTAGAAGTCTTTCTGTATGGTGGCTTGGGCTTGGAGCAGGACTTCCTATTGTCATTCTCGTTACAATGATCGTAGCTTGCGTTAAGCTTTCTAATAACTATATCACGACATGGGACAGGAAAGGAGATATTGTTGTTGAGCATAGACCCCTTAAGCCAGGAAGGATTGTTGGGATCGTGATCATTTATGTTCTTTTATCTTATGTTCTGTTTCCTTATTTTAATATGACAAGTGTTTGGGTAGAACCCGTTTCAAAAATTGTAACATGATGTCAAAAATACATATTATTTCGACGCTAACTGATAACTATACATATCTTGTAGAGAATAGCTCTTTGTGTGCGGTAGTCGATCCCGGCGAAGCAAAGCCTGTGCTTGCCTATCTTAAAGAAAATAACCTTACCCCTATTGCGATTCTTCTCACTCACGATCATTTAGATCACTATGCTGGGGTTTCTGAAATCAAAGAAGCATATGATGTGAAAGTCTATGGCAACCCAGGACCTAGGTTTTCTGATGTTGATGTAAAGCTTCATGAGGGTAAAGTCTTTGAAGTTGTTGGAGAGAAATTTGAGGTGATTGCGACACCTGGTCACACGATGGCACATGTAGTTTTGTACTTTCCATCACTTGGTGTACTCTTTTCGGGAGATACACTGTTTGCTATGGGATGTGGCAGACTTTTTGAAGGAAGCCCACAGCACATGCTTGGCTCTTTTGAGAAGCTAAAAAGGCTCCCTAAAGAGACAAAAGTCTATGCAGGTCATGAATACACAAAGCAAAATCTGTCTTTTGCAAAATCTGTTGAAAAGGGAAATGTAAAAATTTCTGAAAGAGAAAAAAGGATAGGGAGCAAAGCCTGTACGATGCCTTTTACTTTAGAGGAAGAGTTTGAAACAAATCCATTTTTTAGAGTGGATAGTAAAGAGATACAAGCGGGCTTGAAAGTTTCAGAAGAAGTACATGTCTTTGCAGCACTAAGGAAATTAAGAGACAATTTCTAGTGTTTTCTTATTAGAGTTCAGTAGGAAATCAAGAACAGATTTTTCAACATCGTTGCCTTTATGATCGTTGTAGTAGCTAAGCGGCTGTACGTGGTGGTTACGGATGTTTTTATCTGGATTCTTCTGTACAAGTCTAACATGTTTGCAATCGTCAATAAGGTCATCTTCAAAAAGTGCTTTTTCCATACTAGCAGAGTGAGCCACTACAGGGTCACGTTCATGGCAGATCACCATCTTTCTGCTTGTGATAGATTTCCAAGCGTCGAACGGATCTAAGACCCAACCAGAGCGCTTTGTGATGGTTGTCGCGATTTTAGAAAGAAATCTCTCAAGAGGATTTGCGAGTTTAGTGAATACGCCTTTTACAGCATGATCAAGAGATTGGAAAGAGCGGTTGCTGATGAGCGCTCCTCCTGTTGCGCTGTGGCGCGCTTTTACAAGTGTTGCAATAGCTCCGCCAAGGGAGAATCCGCAAAGGTCAATCTGATCTTCATGAACATCTAAAACAACATTGACGTAATCGTAGATGGCTTCTCCATCCAAGATAAGGCCTTTAGAGTGAGCTTTTCCAGAGCTGTTGCCTGTTTCCCTATGATCAAACATCACAATGTTATAGGGCACAGGAGAGTCCTTTAAAAGTCTTAGCAGCCATGCAGATGATCCGATCTTATAAAGCTCGCCATTTCCGTTGAAAACAATTAACGTGCGTGCGTTTGCTTGATGTCCTCTGTTTGAAACAAAGTGCATCCCGCAAAGTTTGATACCATCTTTTGTTTTTGCTTTAAGTGGTTTTGGAGAGTACTTGGAGTAGAGCTCGTTGATACTTTCTTGATCCTTGAAATAATAGCTCCATAGACAAGTAGGACTTCCAAGGGTAAATGTAGAGAAGTTGGGGTTCTTTTTTACCCTGTGTTGCTTTTCTTCAATACCCCAAAATCTATTAAACTCTTTATTAATAATTGTAAGTTGCGCGGAATTAAATATAGTTGCAGGCAGGATGGAGTGCTTGGCAATTTTTTTAAAAATGCCGGCTGCAAAAAAGCTTGAGCTCTTTTTAAAAAAAGAGAGCTTCTTTTTTACGTGAATATCTGAGCTTTTTTGATCTTTTTTATTCATGCTTAGCAACTTATATTATTTTTATGGGCTCAATTATAACATAGTAAATCATTAATTTAAATGGATCTTATAATGCTTTGATTTTTAAGGTGTTATAAAACTAACTTTATTAGGTGTTTAGTTGCGAACCTCTTCTCAATTAGCTATAATATCCCCGATTTTAACAAATTAGGATTTTGAGGAGAGTATTTATGATGATCTCAGACCATATTACCCAAGATGAACAGGCGCTTGTAAATTATGCTGATGACGTTTTTACGTCTAAAGATCGCTCTCCAAAGTCACTATCATCAACAGAAACAATGCATGTTTTTGGTTCTCCAGTGTATTCTTTAAAGCTTTTAGAAGATGGCTTTGCGAAAGAATCATGCTACGGCAACTTTTACATTGAAGAAAGAGTTATTCCTAAAAGGACTTTTGATGGGTTATGGGCTGTAAACTTTAATTTTGCCTCAAGATGGGCTTTATACTATAAAAATATGGTGACATCTTACACTACTGTTTCTCTAGAATCTTTACGTAGTATCCAGCATGGCGATCTTGAAAACCCTAATTCAAAACTGTACTCGGGTAGAACATACACGTTGCGTTCCCGTTGGTTTCCTACTGTTCACCTTTTTCCAAGGATCTTGGCTGTAGGTTTATTGGCTGTAGATTTGGTTAAGGCAGCGTTTAATCAAATTTTTTATGTGGGTACTGTCGGCCTTAAAACCAGCTACAGCTTCACAGCTAGACTTATCGGAAAAGAGCCTAACCTTGATGGCTTTAACAGCTGGCAAAACGACTTTAATAGTAATTTACATGACACAGCAAATGGTATCAAGTGGCTAGCACTAGCAGTACTGCTTCCAGAAAGAACTTTAATGATGCTGGCTAATAAAGTGCAAAATGGTACAGCAGACAATTTCTTTGCGAAGTTTGATGATCTAAATGGACGAAATGGAGTTTGCTTTATCGATTAGGCCTTTATTGAGCCCTGTATGAATTTCAGAATATGCTCAGTAGCTTCTTCTCCGTCTTGATCTGTGTAGTGCTTTAGATCTTCTGTATGATGCAATAAGAAATGTTCATTATAGTGCTTATTTTTTAATTTGATGTGATCACATTCATGAAGTCTTTCCTCACTTTCAAGCTTATGGTATAAGCTTGCTGGATAAGGGATAATAGGGTCGCTTTCGTGATTAATCACAAGCTTTGGGCTTTTGATTTTATCAAAGTCTTTAAGGGTGTTAAAGTCCCACCCAAACTGGCAGGCAAGCCAGCCTAGAGCCTCTCCTGTGATGTTTGAAAGCCACCTACCAACTCCTGTATAAAAATACCTTCCGAGTTTGTCTGCAACGAAGTGTTTTGCTTCCTCACTCATACTACTAAAAGATCTGTTTGAGATTAAAAATCCTTTGGAGTCTAAATGGTGAGACTTGAGTTTGGTTGCGATCGATGCTCCAAGAGAAAAGCCTGCTAGGTGAATATCATCTTCTTTTGTTTCGAGTTTTTTATGAACAAACTGATAGACGGTTTCGGCATCGATAGCGATATCATTCACAGATGATGGAGTGCCTTCGGATCTTCCGCAGCCTCTATAATCAAACAAGACGAGATTAATAGGAGTATCGCATTTTTGTAGAAGATCAAAAATCCAACAACCAAACCCTGATTTATGTAGCTCTCCTGTGCCACCAAAGAAAACAAGAGTAGGGGTGCTATCTAGCGCTTTGTTGTGATTGTGCATATATACGGCACCGTCGAGTTTTATGCCATCGGGTGTTGTGATAGCAACTTCCTCTACTTCATAATTTGAGCGTAGTCTTTCGATGCTCTCTTTTGTTCTGAAAACATGGGACCAGAAATTCATTTGAGAGTATTGATCAATATTGATCTCTTTATCCTTCCAGATTCTATCGTATTCTTTTTCTGTGTGTATGATATGACGTTCTGAATAGTTTAAAGAAAAGTGGATGGAGTTTCTTATGATAGAGCCAAAGAGGTATTTGGGGACAAAAAACAGGATTCTATGAGCGATATCGCTGATTTTTTCATTTGTTGATAAAACATGCGGATTGATTTCATCTGGAAGATCATCAAAACCCAAAGTAAAGCAGCTATCTGGTGTTTGCATTGCATTAGATATAGATGTCATGGCTAGACTAGGCTCTTTTAGTAAGATAACGAGCCATTTTATGTGAAGATAATCTTTAAAAACAAAAGGTAAAAAGGTCGTTAATATTACTAAAAATAAATTTGTGACAGCTTTATAAGAAAATAGGCCTTAGAGATTTCTAAGGCCTATTAATTTTTTTAGCATGGGCGATTTTATGCAGAAGCTTGTGTTGCTGCTACATTTGTAAATACATGATCTCTAAGGTGTGCCGCAGCGTTTGTTACTGAGGGCATTCCACAGATCGTAAGTTGTGAAAATTTCTCCATATGACCAAAGCCACCAGTAACGTCATATGTATGGATATGGTCTTTTGTATTTTCAGGGAGGTCCATAGCAGTAGCTAGGGCAGCCTCTCTTGGTATCACTTGATCATGTACATGGTTAAAAATATGTACAGGGGATTTGATCTTCTGGAGCTGTTCAACATTGTTAAACTTCCATCCAAGGTTTCTAATAATATACTTGATAAGTCTTGCTGGGTTAAATGGTAGCTGACTTGCGATATGCTCAGACTCTTTAGAAAGACTTGAAAATGTTCTGCTTAAAATAAGAGGAGCATTAGAATCAGTATGTAGAGCTTTTAGATGCGTTGCCATAGCTCCGCCCATAGAGTGGCCATAAAGAATGATGTTGTCTTTATCGTAGCCAAGGTTCTCTGCATACTGATGCAGGGTATCAGCATCTAATACAAGACCAGTTTGTGTAGGTTTGCCTGTGCTTTTGAAAACACCTCTTGGATCGATCATGAGGAAGCTATGTGGAGTATCATGATCGCAAAGCATCTCTTGCATCCAGTTTGTAACAGAACCAAGGCAGTAAGGTTCCCCATTTCCACCAAATGCTAGGATGACTTTAGCGCCAGGTGTGTCTGCATCTTTATGTTTGATGTAGTGGCCATGGAGTGTTTCTCCATCTGGAGACTCTAAAGTGATTTCCTGAGGACTATATGCTTCTCGTATTTTATTTGTTAATGAAGCTGTAGCAGGAAACCAAGAGTTGTCATAGGTAAAAGCGTTAGGTGCTTGAGTCGTCTTCCAGAACTTATCAAAATGTTTGTTTGCTATAGTCTGTGTTCTCGCGTTTGAAATAAAAGGAGAGGCAGCGGGGTAGATCATCCATCTTGTAATCATCGAAGCCACTGCGCGAGGAATATATACAATGATTTCTTTTGCAACGTAGATGATCCTTTCCATAGTAGATGTAAAAGGAAGAGGTTTTAGTTCATTGTTATGAGCTGTCCAGGCTGCTTTGAAGTCTGGAGCTTGAGGTATAGCGGGCATGATAAACCACCTTTTCGAGTTAATTTAAGCTGAAATTATACGCTAGAATTGAATATTAAAACATTGGTTTTGCTGATAATGTAATTTTAAAAAATAAAGTATTAGATAATGTATTATGATTTCTTAATTTGAAGTGCTTTTATTAAATAAACTTGAGTTTAAAGAAATGTGTTACTTGTATGCAATTTGAATGTTTGGATCTTTTCAGAATTGCCTGAAATTGCTATATAGGCCATCAGAACACAGTTTAAGGCATAGAGTATGCGCTATTATCACTACATTCTTTTAGCTCTTCTTACAGCTTGCTCTGGGCTTGAAAGGTCAGAGCAAGACAGAATGCGCAGAGTCAATGCTAAAGCAGAAGAGATTTATAGACTCAAAGGTGAAAACTTTCTGTCTATTGAAACTCCCAAAAAAAGAAAAAGAGAGCCCTACTCTTTTGAAAAGCACATGATAGGGAATCACCCAAGAATTACCAAAGAGTATTTCCGTTGCAGAGGCAGTGCAAAGAATCCTCCGGTTACTCTGAACAAAAACACAAAAAATGCTATTTGCCATTTTGATTGTGGGGGATACGATAAACACTCCCTCCCTGTGAAAGAAGAAAAAGAGTTCATCTATCCCGTACTGATAGACCTTCTAAACTATATCCAAGAAAAGACGCAAAAAAAAGTTGTGATTACATGTGGGCATAGATGTCCTATTCACAATGTATATGCAGACGCTTCTAGAAAGAATCAATCTTCAAAGCATCTTGTTGGTGCGGAAGTGGACTTTTATGTGCAGGGGATGGAGCAATGCCCAAAAGAAGTAGTAGATATCATTATCAGCTACTATGAATCTCAAGAAGAGAAGGCCTACAAATCTTTTTCAAGATATACCTCTGCAGATACAGATGTTTCTACAAATCCTTGGTATAACAAGGAGATCTTCATCAAGCTCTATAACAAAAACGAAGGCCGTGACTTTGATAACAGTCACCCTTATCCGTACATAAGCCTTCAAATGCGCTATGATAAAGCGGGTAAAAGAAGAGTGCTTTATAACTGGCATCAAGCTTTTAACGGCTTTTTGAGATGGTAACTAGGGCTTCATGATCTCATAAAAAGATTCAAAGCATGTAGCTTTGTCTTTTAGAGGGCCTTCTAGTTTTGGATAACGATTTGGAATGATGCAAACAGGTGTGATGGGGGTTTGGATTAAAGATTCAAGACCCTTTGGCGTGTCTTCAAATCCAACGGTATTATCTTCTGATCCAAAAGCTTTAAGAGCTGTTAAGTATCCATCAGGAGAGGGCTTTGATTCTTTGTAGCACTCTCTTGTGATCCATGTTTCTATGTGACTTAGAACAGGCTTTTGTTTTTTAATGATTTCCACCTGTGTCTTTGGTGAGTTTGTGACAACAAAGAGAGGTTTTTTTTCACTTTTTAAAAGGTTTAAGAACTCTTCAACACCAGGCATAAGTTCAGTTTTACCGCTAAGAAGCAGGTTTGTATAGATCTCCTGTTTTTCTTCGCGCAAGTTCAGCCAGTCAGGTCTTTTGTCATAAAGAGTTGGGAACTCCTTGTATACAGCATTTGCCAGATACTCTGTGCTTTTATGAGCATTGGAGCAGTAAGTCGCAAAATCCCAGACAAGCTCACAATTATATCTATTTAGCATCTCTTTGTAGGCTATAAAGTGAAGGTCTTCTGTGTTTACGAGTAAGCCGTCAAAGTCAAAAAGGTAAGCATCGTAGCTTAGGATATCCATATGAGTTCTCCTCAGTTAAGGAACTATTCTATGCGAAAAAAGATAATTATTCTATTGTTTATTAAGAGCAATCTAAGCGGGTAGAGGGTGCTGATGACAAGTGAAAAAGCGAAAAAATTTTGGGCCATAGCAGTGGTGATAAATATTGCTATTATGATGATTGCAGGTGTTTCTGTGATCACTTTTGCAACTCTAGAGCCAGAGATCATGAAAGATGCCTATGTCTCGTCGTTTTTTAAGGGGATATTTGGAGGGCTGATCATAGGTCTTGTTGGTTATACAGCGGCCTGTTTGGTTTTATACTTTAGGTCTTATAAAAAGCTAAACACGGGCTTCCTGACATTTATAGTGGTTGCAGGAGTCGTTAATATGCCCAAGCAGCTGAGTACTGTGCATCAGTATTTCAGGCTGAAGCACTCTGCTTATGCTACGTATGTTGAGCAGTATAGTGCTTACTTTGCAGTTTTTGGTGCAGTTTTACTACTCATGATCCTGGGAGGGTATTTCTGGCTATACTCTTGCGCTATGCTAAGGCGTATGAATTTTGATGAAAAGGGTCTTATCATTGAGGGTAAAAAGGTGTACGAACCAGCTATAGCGAGCTTGAAAAATGCAGACTCTTTAGATGTGCTTAATGCGTCATTTACAGACAGTAAAAAGGAGCATTCTGAGATCACTTGGTATTTAAAAAGAGTTTTTAGAAAGAAGAAGAAAGAACTTAAATAAATGCCGATGACCGGACTCGAACCAGCACCTTATTGCTAAGAGTAGATTTTGAATCTACCGCGTCTACCATTTCGCCACATCGGCATATTTAAGGCTTCAGATCATAGCAAGAAGGGCTGTTTCAATAAAGATTAATCATATTCGATCTTCACAAGGAAAAGTCCATGGGCAGGAGCGGCCTTTGGAGAGAGTCTTCTATCTTGGCTCTTGAGAAGCTCTGGGATCTTTTCGATATGGAGCTTGCCTGAAGCGCATTCGATTAAGGCTCCGGTGATGTTGCGAACCATCTTGTACAGGAATCCGCTACCTGTGAATTCTAGCCTGTAGCCACCCTCTTCTTTTACAGCATTGAGGCTGTAGATGGTTTTAACAGGGGATGCTTTTGCAGAGCCTTTTCCCGCTTCGTTCGCAAAAGCTCTAAAGTTGTGTGTTCCTTCGAACTTTTTACAAGCGAGCTTCAAAAGGTCGATATCCAGCGGTCTTTTTACGTGGAGACTAATGCCTCTTTTAAAAGGCGTTTGGAATTTTTCCAGATGCAAGTGGTAGTGATAGGTTTTTTTCTTCGCGCTGAATCTAGCATGGAAATCATTTGTTACTTTTTCAAGCTTTAAGATACGGATCTCATGGGGTAGTAGACCGTTTAATGAAAAAAGGGTCTTTTCGATCTCAAGCTCTTTCTCCGTTTCAAAGTGCGCCACTTGTGCAAGAGCGTGCACGCCAGCATCGGTTCTTCCAGAACCGATCACCTTGGCTTTTTCTTGAAGGATTTTCTCGATGGAGCTTTCTAGAAGCTCCTGGATAGAGGTGGCATTTGGCTGCACTTGCCAGCCTGAAAATTTCTCTCCATCGTAGGCAATGGTGATTTTATATCTGTTCACAAGCCTACCTTCAGTTTTGCCATTTCAAGATCGGTAGCTGTTGTAACTTTCGTGTTGGACTTGCAAGCTTCTACAAGCTCTACTGGGTGGTTTAGAAGCTCTGCAAATGAAACATCATCTGTAACAGTGTGGTTTTCACGGTCTGCAAACTCGATTCCTTCTTTCAAGAGATCGTAGCTTAAGTACTGAGGTGTTTGGGTTTCCCAAAGAGACTCTCTCTTTAGAGTCTCTTGTACTTTGCTACCAACGGCAAGCTTGATTGTAGAGGTTGCCTTATTTGCAAGAGTCGCTGCTTTTGCTCTTTCTCCCGTATGGATAAGACTTAGAATATCTTCTCTTTTCACAAAAGGCCTAGCTCCATCGTGGATGAGAACCCCTGCGTTTTTGTCAGAAAGGGCCAAAAATCCGTTCTTTACGGAGCTTTGCCTTGTACTGCCTGGCTCTGCAAAAACAGCCGATTTATAGCCTTTAAAGAAGTGTTTATACTCTTTCCCGCAGACGATTACGACCTCATTAAAAAGAGGAATACTCAAAAAGGTGTCTAAGCTGTGGAGGATAAGAGGCTTTTCTCCAAGGAGAGTGTACTGCTTGGGAGTCGTGCCTCCCACTCTAAGGCCTTTGCCACCTGATAGCAAAATAAGAGAGAGATGATTGTCCATAATAGATAGTAAATTGTTTAGAAGAAGGATAGCAGAAATTGAGATAAATTGCAGGGGAAAAGCACCGCTTTATGAGGCGGTGCTGAAAAAGAACTTATGAAAGGTGGTTGTTAACAAGCTTTGTCATTTGAAACATGTTCACAGCTTTTTTTGTACCAAACACTTTCGCGAGTTTCTCATCAGGAATGATATCTCTTCTATTATTTGGATCTTGGTTTTTATGCTTTTTAATGTATTCCCATAGTTTCTTTGTCACTTCTGTGCGAGGCATAGGTCCTTTACCCACTACGTCAGCTAATTCGTCACTAAGTTTCATTGGTTGCATGAATTTAGAATTCTTTTTAGTCATTGTAAAACTCCTTTAAAAGAGGTTTTTTTCCATTAAGAGGATAAATTTATATCATCTTTTCTTTCCTCGTGTGACAGTTTGTAGCTTTCTTTTGAATTTATAGTCAAAAAAAAACATGAAATAGGGTGGTTTTTTCTGAAAAAACGAGATTTTCTTGCGTTTTAGAGCTTTGGCATGGCAATTTATCGGTTTTGCAAAATGAGACCGTCCATAAAGTATGTCAGAGCTTCTTAAGTCTATACCTACTGTTGATTTTTCGTCTGAGATTCAAAGATTACAGCCTGTTGTTAATCGGATGCTTTTCCAACCTGAGCTGGAAAAGAAATTACTTTTTTTGGAAAACCATAAAGAAGTAAAGGACTACTTTTCTAAAAGAAAGAACTTCAGAAAGCTTCTTTCTTCTTTTTCTTCATTAGAGCTTTATCTCCTTTATGCGCTGGTTGTAATGGACCAAATAAATCATCTTCTTACCTTTAAAGATGAAAAAGCTTTAGCGAATGTGCTTGCCGTTAAAAAGTTTCTTTTAGACCTTGTTGATGTAGATTCTTTCTATGAAAAGGAGGGAGGAGTTATAGGTTACCACCTACGCTCTTTGAAGCTTTTACAAGAGCGGAACTTTCCTAAAGAAGTAAACATCTCTGAAAAATATTACCCTCCAGAGGGAATAGACCTTACAAGCGCTTCCCCTGAGATTGAAGAGGATGTGATTTTTGGTATCAAATCAATTAAAGAAATGGCAGAGATTTATCCTGTCGGAGGTGCGGCTGATAGATTACACCTTCAGGATGAAAAGACGCATTTTGATTTGCCTGCTGCAAGGCTCGAGTTTTTAGGGAAAACTCTTCTTGAAGGGATGATACGAGATTTGTGGGCAAAAGAGTATTTGTACTTTAAGCTTTTTGGAGAGCAGGTGACAACACCTATTGCGCTAATGACATCGAATGAGAAGTGCAACGATACTCTGATTAAAGAGATTGTGAATGACACAGGTGGTTTTCAAAGGCCGAAAGACAGCTATAAATTTTTCACGCAGCCACTTGTCCCTACATTTACAGAAGAGGGGAAATGGTGCTTAAGAAAGCCCATGGAACTCCTTTTAAAGCCAGGGGGGCATGGTGTTATATGGATGCTTGCTCTTAAGAAAAAAGTGTTTAAATGGCTTTCTCTGCAAAATAGAAAAAAAGCAATTGTAAGGCAGATCAATAACCCCATGGCAGGGGTCGATCTTGGAGTGCTTGCTCTTTTTGGGATTGGCTGCAAAGAGAACAAAGCCTTTGGCTTTGCTTCTTGCTCAAGGCGTGTTAAAACATCAGAAGGGATGAACATTTTGAAGGAAGTTCCAACAGAGGATGGATACTCTGTTGTTCTTTCAAACATAGAGTACTGTGACTTTCAGAAGTTTGGAGTACAGGATATTCCAAAGAATCCAGATGAGCCCTACTCGGTATTTCCTTCCAATACAAATATCTTGTTTGCTGACCTTAAAGCTGTAGAAGAGGTGACCGAGTCACTGCCATTCCCTGGGATGCTTGTGAACTTTAAGGAAATGAAACACTCGGATGCAAATGGGGTGGAGAGTGTTTCAAAAGTTGCAAGGCTAGAGCTGCTTATGCAAAATATTGCGGATGGCTTTTCTAAGCCTTGCACAAAGTCCATTGAAGATGAGCCTTGCAAAGACCTTCCGACCTTTATCACATTTAATAAAAGACGTAAGACGATTTCTCCAACAAAGAAGCAGTTCGTTCCTGGCTCAGGTCTTGTAGAAACAGCGCATGGCTGTTTCTATGACTATTTAAAGAATGCAGAGGAGCTTCTTTCAGAATTTTGTGGATTTGATATACCAGACCTTCCTAACGAAGAAGATTTTCTTGAAAAAGGGCCTTCCTTTTTGTTTATGTATCACCCAGCTCTTGGCCCGCTCTACTCTACGATTGCGCAGAAGCTTGTGAGTGGTTTTTTTCACTATGGCGCAGAGCTTCAGCTTGAAATTGCAGATGTATACATTAAAAGTATGACTTTAAATGGAAGTCTGATTGTTCATACTGAGAGTGTTCTTGGAGATGTTGTTGATAATAATCTGCGTTTTTCTGATAACACGGGAAAATGTATCCTTAAAAATGTCCGCATTGTCAATAAAGGGATCGATAGGTCCTGTGAGAATATCTACTGGAAAAACAGCGTGGAGAGAAAAGAGTCTTGCATGATCGATTTGCAAGGCAACTCTGAATTTATTGCAGAAGATGTGACTTTACATGGTGATCTTTTGATCAGTGTAAAGGATGGAGAAAGGCTGACTGCAAAAAATAAAGAGGGAGAGGTTGTCTTTATTCGAGAAAAGATCACAGATGCAAAGCCTCTTTGGAACTACACTCTTTCTAATAACCTCATCAAATTAGAGCTGAATCAATAAAAAAGACGATGTTTTCAAAACATCGCCTTTTTAGCTTTTAGATTCCTAAGAAAGAAGCTTATGCTTCAACTGGAGCTTCTGGAGCTGCACTTGAGATGAATCTAGATGCAACGTAGCTAACAGCTAGTGCTATTGCAGCACCTGCACCCATAAAGGAAATCTCTCTTGAATTCCTTGAGCAGAATGCAGCTGTTTGGCTTGCACCGCTTTTTAGGTAGTCTAGTGCAACATTACCAGCTTTACCAGCAAATTCGATAAATGCTCTTAGTCCTGTCATAAAGTGAGCAGAACCTGCTTTTGTAAGATCTGTAAGAACTGTAATTGCTTTAGATCCCCACTGACCAGCAACTTTTCCTGCAGCAATCGCGTTTGTTTGAATTGCTTGAGCAGCTCTCACTGCTGTTTGTTGTATACCTGATGCCATTGTTCCTCCAATTGTGAAACTTTATTGAATGATTTTTGATTTAGTCTTAGTAAGGGGGGTAGTTTAAATAGTTATGAAATTAAATGTAAAGGGTTGATTAAGGTGTAAAATATTGAAGAAATGATTTGGTTTTAATTTAGTTTAATTGTTGTAGAAGTAGGTTTAAGAAAAATCAAATCTCATTGCGAATTGAGTTTTTTTCCTATATAAAAGAAGGACATTTTGAAAAAGGCATTAAAAATATGAATGAAGAGATCAAAGTAAAGCTCAAAGACTTAAAAGAAAGGCTTCATCATATGTGGGGGTATCTTTGACCTCTCTAGTAAAATAGATGAGCTTAAGAAACTAGAAGAGCAGATGGGAACATCGGACTTCTGGGATAATAACATTAAAGCTACAAGAGTGATTGAAGAGGCGAATAAGATAAAATCTTGGTCTGAGCCTTTTAATCATGTAAATACTCGGTATGACGCATTAAATGAGATGTTTCAAGAAGTTGATGAGTCGGATGAGGTGTTTTATGAGGAGCTGATGGAGGAACTTAGTTCTGTTACATCGGCTATTGAAGAGCTCGAAGTGAAGAGGATGCTTTCTGGGGAGCTAGATGATAAAGATTGCTTTATCATGATCAATGCAGGAGCTGGTGGAACAGAAGCTTGTGACTGGGCTCTTATGTTATCTCGGATGTATCAAAGATGGGCTGCAAAGAGAAAGTGGAAAGTAGAGATCATTGACTCTGTAGATGGGGATGTTGCTGGGATAAAAAGTGTAACATTAAATATCCACGGACCTTTTGCCTACGGCTATGCGAAAGCTGAAAAAGGGGTACATAGACTAGTTCGCATTTCTCCATTTGATAGTAATGCCAAAAGACATACAAGTTTTGCCTCTGTTGATGTGACTCCAGAGATTAAAGATGACATTCAGATCGAAATACGTCCTGATGAAGTGCGTGTGGATACTTTTAGGGCATCTGGCGCAGGTGGTCAGCACATCAATACTACAGATTCTGCTGTTAGAGTAACGCATATTCCTACTGGGATTGTGGTATCTTGTCAAAATGAACGATCTCAATTGCAGAACAAAGAAACCTGTTTTAAGATTTTAAAATCTAAGTTATATGAGAGAGAAGTTCTTGAAAGAGAGCAGGCTATTAAAGGCGGCGAGAAAAAAGAGATCGCTTGGGGCTCTCAGATTAGAAACTATGTTTTCCAGCCATACACTCTTGTAAAAGATACAAGAACGAAGTTTGAGAAAGGAAACATACAAGATGTGATGGATGGAGCGATTGATGAGTTCATTACAGCTTTTTTAAAAGAGTTTGGGTAATCATCTTGAGTATTATAGAAGAAAAGTCGTTTGATATCCGCTATACAAGGCTCGAAGACGGAGCCTTTTTAAAGAAGTGGCTTCTTGAAAAAGGGATGCTGGATCACTTCTCTATGGATGGAGAGAAGGAAGTGGATGAAATGCTAAAGATTTGGCTTGGGTTTTCTCGCTATAAATCAAGCCTTACAGCGTGTTACAAAGGCGTGCCTTGCGGGATAGCTACTCTTTTTTTGATGCCCTATATTAAGCTTGTGCATCACTCTCTTGTTTATCTTGTTGTTGATCCACAGATGCAAAGAAAAAAAGTAGGCACATCACTTCTTAAAAATATTGAACATCTTGGAAAAAACTATTTTCGTTTTGAGAAGCTTGGATTTGAAGTTTTTGGAGATGGAGAGATCAAACATCTTTTAGAAAAGCATGAATATAAAAAGATCTATTCTCAGAAGCGCTACGTGAAGTGTGGAGAAAATAGCTATAAAGATCGTAGCTATTACGAGAAAAAGTTTATCGCGGGCAAAAAAGATGACGCATGATGTTACCATTAGGATTAGTGAAGAAGAAGATAGAGCACACCTTGTAAAGTGGCTTATGGACCCTGTTGTTCTAAACTGGTTCCCTCTTGATAATTTGCCTGAGGTAGAAGATGCTGCACGGATTTGGCTCAGCTACAAAGGACAAGGAGCCTCTTTTACAGCATGCATCGATGGCAAGCCTGCTGGTATGGCAGTACTCTACTTGCACCATTTTAAAAAGCTGAAGCATCAGAGTTTGTTTGCGATTATTGTGCATCCTGATTTTAGAGGAAAAGGGGTGGGAACAAAGCTTTTTAACTGGATGAAGGAGCAGGCTAAATCAAAGTTTGGTGTCGAGCTTTTTCACTTGGAAGTGTATGACGGCAATCCTGCTTATAACCTTTATAAAAGACTTGGCTTTGAAGAATACGGAAGACAGGAAGATTTTTTGAAAGAGAAAGACGGGAAATATCGAAGTAAAATTAACATGCAAATGGTTCTATAGATTATGGCAGGACATAGTAAATGGGCGAATATAAAGCACAAAAAATCAAGAGCGGATGCAGCAAAAGGTAAGCTGTTTTCAAGAGTTACAAAAGAAATCATTAGCGCTGTAAAGCAAGGCGGAGCTGATCCTAAGGCAAATCCAAAGCTAAGGCTTGCTCTTACAAAAGCTAAAGCTGCGAACTTGCCATCTGACAATATAGAAAGAAACATCAAAAAGGCGACAAGCAAAGATCAGTCAGACTTTACCGAGATGATGTATGAGCTTTATGGGCATGGCGGTGTAGGTATACTTGCTGAAGTGATGACAGACAATAAAAACCGCATCTCTTCTGATATGCGTATTGCGACAAATAAAAAGGGGGGCACTGTTGCGACCCCTGGCTCTGTTTCTTTCAACTTTGAAAGAAAAGGAGTGCTGCAAGTGGCAAAAGCATCCAGCTCAGAAGACGATCTATTTCTAATAGCAACAGAGGCTGGAGCAGAAGACTTTGAACAAGCTGGTGAGCATTTTATGATCACAACAGCACCAGATGAGCTATACAAAGTAAAAGAGGCGATAGAATCCAAGAATATTTCTTGTGAAGAAGCCTCGCTTGAGCAAATCCCTAAATCAAGTGTGGATTGTGATGAAGAGACAAAAGAGAAGAATTTAGCGCTTATCGAATACCTTGAAGATCTTGATGATGTTGATGCTGTTTTTCATAATATGAACCTTTAAACTTGTCGATTTTCCTAGACTTTTTCCTCAAAGATTTATAAAAGTACCCCTTCTACTTTCAGTTAAAATAGGGTAAATTATGAATCGTTTCTACCAAGTAACTGCTTGCGCATTTTTAGCTCTTGCATCCTGCGCTTTTGCAGGGAAAATAGATCGCTTTGCTTATGAAAATGTAGCAAGTGTTCCTGCAATACAGAAAATGTACTTCACCTCTACTTCAGAAATACTGAAGTATAAAGAAGATGCTTTGGCAAATTACAAAGCAAGGCTTCAGTCATTTTTAGAGATCCATCCTAAGAAAAGAACGATAGATAATACGCTGCAACAGTTTGATGTGATAGAGGCTGGGATTGCAGAAGCAATACAGATCATGCATACCTTTGCTATGGTAGAAAAAGACAATAAACTCAGGGAGACCTATTTAAATTCTGGACTTGAGCTTAATAAAGCTTACATAGAGTCCAGAAATGAGCATAGAGAGCTCTATACAATTATGAGCGATTTTCAAAAAAGAATGAAAAAGCGCAAAAGTTTTAAGAAAAGGCATGATTACATGCTTTCTGAAGTGCTTCTTGATATGAAGAAAGGTGGTTTTCATTTACCTGAGGAACAGGGTACAAATGTAAAAATGCTTACAAAAGAGCTGATCACATTGCAGCAGTCTTTTGCAAAAAACATAAGAGAAGATCATTCGAATGTTAAAGCAACTAAAGATCAGCTAGCAACGCTTCCGGAATCTTTTGTATCGCAGCTTGATCAAGATGAAAAAGGGAACTACCTTCTTACTTGCGACTATCCAACTTATTTTACTGTGATGAAATCTTGCGACTCTGAGGATATAAGAAGAGATTTATATAGAGCATTTAACAATAGAGCCTATCCTGCAAATATTGAGGTGTTGCATAAGATCATAAGAAAAAGAGATCACCTTGCAAAAGAGCTTGGTTATGAGAGTTTTGCTCACTTTCAGCTCTCAAGTGAGATGGTGAAAAAGCCCGAAAAAGCGCAGGAGTTCCTCTCGCAGCTATCTGCTAAATCTCTGACAAAAGAAAAGGAAGAAGCTCTTCAGCTTAAGAAGATCCTTGGGGTATCTGAAGAAGAGTCTAAGCTAAAGCCTTGGAATGTGCTTTACGCAAGAGAGAAGTATAAATCACAGGTGTATTCGTTTAACGACAACGTTGTGAAAGAATATTTTCCTCTTGAGTCGACAGTCAGTGGCCTTATGGACATTTATGAGAGGTTCTTTGATCTTGAAATCAAAGAAGTTCCTGTGTCTTCTCTTTGGCATGAGGATGTTAGGTTGATCCAAATTAAAGAAAAAGATGCAAAAAATGTATCTGGTTACATTCTCATGGATCTGCACCCAAGAAAGAACAAGTACTCACATGCTTGCTCTTGCCCTATGTATATGGGACTTGCATTCCCAGATGGTTCGATGAGGCCTACCATAAACCTTCTGATTATGAACTTCCCGAAAGCAACAGAAGATCGCCCTTCTTTGATGACACTTGATCAGGCTAGAACTTTTTTCCATGAGTTTGGCCATGGGATCCATGCGGTTCTTGGGAAAACAGAGTACGTGTGTACTTCAGGCTACAATGTGAAAACGGATTTTGTAGAGCTTCCTTCTCAGATTTTAGAAGAGTGGCTCAAGGATAAAGACATCTTAAAAATGGTGAGCTCTCACTATAAAACAGGAAAACCTCTTCCTGATGAGCTTGTTGAAAAAATTGTAGCTTCAAGAAAGATGGACTCTGGAAATTTTGTTGTAAGACAATGTCTTCTTTCTCATCTTTCCTTAGAGTGTTTTTTAAATGGAGATGATAAAGATACGATTAGTCTTTACAAAGAGATCTATGAAAAAAGCGGAAGTTCATTCGCATTTGATATGAAGTCACATCAACAAGCAAGTTTTGGTCATCTTGATGGATATGGAGCTCGTTACTATGGGTATCTTTGGTCAAGGGTCTTTGCTCTTGATGTCTTTGCAGAGATCAAGAAAGAAGGGCTTTTAAACCCTAAGGCTGGCAAACGCTATATCAAAGAGATCATAGGAAAGGGTGGTTCGGAAGACCCTGAAGTACTTCTTCGTAACTATCTTGGAAGAGATCCGGAGCTCGGAGCTTTTTTAGAAGCTTATGGGATTAACTAACAAGTCTTTGGAGTTTTTCGAAAGGAATACTTCTTTCTGTTAGGATAGTTCCTGTAACGCCTTCAAGATCGGGCATTTTTCTGCTGAAGCATGCCGCAATGACAGAAGCTGCTTCTGGTGTAACAACAAGTTGATGTTGTTTAAGAAGCCAGAGACAAGCAGCTTCTTTTTGTTTTTCAGATACTGTGATGACATCATCGATATCAAGACTTGGAAGCCTTCTTTCTATGTTTTTATCGCAGCATCCGTAGATCAAACAATCTGGATGTTTTTGCTTTATAAAGTGGATAAACCCTTTAGAGAGGCTAAGTTCCGATAGAGGAAGTAGGACGTTTCGAAGTTGAGGGATTTGATCGAATGTTTCAATAGCAAGAGAACCACCATTTGCAGCTTCGATCATCGGGCTGTTTGTGATGTTTAGATGTAAATAGCCCATAGTCTCTGCATCTTCAAGGGCAAGTTTTGTGACATTCAAGCCTTTTGGATAAGTTTTTACTTCTACTTTGTGCTCTTGTATTTTTTCTTTAAGGTCTGGATCTTCTGGCTCGCGCATGTAAAGAACCATGGCAAGGTTTAGAAGCTCTGCTACATAGGCAAAACTAAGCGCTTCTACTTCGTTTACCGCAATGGCTATTGTTTGAGATCTACTTTCGTCATCAAGTGATGAAAGCATAAAGTAAGCCCCACGTATGCAGTTACTTCCCATAGGTTGAAGGAAATCACATTTAAAAAAGAAGGGAACGCGAAGAGTGTGAGATAGGGTTTCGCAGTATTCGATGGGAGTAGTTGGGAACCATTTAAGGTGATTTCTATGTGCTTTTTGTATTAATGAATAAGTTAGTTTGTTCATGATAAATCTTAATTATATTCTGTTAATTCTTTATATAGTTAATTTAGTATTTTGTGTGAAATTATATTTTTTAATTAGAGAGTTGTGAGATGCTTTTGTTTATAGAACTGGAGCATGCGGATAGCAGCTGTTGTGAGAACAAGTGCTGTGTATAGATAGCTTAAAGCAGTAAAAAAGCTTGGAAAAAGGATCATAAGAGCAAAGAAAATAAAGGCTTCTGCACGTTCGATGATGCCAGGGCTATAATGAAAGCTTTTTTCTGAATCATTTCCTGAAAAAATCCCAACAACAAGAAAAGAAGTCACACAGAGATAGGAACTTGCAAGCATAAGAAGCGCTTGCATGCCTCTTGAAGGGGCGTATAAAAAAAGCCCGATGATGATTGCTGTTTCAACGACTCGATCTGAAAAGATATCAAAAGCGGCTCCTGTATCACTTGTTTTATGCAAGTGTCTTGCAAGTGATCCGTCTAGTGTGTCTAAAAAGCCCGATAGTGTAAGAAAAACAATACTCAGTATGATTCTTTGACTAAAAAGAAAGTATCCCGTCAAAAGGCCTGTAATAAGCGCAAGTGTAGTAAGAGCGTTTGGGACAGTTCTTTTTAAAAGAGGCGTTCTCAGTATGGGGTTAATGATGATCTTTTGGTAAGGGGATCTTAGGTAGCTATCAATCATCTTCTTTCTTCTTTCTGTTTTTTATATATTTTATCAGAACAGGAACAATAATAATCACACCAAGTGCAATAAGTGCTATGACAACTTTTGATGTTAAAACAGCTTCTATAGAAAAATCTTCGTTATTCTCAAAGACAGAGTTCAAGCTATGACCAACGTAGCAAAAAACAGCAGTGCCTGGAATGATGCCAACAAATGTTGTCCAAGTATAACTCCATAGCCTTACGTTGAAGATGGCAGGAGCTATGTTAACAAGCCAAAAAGGGAACAAAGGAACAAGCCGCAGAAATAACATGTAATTTGTAGCATCTCTTTGAAAACCCGTTTGCATCTTTTTTAAAAGCCCAGATGCTTTTTGTGCGATGTATTTCCCAATCGCTGTTTCAGCGACTAAGAAAATAATACAAGCTCCAAGAGTCGCTGGAAAAATAGTATAGATAACACTCAAGGGAAAAGGGAAAAGCATCCCGCCAAGAAGTGTTATAATAGCCATCTCAGGAAGGATAAATACAGTCCCTAAAAAATAAAGGCCCATGTATACGATTACAGAGAGTACAGGGTATTCTTGTGAGTAGCTTGTAAGGGTGTCGTGGTAGCGCTTAAGGTTGTCGAAAGTCAAATACTTATGAAGCCCTAAAAAGTAGGCAGTAAATGCAACAATGACAATCACAATAAGAGGGATCCATTTCTTAAAAGTATCCCAACCGCTTGGTGGCTTTTTTTCTTCTTTCTGCTCTTCTTCACTCATAAAAATGTTAAGGCTATTTCGGTAGTATTCTTTATTCTTACTTATAGAGCCCGAGGGGTTTTCTCGGTAGTGATTTGAAACACATTCACCATGTTTTTATTTTTCTGTCTAGTAGCGTTTCATAAACAAATAAAAAAAATTTTCACAATAACACTCCTCATCGTATATAAGGAATTTACAGTCAATTTAAATATTTTCAGGAGCTACTTGCTTTGTGTGTTGAAATAAAACGTCTTGAAGAGAACGAAAAACGTGTAAAGCACTGGAAAAAATGGGGTCCCTATATCTCAGAAAGGCAGTGGGGAACTGTAAGAGAAGATTACAGCGAAGATGGTGATGCTTGGGCTTACTTTGATTTTAATCAATCTCACTCAAGAGCGTACAGGTGGGGAGAAGATGGAATTGCAGGAATTTCAGATAATCATCAAAAACTCTGCTTTGCCCTAAGCTTCTGGAATGGCAAAGATGAGATCTTAAAAGAGCGTATCTTTGGACTCTCGAATGTACAGGGGAATCACGGAGAAGATGTAAAAGACTACTTCTATTATTTGGACTCTACCCCAACACATAGTTACATGAAGTATCTATACAAATACCCGCAAAGTAAATTTCCCTATGAAGACCTCATAAAAGAGAACGCTAAGAGAGATCAAGATGACAGAGAATACGAGCTCATCGACACAGGTGTCTTTGATAATGATGAGTACTTTGATGTATTTATTGAATATGCAAAAGAAGATGTAGAAGATCTTTTTATTTATGTCACTGTACACAACAGAGCAAAAGAAGAAAAAGAAATACATGTACTTCCTACAATCTGGTTTAGAAATACTTGGGCTTGGGAGAGTGATGTACAAAGGCCACATTTAAAAGTAGGAATGTCAGGCAAAGATTATGCTTCTGTTGTTTGTGAAAAAAAGGACATTGGCGAGTATGTTCTTTACGGGGAAACGCCAGATGAAATTCTTTTTACAGACAATGAAACAAACAACAATAAGCTATTTAATTCAGAGAATAAATCGGCTCATGTTAAAGATGCTTTTCACGAATATATCATAAGAGATGACAAAGAGGCGGTGAATAAAAACCTGCAAGGGACAAAGGCAGCGTTTGTTTACAAGCTCACGATTCCTCCTGGAGATTCAAAACGTGTGACTCTAAGACTTTCGGATGAGAATGCCCAAAGAAAGCCTCTTGCTGATGCGAGGAAAATTTACAAAGCTCGCTTTGATGAGGCGAATCAATTCTATGATGAGCTACTTCCAAAAGATCTTTCGAATGAACATAAAATGATTGAGCGCCAAGCAATTTCAGGGATGCTTTGGTCGAAGCAATTCTATCACTATGTTGTGCAAGACTGGATACATGGAGATAAGGCCGTATTTACAGAAAAGCTCATCAGAAAAAATCCTCGTAACCAAAATTGGCCCCATATCTACAATGATGACATTTTATCTATGCCAGATAAATGGGAGTATCCTTGGTTTGCTGCATGGGATCTAGCTTTTCATACCCTCGTTCTTGCTATGGTAGATCCTGAGTTTGCAAAGCGCCAGCTGACTCTTTTAACAAGAGAGTGGTACATGCATCCAAATGGTCAGCTTCCTGCTTATGAATGGAATTTTGATGATGTGAATCCTCCTGTTCATGCTTGGGCTGCGTGGCGTGTTTATAAAATAGAGCACAAAAGAAGAGGAAGAGAAGATCAGCACTTTCTAGAGTCTGTATTCCAGAAATTACTTCTGAACTTCACCTGGTGGGTGAACAGAGAAGATGAAGGTGGCAGAAATGTTTTCAAAGGCGGTTTCCTCGGCCTTGATAATATTTCAGTGTTTAACCGCTCCGAGCATATCCCAGAGGGTGGAGAACTCTACCAGTCAGATGCAACAAGCTGGATGGGGATGTTTTGTTTAAACATGCTCACCATTGCACTAGAGCTTGCACAAACAAATCCTGCATATGAAGACATGGCATCAAAATTCTACGAACATTTTCTATACATAGCAGAAGCAATTAACTATGAGGACGAAGCAGCACCTTCTCTTTGGGATGAAGAAGACGGGTTTTATTATGACATTTTGGCGATGCCAGATGGTCAGATCAATAGGCTTAAGGTAAAATCTCTCGTGGGCTTGATTCCTCTTTTTGCAGTATCTACCGTTGATGCAGAGGTTCTTGAAAGGTTTCCTGGGTATAATAAGCGTGTAAACTGGTTTATTAAACACAGAGATGATCTTTGTACGAAAGTTGCCTGCATGCGCACCCCTGGTGTGGATGGAAGGCGTATCTTAGCGATTGTAAATAGAGAAAAGCTTTCAAAAATTTTGAAGATCATGCTTGATGAATCAGAGTTTTTAAGTCCTTATGGCATTAGATCGATTGCCCTTTCTCATAAAGAAGATCCGTTTGAGCTAAGGTTAAACTCTCATAAATACTGTGTGGATTACGAACCAGGGGAGTCTACAAACAGACTTTTTGGAGGGAACTCTAACTGGCGAGGTCCTATTTGGATGCCGGTGAATATTCTGATTATTGAATCACTGCAAAAGTTTCATCACTACTACGGTGATGACTTTAAAGTAGAGTGTCCAACAGGTTCTGGAAATATGATGAACCTTTGGGAAGTATCGCAAGAAATTTCAAGAAGACTTATCAATATTTACACGCAAGATAGTGAAGGTTTTAGAGCGGTCTTCAAAGGGAAAGAAAAGTTCGAAAAAGACCCAAACTTCAAAGACTACCTCTTCTTCCATGAATACTTCCATGGGGACACTGGGGAGGGGATTGGAGCGTCACACCAAACAGGATGGACAGGCCTCATAGCAAAGCTAATACAGCAGCTTGGTGAGCATGGTGGTTTTATCCTTTAAGGGGTGCTAGCTGCACTTTTTAACGAACTCCGACTTAAGCAATACCGCGCCAAAGCCCTTCACTTTAGCATCAATGTTGTGACCATTGACTTCTTCGATTAGGCGGATGTCTTTTACTTTGACGCCTACTTTAATAGCAGAAGAGGTTCCTTTCACTTTTATGTCTTTGATAATCGTGACACTATCGCCATCTTTTAGGATGTTTCCGTGCGCATCTTTTACAACAGGTTCTTTTTCACCTTTATCAGACTCTGCACTCTCTACCCACTCATGGCTGCATTCTGGGCAGATGAGTAAGTTTCCATCTTCGTAAGTAAATTCTGAGCCGCATTTAGGGCACTTGGGTAGGTTTGTCATATTTATCCGTCTAAAAGTTATGAAACGATCAAGAGATTACTCTTGATCTTCTCCATAGAGTTCATTACTAAGTCTTGTAAAAAAGGAAATTGTAGACTCAGGGTTGATGAGTTTTCTTTCGTTTGCATCCCAGTCATATACATAGCCTTCTTTTTGGTTGGTTTTTACAGTAGAGCGGAAAGGTCCAACTCGAGGGTCAATAAAGACTACTGTTGAGGTGCGCATCTCCTCATTTTGCACAGCGACCCTGTGCTCTGATGCTTTGACTTCTGGAAGCAACTTTTCAAGCGGATAGCCAAAATTAATAATCAGGTACCCATCTTCTGAGGGGATCGCTCTCCATTTTCCATCTATTTTTGCTTGTAGTCCAGGAGTTGTAGCATCAAGAAGGGCAATGTATCCCCAGTCTTTATGCTCGCCAAGACCTTCTTTTCTTCCGTGTATTTTGGGATCGTAACAATTAAAGAGCAGGTACTGTGATCCTTCTCCCTCAGAAGCGCCCCCTGTTGCTTGGAACCAAAGATCTTTTGGAATGCCAAATCCCTTCAAAATACTCCTTAGGACTTGTACACCCATGTGCGAGATTTGATGCCCAAGTTTCTGTACTTCCAAAGGATAGTTAGAAGGGCCTTGTACAAGCTGCTTGTTTTTGTGACAGACTCCCCAATGATCTCTTTCCAAGGTAAATCGAACGGTTTGCGCAACTTTACTTTGAAGGTAGCCATTTACAACATCAAGCATTCCAAATTGATTATACTTAGGGATGTCATTGAAGCTTCTTGCAAACTCTCTACCACACTCAAGGTTAAAATCCTCAGGGACTTTGATTCTAAAAAAGCCAGCATGCATAGCCTCTTTGAAGTCATCAGCAGAGTGAAAAAAAACTTCATCATTTTGATAGTCGGCAGTAATCATATGGTAGGTAGGAAGCTCTTCTGCTTTGAGAGAGGTGATAAAAAGAATGATAAGGCAAAGTGCGCGTTTCATAAAAATACTCCGTTGAAATGTCCAAAAGAAAGGTCCTTTATAAGACGTATAAAAGAAAAAAAATAGAAAAAATTCCTCTACCGTATGAAGTCAAAATATATTTACTGTTTATGTTCTCTTGTGTAAAAGAATGCCTTTTTAAACATTCCTAGGAGCACTTTTCATGAAACGAGTCCTGTTAATTCTACCTATGTTATTACTGATCGGGTGTTCAAAAGAAACGCATAATAAAGAAGAAAAAGTGTTACCAGATGGTAAACAAATTTCTCGGGCAGAGACCAGAAAGGCGCTAGAATCTAAGGAGTATGATGTTCTTATTATCGGGGGCGGTGCAGCAGGAGCTGGAGCGGCCTTAGATGCTGCTAATCGAGGAGCTAGCGTTGCTCTTATAGAGCGGAGTGACTTTGCGTCAGGAACTTCTTCTAAAAGCACTAAACTTGCTCATGGTGGTGTACGTTACCTAGAAAAGGCTGTTCTTAATCTGGATAAAAAGCAGTACGACCTTGTACTTGAGGCTTTGAGTGAAAGGGCGAATCTATTTAAGATGGCTCCCTACCTTGTAAAACCACTTGAGATTGTGACGCCTCTATATCACTATTGGGAAATCCCTTACTACTGGATAGGCCTCAAGGTTTATGACTGGATTGCAGGAGCAGGCTCCCTACATAGAAGTGAGTATGTCTCAGCAAAAACCATTGCTAAGAAAATACCAAGTATCAAAAGAACTTCTCTTTTGGGTGGTGTCTCCTATTACGACGGTCAGTTTAATGATACGAGGCTTAATATTGCTCTTGTACAGAGCGCAGTTGCACTTGGAGGTAAAGCTCTAAATTATGCAGAAGTTAAAAATCTGATCAAAGACTCTGAAACAAAACAGCTGATTGGAGTGGTTGTAAAAGATCATATTACAAAAGATGAGTTTGAGATAAGAAGCAAGGTTGTGATCAATGCTGCAGGACCATCTGTTGATGTAATTAGGCAAATGGATGATTCACAAGCCAGACCTCTTATTAATGCATCTTCAGGAACGCATCTCATACTTAGTAGGGATTTAATGCCGTCTAATACGGGTGTTCTAGTGCCTAAAACAAAAGATGGACGGATCCTCTTTCTTCTACCTTGGGAAGGAAAAACTCTCGTTGGAACAACAGACAATAAAACAAGTGTAAGTTATGACGTTTTTCCTTCATCAAGCGATCTTGATTACTTGCTCTCCTATGTCAAAGAGCAGCTTAATGTGCCTATAGATCGTTCTGATATCCAATCTGCCTGGACAGGCCTTCGGCCGCTTGTAAGCGATCCAAGTGCTAAAAACACACAAAGTATCGTTCGTAATCATTATATAGAAAAATCTTCTTCAGGCTTAATCACAATAAGTGGTGGTAAATGGACAACTTTTAGGAAGATGTCTGAGGATGTTGTGGATATTGCTATGGAGCCATCAGAAAGGAAAACTAGCCAGCTTAGGCTTGTTGGCACAAGGGGGTTCCACTCTGATCTTGTAGATGATCTAGAAATAGAAAGAGATATAGCAGAACATCTTGCTTCTTCTTACGGAGGTCTTGCAAAAACTGTATTATCCTATGGGAACAATGAAAGGCTTGTAAGGGGACATCCGATCATTGTGTCTGAGGTACACTATGCAATTGATAGAGAGTTGGCAATGAAGCCACTCGATGTGCTTTCTAGAAGAACAAGGCTTGCTACGCTTGATGCAAGGGCTGCAAAAAAAGCATTACCGAAAGTAGTTGCGATAATGCAAGAGAAGCTTCATTGGACCTCTCTGCAAGCAGCTTATGAGATGCAAGAAGCTCTTGCAGAACTGTCTAAATACATTCCTTCAGAAGAAGGAATGTAACGGTCTTACTATGCATTAGCTGGGTGCAGTATAGGTTCTGGATTTAAAATCCTAAAACTTTGATACAAGCTACTAATGTAATTTGCTGCAAATGAGATTTCCTTAACTCCAAAAGCAGCCATACAGCCTAAAAAGAAGGTACTAAAGCCGTGTGTTACACCAAAAGTAAAAAATGCTCCTGTTAACGCAAGCTGGAATAATTCTGAAACGAGTTTTTCCTTGTCATTTTTGACACTGCGAAAAGCATATTTCTGTGCGGCACTTACATTGACTTGTTTGTTTTCAAGGTTTTCTAGAAGCTCAAGCTCTGCGCCTTTATTAAACAAAAAATGTGTAAATGTCATAGGCTCTTCGTCGATTTGAACTGACATAATATTTTTCCTATTGTTTTGTTTTATGCGTGTGCTGGGCTTCTTGAATGATTCGGAAGTTTTTGTAGCGCGCTATAATCTTGATAAAGAGTATTCACTCGAAATGGAGTGCGAGCTAGGTTAATCGCAGCAAATGTAAAAAACGTAAAGCCAAAAATTCCCATAGTAGGTACAGAGAATACAACTCCCAAAAACAAACAGAGAGCGAAGTTATTTATAGTTTGAGATAGCTTGGCACGATCATCTTTTGCAGATGCAGCCATGAATTTTTGTACACTAGTAGTTCCACCATGATTTATTTCGAGTTCTTCTAGCAATACATCCTCTACTCCTTCATGAGACATAAAGTAGCCAAAACTTATATTACTATCAGTTACTTGAATAGACATAATTATCCTCCGATTTAATAAACTGAGGTAATTATATGAATAAACAGTGATTATTTACAAAACAAACAGGATGTTAAAATAAGTTTTTTACTTGTTTAATTAGAAGTTATATAAGTACCTATACGTTTTAGTGCATCACTTGTTATTTTATGGTACTGGAATCTGGTATCCCCAGGGATATCTCCCTCTACAAGAACGGCAAGCCTTTTAGAATTCTTCCTTGATAGGAAGGATTTAGCATCTTTTCTTAACGTTTTGTAAGAAAGGTTTTGAATGGCAGTAATAAGTTCATTGTTATAGTCAAATTGACCATCTCTTTGGAATGCTAAGGTATAAAGATGAGAGCTCATCTCAGATAGGTTCGGTAAAGGTTTTTTTAGAAGATCTATTTGCGCTTTTGTGATTTGTTCAAAACGCTCTTCTGGAAGCTCTTTTGAAAAATCTTTTACAAAAGTTTCTAAAAAGATCTCAAAACGCGCTATCAGATCTTCTGGTTCATGAGTTGCTGACTGCACAACAAAGAACTGCAGTAGCTGCTTTTCTACTTCTCTTGCCCATGAAGCCGTTATATAGCCAGTTTGCTGTTTGGACCTTAGTGTGTCAAAAAAGCTTTCAGAAAGTGCTTTACTAAGCGTTAGCTGCGAGGCTTTTTTCTCGTAGGAAAAAGGGCCTTCTTGGATCGCAAGAAGTGCTGCATTTCCAAGAGCGGTGATTTTTTCAGACACCATGTAAGGGCCTTCATGCTTAGGTAGTAGAAGAAGCTGTTTTTCAATATGCTCGTGAAGAGGATAGCCCTTGAAATCAAGAGTACTTTGGATCCTTTGCATAGTTTGCTCTGCGTCCCTTCTTGTAAGGTTCCCAGCATAGAGGCCTTCTATGTAACAAACAGAAGTGAGCTTTTCAATAAACTGATTGAACTCCTCATATGTAACGGTTTTTAGAGCGTCTCTTTTTTTAGAAGCGAGCGGTGCATCGTTATATAAGATACTAGATAAAATCCCAGCTCCCTGTATGTAGGGTTGCGCTTTCTCTTCGTTCTCATAAGAACTGCTTAAGGAGTCTTGGTAGATATCAAACTCTTTCTCTGTGCAGGAGAGTGTTTTTAAACCAGTAAGAAGGTTTTTTAGAAACTCTTCTGCTTTTTCGCTATATCCGCTAATGATCAGGTTGAGCTTTAAATCGTTTACTGAAAGCGATGCTCCAAGACCTGCTTCAGATGCAACAGAAAGCAGCGGAGAGAGCTTCTGATGGTATGTTTTGATGAGAAGGTCAAGAAGCGCTTGAGATCTAGCTGTTGTTGTGATACTTGGGCTTTTGATCCCTATCTTAAAGGATATTTCAGGTACTTCATAAAACGTATCTTCCCAGACATAGTTTTTCCCAAACTCGTTATGAGAAATCATATATGGAGTTTCTGTTTCATGCGGATCTCTTGCTTGGTGCAGCAGTGTGAGATGTTCTGGGATGTAGGGGTTTTGCAGTGGAAGGGAAATCTGTTTAGAGGGTTTTACAGAGTCCCAGGTTTTCAGATAATTACTGCCGATTTTACGAAGCGTATATTCTCCACCATTCCACTTCTCTTTTTTGTCAGGCACAACACCTGTAAGATCAGGGTTGGCAAGAACCGTAAAAAGACAGTTTTGAGGTGTCATAAGATCAAGAATAGAATGGATGTCTTGCGCGCTATACCTTGTTGCTACGGTGTTCTTTAAAGGAAATGTCCCCAGTGGTTCTGAAGCCAGTTCATATGCAGCATCAGTGACGAACTCAAAGGCATTTTCTCTTCCTTGATATTCATAATCGATGCGGCTCATTGTTTGCATTTCATTAAAGATATACTTCGGCACGCTAGATTTTTTAAGGCCGTTAATAGCTTGGAAACACTTTAAGATTACGCTGTCTATCTCTTTTACGCCTTCTTTGGTAAGAGAAATAGAGATGTTTAAAAATTTGTTATCTGTTGAGATTTCCTGGACAGAAGAGCTCAAAGACTCAGCAAGGTGGTTGCGCTTAAGATCTTCTATCAGCGATGTTTCAGAGCCATTACGCAGTGTGTATGCAATCACTTCTGCAGACTTGGTGTCTAGGTCTGTACCAAAATGTTTTGGAAGCTCCCAGTCAAGTGTAAGTATTTTGAGATCTTTAATAGGTTTTACATAGGTGATGTGGCCTCTTTGCATACCAGAGGAGAGGGGAGCGTATTCTGGAGATGCAGCACCTTTGTGGTTTGGCACCTCAGAAAAGTCTTTTGCGGTAAGTTCTTTCAACTCTTGCATAGGCATATCGGAGTAAATGACAAGAAACATCTTCTGCGCTAAGTAATACTGCTGGTACCACGAAATAAGAGCTTCCCTTGGGATATGGCCGAGTGTTTTTGCGTTTCCTGTTCCGAAGGATCTATTAGGGTGTTGCTGGTTGCCAGTTTCTTTAAAGATCATCCACTTTCTTCTTCCATCAGTGCGGATGTTTTTCGCATGCTCTTGATCAACTGCGAGCAGTTCTCTTTGTACCCCGGATGTTTGGAAAAGCGGATCGATAAAGAAGTGAGCAAATCGATTTAGTCCGCTTTGAAAAGCATCATTGTTGATGGTAAAAGAGTATACGGTTCTGTCTGGTGCTGTGAAGGCATTTGTATTTCCTCCGTGATCACCAATGAACTGCATAAAATCATTTTCACTAGGATATGCTTTTGTCCCCATAAAGAGCATGTGTTCAAGAAAGTGAGCCATGCCAGGATATTCAGAAGGATCAGACCAGCTTCCTGTATGAACGCATAAAGCTGCAGCAGATTTCCTTGCACTTTTGTCCGACACAAGAAAAACAGAAAGGCCATTGTCGAGCTCTATCTTAGCAAACTCTCTTGATGAAAGGCTTGGAGTTAAGATTTTTAAAGTGTTTTGATCTTCAACGTCACTGTATCCCTTTGCCTGTGTTTCATAAGAAAAAAGGGATGTAGTAAGCGTAAGAAAAATAGAAGCTGCCATAAAGCTGCGCATGAAGACTCCTTATAGGTTTCAAGCGGTTCAGACTATCTTAGAATAATCTTCACAAATAAGATTATAGATATATTCTGCTTTGGCTTTTCTTCTCAAGTGTTTATCTTTAATCTTTTCTAAAGATAAAGAACTTAGATCGACTTCGTCTCCGAAGTTTAGGCGGATAGATCCACCTTTTGTAACCCTGTGCTCTCCAAGTTCTGTTTGAACAGTCTCAGGAGGGGGTAGGATGGTATAGGTAGAAAGTGCAAGTGGAAAAAAGTGTGTTTTCTTTTTACTATGCCTAGAGATGAGGTAAAACATTTCGATGCTTTGCGCATCGAACTCAGCAGGGATGATATTGCCTTTTTCATCAGGCCTGTCTCTTCCACCGCTTGGTGCAACATATATGCAGTGACCACCTTCACCAAGAAGTTTTCCCATGCGCTTCATCGTGCGGTTGTTATGGAGCTGCTTTTCGTTCTTATTCTCAGGAGGGTTATCTATGTAACGTTTTGAATAGATACAAAGAAGATTGCAACCTAGGCTGAAGGGGACGGAGATAGGGTCTTTTATAACGCGCTCACCAGCAACGAAGATCATTTTTTCAGAAAGCTCTGTAAACCCCTGTTTTGCAAGCATGACATAAATGGCTTGCGGGTCTGCTTCAATCTGATGGTTTGCAAAGAGAACAACATTCTCTCCATTTGCTACCATCTTGTTGATCTTTTTCAGGTTTTCAACACCTATAATATCTGAATTTTCAAAGTGTACAAGTGGCTCTAGAAAGGATTTACCGAAATGGTGGTAATCATAAGGCTCTTTAACCATCTGGTGATAAGGCTCAAAGTCGTAAGGGGAATCTATTTGTTTCTTTAAAAGATCTAAGTAATCAAGAAAAATCCAAATATAATCATCAATGTTTTGATGTGTTTCATGAAGAACTTCTTCATAGCTATGAAAGAACACCAAAATGGTGTCCAGAACCTTCTTCGGAAGGTAAGCTTCTTTCTCAAAAAGCTTTACCTTCTCATAAAACATCTGTACTTTCGCACTTTCAGACTTCAAGAGTTTTTCCATTTTTTGCTGACACAAATTGAAACTCATTTAAATGCAGATTATCATTGGAAGTAAACGAAATTTTCCCTTTTTCTTTTTCAAGAAGCTCCGCAAACATCTTTTTATCTTCTTTCGCAAGAAAGCTATCGACTTGTGGATGTGAAACTAGCTTGAGATCTAGGTGCTGCTGGCAAATGAGCTTCTTAAGGGCTCTTTCGATCTCAATTGAAACACTTTCGTAGTTTTTGATGAGTCCAAGGCCTGCGCAATAAGGGCACTCTGTAAAGAGAGTTTGATGCAAGGATTCACGGCTTCTTTGCCTTGTCATTTCAACAAGACCAAATTCACTCATCCCAAGCATGGTACATTTTGCAGAGTCGTCTTTCATCGACTCTTTAATGCGGTCTAGTACTCTTCTTTGGTTTTTTCGTGAACGCATATCGATGAAATCACAAATAACAAGACCCCCAATGTTACGCAGTCTTAGTTGGCGTGCAATTTCTTCTGCAGCTTCTAAGTTAATACGAACAAGAGTCTCTTCAACGTTTGTTTTTTCACCAGAAGAAGTACTTCTACCAGAGTTTACGTCGATTGTGTGCATGGCTTCTGTTTTTTCGAAGAATAGGTAACCACCTCCGCCTAGCCAGATCTTCCTCTTAAGAGCCTTGTCGATTTCTCTTTCGACATTAAAGCGATCAAACATAGGTGTTGTATCACGGTAGAACTCAATTTTAAGAGGGTGCTCAGAACGGTACCTTTCATACATTTTCTTGCAGAATTGATATGTTTTATAATCATCGATTAAAAGACGATCGAACTTCTTATCAACAGCTGTAAGCAAAGAGCGCTTAATCAAGTCTGTTTCTCTGAAAAGTCTCTTAGGAACGGTAGATCTGTTGAAATCTTTGATGATGTGTTCCCATATCTTGATAAGCTCGTGAGCCTCATTAGCAAGCATTTCTGTAGAGGCGTTTGCACTAGCAGTTCTACAGATAAGCCCCATATCTTGCGGAAGCTCAAATGCTCGTATTGTTTGCTTTAAGCGATCTCTTGATGTTCTATCTTGTATTTTACGAGACACACCTCTATGGGGAGTGTTTGGTAGAAGTACAAGATATCTTCCAGGTATGGAAATGTTTGATGTGAGTCTTGCTCCTTTTGTTCCGATAGGCTCTTTTACAACCTGTACAAGTACAGCTTGGTCTAAAGAGAGTAGATCGGAGATCTCTTCTTTCTTTTTTGATTTCTTTTTACCTTTTGCTTCAAAAGATAAATCGATATCAAACATCTCTTTGAATTTCTGAGAATTTTCCAAGATGTCGTTAATATGTATGAAACCGTTTTCGCCTTCATTGATGTTGATAAAAGCAGATTGGATATTGTGTAGGATGTTCATCACTCTACCGCGGTAGATGTTACCCGTTAGCTGCTCTGTATTCTTTCTTTCTACGATCAAGTCGTGAAGTTTACCTTGCTTTAAGATGGCACAGCGGGTTTGCTTCGTTTCTAGATTAAGTAGGATTTCTTTCATGACCATGTCTTTAACTCTTTTAACCCAATTCAGACAAACCTTACGGAAAATATAGATGTTTTTCCAGAAAAATTTAACCCTTATGGAGCGTTTATAGCTGGGTTTTTAACTTCTTTAGAAACTGCGATTTTACAAGTTTTGCAGCCCCGTCTATTGCACTATGAACAGCCTTTGTATTTGAATATCCGTGGCATTTTACAACGATACCATCCACTCCACATATGAGAGCCCCAGGATACTCTGCATAGTCGAATAGTCTAAATGACTTCTTCTTTGGCTGCTCTAGGTTTTGATCAGTAATCACATCAAGGATAAATGCAGACATACCTTCTGCTGTCTTCAGGAAAATGTTTCCAGAAAAACCCTCTGTAACAAGGACATCGCAGGACCCGTTGAATGCTTGGTACCCCTCAACATTACCAACAAACCTTCCCTTGTGCTTTTTGTTCATGAGCTGAAGCTTTTCATATGCTTCTCTCATTTCAGCTCTGCCTTTTATCTTTTCTCCGCCAATATTAAGAAGGCCAACCTTCGGCTCTTTAATGCCGCAGCACTTTTGAAACGCTATCCCTATGTTCGCAAACTGCTCAAGAAGCTCGGAGCTACAGTGAATGTTTGCTCCAACATCAATCACAGCAAGGCTTCCGCCTTTTGTTGGCAAAAGGGCTAAAAGACCAGGTCTTTTTGTGCACTCAAGGAGCTTTAGGATGAGAGTAGCGCCGCACATAAGAGCGCCTGTGTTTCCATTAGAAACAAAAGCGTCAATTTCTCCTTCTTTGAGAAGGTGCATCGCCATTGGTATTGCGGATGTCTTTTTGAGTCTTATCGCCGAAAGGGGTTCGTCGCTCATTTCAATTGTGCTTTTTGTTTTCACAAAAGAATAAGTAAAATGAGGGGAATGTTTTTTTGCGTGACTCTCAAATTCAGCAAACTCACCTTCAGGGACGAAAAATTTGAGGTGAGCATTGAACTCCCCGTTTTCCTTAAATAGATCGGAAAACAGGCTCAAAGCGGGGAGATCTCCCGTAATTAGGTCTACACCTATGATAGGAGAATTCTTCGACATATTAAGAGTTACTGCTCTTCTTTAGTTACGATAGCTTTGCCATTATAATGTCCGCAAGAATCACATATTCTATGTGGGATTCTGGCTTTTTCACAATTTGGGCATTTCGCAAAGTTTACAGGTGTCTTTGCATGATGTGAACGTCTCGAATTTTTTCGAGCATTAGAGGTTCTGTTTCTTGGCACTGCCATGGTAGTTACTCCTTAAAAAAATCTATTTCTCTTCCAATTTTTTATCTAAATCATCAAAGGGGAAATATACTTCAGAATCTTCTTTTTTACTGCTTTCGCTTTTTAAAAATGGCTCTATTTTTGCCCTTTCAGGGCAGCTGCCATCATTGCACTCTGCAAAAGAAGGGGTCTCAAGTAAGATGGATTCACGTAGATCGTCTACGTATCGAAAAACTCCACCCCTGATATCTGATAAATCCTTCGTGATATATGTATTTTTTAACTCAATCGGTATCTTAACATCTGCATTACATACATTGCAGCCGATACTTGCATTTGCTGTGATATCTAGGTTTAAAACAAGGTGGTCTTCAGCGATATATGCTGAGCCAGAAAGCTTTATGTCTGGCATGAAATGCAGCAGATCATCTTCAAGCTCTAAATCAGTTGCAGAAAGAAGCTCATCAATCTCAGTTGATTCACCCTCTCTAAGCCTTTCAATATAGATCACTAAATCTTTGGACATACCGCTAGATATCTTTTTAGTTAAAAGAAAAAGATTGTATGTAAATATACCATTAAATACCAGGTCATTTTCCAGGGGATAGATTACCCTGGTAAAATAAACTATAGAAGTTTCTCAAAAGAACATAATAAAGCTTTTACTTCAGAGCTTTTTCTAAGATAACCTTTGCAGAAAGCTCGTCTGGCTCTTTTTTATCAAATATTTTTTGCAGTCCTTCACATCTTTTTCTGCAAAGAGTAAGCTCTTCCTCATTTTCAAGCATAAAAGAGAGAGTTTCATTAAGCATCTCCCTATTGAAGTGAGGACCGTAGAACTCAGGAAACATTCTTACTGAGGCTGTGTAATTGGCTATGCAGTAGTGGGGTAGGTCTATACGGAAGATCTTTCTTGCTAGGAAAAAGTCAAAAGGACGTATAGCATAGGTCACGATGCTAGGCAGTCTATGTAGAGCAAGTTCTAGGGTGATCGTCCCTGAAACAGCAAAAGCAAATGAAGAAGCCTTCATGAGCTCGTAGTTGTAGCAAGAAGGGACTTGTGTTGCGTCTTTTCCGATAATGGAACTTATGAGAGGCTCTCTTTTCTTGCTAGCGCAAGAAACAGCGATGTCATACATGCCTTTTGTATGCTTTTTTGCCATCTCAATCATAAGAGGAAGGTTTCTTTCGATTTCTTTCTTCCGGCTACCCGGAAAAATTGAAAGAACAGGCTTTTTAAAGTTAAATAGGTTTTCTTGATATGAAAACTCTTTGATCTTCTTTGCTAGGGGATGTCCAATAAAAGTTGTTTTCAGGCTTGTTTTAGCAAAGCAGCTGGGTTCAAAAGGAAATAAGCAAATAAGGTGATCTAGATATTTTTCCATCGTCTTTATCCGGCCTGTTTTCCAAGCCCATACGCTTGGACAGACGTACTGGATAATAGGGGGCTTAAAGCCTCTTTTCTTAAGAGACTTTGCCATTCTTAGGTTAAAGCCTGGGTAGTCGATAAGAACAAGCGCTTTTGGCTGCGAGCTTATGATAAGCTCTCTTGTCTTTTTGAAGAGCTTGAAAAGCTTTGGTAGAGCTTTAATCACATCTATAAAGCCCATCACTTGGAACTCTTCCATTTCAAGAAGGCAGGTTGCATGTTCTTTCCTCATAAGAGGTCCAAGAACGCCAGTAATTTTTAAATCTTTGTTTTGTTTGTGTAGAGCTCTGATAAGTTCTGAGCCAAGATGGTCTCCACTGGCTTCGCCAGCAAAGACGAAGAGATCGCAGCTGCTCATAGAATAAGACTCTTTGCGTATTCAGCGCCTTCTTTGAATACTTCAGGAGAAGTCCCGTGCCCCATAAAGCCAATAGAGTCTTTTATGTTTAGCTTGTAGGAGCCTTTTTTTTCTCTGAGTTTATGTTTTAGTTCAGCAAGAGAACTGATGAAATCAAAGCAGTGCTTTGTACCCACTCTCTCATCACGATTTCCAATATAGAAGCAGATTTTCTTTTTGCTAAGTTTTTGCAGATGTCTTGAAAGACTGAGGCGACGTACAATAGGATGTTCGACAAGTTCTTTAAAATCTGAAGTGTGTTCTATTTTGGTAACAGGAGCAAAACCGATGACTTTATCAATAAATGGAAGCATTGCAGCGATGTGTGATGCAATGAATCCGCCTCTTGAGAGTCCCATGACAGCTGTTGTTTCTGCTCTTATATAATCTTTTTCTTTAAGGTATTCGATTGCTTTACATGTCTGCTTGAGAAAAGGGGTAAGAATGTCGTTGTTGTTTATTACATTCTCTGCCCAGTAGGCAAAAGCGTTTTCTTTTAAAAGGGGTGGTTCATGCCCTGGTAGTGACATGGAAAATACGCGCATGTTGTTGTCTTTTACAAGCTCTACAACGGGTTGGTTGTATGGGTCGAGAGTTAGGCTGTCAAGTGCAGAGAGCGCAAAGTAGAAAACGCAAGGTAAAGGACCGTCCTCTAAAGGCGGGCCTACATAGGAAACGTGAAAATCATCTTCTGTAAAAAATTCTCTTACGTGCATCTATTTTTTTGGACCTCTTTTGCGATAGGAAGAACTTCTTCTTGGTCCTCTGCGCTTTGGGTCTCTTTGTGTTTGAGGACGCTTTTTGTATGCTTCTGTCCACTCTTCCAAAATGATGCGATAGCCAGGCTCAATTCTAGAGCGGAGCTCTAAAAACTCTAGGCCAAGAGGGAAGTCAGGTGTTCTTGGAATACGTATGCGAGTTTTTACTTTTGTGTCTAAAGGAACCAGTCTAAACTGTGTTGTTAATAGAGAAACCATTTTCGCCTTGATCCTTTTAGGGAGGTGAAAAAAGGGTTGAAACACAGAGTCGATGATCTGAGAAGTCTCTTTCTGAACTTGCCCAAGGTGCAATGTTTTTTCACTCTTTTTTGAAAGCTGCAAAATATGTTTGTTCAGTATGGGGAAAACAAGGCATGAGAGGAGAATTGGTCTTGTCGGTTTCTTCGTCCCTTCAAGTACTCGCACATCTGCCTCATCCAAAAAGCTAAAGATTTCAAAGCGCTTATCATTACTTAGAAAGGTTGCTAGAACAGGCTGTAGAATTTCAAGAAGCTTTGATCTGTGCATTAGATGATAAAAATTACGAGAAGAGCCTGACTCTAGCATTCTAACAAGCTCTTCAAAGATACGAGCTTGGGAGCTGTTTACAAGGTCTTGTCTGCAATCTTCTAGAGCTTGATGCATCCTTCCATCGGCTTGCAGCCTAAACCTTGCTTGAAACTTCAAGCAGCGGATCATCCGAACAGGATCTTGTTTAAACCTTATGTAGGGATCTCCGATGGTCTGTAAAAAACGGTTTTCCGCGTCTTTATAGCCACCTACATAGTCAATAATCGTTTCTGATTCGGAATCGTAAAACAGGGCGTTAATAGTAAAGTCCCTTCTAATGACATCTTCTTCAGGCGAGCCCCACACATTGTCTTGTACGATAAGTTCGCCTTTTTCGGTGTCACCTTTTCTAAAGGTGGCTACCTCTAAAATCTTTTTCCCGTAGCGAAGGTGTGCCAGGCGAAAGCGCCTGCCGATAAGAATACAGTTACGGAAGAGTTTCTTGATTTCTTCAGGCTTTGCAGAGGTTGAGATATCAAAGTCTTTTGGCTGATTTCCAAGAAGAAGATCACGAATGCTACCGCCTACGATATAGGCAATATGACCTGCTTTTCTTAGAGTGTGGATCGCTTTGAGGGCATCCTCATCGAAACACTCTAACTCTAGCTTGTGAGTGCGTTTTGATATTCTTCTGGGTTTCACTATGACTATAAGGGTGCGAATTGATATTATTAGTTGAAGTGGAGTATAGCTGAGCTCTTCGATTTTTACAAATAAAGCTCTTTTGAGCCTGCAAAAAAAGATACTCTTAGAAATCTGAACTTGCTAGACTAAACATCCTCTATTGAATAAACTTATACACGATCATGTTATCCGAATCATCAAAAAAAGTTGCAGGCGGAGCCCTGCTAGTTGCAGGTACGGCGATTGGCGCTGGTATGCTTGCGCTTCCCGTTGTCACAGCTGCAGGTGGTTTTATCCCCTCTTGCTTTATCTATTTAATTTGCTACCTTTTTAGCGTTGCGACAGGTTTGCTGTTTTTAGAAGTTTGCTATTGGATGCCTCAAAATGCGAACCTTGTTTCCATGGCCTATCATATTTTGGGTCCAGTTGGAAGGGTGTTTGCCTGGATCTTGTATATCTTTTTGTTCTACAGTCTCACGATTGCCTACGTTTCAGGAGGAGGTGCTTTTGTTACCTTTGCCTTTAATAATACCATACCCATGTGGGCGGGGACTTTGATTTTTACTGGAGCATTTGCAACCTGCGTCTTTATAGGTACAAAAGTCGTAGACCGGGTTAACTTTCTCCTCATGATAGGACTTATTGGTACGTTTCTTCTTTTTATCATTCTTGGGACGGGGCATGTAAAACTAGAGAATATTGTCAGGTCACACGGCATGTCAGCTCTTTTTGCTCTGCCTGTTATGTTTACCTCTTTTAGTTACCAGGGGATCATCCCAAGTTTGCATACCTACCTTGACCGTGACCCGAAAAAAGTAAGATCAGCTATCTTAATAGGCACAGCGATTCCATTTGTAAGCTATATCATATGGGAGTTCTTGATTCTTGGTCTTGTCCCTATCGACGGGGTGAATGGTCTTGCTCACGCTAAGGATCAAGGTTGGAATGCAGTAGAACCGCTTAGATACCTTCTAAATAAGTCTTGGCTCTCAAACGTCGGACAGGCCTTTGCCTTCTGCGCTCTTACAACGTCATTCCTTGGCGTTACTCTGGGTCTTTTAGATTTCCTATCAGATTCCCTGCAGATCAAGAAAGAAGGGCTAAAAAAGCTGTTTCTTTGCGCTTTGATCTATATTCCTCCTTTTATTATCGCAACGATCAATCCAAACATTTTCCTTAGAGCTCTTGGGTATGCGGGAGGTATAGGGTGCGTGCTTCTACTTGGTTTTATGCCAACCGTTATGGTTTGGGTAGGAAGATACAGGAAAAACTATACGACTGTTGCTAAGCAGCTCTCTGGCGGCAAGGTGATGCTTTGCACACTGTTTGCCTTCATCGCATTTGAGCTCGTTATTGAGATTGTTCAAGAAGTGCAAAAGCTTTTTTATTAAGCTCTAGAAAATCTTCTTTCCAGTGATAGTGGTCAAGTAGCCCTTCAGTGTCTTTTTGCATGATCTTAAGAGCTATGTATAGCGCTTCCACTGTAGCAAGGCCTCTTTCTTCATCAATACACCCTGTTTGTACTCTTGGGTATGCTGTTTTGAAGTGATTAGGGATTTTGCGATAGATGAGGGGGTATTTGCTTTTTACAGCGCTGTGCATCTTTTCTTCGTATTTCCAAGTGCTGTCCATTAAAAAAAGCCCAAGGTCCCGGTCTTTGTAAGAGAGTTCTTCTCCTTCCATGTGTAGGGTGATATATCCCTCTAGACTTTCTGGGAAAGTCTTTGGATATGTGTAAAACTTCATATCCGACCTTGTCTCAAGCCCTCTAAGAGAGCATTTTTTTAGGTTTTCTTTTCGATGTCTTAAGATTATGGTAGGAAGAAAAGCACGCATTTTTTATATACATCAGGTTTTATGAAAGATCGCACGTTAGAAAACTTTGCTTAAAGTTGGATGAATTATAACGATCTTTCGTGCTTTTAGCAAGCTACATCAAGGGAAAGGTCATGATAAAAAAAGCTTTAATAACACTCGTTTTATGCATAGGACTTTCCTTTGTTATACAAGCAAGTGCTTCTGAAGCCCCTCTTCGTATTACTGAGGATGTGAGTAAAGCAAAAGAAATAGCAAAAGCCTTTAAAATGCCTATTGCTCTTGTTTTTGTTGGATCTGACTGGTGCTCTTTTTCTAAGAAGCTGCTCTCAGAAGTTCTCTGCAAGGAAGGTTTTGCAAAGGATTTAAAAAAGAAAGTGCTCTTTGTAAAAGTGGACTTTCCTGAGCTGCATCAACATCTTGATAAAGATCTTTTAGAACAGCATTTCAACCTGAAGAAAAAATTTCATGTTGAAGAGTTTCCAACGCTTGTTCTTGTAGATAGTGAGTTGAATGAGATTTCAAGGTTTGGCTATGAGGCGCAAACAGCGGCGAGTTATGGAGAGAAACTTCTTGCCTGCGTTAGTGCTTATGAACGAGTCAAGCAAGATGTAGAAGAGATGAAAAAGCCCTATTTTGGAAATTTAAAAAAACTCTATGTTGAAGCGAGTAGCCTTGGTTCAGAGTCTCTTAAAGACGCTATTGTTGAAAAAGGGCTTTCTGTTGATAGAGAAGCATACTTTCACTTAGAGAAATATGCTAAAACACCTGCATCTTCTCGAAACAACCTTAAAAAGAAAATACTATCAGGCTACAAAGACAACCAGGGCTATATAAAGCTGCGCCTTGCTCTTCTTGATTTCCAGGAAAGAAACAATCAGAATATGGATGGACAAATTGCAATAGAGCCTTTGATTCAGTACGCTGATAGTGTAGGTTTTAAAGAAAAAGATCAGAGCTTTCGTGTGCACATGCTGATTGCAAATCATCTAGCAAAAGTAGGGGATACAAAGGAAGCTCTAAAGCATGCAAAGCTCTCCTTAATAGATGCTCCTGAAAAGCATAAAAATGAAATCCAAAAATCCATTAATCTTTATACAGCAGAACTGATCGCTCATAAAGATTTATAGGATATGGTCATTTTCGAAAAATTTCCAATTACTTGTTTTTAAAAGGGTGTTTGGGATCTCGTATAAAAAACGAGATGGGGAGCTTTTTAAGTCCTTCCCATGTTTTTTACGTGTTCTTGACATGGTAAGATAGAGTCTTTTCATACAGCGTGTAATTGCGACATACATCAACCTTCTCTCTTCTTCAAGAGAGTTCTCGAGTAGGCTTTTCTCATGAGGGATTAAGTGATCTTCTAGCCCTACCAAAAAGCATACAGGGTACTCCAGGCCTTTTGAGCTGTGAAACGTCATTAAATGTACCCTGTCTTCTGATTTTGACTTGGCGCTTTTTTGCTTGTTTTCACTTAAGATGCTTGAGGACAGGAAATCCCGTAGGGAGGCATTTTCCTCGGTTTCCTCATAGTTTTTTATCATCTCTACAAGGTTATCAATGTTTTCCCACTTGAAGCCTTTCATCTTCTCGCTTTTCACTTCATCGCCAACGGCTTTTTTGTAGTCAATAGCGCCGATGAGCCACTCAAGGGCTTTATGGGGTTTTTCACTCGCAAACATTTCTCTTGCTTCTGTCATAAGTTTTGTAAAGAACTGAATGCCCTTAAATGCTTGTGTTGTGAGAGATTCGATGAGATCTTGGTAGTCAGGGGAGTCTTCTGCAACCTTTTCAAGAAGGTTCCAAAGAGGGATTTTTCTTTTCCTGTTCACCTTTGTGAGAGTGTCTAAGGTTTTTTCAGAGATGCCTCTTCTTGGGTAATTGATGATACGCAGAAGAGACTGGGTATCCTTATCGTTGCTTATCGCTTTAAGGTAGGCAAAAAGATCTTTTACCTCAGACCTTTCAATGAGCTCTAACCCCCCAAACACCTCGTAGGGGATCCCTCTCTTCCAGTTGCCGTCTTTCTTGTAAGGAGCATTCATAAGGGCCATTTCAAAGGTTCTAGAGAGGCTGTTGGATCTATAAAGGATGGCGAAGTCTTTCCATTTATAGCCGTGCTGCTCTTTAAGCATAAGGATGCGAGAAATGACTCCATCCGCTTCTTCTTTTTCAGTAGGTGCATGGAAAACTACGATAGGGATTTGATCTGAGTTTTTGCTCCAAAGCGTTTTTGCATGCCTTTCCGTGTTGTTCTTGATTACAGCATTTGCAGCATCCAAGATGTTTATGGAAGATCTGTAGTTCTGCTCAAGCTTGATAAGTCTGTCACAATCAAACTCTAAAATATGCTTTACCTCAGCTCCTCTAAAAGCATAGATGGATTGATCATCATCACCCACAACACAAAGGTTTTTTCTTTTAGATGCTAGGAGTGTGGCAAGTTTATACTGTATGGGGTTTGTATCTTGATACTCATCGATCATGATGTAGTGGAAACGGTCTTGATAGCTCTCCAGCACTTCTGGAAACTTTTCAAAAAGCTCCACTGTAAGAGATATCAAACTGTCAAAATCAAGAGCGTTGTAGGCTCTCATAGAAAGGGCGAGGTTCTCATGTAGCTTTTTTGTAAAATCGTTTGCCCATTTAGATTTGAATTGGACAGTGTCATCGATGCTGCTGCCTGAGTGCTTTGTCTGCTTTAAAGCCTTGATTAAGTTGTCAATCGGAGGTAGTTCGCTCTCATGCTCAAGCTCAGACTTAATCATGTTTGTGACCAGTCTCTTGATGTCTTTGTCGTCATACAGGGAGAACTGTTTTGTATACCCAAGTTTATCGATGGATTCTCGCAATACCTTCATGCAGAAGCTATGGAAGGTACAAAGCGTGATTGGTTGAGCGAGCTTTTTGCTCAGGATCTTTGAGACTCTTTGTTTCATCTCCTGAGCAGCTTTATTCGTAAATGTAAGGCCTAAAATTTTAGATGGGTCGACACCCTCGTTTTTGATCAAGTGCGCCATGCGGTAGGTGAGTACGCTAGTTTTGCCAGATCCAGCTCCCGCAAGGATAAGGACTCTTCCTTTTGTTGCAGAAACAGCTTGCTTTTGTCTTTCGTTAAGGTGAGCTGCTATACTCAATTTTCAGACCTCTTGTAGCATCTTCGTAAGTTCACTGAGGATCATAACAGCTGAAGCTTCTTTTGCAAACTTTCTTGGTCTGATATTGATTTCTAGATTGCTTGGCAAGTCGATTGAGCACTTGCGAAAAGCTTCTCTTACTAGCCTTTTGAACCGATTTCGGTCATGGGATTTGCCAAATTTTTTACTGACAGTTAGTCCGAGTTTTGGGCAGGAAGAAGCTCCTTTGGCGTAATTAATGATTAGGTATTTGCCACAGAGTTTGTCGTGGCTACGAAGTACTTTGAGATACTCTTCTCGCTTGAGAAGGCGAGAAGATTTTGGAAATTTCTGGCTCACGCAGCTAGACGTTTACGTCCCTTTCTTCTTCTTCTGTTGATAATCTTTCTGCCAGCAGCAGTGCTCATTCTTACTCTAAAACCGTGAGAAGTCTTTCTACGTTTCTTACTTGGCTGATATGTTCTTTTCATTGGTTTTGGCCCTTTCTATGTTTCAATAGCTGATATCTTAACTTTTTTTGGAAAATAGGGCAAGAATGAATCGCTTTTCGTCTGGAAATGCACAGTCGCATATTGATCCTCTAGGGATATTCAAGGTGTTATTTTAAAATGCAATGGACGCTTTCAAAAAAGCGCCCAATTACAGCTAAGGTCTCTGTATCTTTTGTAAAATAAACTTTACCGGGTTCACTAGCTTTGGTATAAAATTATTCTTTGTAAAAAAAGGACGTAGTTATGAGGTTTTCAATTTTTCTTAGAGTTTTTGCTGTAATACTTTTTAGTGCCACTCTCTCAACAGATGCAGCTGTTGGAGATAAAGTCTATGTTGCCAACTACGACAGCGGCAGTGTGAGCGTGATTGATATAGTTACAAATACAGCAACCCTGATCGAAGATAATATAGGCATTCAGCCTCAAGCTTTTGCTATCAACGCAGAAGGCACAAAGGTCTATGTTGCCAATTCCGGCAGCGACAGCGTGAGTGTGATTAATACAGCTACAAATACAGTAACTCTGATCAAAGATAATATTGGTGGGCAGCCCATAGCTCTTGCAATTAACTCAGATGGCACGAGGGTCTATGTTGCCAACAACGACAGCGCCAGTGTAAGCGTGATTGATACAGTTACAAATACGGCAACCCTGATCGAAGATAATATAGGCATTCAGCCTCAAGCTCTTGCAATCAACTCAGATGGCACGAGGGTCTATGTTGCCAACTTAGAAGAGGGTCTTCAGCCTGGCAGCGTGAGCGTAATTGATACAGCTACAAATACAGCAATTAAAATCACAAATGGTATCGGCCTTGGGCCAGTAGATCTTGTAATCAACGCAGATGGCACGAGGGTCTATGTTTCAAACGCTAGCCCTTTCGCAAATGACAGCGTGAGCGTGATTGATACAGCTACAAATACAGCAACGCAAATCACAAATGATAACTTCAATTTGCCCTATGCTCTTGCAATCAACGCAGATGGCACGAGAGTCTATGTTGCCAACAACAATGTAGGCAACAGCGGCAGCGTGAGTGTGATTGATACAGCTACAAATACAGTAACGCAAATCACAAATAATATCGGCGATGAACCCGTAGATATTGTAATCAACGCAAGTGGTACGCGGGTCTATGTTGCCAACTCCGGCAGCGGCAACGTGAGCGTGATTGATACAGCTACAAATACAGCAACGCTGATCGAAGATAATATAGGAACTCGGCCCCTAGCTCTTGCAATCAATGCAGGTGGCACGCATGTCTATGTTGCAAACTCCGGCAGCAACAACGTGAGCGTGATTGATACAGATACAAATACAGCAACGCTTATCGAAAACAATATTGGCGATGGGCCGATAGCTCTTGCTATTTTTACATTCGGTCCAGTTACAAGAGTGATAAACAATTTATTTAGATATTCTCCTTTGCAAATACAGAGAGGTATTCTTTTTAGATCTAATTAAACTTGCCTGAGTTTCAGCTTTTTAGAAGAGCTAATAGCTTACTTTAGCTATTCTCTTCAGCTGGCTCCCTGCGAAAAAGGCAAATAGCGTCTAATATAAAAAGAGCTACGCTGTATAGGCTCAATTTGACTATATTTACGATAAGGGATGTGGTGAGCTCGCAGAATGATTGTTCGCGAGGTGCTTCGACAAAGCCACTAGCCTCATCGGGAATAGCGCTATCTAGGAAAACAAAGGGTCTAGTAGCGGTTTTTTCAAAGAGTCTTGTAATAGCTTTGTTTTCCTCTTTATTGCAAAATTCTTTGAAGTCGGGGAGTGTAAAGTCTCTTCCTTTAAAATGTTTTTCTTGAATATGGAAGGGGATTAGAGGAACAAAAGCCGCGGTGCTGAGCTCACATCTGGGGCACTTATCTAACATTTTGTAGCTTCTTTGGGGGAAGTTTTGTGCGTTAAGTAGTTTTTTTCTAATAACAAGCTGCCCTGTGGATCTGTCAAGAACCACTTCCTCTACAAAAGAGTACTTATCCTCTGTTTGTCGTATATCCTTTTTATGAGCTGCTCTTGTTGCATAGTTTATAGAAGGGGGGACAGGGGTGTTTTCCTTATGTAGCTGCTTTTTTGCATCGTGTATGGTGAGAAAGTGCAGATCATCTAAGTTTAGGTAGCCCTGGTCCGTAAAGATGGTGTCAAATGCCTTAGAGGACTTTTTATCAGACTCTTCAATAGAAATTGACCGCTTTAGAAGAGACGTGTTTATGGTATTTTCCTTTGGAAAATACCAATCCGGTGTTTCTTTTGATGTGATGAAATTATAAAAGATTAAATTGATGAGGATGGCCCGAGAATAGGCAACTCTCATGTCCTTTGTTGATCCATGGTGGAGGACAGTTAAGGGTATGTCATTAGCAGCCTTTCTCCGCTCTCGAGGAAGGTTAAAAAGTTTGCTTGGTAGAATAGTTAAAGTAGTAGCTGAAGCTGCCAAAAGTTGTCCTTTTGTTGATATTAGCTGAGTAGTATACTGAGCCGAAGAATATATTAGTATGGTGACGTTTTTTCAAATTTTGTCTATGTGCAAGTTGCGGTGGATGGTTTTTTTCTCCCTTAGAAAGCCTGATCTTGCCAAGAATCTCTTATTTCATGTACACTCTGATGCTTATTTGAAAAATTAGACTACCGAGGAATATCGATGAAGACTAAGGCCTCTGTGAAAGCGGATCCATCGAAAGGTGATAAAATTGTAAGAAGACGTGGACGCGTCTATGTGATCAATAAGAAAGATCCGAACAGAAAACAAAGACAAAAAGGACCAGCGAGGAAAAAGTAAGGTATTTATGTGTAAAAAAGCATTAATTGAAAGAGAGAAGCGTAGAGCGAAGAAAGTTGATCGCGCGTGGGATAAGAGATCAGAGCTAAGACGTCTTGCGAAAGATCTTACGATCAGCGATGAAGAAAGACAGGAAGCTCAAATCAAGCTTAACAAAATGCCAAGAGATACTTCTTACATCAGAAGAAGAAATCGCTGCCAGCTTACAGGTAGACCAAGAGGGTACCTAAGAAAGTTCAAGCTATCAAGACTTTGCTTTAGAGAGCTTGCTAGTGATGGAAAGATCCCTGGAGTATTTAAAGCCAGCTGGTAATCTTTACCTCTTAAAAAGTTTATAAAAGACACTTGAAAATTCAAGTGTCTTTTTTTTTGGCTGAATCAGCTGCAAAAAAATAGATCAAATAAGCGGGTCGTAAGAGATATTGGAAAAAAATTAAGATCTTAAGTGGTAGGTTTCAGATCTTCTGATGTGATTTCATTCAGATACTCTGGAAGCTCCTGCAGAGTTTCCCAGTCTTTCATCATGGCATTCCATACGTAAGAGGTGGTGCCAACAGAACCGGTGAGGAAGTGCTTTCTAAGGCCTTCAAAGCTTACAGGACCTACTTGTGTTTGCTTCTCATCAAGAAAGTACCATAGCTGCTCTCTCATCGGAAGTTTTGGGGTAAGGTCTACTGTGATGATAGGCTCTTCTTTAGGCTTTTCTTCTTCTTTTTTCTTCTTTTCAAGCTTAGGAAGGAATAATAGAGGAACGAATGCAAGAAGCCCAAACATGAATCCTAAAATAAACCAGATACTGAAGTCTCTGTTTCTTCTGTCTCTTGCAAAAAAGGCCGTTACAAGGCCCATGAGAACAGAAAGACCAATAAGAAGTAGAAATTTACTTAGGGGCATGCTCAATCCTTTTTCCCCGATTGTATAGGGAGCTGGAATATTTATAAAGTCTTAGCTAGACGCTTTTCTGTAGAAAAGTACATAAGATCGCTCAGCAGCTTTTAGCGCATCTGCTTCTTGGACTTTTTGAACAGGAGCTCCGTCATTAAAAAGGAACCAAGCCTCTTCATCCGAATCATCACTTACTTTTTCCTTGCGGTAAGCAACCATGTGGCCGCTTGTTGCACTTGTGCCTCTATGTGACATGAAACTTCTAAGCTCATACTGCTTTTCAACCTTATCTTCTGTGAGGTCGGCAGGAACCTTAAGGGTAGATTCAATTCCTTTAACAGGATCTGAAATCTTAATATTCCTTCCAGAAGCATTAATGACACTTCTTGAAAATGAAAGGATAAATCCTTCAGGAGAACCCTCTAGAGTGAATGTCTTTTTCATCTCAGCTTTGTATTCTGCTCCATCTCTTATAAGAGTAGAACCATCATCCTCATCTTGCTGATTAAAGTGTTCTCTAAAAACTTCATTGATCTCGTAGTTGTCACCAGACTTTGCAAGTTTTAGAGCTAGATAAGGGGCTCCTTCGACTTTTTCAGACTTTCCAACTTGGCCAGCTTTTGTCACACCCCACATATCTTCTGCAGCAGAAGCATGTTGATCTGGAATATCCTGCTCTGGCGTATATTCAATGCGTAACTTAGTCTGAAAATAGAGTGGGTTGTGCGGCTCTTCATGTGGGCGCTCTTCTGAAAGTAAAGCTCTTCCAGCCCATATGTTTTTTCGATCAGCTGCAATCGTTGTAGGGTCTACCATAGCATTTGCAAGAGAGGGGTGGAAATCTCTGCCGCCCTCTGTTCCAAAAAGATTGCGTGTAAAGTAGCCCAGGGAGTTTGTAAGAACATCAAAGAATTTTATGAAAAAGTAAATAAGAAGGTATGACTTGTTCCTGCCTGGCCTTTTTTTCAGATTTCGTTCATCCACTTCTACTGCATCTTGAGAAGGCGCTGGTGGTTTGTAAGAGTTGTTTTTGTGGTAGATTCTACAGAGAAGGTTGTTTAACACCTCAGATGAATCAAGCTGCGCCGTATACGGATCGATGTTAAGAGCTCTTATAGTAGGTCCGAAGGGTGTTTCTTCAACGAGTCTTTTTCTCATCAATGCTGAATTAGGCTCAGATGTTGCAAAGATTTCCCACAGCTCTTTTGGAAGGTTGCTTATAATGTGCTTCTGCAAAAGTGGTACTTGAAAAAACTGGTAACAAGCATTTAGAAAGCAGTCGTTACCACCAACATTAGAGCTTCCTTTCTTAGTTATAGCTGTTGCTGGGAACGCTTTAAGCTTTTCTTCAAGTGTACCAATAAGAGCTGTCATCTCTGTTTTTTTTGTGTCATCATTGAGCAGCCTAAGAAGACCTCTAGCTTGTGCAATATTCTGTCTTGCGATATCTGCAAGAGGGGCAAGATCTGCTGTCGCGATATAACCCTCTAGATTTTGTTTGCATGCGGCATAATCAGCTTCAATAGTCGCAGCTTCATGTTGCGTAAGGAACTTTGTATTAAGCCGTTTATGTGCGATATCTTGTACTTTGCTAATAGCGTCAAGTAAACCTTGGTAGCCAGCAGGAAACTCTTTCTTTCTTGGCTTCATATGAACGATTACTTCTGCTTCAGCTAGCTTTCGATAACACTCCTGGAGTACCGGAGGTGCTTTTTTTGCAAGACCCTTACGCTTTTCAATTTCTGCGATATCATTAAGACAAGGCGTAACAAGCTCGAGTAACCTTGCTGGCTTAATTGATTTTGTCCCTTGTTTTGAGCACGAATATAGCTCAGCTCTTAAAGCTTCACTGTGTTCTTTTAGCTGTTCAGACGCTTTTAATGTCATGGTACGCACTTTAATTAATTTTTGATTAAGACCATTATACTAGAGCTGGATGAAAAGGGCAATTGAAGTTCTGTAGTTTTTGTTTCTTAACATA
>JAJACS010000011.1 GCA_022601395.1 Chlamydiia bacterium | reverse complement strand
GCTTATTCCAAAGCAAATGTTACCTCTATCGCTCTTGAAAGTGGTTTTGATACTCCCTCTTCTTTTACAAAAGCGTTCCGAAAGCATAAAGGAGAAACTCCTAAAAACTTCAGAGCTCTTTTTAAGTCTGCTTACAATATCACATTAAACTTAAAGGAAATACCTATGATACAACCAGACACAATAGAGAACGTTGATGATCTTGATCTTTATTTCATTAGAGAACAAGGTGACTATAGAAAATCAGGAGTAAAAGCCTGGGAAAAACTCAATCGTTATATTGGAGAAAAACATTTAGACTCTAAAGAGCTTCGCTACTTTGGAATCTCGCATGATGATCCCAATATTACAGACAAAGAAAACCTAAGATACGATGCATGCATCCATACTTCTTCTCAAAATAATGAAGAGTACGGACTAAGCAGACAAACGTATAAAGGTGGAAAGTGTGCAATTTTCATCCATAAAGGATCTTATGAAGGGCTTAGAGAAACCTTCGATCAGATCTTTTTAAAATGGCTTGCTGAAAGTAAAGAAAAGTGTGACGACTCAAGACTTGTTCTTAGTGAGTACTTTAATAAAGAGTACATACATACAAATCCTGATAAGTTGATCACAAAGATCTTTATCCCTCTCATATAAAACTACTGCGCCAGCAAAGTCCCTTTGCTGGCCTTATTTACCCTTCCTATAGAGAGCCCCTTTATTCACCATATAGTAGACACCACAAAGGATCGCTCATCTATGATAGAACTCACTCCTATCTAAAATACAAGCATCCAACTTATCTAGAACGACTTAAGGATCTATCCATAGCGTCATATACCCTTCCACCCTAATAAAAAGACTTCGATAATCGCGATTAAACTAATTTTTATGGTTTTTAATTCAAATTAATTAAAAAAAAGTGTATAATACTACTATCTTTATTTGAAAAGAAGGTTTCATATGGCAGTTCCAGCAGTAGAAAGAATGAATGTCGATATAGCAGATGACCATACCGCAGGTGGTGAGCGCTATGACTACCCAGAAAGCGCAAATGGCGCATCAGAAAGCGTAAGCAAAACTACCCGTACATGGGAAAATGGAAATGTTACAGGACACTCGATCGACCCTTATACACATCAAGTTGACCCAACAGAAGGGTTCGGTGCATTCGACCTTATTGCTAGACATAGCCGCTTAGGCCCTCGCCATATAGACATTGGTGGAGGAGAGCACGACTTCAATAAAAGCTATGCACTCCGTCAAAAAAGCGTTACTGAAATGCACGTCTATGACCCATTTATGCGTTCCCCTGAACACAACAAAGAAGTAGAAGAAATCGCAAAAGGTCAACCATTCGATAGCGCATCTTCTATAAGCGTACTTAATGTGATAGAAGACCCTGTTGAACGTAGAAAACATATACAACAGGTTTTTAACTCTATTAAAAACTACGGAAGAGCTCAATTTATCACATGGCCTGGAAACGGCAGTGGAACTCCAGACCATGCGACAGGGAACTTTCAAAGAAACGCTGCTATTGTTGAATATCTTGATGAAGTTCGCAGTGTTTTTGGAAGGAACTGTGTTGAGTACATCGAAAATGAACAGTTGATCATATGTAGAAAGATCGTAGATTTTTAATTGAATTTTCATACCCTTAAACCTAATTGATATACTCTAAATGGCCGAATTTGCATTAATTCGGTCATTTTGTAATTGCTTCCATCCTCCCTTTAAAAATTTCTTCCTAATTTTGCAGCAAAATTGCATATTCGTCTTTCAGTTTAAGGAGCTCTAGTTTGTGAAAAAATCACTTCTCATTTTTTTAACACTATTTGCTACACAGATCTTTGCGGAGAAACCCTCTAGCTTTTACTTAGGCCCAAAATACAAGCGTTCTCGTATAGATCTAGAAGGTTTAGGCAGTTTTAGAGGGAATGAATGGGGGCTTACTGCTGGCTATGAATACTCAAAAAACTATAGCTTCTACGCAAACGTGTTCTTTGAGGGGACCTTTGGCTCTGTAAAGCAATCAAGCATCAACAACAAAATGGATATGACAGACCTTTTAGGAGGTCTTAAAATAGGCTATGTTGTTGCCTTTGGAACAAGCGTTATGTGTAGGTTCATCCCCTACATAGGCTATGGATATCACTACATAGAAGAAGAAAACAGGTTTACGGGCTTTGCTCCTGTAAAATATACATACTATGTTCCGTACCTTCCCTTTGGAGGCTCTTTTTCCATAACTCCTATTGACGCATTAACACTCACTCTTCGTGGAGAATATCAATACAACTTAGAAACTATACTCGATATCAACACTTTGAAAGGCGCAAGGTGGTCCCTTGATAGCAAACCTAGCTGGTTTGTAGAACTTCCTATTACTTGGAATATTGCTGACTACTTACATCTATCCTTGACTCCCTTCTATAACGTCTTTAAATCAGGCAATTCTAAAGCTGTTACAAATTCCGGGCTAGCACTTGGAATCCAACCACAATCTTACACCTCTTGGGGAGGAAAACTTGCTCTCTCGTATCATTTTTAGTGTTCTTTTAGTTTTTCAAACAGCCACTAGTTTTTCTAATCCATTACAAGAGCACCTGAACCAGTTTTTTGATACTATTGTGCAACAAGGAAGAGACACTCTCCCCGGCCTTGCTCCACAGCCTAAAAGCGCACAAGAAAGCGCGTTAGAAGCTTTTTCAGCTCAAAACTTCCTGCTTTGGGATTATTTAACAAACACAACGAATAATAACCTGCCTCAGCATTTCGATGACCTAACAGCGCTCTGCCAAAGAAGAAACATTAAAAGAGCTATCATCTTTATAAAAGACCCAAGCGCAAATAGCTTTTTTGGACCAACAAACACAAGCGCAAACTCGTTTATAAGCAAAGCAAACACCTTGTTTTCGACAATGTCGAAACAAGTGTCAGGATTTGAACTCTCTATATTCTTTGAGTCCGGAGGTTTTTCTAGTACAGCTGGTGCAGGCTCCTACCCTACTGTAAACCCTAAGCCAGACACTGGCCTTACAGACTACTTCTCTCAAATAGATGAGATGCTCGACTGGTCCAAAGCCATCATTGCTCAAGTTCCAGGGATTAAAGAAGTCGCATTTGACCCTCAGTTCAAAAGCGCAACGAAGGATGTTCAACAACTTTTATACAACTATGCAGATGAGTATAAGTGGCTAAATAGCCTTGGAGACACGCGACTCGGGACAACGCTTGGCATAGATGAATCTAAGCCAACCTACGCGAATTTATCTACATTTCCCGTCAGCTCTATTTTAGCAGGTTCTATTTCTACATTCCCTGCTAATCCTCAGCCGACCTGGTCAAGAGGAGGAAACCCAAAAGCACCTTTGCTGCAGTCTGTATATATACAGGCTTACCAAACAAGCATACCTGCTATGTTTGCCTCTGGATTTATTCCGCACCTGGGAACTCATAATGGCGGTAATGCCGGAAGGATTTTTAACCAAATGTTACGAGATCTTCCTTATGTTACAGGAACAGGGCGTATTTCATTCATGCAACACTCTACAAAGCTTAATGGTAACAGCGATACAGTCTTCAAAACTTTTGCAGACCCGATTCTGTTTGCAAAAGACTCTGTAAATAATATCCACAATCGCAAGATCGGCGTAGTAAGCTCTGTACAAGAAAATGACCTTCTCACTTTAGATTCCGTTGGGGCAACGTTTACAGAAACAAACTCTAAGTTTACAAGAACGGAGATTACAACAGCGTGGAACACGCAGCCAAACCTAACACAATCTATGGTTGATAATATCTACTGGATGTTCAGCCTTAACTACGACCCCTCACAAAGTTTAAATTTCTTTGGGAATTGGCAACTTTCTGATTTCATGGCATTTATTACAGCATCACTCAAGCTAAATACAACTGCGAAATCAAGCCCTTTTACAAACCTTGTTTTCCCAAGTAAAAACTACGTAATCTATAATTACAACTTTGCCACAACTACTGTGGATACAACTCCAACATCAAACGGAAACGTTCAATCTTGGGGTTTATAATGTCAGGGAGATATTTAAAAGAAGTGGCCAGAACTGGAATCGAACCAGCGACACAAGGATTTTCAGTCCTCTGCTCTACCAACTGAGCTATCTGGCCGCGAAGTAAAGCCAAAAACATAGTCTGTTTGCGGTTTTTTCGCAAGCGATTAGTTTATAGTAATCTTTGATATTCAAAAATTGCAGATCATTTGAAGCTGCAGTGTTAGAAAGAAAAGAGGGACATACTATACTAACTGAGACAGGAAGGTACTCGCGGGTACAATTTTGGGATCGTTGAATGTAAAGCAGTCTTTATCAACAAAGGGAAGATCAAAAACTACTTGAAATGCATGCGAAGCCTTAGTGAGCCTTTGAAAATGAAAAAGAGATTTAGACAACCCCACTTTCGCTGATGACTTTACTTCTACCAAAAACCAAGGCTCATTGTCTTTAGTAACTATAAAATCTACTTCTTTTTTCTCCTTATCTCTTAAGAAGTGAAGACCGTACTCGCCATAGCCTCGATCAGTCCAAAAATGGATAGCTTTTAGTAAGTGAGAAGCCACAAAATTTTCTAACCTTTGCCCTTTGTCTTCAACTAAGGACCAGTCCCAAAGATAAATCTTAGGTTCTTTTAACAAAGAACGGGGAATATTTGTAGACCAGGGCTGAATCGTATAACAGAAGTACAATGCTTTAAGAGTTTCCACCCATCTACGTGAAGTTTCAGCCGCCACATGAATTTTCTTTGCTAATTCATTAAAATTTGCTAGTTGACCTGACTGTTTTTTAAGCAACTCAGTTAGGACTTGTAACTGACCTATTTCTTGAATTTTTGTTATATCCTGAAGGTCCTCCTGAAAAAGCTGCTTTGAACGTAACTTTTTCCAGCGATTGTAAAAACGACTATTATTTTGAATATATGGTTCTGGGAATCCCCCATAAGCGAGAAGTGTTTTAACACTTTCTTCCTTAACTTTTTTAGGATGTCTAATCTCTTTATCAGAGAGTGAAGTATCTACAATTTCTCTTAGTGTTAGAGGGTGTAGACGATAGTTAAAATAGCGCCCCATTAAACTATCCCCCCCAAAACTAAGAACATCTAGTCGAGCACTCCCCGTTACAATAATCTTTACTAGCTTTCCGTAAACATCAAAAAAGCCTTTGAGAAAGTCCTTCCACTTTTTGAACTTATGTATCTCATCAAACACCACAACCGGGGTTTGCTCATGAATTTGATCTAGATTAATATGTTTGGCAATCGCTTCCTGACCTTCTAGGATTAAAAGCCTATGGGATTGATCATCCCAGTTAAAGTAATGATGATTTGATCTTAAAGAAGAGGCTTCAAGACTCGTTGTTGTTTTGCCAACCTGTCTTGGTCCCATCAAAAAAAGCATTTGACGATTCTCTGTTAAGTGCTCTTCTATCACATGCTCGTATGTCCTTTTCATCACCTCTCCTCTTTCTGACCATTTTAAGACCTATCTTATTTTGGTCAAGACTGTTTTAAGACAGACCTTATTCTAGACACACTTAATCTATTCATCAACAAGTACTTATAAAATAGCATGTCGATTTTATCTAAAAACTTAAAATCCGAGATAATAAAAACTCTATTGATTACCAATAAGCTGTTTACCTAGACGAGGAGCGCGAGTCTATGTAGATCATGTCTTTGATAATATTCACAGACTCTTTTACTTGAAGATCGTCTGTTCCATAATCATCTTCTCTTGCCGTTCTCTTCTTTTTGATCTGCAGTCTAGCCCCAGCATCCTGACCATTAATTCTACGCATGAAAGCTTTAAAGTTTTCATCGCGAGCAAGGCGCCTTTGACTATTTGCTTTTAGAGTGGGAAGCATCTTTTTCCACTGCGTTTCTTCTACGTGGAAAAGACTCTGATACTTCTTCTGGAAATTTTTATATTGCGTCTTCTCAGCAAAAGCTGCTTCAAAATCTAAATTGTCTGCTGATAGTGGATACTCTAGGTACTTCTCACCTATACTATACGGAGCAAACTCTGTAGGCACTACGATATCAGCCTTCACCCCTTCTATCTGAGTAGAGCGGCCTGAAATCGTATAATATCTCCCAACAGTAACCTTGAAGTAGGACTTCGCATTATCTTCTGTAACAGTTTGGTACTGCATAGAACCTTTTCCGTAAGTTCTTTCATCTCCAACTACTACAGCTACGCCATAATCTTGTAGAGCTTGTGCCACAATCTCCGCAGCAGAAGCGGACACTTTTGATGTTAAGAGCACAAGAGGACCTTGATAGTGCATTCTGCCATCCATGTCTCTCATATAGCGGATCTCACCATCAGAGTATTTCGAAATTACGACAATTCCTTTTGTGATAAAGAGACCTGCCACCTTCACTGCCTGAGATAGAAACCCCCCAGAATTTTGGCGCATATCTATCACAAGGCCGTAAATAGGCCCTTTTTCTTTTAGTTCATTGATTGCTTCACGAAGATCTCTTTCTGCATTCACCCCTTCACCGTTGTCATAAAAACCCGGAAGGACGATTTTTCCAATCACACCATCAGCATAAGGTTCGTACGTATATGAAAGTCTTTCTTCATGGAGGACGATTTTCTCTCTTTTTAGCTTCACTCTTACCGGCTTAGAGTTTTTATCATTTCTGACAAGAAGCTCAACAGTGGAGCCTTCATCACCACGAAGGTGCTCAAGGACTTCATCAAAAGTCGCTTCTTGGATATTGAAATTATCAACAGCAAGTAAGAAGTCACCAGACTGGATCAGCCCAGAACTATACGCTGGACCACCTGCAATCAGATCAGAAATATAGATTCCATCTTCACCTTCTTTAAGAACGATCCCGATTCCTTGGAATTGCTTTTTAAGAGAAGTTCTTAGCTCTGAAGCCTCTTCAGCGCTATAATATGCAGAGTGAGCATCTAAACTCTTCGTAATCGACTTCAGAATGTGCAGGACTTGATAATGCTCCATTGTCTGCGGATCATGCTGAAGACCCTTTTCATCAGCAAAATAGTAAGGGCTTTCTAGCCTTCTGAGCTTCTTTTCATAAAGTGCTAGGATTTTCTCACGCCTCGCCTTTGAAAAAGGAGCTCCTGCTCTTCTTTCTCTCATTGCAAGCATGCGCATAAATTTATACTTAAGCTTCTCTTTAAGCTCTTTCTCCGTCTTCGGTGAATCGTTGTCGTAATGAACTTCTTTGAAGTTTGAAAGGTCCACAACAGCTAACTCTGGGAAAATCTCATTTCTGATTCTACGATGTCTTGAAATAGACCCCTGGACTAGATCGCTAGCTTTTTGATAAGAATCAAAACGATCTCTCTCATACTGCTTGGATATTTTATATAGATCTTTACTATCTAGATTAAGAAATACTTTAGTTTCGCTACGAAGTAAATAAAGATTGTCAGGATCGAATTGTTCAAGATAGATTTTGAATGATCTTTGGATGATTTTGCCAGAAAAATTCTTATTCTCAATATGGTAAGAAAATATTTGCTGCATATTCTGACGAATATTTTGATATCGCAGATCTTTTTCTGAATATCCGCTTGATGGAAGCAAACAAGAGAGTGCTACACTTAGCGCTACAGTGACCTTGAGAAACCGCACTTTATACCTCTGCTCAATCGTGTGTTTTTAATAATCCCCTTAATATTTATTATTATCACAAAACGTATTTAAGTTTAAAATTAATAAAAATTAATTTTTATTAACCTTTTTAAGATTAAGCCTTAGTGAAAGTAAAAAAAATATACCTCCATTTTTTGACAGTAAACGCAAGAACTAAGCTATTCTTATTCAAAGTATTTGAGTAAAATCCCAAGAGAGTCTAGACTGGGTGTTTTCTCTTATTTGTAAATAGGACAAATGCTGTATTTTGCCAGCTATCCGTCTTAGAGAAATGACTTTGCATTTATTCATCATATAGCTATAGTTCTTGCATGATGAGAATTTTTAAAATTTGGTTAAGGAGAAAGGCCCTTTATGCCCACAATCAATCAGCTGGTTAAAAAGCCTAGAAAATCAAAAGTGAAACGTACGAAATCACCCGCTCTGTCAAAATGTCCACAGAGAAGAGGCGTGTGTCTTCAAGTAAAGACTAAAACACCAAAGAAACCGAACTCCGCACTACGTAAAGTAGCTTGGGTAAGGCTTTCAAATGGACAAGAAGTGATCGCTTATATCGGTGGAGAAGGCCATAACCTTCAAGAGCACAGTATTGTTCTTGTAAGAGGTGGTAGAGTGCCTGACCTTCCTGGTGTTCGTTATCATATCGTTAGAGGAGCGCTTGACTGCGCAGCAGTTAAGGATCGTAAACAAGGTAGATCTAAATACGGTGCTAAAAGACCTAAGTAATTACCAGTCAGAGTTAGAAGGAATATATTATGGCAAGAAGACGTCGCGCGCAGAAAAATAAAATCGCAGGAGACCCTAAGTTCAAAAATTTGGTCGTTGCGAAATTCATCAACAAAATCATGCAAGATGGCAAGAAGTCTACAGCAAGACGCCTTGTTTACACTGCAATTGAAAAGTTCTCTCAGAAAGTAAATTCTGAAGATCCTTTAGGAGCATTTGAGCAAGCGCTTGAGAACGCTAAACCTTCACTAGAAGTGAAGTCACGCAGAATCGGTGGAGCTACTTACCAAGTACCTATCGAAATTCAAGCAGACAGAAGAACCTCACTTGCAATGAAGTGGATCATTCTTTACTCAAGAACAAAAGCAGGTAAAGGAATGTCAGACGGACTCGCTCTAGAGCTTGCTGACTGCTTCCAGAACCAAGGTTCTACAATCAAAAAGAAAGATGACACCCATAGAATGGCAGAAGCTAACAGAGCATTTGCACACTATAAATGGTAAAATATTAACAGAAGTAGCGGTAAAAGGAGCTCGTAGACCTCGATGGGAGAGAGACCGAAAGAAGATCAGTTAGAAAACGTAAGAAATATCGGCATCATGGCGCACATCGATGCTGGAAAAACCACATGTACAGAACGTATCCTATTCTACTCAGGTAGAGTACACAAGATCGGAGAAGTGCATGAGGGTGCTGCAACAATGGACTGGATGGAGCAAGAACAGGAGCGTGGTATCACGATCACTTCTGCTGCAACGACAGTATATTGGGACGGTCACAAAATCAACATCATCGATACTCCTGGACACGTAGACTTCACTGTAGAAGTAGAGAGATCTCTTCGAGTTCTAGACGGAGCTGTTGCAGTATTTAGTGCTGTTGATGGCGTTCAACCTCAGTCTGAAACTGTTTGGAGACAAGCAGATAAGTACGGAGTTCCAAGAATTGCTTTCGTTAACAAAATGGACAGAGTCGGAGCCGACTACTTCTATTGCATCAAGAGCATGAAAGAGAAACTTGGAGCAAACGCTATTGCTCTACAACACCCAATCGGATCAGAAAAAGATTTCCTTGGAATGGTCGACCTAGTCGCTATGAAAGCCTATCTTTTCAAAGACGAAACTATGGGAGCTGAATATGAAACTGCTGAAATCCCAGAAGACATCAAAGACAAATGCGAAGAACTAAGAGCAGCTATGCTTGAAGAACTTGCTACTGTTGATGAGTCTGATGAGGAATTCATGACAAAGGTACTAGAAGCTCCTGAATCACTTACTGAAGATGAAATTCATAAAGTGATTAGAAAAGGTGTTATTGCAAACCTAATCAACCCTGTTCTATGCGGTACTGCATTTAAAAACAAAGGGATACAACCTCTTCTTGATTGCGTCACAAAATGGATGCCATCACCTCTTGACAGAGGAGTCATCAAAGGTATCAGCCTAAATGATGATGATAAGGAAATTGAGCTAAAGCCAGATGACGAAAGCCCTCTAGCTGCCCTCGCTTTTAAAGTTGTTACAGACCCATATGTAGGAAAGTTAACTTTTGTCCGTATTTACTCAGGTAAGCTTGAAAAAGGCTCTACCCTTTTAAATACAACAAAGGAAAAGAAAGAAAGAATTTCAAGACTTCTTGAAATGCACTCTAATCAAAGAAAAGATCGTGATGAATTCTTCACGGGTGATATTGCTGCATGTATCGGTCTTAAGAATACCGCTACAGGTGACACGCTTTGTGCTACAAGCAACCCTCTTCTCCTTGAGAAGATGGAGTTCCCAGAGCCTGTTATCTCTATGGCAATTGAGCCTAAATCGAAGCCTGACAGAGAAAAGCTATCTGTTGCGTTAGGTGCACTTTCTGAAGAGGATCCAACATTTAGAGTTTCAACAAACGAAGAAACTGGACAAACTATCATTTCAGGTATGGGTGAGCTTCACCTAGATATCTTGAAAGATCGTATGATGAGAGAATTCGGAGTTGAAGCTAACGTTGGTAAGCCTCAGGTATCTTACAAAGAAACTATTACAGCTGCTTCAACGTCTGAAACTAAGTACGTTAAACAGTCTGGTGGTCGTGGTCAGTATGCTCACGTGAACTTAGAAATCGAACCAAATGAGACTGGAAAAGGTAATGAGGTCGTATCTAAGATTGTTGGTGGTGTAATTCCAAAAGAATACATCCCATCTACAATCAAAGGGGTACATGAAGGTCTTCTTACTGGTATTTTAGCAGGTTACAACCTTGTAGATGTTAAAGTAGCTATTGTCTTTGGTTCTTACCACGATGTTGACTCATCTGAAATGGCATTTAAGATTTGCGGATCTATGGCCATTAAAGACGCTTGTAAGAAAGCAAAGCCGATTATCCTAGAACCAATCATGAAGGTGACAGTAACGACACCTGATGATTTCCTAGGTGATATCATGGGTGACATCAACAGACGTCGCGGAAAGATTATGAATCAAACGAACCAAAAAGCTGGTGTTCTTATTGATACAGAAGTACCGCTTAGTGAAATGTTTGGCTATTCTACACAGCTACGTTCTTTAAGCTCTGGAAGAGCTAACTACACTATGGAGCCAAGCCACTTTGAGCGTGTGCCAGCTAAGATTCAAGAAGAAATAATGAAAAAATAAGGAATTGTATACTTTATGAGTAAGCAGAAAGAAGCAACAAAGAAAAAGATCAGAGTCCGATTAAAAGGATATGATCAAAGGGTCTTAGACAGATCTACTGCTGACATCGTGGAGACAGCAAAGAGAACAGGCGCTCGTATTGTGGGCCCTATTCCTCTGCCAACAAAGAAGGAAATTTTTACAGTACTTCGTTCTCCTCACGTAGACAAAAAATCTAGAGAACAGTTTGAAATCCGTACTCACATCAGAATGCTAGACATTTTGAATCCAACACTTGATACGATTGATAAACTAAAAGTTCTTTCAGTAGCTGCTGGTGTAGATATTAAGATTAAAGCTTAAGTCTTTAAACCAGATCTCGATATATATTAGAAAGCCTTAAGAGAAATCTTAAGGCTTTTTTGTATTAATAGTTCGGATAAGGATCATTGCTATAGATCTCATCATAGGCAGGTGGAGTTGAAAACTTCACATACTTACCCACTACCTTTCCTTCTGACACAATAAGATAATAACGCCACTGCTGTATCGTTGTAGCGCCCATTAAGATCCTTTCTATGTATTCATATATGTCTGAGTTGCCATCTCTTGAATACACCTGATAAGGCTTACCATACTTCTTTTCTACTTCTGTAATACTCATTCCTGGCTCTATCTCTGCAAAAGCTTGCCTTGTCATAAGCGGCTGCTTCTCACATGCAAATAAACCAAACAATACAAGAAATATAAGCGTTGAAAATTTCTTCATAACTGCTCCCTTGCTACGAGCTAGCTTTTTTCCAAATTTTGCCTTGTATTACTGTGCGAAAATCATCCTGCGTTGAGTATTCAGCATGCATGAAATAGCTCCCATCATCTTGAAGCTTATAGAATTCAAAACCTTCGAAACCAATGTCGTTTAACCGAAATTCCCAAGCTATCGTGTCCTTGCGGATAATACCCTCTCCTATCACCTCTCCCACATTTTGGTTTTCAAGTTTAATTTTAAAATCTTGATCACCAAAATTGTAAAAAGAGAAATGATTGCACATCTTATCTGGGATTCCTTTGATCTCAATCTCTTGAAGACCAGGAATCTTGCTCGCCTTTTTTTCCTTTTTTACGTTCCAGCGAGTAAAAAAGCGGAGCTCCTCATCAGAGATGCTAAGCTTCACCTTTCCTTCTCCAAGCCAAGTACCTGGTTGAAAAATAAATGGATGATTCTCTTTACTCATTAGAACATAAACCTACGTATATAAATGCTTTGAAGGACGCCAAGCGCTGCCATTGTGGCAATCGTTGAGGAACCCCCAAAAGATACCAATAGCAGAGGTACCCCAGTGATGGGCAATAGCCCACACATCATTCCTATGTTTATTATAACATGAATTGCTAAATAAACTGCTATCCCAGATGACACTAAACGGCCAAATGGATCCTTTGCATTTGCTACGACCTGAAAACTAAAGTAGATAAGTCCAAAAAAAAGTAATAAAAGAAAAAGAGCGCCTATCAGCCCAAACTGCTCCGTATACGCAGGAAATACAGAGTCTGTCTCAGCAAAAGGTAGCCACCTTTTACCTGTGAATTCAGACTTTTTCCAGCCACTTCCTGTGATAGAGCCTAGAGCAATAGCGATTTGCGCACATTTTTGATGGTAGGTATCTGGATCAAGACGGTCATACTGATATTCCTTGATCACCTTTAAAGCGTAGGGCTTTACCTTTTCGTGAGACAAAAGTCCAAGAAACATCGAAAGCACAAGAGCAAGTAGCGTGGCTCCCATTACGCTCATTACAAAGACCACCTTCTTAGAAATCCCTCCAAAATAGAACATCACAAAACAGATAGGGAATAGAACAAGTGCTGTTCCAAGGTCTGGCTGTTTATAGATAAGAGCAAAAGGGATGAAAACTAGAAGGAGTGCCTGTAAAACTGTTGAAAACCTATAAAGGTGATCCTTCTTTTTTTCTAAAAAATAGGAGAGAACAATCACCACAATCAGTTTAGCATATTCCGAGGGCTGGAATGCAAAGTTTACAATAGGAAGGCGATACCATCTTCTTACATTCTGAATAGGCGTTGTAAAAAATAGCCCCAGAAGAAGAATGATGATCCCAACATATAGAAAGACACAATTCCCTCGAAGCTTGCGATAATCCATGTAGCTAAGAGCAAGAAACACGCCCCAGCCCATGGAAAAATAGAGCATTTGCCGGATAACAGCGGGCGTAAAAAAGCTCACCTCATCGTAATAAGAGGCTCCTACTGCTGCGCTTGCGATCACAAGAAGAGAGATCACCATGAGTATCAGGACAATAGAGATCAATCTGTAATCTAAACGTCTAAAGTATACGGCTTGTTGCATAACGAATCACCACCCTATAGCGCCCAAGTATAGAGAATAATTCATTATTTGCAGTATGATTATCTATATAGGATGAACAAGGCTAGGGCATGCTGAAAAAAAAACCGATACACCACCTGCATTTAGAAAGTATAGACTCCACTAACGATTATGTAAAAACACACTACGAGGAATTTGACCTTGGAAGACTCTCTCTTGTGTCCGCAACCGTTCAGAACCATGGCAGAGGAACCAAGCAAAAGTCCTGGAACTCTACGTCCCCACATAACATCTATGCGACATTTTTTTTCGAAACTAAAAGCGAGAAAGACTTGCAGTGCTTAGCGCAGCTTCTATCTCTTTCTGCAGCGAAGGTAATCGAAAAATTTGGCTTTTGCCCCACTATCAAATGGCCAAATGACATCTTAGTCGACCATAAAAAGCTTGGAGGAGTCCTTTGTGAAATCATCCATACAAAGGATGCATCTCTTGTTGTCATAGGTATAGGCCTCAACGTAAACATGCCTAAGTCCGTTTTAGATGAAATAGACCAGCCTGCAAATTCTCTTTTCGTAAGCTCTGGAAAAGTATTTTCTTCTCAAGATGTCTTGAAAAAAATTGGGAATGAGTTCCAAAAGGATCTCTACGTCTTTTTAGAAGAAGGCTTTAAGCCCTTTTGTGAACTCTACAACTCATACATGGTTTACCGTGAACTTCCTGTAGTAGAAAATGATACCCCGATTGGGTTTTCACAAAGAGTGACAGATAATGGATTTTTAGAATGCAGAGGGAAAAAGGGAGAAATCTCTTATATCTCTTCTGGCTCTATTGATATTAGAAATTCAAAACACTAGCATCTGGTGTAACAACTAGATTTTTTGAGATCTTTTCTTTTAGGATTTTTTCAATCGCACTAAGAGTAGCTCCTGTTGCTGAGAAACAAGAAGTACAGGCGCCGCCGTAAATAATGATCACCTCAGAGCCTTTAAGTTCTTTTACCTCAATACTTCCATCATCAAGTGCAATATAAGGCTCAACTTCCTCTTTGATTACACGCTTTATGATTTGCAGTTTTTCATCATCAGGAAGAATATCAAAATCAGGATAAGCATTCTCTGTACTTTCAGAAGACCCTACCACTGGTGATACGCTATGCGGATCTTCGACTTTAATATGCGAGCACATCTCTAAAGCTTTTTCAAAAGAAGAGAGTGCAAGATTCATGTGTCCGTGCGTTTCTTTTGGAAATGCCTCTTCTCCATCTCTTTCTTGCATTTTTTTTTCAATCAGGTCTGCATGTATTCTCTTCGCTTGCAAAATGTTCTTACGTAGAACAATTTCACAAAGAGCATCCAAAGCACCTATTAGTGCAGTGTCACCAAACGCTTGGAACCTAGCGTCTGTGATCACACCATCTGTTTCATCTACTAGGATATAAAATTTTGCAATGTTCTGTTCCTGTAGAGACCCTTCTTCACCAATCGCTAGGAAAAGAGCTTTTTCTTTTGCCGCAGTTTCTGTAAAAAAGCCCGCGTTTAGAGGATCTACAATACGTTTTTTAAGCTTACTAGAGTAAAAAGGCCATGGATGCTTACTCATCACATCTCCTCCTTAAACAGGTCCTTCGAAACCCGTTTTGCGACTTCATACGCATTAGAAATGATGTTAATTGCTCTATCAATTACAACTTGCGTTGCATCTATTGGCAGAGAAAAAGAGATCGCAGAGAGTGATTCTCTATCTTCATAGAAAAGAGACTCTAAAATACCATCAAGCTTTTGAAAATTACCTCCTCCAATAGAGGCAAATAGTTTTTTTTCTTTAAGCAGATAAAGCAGGTATTCGCTTCTTGCTCTTGGAAAACTCATAACACTTACATGAGGAAGCCTTTCTATGTCTGTAAACAAAGGCTTTATCTCAGAAAACTTCTTCTGCAATGCTTTCTCAAAATAGTCTCTTAGTCTCGCAACTTCTAAGTTGATATACTCAAGATTATCTTCAGAGGCTTTGATCGCTATCTCTAAGGCTTTATAGTCCTCAAACGTTTGAGCTTCTGTTTGATTTATCCCATGCACAAGAGAGATAAGCTCTGTATGTTTTTTTGTAAGGATCATTCCTTGGCCTGCAAACCCACCTATTGATTTTGCATCAAGAGTGACGTATGTCGCAGGGATCTCATCAAAGCGAAAGAGAAGTTTGCCAACAGCGTAAGAAATATCTAAATGAAGAGCCACATTAAGCTCTTCACAGATCGCAGCAATCTCATAAATAGGCTGAATACTTGATATCAAAGGGTGTACCCAGGAGACTGACACAAAGCTTGTTCTTTTTGTCACAGCCTTCATTAATAGATCTTTTGTCAGCTGGCCAAAGGCATTGGGCTTTGCGAAGGTTACCGAGGCCCCAAATTCCTTCAAATTCTCAGCAGCTTTGAGTATCGGAGCATGATCAAGAGAAAACACAACAATATGCTGGTTCCCTGTATGCATCATTTCTGTCTGGAAATGACTCATGAATACTTGTGAAATTGCTTCTTCACCAGATTTTGTTAAAAGAAGCCTATCTTCTTTAGAGGCACCGAGCATTTCTTTACTATTTTCTAAAGACTTTTCATAAGCTGTATAAGTAGATTTACTAATAAATGGAGAGCTTAAAGGTATGCTGGATCTTTTAAGATCTAAAATCTCAGGAAGAGTGTTTAAAGAATGGGTTTCATCAAAATATAAGGGTGTTTCCATAACTACTTAAGCAAACTCTTTGTTGCACTCATCGACACACTGCTTCTTCCAGGAACCATTTTCAAAATGATAGCAAATTGGTTCCCCTGTTGGGATCTCAAGCTTGACCACCTCATCAGGAGATAGCTGATCAAGATGCATCACAATAGACCTTAGAGAGTTTCCATGTGCTGATATGAGAATATTCTCTCCTTTTTCTAGGTGAGGCATGATTCCCTCTTTAAAAAACGGAAGTGTTCTATTTGCCGTCATCTCTAAACTTTCACCTTCAGGTGGCGGAGATGCAAAGCTTCTACGCCACTTTAAAAACTGCTCTTCACCAAATTTCTTTTTAGTTTCGTCTTTATTAAGACCTTGGAGCTTACCATACATGCGCTCGTTTAGATCTGCATGGCAGTAGGTAGGGATCGTCATCTTCAAAGAGGCAGGATCATGGATTTTTGCCATTTCCATGAACTCTTTGTCTTTTCTATGGATGATACAAGGGACTCTATCTTGATTATGACGACTCATAGCAAGCATGGCTGTCATTTCAGCTCTTACAAGAGTTGATAAATAGATCACATCAAATGGAATATTGTTAATGCGATCGCCCGCCTTTAGGGCCTCATCAATCCCTTTTTGAGAAAGAGGTATATCTACCCAGCCAGTAAAGAGATTGCGTTTATTCCAAACAGATTGTCCATGACGAACTAAAACAAGTTTAGCTGCTTTTCCCGACATAAAAGATCTCCCATAAAGAGTTGTAGTTTCTCTATAGGATATCCCATTTAAAAATAAAACTCATTAAGAATTGAAGAATGAGTTTTTATGGCGAGTTTTCAATTTTTGATTCTATACTTTTCATGAGATTTTCATTCTCAAGAGTTGTTGTGTCACCAAGTTTCCTCCCAACAGCTAGGTCTTGAAGTAGCCTTCTCATGATCTTACCACTGCGGGTTTTCGGGACATCTTGCGTAAAGAATATCTTCTTTGGGCGAGCAATTCCCCCAATCTTCTTTACCACAATCGCCTTAAGAGAGTCTGCGAGCTCTTGCGAAGGCTCCCTGCCCTCTTTTAGTATCACGAAAGCCGCTATCGCCTGCCCAGTGATCTCATCAGGGATTCCCACTACTGCTGATTCTGCGACGGCTTCATGCTCTATAAGAGCGCTTTCTACTTCCATAGTGCCTATTCTATGCGCTGAGACATTAAGTGTATCATCTACTCTACCAGCTACCCAGAAATACCCATCTTCATCCATAGTTGCAGAGTCGCCTGGAAAGTAGTACCTTCCTCCCCACTTGTTCCAGTACGTCTGCACAAACCGTCTTGTATCCCCATGAACTCCTCTTAACATTGATGGCCATGGACTCATGATCGCAATATAACCAGATTTAGACTCATTGCCATAGTCATCAAGAACTTTTGCTTCTATCCCAGGTAGTGGCTTCACTACCGATCCAGGTTTCATATCCATCAGCCCTGGCAAGGAGGTAATCATGATACTTCCAGTTTCCGTTTGCCACCAAGTATCTACAATCGGACACTTCTCACTCCCCACATGCTTGTAATACCAGTGCCAAGCTTCTGGATTTAAGGGCTCCCCTACACTTCCAAGAAGCCTGAGCGATGAAAGGTCTCTATGTTTAAATGTGTCTTCGCCCCACTTCATGAAAAGACGAATCGCTGTAGGTGCTGTGTAAAAAATATTCACTTTGTATTTTTCAATAATCTCAAAAACGCGATCCTTTTTTGGTTTATCTACAGAACCATCATACATCACCTGCGTCATCCCATTTGCAAGAGGACCATAAGCTACATAAGTATGCCCAGTAATCCAACCCACATCTGCACTACACCAGTAAACATCATTAGGTTTAACATCGAACACAAGCTTTGTTGTGATCGCAGCGCCTACTAGGTACCCTGCTGTTGAGTGTACAATCCCCTTTGGCTTACCTGTAGTCCCTGAAGTGTATAAGATAAAAAGAGTGTCTTCTGACTCCATTTCTTCACAAGGACAATACTCTTCCGCTTTCTCAAGCTCGTTATGATAGAAGAAGTCACGCCCTTCTTTCATGGAAACAGAGTTCTTCTCTTTCTGAATAACAAGAACCTTTTCAATGCAAGTGAGACCTTCTATTGCAGGATCTGCAGTATCTTTTAGCGCCAAAAGCTTTCCCTTTCTAACGCTTCCATCTGCTGTGATTAGTACTTTTGCATTTGCATCCAGGATGCGACTCCTTAAAGCTTCGGAAGAAAAACCTCCAAACACGACAGTATGAACGGCGCCTATTCTTGCACAAGCAAGCATCGATGCAACAGCTTCCGGAACAAGAGGCATATAAATTGCGACGCAATCCCCCTTTTTCACACCAAAACTTTTCAGAACATTTGCAAGACGATTTACCTCTTGATAGAGGTCTTTATAGGTAATTTCTCTTGACGCTCCTTCTTCACTCTCCCAAAAAAAGGCGACCTTATTCTCTATTTTTGTACCAATATGTCTATCTAAGCAATTGTAACAAGCGTTGAGCCTACCTCCATCAAACCAAGAGGAAAAAGGTGGGTTCCAGTCCATCACCGTATGCCACTTTTTATACCAGTGAAGTGTTTGTGCACATCCTTCCCAAAAGGCGATACGATTTTTTCCCGCATACTCATATAACTGGTGGTTACGAACATTCGCTGATTCGCGGAAACCTTCTGATGGGGCAACTGCCTCAACCTGCGATAAAAATGCACTCACTATGGCACCTCGGTAATTTTCTATTAAAAATTGAACTTGTTATCCTGTCGATTTAAGCTTGAAAATTCAAGAAGATAATCGATCTTTTTTTTTGGATAGGAAAGATTTGACAAGATTCAATAAATAATTACAACCTTAAAAAATGTCTTTTTTTGATATGTATATCTTTTATAGGGTTTCAGAATTCCTCTCTGTTAAAGTAGAGATTTTTCACAATAAAATTTTATTTACCCTAGTTTTTTAATAACAAATTTTACAAAATCCAATATTGATTGTTTTATATCATAATTTTAGTTACAATATTATATAAAACAAGGTTGAGTTATATATATGAAAAATCACAAAGCCCATAAGAATTACAAAAGAAGAGTCCCTCCTACAAGAGTTCAAGTCCTTGATAAGGAAGGTAAAAGAAAAATGAAGTTTGATAAATCCAAACTTCCAGCAATCCTTTGCAAAGTTGGATCTATGCTAGCTTTTGCACTTGGGGGCTATTTTATCGGAGACCTTCCAGGTGTTATGATCGGAGCTATCATAGGCCACCAAGTGGGGAAATTCTTACTCAAGTATGTTGAGAAAAAGCCGAAGAAAAGATCCCGTCGTTACTAGGTTATTTTTTTGACTTCACATATACCGTTGGATTTTTTTTTGGGAACAGCAGCACTACAAGCACAGCTCCCAAAATAATCCCAACAATCCCTATTACCTGAAAAATGTTGGGTGATTTATGCCAAAGGAAAAAATCAAACCCGAGTGTGAAGATAATCGCAACGTAGTTAAATGGAGTAATCATTCTAGCCGGCGCAAAACGCACAGCAAAAATCAAAAACATCTGAAAGCAGGTCCCTGATACTCCTAAAGAAAGTAAGTAGATATAATCTGTTCTCGAGAAAACAATCGGAGAGACCATCGCCTTTATGACAAAAATCACAAGACCTAGCAGCATGCAGTAAAAGAAATATTGAAAAAGGATCTTTTTTGAAGATGAGGTGTAGTGAAGCACGCGAACAGCAACAGTAGAAATCGCCCCTAAAATTCCTGAGCAAAGAGGCAAGAGAGCTCCCCATGTGAAAAATTTCGGAGATGGCTGGATCACGCAAAGAATCCCTGCAAAAGCCACACTAAGCCCCCACCACAGACTATGAAAGATCTTCACCCCAAGCCAAATCCTAGCAACAATAGGCACAAAGATCGGTATCGTCATAAAAAGTACTGTTGCGACAGATAAGGATGTGTACTTCAGCCCATAATAGTAAAATAATGTAGCTAATCCCCCGCATAAAGCTCTTACAACAAAAAGACCGACTTTTTTTTCCTCCAAGATGCGAGGCGCTTCTCTTGGCTTAACAGTTGCGGCTGACCAAAAGCCTACAAGTATAAACCCCACAAGAAACCTTCCAAAAAACAGAGTCTCTGTGGAAATCATTTTATTGGAATATTTTGCTATAGCTCCCTGAGTCGCAGCAAAGATAGACGCAGCGATCATAAGAGGGATCGCTGCCCATAAATTATTTTTTAAATCTTTTGGCATATATACCTTTTTTTATAGCTATAGGGGGAAAATATGAGATTGTCAAGTAGAGCGAGGGATTCTATCTCTTGAGGTATTGGGCCCAAACCGGTATACTTACTGCAAAATAAGGATTTACAGTTGGAAAAGCAAAGACTCAGCAAAGTACTCGCCTCCTTCGGCGTTGCCTCAAGAAGAAAGTGTGAAGAGATCATTTTTGATGGTAAAGTGAAGGTTAACAATCAGGTGGTTTTGGTTCCTCAAACTAAAGTCAATCCAGAAGAAGACATCATTGAAGTGTCTGGGAAAGCTTTGCAGCCAAAGGACGATCCTTACTACCTTATCATGAACAAGCCAAAAGGCTTTGTCTGCTCTCATAATAGAAAAGTCCACAAGAAAATTCTTTACGACATCTTAGATAAAAAGCTCCCTAGGCTTTTTACCGTTGGAAGGCTTGATAAAGACACAACAGGTCTTATCATCCTCACAAATGACGGGCATTTTTCACAGCAGGTGATTCACCCTTCTTCAAGCATCACAAGAGAATACCTAGCTCAAGCGAACAAGAGTATTAAGGCAAAGCATTTAAAAGCATTAGAGCATGGCTGTGATATTTGCGGCACGTATGTTAAACCTGTCCTTGTCAAACAGATCGACAATAGGCTTGTTAAAATCATTGTCACTGAGGGCAAAAACAGAGAGATAAGAAGACTTATGGAAGTTTCTGGCCTTGAAACAGAAAAACTTCATAGAACTCGCGTTGGCTCTCTTACTCTTGGCAGACTTAAAGAAGGTCACTACCGCCCTCTTTCCAAAAAAGAGCGCAAGACTCTCCTCTCTTAAATTCTACCCCAATGCCATATTGGTTAAGGTTGTTCATTTACAAAAACAGTTTTGCCTGGTAAAGTTTATCCCATAATATACTTTGGTATTTTCATGCTTACTATAGCAAAACTTTTTGGAAAATCTCCTTTTTCTCCTCTTCAAAACCATATGAAGAAGGTAGGAAGCTGCATCAAGAAGCTCTCAGAGATCTTTGATCTTGTTGAGAAAAAGAAATTTGAGCACCTAGAAAATCTCGTTGCTCAACTTTCAAAGCTTGAACATGAAGCTGACCAGACAAAAAATGACATTCGCAACCACCTTCCAAAGAGTATATTTCTTCCGATCGACCGTTCCCAATTGCTTGAGATCCTTTCAATACAGGACTGCATAGCGGATAAGGCAGAAGAAATCGGGAACCTACTTATTTTATGCCCTAAAGAATCCTTTTCTTCTTTCACAAAAACCTTTGAAGAGTTTTTCAAAAAGAATTTGGATGCATTTTGGACTTCAAGGCAAATTGTTAAAGAATTTGACGAACTCCTGGAATCTTCTTTTGGTGGCATAGAGGCTCAGAAAGTAAAAGAGATGGCTGATAAAACTTCATTCAAAGAGCATGAAGCTGACGTCTTAAAGACACGAGTTCGCAAAGAATTCTTTAGCCAGGCTGATAATTTATCGCCTTCTGCTTTTTACATCTGGACAAAGTTAATTGATGAAGTTGGCTCTATCTCTCATATCTCTGAGAGACTTGCTAACAGAATCCGTATGATTTTAGAGCTTAAGTGAGGAACTTTTTTACCTAATGGGTATAGATCTTATATTAATCATTTTGGTTCTCCTTGTAGGCTTTTATATGGCCTGGAATATAGGAGCAAACGATGTCTCGAACGCAATGGGTACATCCGTAGGATCTGGCGCCCTAACACTAGGTAAAGCGATCATCATCGCAGCTGTCCTAGAGTTCTGTGGAGCCTTTTTTCTTGGTTCTAACGTCTCTCAGACCATGCAGTCGGGGATTGTTGACCCCATATATTTCGAGCAAAACCCCAGTATTTTTCTCTATGGGATGCTCGCAGCCCTACTTGCAACCTCTATATGGCTACAAATCGCTTCTTATTTCGGCTGGCCAGTATCAACTACCCATGCAATCGTGGGAGCAATCTTAGGGTTTGGACTTATTATAGGTGGCGCATCAACAGTAAAGTGGGCCGTTGTTGGATCAATCGCACTGAGTTGGGTCATCTCCCCTGCAATAAGTGCTCTTTTCTCCTTCCTGATTTTCTCTATTTTACAAAAGAAAATCCTCTATGCCATGAACCCTGTTCAGGCAACAAGAAGAGCTCTTCCAATCTATACAGGAATCCTATTTGCCACATTTAGCATCAGCCTTATTTTCGGAGGGCTAAAGAATCTTAGCTTTAAACTCTCTCTTGTAGAGGCTATTGGTGTCTCCATTGGTGTTGGAATCATTGCCTATTTTATTACCATGATCATCATCAACCGCATCAAAATCCAAGATGATTTTGACATGGGGAACAAACCCAATCATGCGCAGCAGATGTTCAGTCTCAATAAGTCACTGAAACACTTGCAGCGAGTAAAGCTTGTATCTGAGGGAGATACCCGGAAAGAAGTATCTGACATTCTTCACAACGTCAGAAGCCTTTCTGAGACGCTTTCTGAAAAGTCAGGCAAGCACAAGAGGCAATCTCAGTACATGATTGTTGAAAAGATGTTTGGGTACCTGCAGATCCTCAGCGCTTGCTACGTCGCTTTTGCCCATGGCGCGAATGATGTCGCAAACGCCATTGGTCCTGTTGCAGCTGCTCTTGATGTGATTAAGAACAAATCTGTTCATATTACCTCTACAGTACCTGTCTGGCTACTTGCTCTTGGAGGCGCTGGTATTGTTGTAGGTCTTGCTACATGGGGCTGGAGAGTCATACAGACCATTGGCAAAAAGATTACAGAGCTTACTCCTACAAGGGGCTTTAGCGCAGAATTTGGAGCTGCTGTTACGATTCTTGTAGCATCAAAACTTGGACTTCCTATTTCTACTACGCACTGTATTGTTGGTGGAGTTCTTGGAGTAGGCCTTGCTAGAGGTATATCAGCTTTAAACCTTAGGACACTTAGAGACATCGCGCTTTCATGGGTGATTACCATCCCATCTTCAGCGATTGTTTGTATTATTATCTTCTATATCATTAAAGCGATATTTACTAATGTCTAGCACGATCATTCATAAGGGATTTCTGTACAGCAGGATCCTGCAATAGCTTTTCAATGATTTGTCTTTGCTTTTGAAAAAGAGCTATCACGGCTTTCTTCTCCCCTTGAATATCAGACACTTTTCGACTTTGTTTCCTAGAGCTTCTGGTAGCAGACGCAGCTAAAGCACTCAACCCTAAGATTAGAGAGACAAACATCAAAGTATACCCTTGGTTTATATACTGCTGATATGAGGAAACTCCCCCGTTGCATACAGCATTATAAGTCCTACCTACTGTTTCTTTTACTGTTTGATAAGATGCGTATGTAATATGAGAAGCAAGCTTGCCAAAAGGACTATTGGTAAGATGCTCAGCAAAAAAGCCCTGTACATCCTTTTCTGCTGCGGGATTCTTTTTTAAGTTTTCTACTGCTTCTTCAGCAACTTTTGGGTCATAATCAAATCCACTAAAAAGGTTATCAACTTCTTCTTGAGTTACTTTTTTTGCATCCTCAAGAACCTTATCTATATTGATATCATTTGGGATTGTGCTTTCTTCGTTCATATAGCGTTTGAAGTATGCGCCAACAGTAGATCCAATATTGCTATAAGTACTTTCAAACGCACTACACATTTTCGATGGATTCTTTGGATCAAAACTATCCTTCAACAAATAGCTGTAATTTGACTTTAACAATATCGCCTGCGGATCTTCTCCATTCACTTTTACATAACCTGTGGCAAAGAACCTTAAGGACTCGAGCGCAACAGCCGCTGATGTTGTGTATGCAGCGCCACTATAAGCAAGCAGGCCGCCATCTATTGTATTGTTCACAATTTTTTTTACAGCATTATATGTGCGTCTAATCATCCCTTGTGGTTTCTCCGGCTCCGATACTCTCATGTAGCTCTCCTTGCAAAGAGACTTGATACTTTTGATGCAATCGCCAAGCCAATACCTATTGTAATACTCATAAGCGCCATATTATGATCTTTCTGAGGAGCTGAAACCCCTCCATTGAAGTTCGCATAAAATGATGCTGTAGCAAATGATGTGGGGTCATTTTCTTTCCCAAAAAGCATACTTGCGGCAAGATGCGTCCCGAAACTAAACGCCGCTGTTTGGAATAAAAGTTTCGCCCCTGTTGCTAAATAACTCATTAGTTGCTTCCTTTCTGACTCTTTAGAATAGATAGTATTAGAGCACCAAAAGTGCTGCCAGTAGATTCGCCTTCTGGGGTCACTGCTTTGTGATTTTTCAGCTGAGCCGCTGCATTCATAACATTGTAAGCGTTTTGGTTATAGTCAGCTTGTGCATAAAGTATACCAGCACCAACAAGCGCAATAGCAGCTACTACTAAGATTACTTTTGAGCTTACAGCTGTCATTGAATTCATATCGCCCTTAGACTCTAAGAGGTGCCACTTAAGGCCACTTGAGTACCAACTATCTCCATTTTCTACAGCTTCGTAGGCCTTTTGATAGTTATCTAGAACAGGTTGATAACCTCTATTTCTTGTTGCATATTCGTGCATTTTACTCTCCTATTAACTTATAAAACGGGGAATCTTATACTAAGATTCCCCATCACTCTTTACCATCGTATTGATCTCAATAAGAGACCTTAAACTTTAGAATGGGGCAGCTGTTTGCATTGCGACCAGTCTATCAATCATAGCTTGTTGCCTTTGAGCTAGAGCCTCTAACTTCATAGTTTTAGCTCTTTCTTTTCTTAAAGCATGATTTCTTACTCTAGGTTTAGGAGCTTGTAGCTCACTTTTTAACTCTTTATTCTCTGCGATTAAATCGAGCACTTGAGGAGCAATTTGATTTCTTTCTGCAATAAGAGCTTTATTTTCACTCTTAGCAGCATTACTTTCCCTGTACTTTCTAACAGCAAATGCAGTTACACCAACAGCAAGACCTACAGCCGCAAGTTTCATAGAATTCTCCATGAACTCATCAGATGATACGTTTGTTGCTGATAGAGCGTTCACAACGCTATCTTTTACATCAGATACTTTCGTATAAGCAGCCGTTGCAACATCACCTACAAGTGCTTTTGCTGACGTTACGTACTCGCTACCTCTTGCAGCATATGTGTTTTCACTTGGCTTTGGTTCACCTTTTGCAAAATAGCCTGAAATGGAATTTTTTGCTTTCGATGCCGTTTCCATGAAGCCATCAAAAACGGCTCTAATTTTGTTGCCTGATGTTGGATTTTGACAAGGCACTAAGCAGTTATTTGCTGGACAATAGGACTGCTGCCCTTCTGGGATGCACTGATACTTGCTAAAGTATTCAGTAAGAGAAGTCATGGCATTGTCATAAACACCTCTTGCCACCTGTCCATAAGTAGGCTCCACGAAATCTCTGCAGGTAAACTTGTCACCAACAGACTCGCAACCAAAATCACTATCATACTGACTAAAGTAATTTGTTACTTTTGCTCCTGCATTACGCAGGAACTGCACTTCCTTTGCTCCATCTTTTAGAACGAAGCTTGGTAGTATTTTTACAAGCTCATCATTTGGATTTTTTGTTGCAAATGACGTAACTGCTTGTCTTGAACTATCAACTATAAGAGCTGCTGCTGCAAGGTTAGCCACAGTAGTAGCCATTCCTATAGTTAGATCTTTTCCCTTATTTAGCATTCTTCCGCCAAAGCTTTGAGCTCTGTTCCCCGCGTGAGAAGCTGAAACCGTCCCAACGCCCGCTCTTTGTAAACCAGACATTGTATTCTCCGTTATTTTATTATTGTATTTATTAATATAAGCTTTATAGCAAAGATTATAACAAATTAAATATATAAATCATTCTATTAAAATCTTGATTATATTGATTAAATTTTATTGTATTTTGTTTAAAATAATAGATATAGGTAACTCGTCAAGTTAAAATTTTATATAGGTATTTTTTAAAATATTAACTTTATGATAAACCAAGGAGAGAGAATAAAAGAGGCATATGGACCAGTTCAACCTAGAATATCAGACGGAAAGCGTCATCAACAAAATCAGGCACTACCTCATTACCACCATGGGGAAAACAGCAGATACCGCCTCAGATGAGGAGTATTATAAGGCTTTTTCCTTCGCTCTACGCGAAGAGGTGATGATCAACTGGACCGCCACACAAAATACCTTCCAGCAATCAGATGCTCGGAAGATCTACTACCTCTCTATGGAGTATATGCCAGGAAGACTCCTCGGCAATAACCTCACCAATATCTCTGCTATGGACCTTGTGAAGAATGTCCTTCACTCCATGAAAAGAGACTTTAGCAAGATCATGTGTATAGAGCCCGAGATCGGGATCGGAAATGGCGGCCTAGGAAGACTCGCCTCTTGCTTCATGGACTCGCTCGCAACCCTTGAGTATCCAGCAATTGGCTATGGGATGCGCTACCAGTATGGGATCTTTGAGCAGGCTATATGGTGCGGCATACAAATCGAAAAGCCAGAATGCTGGCTCCTTCTTGAAAACCCTTGGGAGTTTAGAAGAGATTCTCACGCGGTGAATGTTGATTTCTGCGGAAAGCCCATAAAGATCCAAAATAGCGACCATGAGATCTATGACATCGTAGATCAGGAGCTCGTTAGAGCTTTGCCCTACGATCTGCCCATCATAGGCTACAACCCATCACCGAACTTTTCTGTGACTACCTTAAGACTCTGGTCCACAAAAGAATCGCCTCACAACTTCCAGCTCCAAAGGTATAACGCAGGCCAGCTCGATCAGGCTGCGGAAAACACCTCACTAACGGATGTTCTCTATCCAAACGATAACCATGAAGCAGGGAAAAGAATCAGACTCAAGCAAGAGTTCCTACTCGTTTCAGCTTCTCTGCAAGACATTCTTAATCAGCATCTCGATCATTACAGCAACCTCAACAATTTTAAAGATAAAGTCAGAATACAGATAAATGATACTCACCCAGCTCTTGTTGTTGCAGAGCTGATGAGAACTCTCATGAAAAACGGGAAACTCTCATGGAAGGAAGCTTTTGAAACAACACAAGAAGTTTGCAGCTACACAAACCATACCGTTTTGAAAGAAGCTCTAGAAGAGTGGAATGAAAACCGTGTGCAAAACCTTCTTCCTCGCCAGTACAACATCATACAAAGACTCGATAAAAACCTAAGAGAAGAAGTAAGAACAAAGTACAAGGGTGATACTGAAAGAGAAAACCGCATGGCGATCATCGACTGCGGGCAAATCAGAATGGCTCACCTCTCCATTTATGGCTCTCACCATATTAATGGTGTTGCTGCTCTCCACTCAGAAATCTTAAAAGAGTCGATGTTTAGAGACTTCTTTGAAATGTATCCTGAAAAGTTCACAAACGTCACAAATGGTGTTACACAAAGAAGATGGCTTCTTTACTGTAACCCCAAACACGCAGAGTTCCTTACAAAACGAATTGGCGATGGTTGGATCAAAGACTTTAAAGAAGTGAAAAAGCTAGCGCAGCACGCTACATGTAAAGAAACGCAAGCTGAATTCTTAAAGATCAAGCAAGAAAACAAGCAAGCTCTGATCGATCATTTAACAGCTCGCGATAATACTCCTGGTGCTGATGATCCAAATGTTCCTACCTTCCTTGGAACAGATGCCTTATTTGATATACATATCAAGAGATTCCATGAATACAAAAGACAGTTCATGAACGCTATGCATGCACTGATCCTTTTTCAAGAGATCAAGGAAAACCCAAGTGCTCGCAAAATAAAGCGTATGGTCTTTTTTGGAGGAAAAGCTGCTCCAGGCTACGAACTTGCAAAAGATATCATCCGGTTTATCTACTGTCTTTCTCGAAAAATATTTGCAGATAGCGTTGTAAGAGAACACCTTCGTGTGATCTTTATCCCCAACTACAACGTATCCAATGCTGAGAAAATCATCCCAGCTTGTGATCTTTCTGAGCAGATCTCAACAGCAGGCATGGAAGCTTCTGGAACAGGCAACATGAAACTTGCTATGAATGGCGCTCTCACTATCGGAACAGATGATGGAGCGAATGTTGAAATGCGTCAGCATGTTACAGATGAGTGGTGGCCATTTCTATTTGGTCAGAACTCCTCAGAAAATGCTAAAATGAAAGAAGAGAAGAGCTACCATCCTTCACACATCGTAGATAACAACCCTATGATTAAAAAAGCTGTTGAAGCGCTTCGCGATGGAACGCTTTCAGAAAACGAAGCAGAACATGAAACACTTTGCAGGCTTTATGCTACTCTAATGGAAGGAACTTCCACAGTTCCAGCTGATAAATATCTAGTGCTAAACGATCTTCAATCCTACTACGATGCTCACAAAAAAGTAGAAGATCTTTATTCTAATAAAGAAAAATGGGCGGAGTATGCTCTGCATAATATCGCTGGTATGGGTTACTTCTCATCAGATGAATCCATCCGCAACTATGCAAATGAGCTTTGGGGCTTAAAGCCTTGCCCTCCATCAAAAGAAGAACTAAACAGAATCAGAACAGAATATAGTGAACTTGACCGCTGTAGAATCCTGCCAAATGGCATGAAAAAAGCTCAATAAGCGAGATGCCACTTCTTTGCTAGATCCTTATAGTCACCATCACGGACAAGATCATGAAGACCTTCGTTGAAGATTTTCACAAGTTCTTTGTTTTCATTTGCAAGAGTTAGCAGCTTGATCCCCTCATCAGTTAGAGGTTTAGATACAATTTTCAGTTGAGAGCTGTACACATCTGTTACATAGGAGACAGCATCCAGGTGTTCGACAAGAGCGCCGTCTAACACTCCTGTTGCAACATCCATCAAAGCCTTTGGAATCGAATCGTACATCCTCACAATAGAGTCAGGGTACATCTGCATAAGCAGATTCTCTTGGTTTGCTGAAAAAACCGCTATCTCTTTCTCATAAAGCTTTTTAGCTTCTGATTTAGTAGCAGCCTCTCTCATCACAACAACAGGTCCTGTCTGCAGATACACGTCTGAGAAATCATATTTTTCTAAGTTGAAAAGATAGGGCTCCATCATAGAAAACACGCCTTGATAGTCCTTTTTATTAAGACCTTCAAGGAGGTTGTCCCAACTCACTGTAATACGATTTAGATGAACACCTTTTTTCTCTCCAATTTTTTGAAGAAGCTCTTTTGTAAAAGCCAGTATATAAGGTTCTTTCTGCGGCATATCTAAAGGGAACCATGATGGGTCAAGCGCTATGGTATACCCTGTTGAGGGAACACTCGAACAACTTGTAATACAAAAAAGAGCAACGAAAGAGCAAACAACACAAAGTTTTTGCCTAGAATTTTTGAAGAATTGAGTGATACTTTTTGACATCTTTACTCTCATAGGTACGTAAAGTTTTTAAGCAAGCCATTGTGCAAAAAAACAAAAAAAGAAGCAAAGAGAAACGCTTCTTCTACAAAGATACATCTAATGCTTGTGTTATCATTTTGCTTTCTCTTTATGAAGAAGACGCAAAGCATTGAACACAACAAGAAGAGAGGCTCCTGTATCGGCTGCAATCGCCATCCAAAGACCTGCGATCCCGACTATTGCAAGAGCAAGAAAAATCACTTTAACAGCTAGTGCAAAGATGATGTTTTGATAAAGGATCTTCATTGTGCGTTTAGAGTGCCTAATAAGCCATGGCACTTTGGATAGATCATCTTGCATGAGTGCAATGTCTGCTGTTTCGATAGCAGCATCTGTTCCAATCGCGCCCATTGCAATTCCAAGATCTGCCGTTGCCATTGCAGGTGCATCATTCACACCATCTCCAATCATAGCGCAAAGTCCGTACTTGGCTTTAAGGGAACCAATTGCTTTGAGCTTGTCTTCCGGAAGAAGCTCTGAGAAAAACTCATCTACTTTTGTCTTTTGCGCAATTTCTTTTGCACACTTTGTATTATCACCGGTAAGCATAATGGTTTTCTTAATACCAGAAACTCTGATCTCGTCCATAAGAGCTGCCATGCCTTCTCTTGGCTCATCAGCAATGGAAACAAGTCCTATGATCTTTTCTGCATTACCAATAGCAATGACAGTATGCCCTGCATCTTCTAGCTCTTCTGCTGTTTTATGGATCTCTTCTGTCTCTTGTCCTTTTTCATGCATGAACCTATGTGACCCCATCCAGTAAGCCTGATCTCCAACAATCCCTTCAATCCCCTTACCTTGGATAAGTTTTACACTAGAGGCAACATCAGCTTCAATATTTCTCTCTGCAGCCTTCTCTACAATTGCTTTTCCAAGAGGATGTGTCGAACCCTTTTCAAGAGACGCAGCGATCTTAAGAAGCTCATCTTCTTTAGTACCATTTAAAGGAACCATCTTTTGTATAGAGGGCTTACCATAAGTAAGTGTTCCTGTTTTATCAAAGGCAATAGCTTTAAGATCCTTTGCTATCTCCAGGAAGATCCCTCCTTTAATAAGGACACCTTGCCTTGCTGCTGAAGTAAGGCCTGAGATCAGACATACAGGCGTTGATATCACAAGTGCGCAAGGACATGCTATGACAAGAACAACAAGACCCCTATAAACCCACTCGATCCATTTTGCATCAAATATAAGGGGCGGCCCTATACCTATGATGATCGCAAGAGCTATCATTACAGGAGTATAAAGAGCAGCAAACTTCTCTATCGTTTTTTCTGATTTTGCTCTTTTAGACTGCGCGTGCTCGATCATATAGATCATTTTTGCAAGCGTTGTATCAAAAGAGAGTTTTGTTACTTTGCACTCAAGGGATGACTCTTCGTTGATTGTTCCTGCAAACACTTCGTCATTTTCTTTTTTCTCAACAGGCATAGATTCGCCTGTAATAGGAGCTTGATTGATTGCGCTGCTGCCTTTTGTAATCACAGCATCGATTGGAATTTTCTCCGACGCTTTTACAAGCACAGTATCACCAACTTTCAAGTCTGCAAGCTTTACATCAACAGTTCCTTTATCTGAGACAAGATGTGCAACATCTGGTGTTAAATCCATAAGTGTTGCAACAGCGTTCCTTGCTCTTTTTACACTTGCCTGCTCAAGAAGCAGCGAAACAGAAAAAAGAAATACCACAGAAGCTCCTTCAAACCACTGGCCGATAATCATTGCACCTATAGAAGCTACCATCATAAGAAGGTTCATATCGGCTCTTAGCTTTTTAACAGAGAAAAAAGCTTTTCCAGCTACATGCCAAAGCCCGCAAATAATTGCGAAGGTGTAAAACATCACAGATACGTAAGGAAGAAACGTTCCACTTTTAAGTTCTTCTTTGGAAAAAAGATGCATCACTCTTTTAAAAACGACTTCCCCAGTAATAAGGCCAAGTATAATGAAGATGCCGCATAGCACCGTCATGAAGAGTCTACCGTTTTGTCCCCACCAAGTAAGCTTTTCAAGCGATCGTCTATGTATCCAAAGAGAAGCTCTTAAACCAGAAGCCTGAACACTTGCTATGATCTCATCAGAGGTGATTTTTTTTTCTTCATACTCTACTTCCATACGCGCCTGCATCACATCGAAAGAGAGCTGCAATACCCCTTCTCTAGATGCTAGCGCCTTCTTTAAAAGAGCGATCTCTTCTTGACAGTCAAGCCCTGCCACTTTAAAACTTTCTTTTTTAAGCACTCAATTCACCTACTGACTAAAGCTGCACTTTAAAAAAAATATAGTTAATCCACAAAGATATTTTAGCGTTTACGATAAGGTTATTATGTGTTTTTATTCACAATTTTCTAATTCCTAGAAAATCACCAAAGGCTCATGCGTTGCATTTACTTCTTTTTATAGTGACAATTCTTCTTCCTTTTTACATGTTCAGTAGCGGAACACCTCTAAAAGAAGACATTCAGATACTCACTATCATACCTGCGAGATGCGGTTCAAAAGGCATCCCTCATAAAAACATAAAAAACCTTAGGGGAAAACCACTTATTGCATGGTCTATTCTGCAAGCAAAGCAAAGCAGGCATGTAGACAATATGAGAATCATTGTTTCAACAGACAGTGAATTGTATGCTGCCATCGCAAGAAGCTATGGAGCAGAAACTCCCTTTCTTAGACCAAAGGAAATTTCTCATGATGAGGCTATCGATATACAGTGGGCCGAGCATGCTTTAACTTGGCTTGAAGAGCATGAGAATTATGTTCCAGATGTCGTTCTGCAACTAAGACCTACTTATCCCACAAGAAAAGTGGATGATATCGATCATGCGTTAGATATCTTTCTTAAAGTACGAGATCAATACGACAGCTTGAGATCTGTCATTCAGTCCGAAAAGCTTAAGCTTAAAATGTATCATATTACAGATGGAAAGCTGGTGCCTTTTTTTAAAGAATTCAACGGCATAAAAGAGCCCTACAACACCCTAAGGAATTTTTTTCCAGATGACATGTCAAAGTACTATACAGAAGGTCAGAAGCAAAATACTCGATACTTGCACAATGGAAATATCGACATATTTAATGCCAAGCTTATCAAAGTCGGCTCTATAAGCGGAGAAACTATCTACCCCTACATTATGGAGGAAGAGATGATTGATATTGATACTGAAGAAGACTGGGAAAGGGCCTGTAAACATGGAAAAATAAAAACGAAGGATAAGCATGAACCTTGCGATTACTAAACTCATTTTCTACAGCTTACTCTGCCTTGACCAACATGAAAACGTTGAAGTCATCACAAACAGCCCGAAAAGATGTGAAACGATTGTCGATACAAAAAAGCTCAAACTTTATGTCAAAAGCTCCTATTACAACATCTTTGAAAATGGAAGTGGGTATGACTTAATCTTCAGAAACAAAGCCGCCCATAGAGGAGGATCTACCTGCTTTTACAACACGCAGCAAAAACAAATCATCAATGTGCTTGAAGATAAGTTTGCCCTGAACCACAACTTGTGTGTGATAAAGTCAAAAGACAACTCTGGTTACTTTGGAATAGGAGGACTGCATAAGCCTCCTATGAGAACACTACGTAAATATCGCAAAGCAAGGCATCAACATCATAAAATGCGACACTCTCATGAGTTTATTCAGTACAATGGACACAAGGTGGTCTCTCCATATGCCAAATCGGAACAACATATAAACGGCTTATATCTTATGAAGTCAGAGGACATGATGAGCTGGTCTCACGTTTTTGATCTTCCTTCTATCTCAGGAATCCACCCAGGACATACGGACAATCACTTCAAGTATAGTCGATTCGACAGTAAAATCTCCTGCCTCTACTCAAACATCCTTGAGAAATACGTACTATATGTAAGGGCAAATATGGGAGCTGGCAGACGTTGGGTGCAAAGAACCACCTCAAAAGACCTAACAGAGTGGGAGCCTTTTGAGCTCTTAAGTATGAAGGGAGTTGACTATGAAAATGACAACTACTACCACTTTGATGTCATCGAATACCCAGGGACTAACTTGTTTGCTGCTCTATCAGCATACACAAATAAACCTAGATATCCGACGAAAACATGTATCAAACTCATGTTTTCAAAAGATGGACTAAACTGGATTGATACAGGAAGCATTTTAGAAACGCCAACAAGTGCTTGCAGTTTCCGCAATTCCACACTAACTACAAGTGTATTCTTTGATAGAGGAGATCATTACGATCTATTCTTCCATGAAAACTATGATGGTGTACTGGACCACACTCAAGCTGCAAAAGTTGTAAGGTATGAAATTCCGAAAGACAGACTTGTTGGAATAAAAGCAAATGGGATCGGCCGCTTTTCATTTAAAATGAAGCCATCTTCTGCAAGTCTAGTATGGAACTATGAGTGCAAAAATCAAGGTTGCTTGAGAGTCACCTTTGGAAGTGAAACCTTCCTGCTTGAAGGAAATGAGCTAAACAGAACTATTGAAATCCCAAGTGAATATCAGGAAAAAGAAATCAACATACATGTTGAGATGGAAAACGGTACTTTGTATTCCATCTCAACATGATTTAAGAACTATTAAAGCTATTTAAAAGCTCTTATTCCTTTTTGGATATTCATTGGAACGTATTTAAAGACATTCTCTAAGGCCACAAGAGCTGATGGTGCAATTACAACCCCTTTAGGGCTGTTAAAGCCTTGTATATATGTGTGCGAGTTCGTAGAAAGATTGATAACGCTTACAGAACCATCAGAAGACCCATCGTTCACAACAAAAAGTTTAGTCCCATCTGGAGTAATCGCTATAGCTGTTGGGCCACTAAAGCCAGTAGCAAAAGTAGTAACGGACTTCGAACCAAGGTCCACAACACTTACAGTATTATCATCATTATTTGTCACATAGGCCTTACTTCCATCAGCTGTGATTACTATTCCCTCAGGCCCACTAAACCCCATGATTGGATTTGGATCAACTGTATTATCGGCAACATTGATAATCCTGATAGTGCTAGTAGTGTATTCACTGTTTGTCACATAAACTTTGGTTCCATCTGGAGAAACGGCTAAGCCTCCTACCTCCTGAAATACACCTGAAATAGTGGTTAAAATTGATTTTGTCACCAAATCAAGAACAAACACATTATCGTATTCTTCATCAGTTACATACGCTCTTGTCCCATCTGGAGTGATCACAATATTCACAGGTTCGCCCAATCCAGTAAACCCCGTATGATCCACAGTGTTACTCTCAAGGTTAATAATACTTACGGAGCCTGCGTCAATATTTGCAACATAGACTTTTTTTCCATTAGGAGCCACAGCTATACCTTCAGGCGAAGTAAAACCTGGGAAATCTTGAATCACAGTATCCGTTGCAACATCTATGACACTCACGAATCCTGCATTTGAACCTGAAACAGAAGTAGCATTTGTCACAAAGGCTTTAGTCGCATCTGGGGAAAACGCAATATATCCTGGATTATCAAACGCCCCCGTAACTTGGCCCGTCAGCTGATTTGTGGAAGTGTCTATGATACTTACAGTGTCATTGCCGCCGTTAGATACATATGCCTTTTTTACATCCAAGATAGCTCCATGAAGACAGAAACTCATTGAAATAAAGGTTAAAATAAATTTTAAAACTCTCATTCGTTCACCTGCAAATTAAAATTTTACAAAGTTCATTGTTAGCATAACCTACCTTTACTCCTCTAGAAATATGTGAAAACTGAGGGCTTGAGTAAAGAAAGATTTTAAGGTTGTTTCATGGAGGGTTTTGGGCTATAATGCTATCTAAAATCAAGAGAAAAAAATGAAACAACGCTTGTTAGCAAGTATTTATTTAAACCTTAAGTGAGGCCATCCTAATTTAGTAGGATGGTTTTTTTTTATGCATATGAAAGAGACAAAACTTACACTAGAATCGGGAGAGACCTTTTATGGCAATTCTCCTGAATGGCAAGAGAAAATCAACTACGGAGAAGTTGTTTTTACAACAGGTATGACAGGTTACGTAGAAACCCTGACAGACCCCTCCTATGCCGATCAAATAATTGTTTTCACATACCCTTTGATAGGGAACTACGGCGTGATGTCTGATAAGACTTGGGAATCTTCAAAGATCCATGCAGCAGGTGTCATCGTCTCAGAGCTTGCTCCTTTCCACTCGCACAGCAAGGCTGAGAAGTCTTTACTGCAGTGGCTTAAAGAGCAGAAGGTTCCGATCATAAGTAATGTGGATACAAGAACACTTACGTTAAAGATCCGTAAAAAAGGTGTCGTGCCTGCCGCTATTTGCGACAAGCTAGAAACTCCTAAAGATTTTATCGATCCAAATACACTTGATCTTGTTGCTAAAGTCAGCACAAAAGAGCCAAAGGTATATGGAAGTGGATCTAAAAAAATCATCGCTGTTGATTGCGGAATCAAAGAAAACATCCTTAGATGTCTTTTAAAGTTCGATGTTAAAGTGAAAGTAGTACCGTTTGATTATGATTATACAAACGAAGAGTACGATGGACTGTTTTTATCAAACGGCCCAGGCGACCCTGCTAACTGCATCGAAACAATCAGCGTGTTGAAAAAAGCCCTCGCAAATAAAAAACCAACGTTTGGTATTTGTCTTGGCGCGCAGTTACTATCACTTGCTATCGGAGCAAAGACATACAAGCTCCCTTACGGACATAGAGCGCAAAACCAGCCAACAATACACTCTGAAACAAACAAGTGTTACCTAACAACGCAAAACCACGGTTTTGCAGTTGATGAAGCTACTCTTCCAAATGACTGGAGAGTGAGCTTTAAACATTTAAACGATGATTCTGTACAAGGCATTGAGCACAAAGAAAAACCTTTCTTTGCAGTGCAGTTCCATCCAGAAGCAAATCCAGGGCCTGTAGACACCTACTGGCTTTTCGAAAGTTTTATAAAGATGATTGATGATGAAAAAAGAAATTAAGAAGTTTACAGGTAAGAAAATTCTAATCCTTGGATCTGGCGGTCTACGTATCGGTCAGGCGGGAGAATTTGACTATTCAGGATCGCAGGCAATTAAAGCCCTTAAAGAAGAAGGGCTCAAAACGGTGCTTGTGAACCCGAATATAGCTACTGTTCAAACAGACGCATCCATGGCAGACGAGGTATATTTAGAACCTCTAAACGAAACATGCGTTACAAAGATCATTGAAAAAGAAAGGCCTGATGCTGTGCTTCTTGGCTTTGGTGGCCAGACGGCACTTAACCTCGGTCTAAAGCTCGAGGAGAAGGGCGTCTTTGAAAAGTATGGTGTTACCATCCTTGGCACAAGCGTGAGCTCCATTCGCCATACTGAAGATCGCGACCACTTCAAGTCTAACCTTGACACAATCGACGTTAAGACAGCAAAGAGCTTTGCTGTTTCAACTGTTCCTGAGGCCTTAGATGCGGCAGAGAAGATCGGATACCCGATTATGATGCGCTCAGGTTACAGCCTTGGCGGCCTTGGATCTGGCATGATTCAAGACAAGGAAGAGCTTCAAGTGAGAGCTGCAGAGTCATTAAATGGTGCTCCACAGATTCTTATTGAAGAGTATCTTAAAGGTTGGAAAGAAGTTGAGTATGAAGTTGTACGTGATATGGACGGGAATGCAATCACCGTTTGTAACATGGAAAACCTTGATCCTATGGGCATCCATACCGGAGAGAGTATCGTTGTTGCTCCTTCACAGACACTGACAAACGAAGAATACCATATGTTAAGAGAAGTTGCGATTAGATGCGCAACACACTTCAAGATCATCGGTGAATGTAACATCCAATACGCTCTTAACCCTAAGACCGGCGACTATAGAGTAATTGAAATGAACGCAAGACTTTCAAGATCTAGTGCTCTTGCATCTAAAGCAACGGGCTATCCGCTTGCCTTTGTTGCAGCAAAACTATCTCTTGGTTACTTGCTTCATGAAATTGACAATGCGGTAACAAAAAAGACATGTGCATTCTTCGAGCCTGCGCTTGATTATCTCGTTGTTAAGATGCCAAGATGGGATACGCACAAGCTTCGCTCTGCAGATAGACGCATCGGCACTGAAATGAAAAGTGTTGGTGAAGTTATGGCGATCGGAAGATCGTTCCCAGAAGCCCTTCAAAAGGCTGTCCGCATGCTTAACATCGGAGCAAGCGGTATCACAGATTTTCCAAAGCCGATTGACGACATCGAAAAAGAAATCGAGTTTGCAACAGACCAAAGACTTTTTGCTCTATTCAAATACTTTAAAAGTGGTGGCAGTGTTGAAAAAGCACATAGCTTATCAAACATTGATCTTTGGTTCTTAAAACACATTCATAGTGTTGCTACTCTTGCAAACACTCTTGAAGAAAAACCTCTTACAAAATCTCTTATGAAAGAGGCTAAACGTTCTGGTTTTTCAGATGTTGCAATCGGAAAATATAAAAAGCAAACAGAGCTACAAGTAAGAAAAACAAGACTTAAGATGGAAGTGGTTCCTTATGTAAAGCAAATCGACACGCTCGGTGGTGAGTTCGATGCGGAAACCAACTATCTTTACTTAAGTTATCATGGTCAAGCTCACGATATAAAGATTTCCAAGAAAAAGCCTGTGATTACAGTAGGCTCTGGTCCATATTGCATCGGCTCTTCTGTTGAGTTCGACTGGTGCGCTGTGAACACATCAAAGTCTCTAAGAGATCTTCATGAGATTTCCATCATCATCAACTCCAATCCTGAAACAGTCTCAACAGACTATGATGAGTCAGATAGACTCTATTTCGAAGAGCTTACGCAAGAGCGTGTTCAGGATATCGCCGACTTTGAGAACCCTAAGGGAATTATCGTCTCCGTTGGCGGGCAGATCGCAAACAACCTAGCACTTCCCCTATATAAGGCGGGGTATCCCCTACTGGGAACCCACCCAAATGATATTGATGGGGCCGAAGACAGAGAAAAGTTCTCTTCCCTTCTGCATAAGCTCAATATCGACCAGCCTACATGGGAAAGTGTCACATGCCTTACGAACGCAAAAGAATTTGCGAAAAAGGTCGGCTACCCTATTTTAATCAGGCCATCTTATGTTCTCTCTGGCGCTGCGATGAACATTGTATCAAGCGATAGGGAACTCGAAAAGTATCTTAAAGAAGCATCTGTTGTTTCCCCTGATCACCCCGTTGTCATGAGCCAGTTCATCACAGAAGCAAAAGAGCTTGAAGTAGATGGCGTTGCAAAAAATGGCGAGCTCATCATCGAGGCGATTTCAGAACATATTGAAAATGCTGGTGTACACTCTGGTGATGCTACGATTGTACTGCCTCCACAAAGGCTTTACTTAGAAACCATCAGAAGAACAAAGAAGATTACAAGGCAAATTGTAAAAGCCCTTAAGATCACAGGTCCTTTTAACATTCAGTTTATTGCAAAAGATAATGCCATTAAAGTGATCGAGTGTAACCTTAGAGCTTCAAGATCGTTTCCTTTTGTTTCTAAAGTAACGAACCACAACTTTATCAAGATCGCAACAGAGATTTTAATGAACGCTCACAAAGCGGGCCATTATGAAACACTTGAGCTTGACTACGTAGGAGTGAAAGCTCCTCAGTTCTCTTACAGTAGATTAAAAGGAGCAAGTCCTGTTGCCCACGTTGAGATGGCATCCACTGGAGAAGTCGCTTGTCTTGGTGACAACCTTTACGAGGCGTTCTTCAAAGCATGGCTTGCAACAGATCAAACCTTCGGAAGAAAAAGACTCCTTGTTAGTATCGGCGGAAATAACAAGCAGAAATTCCTAAAAGATTTAAAGATACTAGAAGACCTTGGTTGGGACATCTACGCAACAGAAGGTACACACGACTTCTTATGTAAGCATGGTGTAGCTTCTACTTTCCTCTATAAAGCATCGGACAAGATAGAGCCCAACATTAAGTCCGCTATAGAAAATAGAAAAGTAGATCTTATCTTGAACATCCCAAAAGGTTTTGGGCAAAAGGCCTCAACAGACGGCTTCAAGATAAGAAGACTTGCTATCGATAACCACATTCCCCTCATTACAAACTTGCAGATTGCGCAATTGTTCATACAGTGCCTGTCCAAGTTTGAACACACACTGATCCCTGTAAAGTCACATAGCGAGTTTGTTTATAGCAAGACTGTTACAGAAGTAGAAGCTCGGGAAAACCGATATAAAATAGTGAATGTAAAATGACGAAGATAAAAAACCTTCTTATTTACGCTCTATATGCTTTAACAAGAAAAGCAAAGCGCAATGTGCAAAGTGGTGCGCCGCGAATCCTTATTGTATCAACAACTGGGCTTGGGGATACTATTTGGGCAACGCCTGCTATTGCCTCAATAAGAAAGAGTTTTCCAGACTGCCACCTAGGAGTGCTGACAAGCTCTCTTGGCAAAGCGGTCCTAGATCGTAATCCTCACATAGACAAGATTTTCACCATCAAACACAACTGCCTTCTTCAGATCCCAAGAGTTTTGAAAGCTTTGAAAAAGGAAAAGTTCGATACAGCACTTATTTTTCATGTATCGCAAAGACCTACTCTTCCTCTTGTACATCTTGCTGGGCCGTCAAAGATCATTGGAACTGAAGGCATTAATAAAGGTCTCGACTTCCTACTTACACACAAACTAAAAAGCGACTATGTCCATGAGATTGAAAGAAGATTAAATATTGCTAAAGAAGCTGGCGTAGAAACCTCTCATGAGACACTAGAGCTTTACACCTCTAAAGAAGACAGAGAAAGCGTTGACTCTTTTCTAAAGAAAGCAAAAGGCAGCGGCCCTCTTATTGGGATCCATCCTGGTGCAAAAGACGGCTTTAAAATGTGGCCCAAAGAGAACTTTATCTTTCTTGCAAAGAAACTAGAGCATGATCTTGGTGCCAAAGTTCTTATTACTGGCGACAAAAGTGAAAAGTCTCTTGCAGAAGACATCGCAAAAGAGCTGAGAAGCGCTGAATCTGTCGCTGGTAAGTTTTCTCTTAAAGAAACAGCAGCTCTTCTTGAGAAGTTAGATCTATATATAGCGAACGATACAGGACCCATGCATATGGGTTTTGCTATGGGGGCAAATGTACTAGCCCTTTTTGGACCCACAGACCCAAATCTCTGTGGTCCGTACAAAGCAAAAGCAGCGCACATCATGAAAAAACCAAAGTCATGCATGCCATGCTTAAACAAAAAGTGCAGGGAGCCTTTTTGTATGATGCAGATCTCTAAAGAGACTGTATTTAACGAAGCAAGTCAAATATTAAAAAACGTGGTAGGAATTTAATATGAAAAACAATCCATTATTTAACAAAAACATCATCTCGATAAAGGATCTTTCGAAGGATGAGCTTGAATTAATCTTACATACAGCAGAATGCATTAAAAATGCTAAAAGCCCTGTAGACTTTCTTAAGGGAAAAGTCCTCTCTTCTTTATTTTTCGAGCCTTCAACAAGAACAAGACTCTCTTTTGAAACCGCAATGTATAGACTCTTTGGCAATGTTATAGGGTTTGCAGACTCTAAAAACACTTCTTTCTCAAAAGGAGAATCTCTTTCTGACTCAATTAAAGTGATCTCTTCTTACTCTGATGTTATTGTACTTAGGCACCCTTCAGAAGGATCTGCAAAGCTTGCCTCAGAAGTAGCTCATGTACCTGTGATCAATGCTGGCGATGGTGCAAATGAACACCCAACGCAAACACTTCTTGATCTTTTTACAATCAAAGAGTGTCAGGGAAAGATTGATGATCTAAAAATCGCATTTGTTGGCGATCTTAAGAACGGCAGAACCGTACACTCTCTTGCAAAAGCGGCAGCTCACTATAATATACGCATGTATTTCGTTGCGCCAGAGAGCCTAATGCTTCCAGATTCCATCTGCCATATGCTCAAGAAAAATGGGGTGAAATACTCTTTCCATAAGAGCGTCGATGAAGTACTACCGAAGCTTGACATCCTTTATATGACAAGAGTGCAAAAGGAAAGATTCGATAATGAAAAAGATTATGAGAATACAAAAAAAGCCTGCTGCATTAACAAAGCATCACTTAAAGAGGCTAAAGACAACTTAAAGATCATGCACCCACTACCAAGAGTCTATGAAATAGACCCTGATGTAGATGAAACAAAGCATGCCTATTATTTTGAGCAATCTGCGAACGGCGTTTTTGTGAGAAAAGCTCTTCTTGCACTTCTTCTAAAAAAGGATTTGTTTGAAGAAGAAATTTTTCAAGAAACCCTAAACACGAAAGAGTTGCTGACGACAATGGAGAACCATTTATGAAACTTATTGATAAAGACAAACAGTACCAAGTAGCAGCCCTTATGAATGGAAGCGTTATTGATCATATTCCCTCCGGTCTAGGAGGGAAAATTATCGAGCTTCTTTCTTTAAACACTTATAAGAAGCCGATAGTTCTTGGTAAAAACCTAAAAAGTCAAAGGCTAGGATTTAAGGATCTTATCAAAATTGACGGGATCTTCTTATCACCAGAAGATGCCTATAAGGTTGCTTTGTTTGCCCCAAAGGCCACGATAAGTATCATTAAGAGTTACCAAGTAGAAGAAAAGCTAAAAGCAAGACTACCAAGCACCATCGAAGAGATCCTTGTTTGCCCAAATCCAAAGTGCATTACAAGGCATGAAAATGCCAAGACGAAGTTTTTAGTAAAGCAGCAAAAAGAAAACATCTACCTTAGCTGCTGCTACTGCCAAAAAGATTTTCTTATTGATGAAGTAAAGGAGTATAGCAGATGATTGTCCTCAAGAATGTTTCTTCCCCTTCAGGAAAAGTCTTTGATTATGAGATCGCATCTGATGAAGATCAGATCATCGACGCCGAAGGCCTGACACTTCTTCCCGGGCTCATCGATCCACATGTGCATTTCAGAACTCCTGGTCACGAGTACAAGGAAAACTGGATCACAGCATCTAAAGCAGCACTATTTGGAGGATTTACAACAGTGTTTGATATGCCAAACACAAATCCTGCAACAGTGACATGTGAAAGACTTAAAGAGAAAAAAGAGCTTATCGAATCCCAGCTCAAAGAAAGTGGCTTCCCTCTTAGATACCATCTCTACTTTGGAGTAGATAAGAAGCACTTTGATGAAATCGAAAAAGTCAAAGAACAAACCATCGCTCTAAAAATCTTCATGGGGACATCAACTGGTGATCTTCTAATGGATGATGATAGCAGCTTGCATGCAGCTTTTGCGTTAGCAAGCGCTCATGATCTTCTTGTCTGCGTACACGCAGAAGATGAAAGCATGATTGAAGCTAACCAAAAGAAATACGCAAACTTAAAAGACTTTAAAACGCATAGCTTAGTAAGAACTCCTGAAGTTGCGAGATCCGCTGCCAAGCAGGCTATCGATCTTGCAAAGCTCTACCATACTAGACTGCATATCCTTCACGTAAGCTCAAAAGAAGAGATCGACTGCATAAGAAAAGCTAAAAAAGAAGGGGTCCAGGTCACATGCGAAACAACACCTCACCACCTTTTCTTAAACACAGACTCCTATGAAACTCTAAAAGGCAAAGCGCAGGTAAACCCTTCTCTTAAAGATAAGCAGCATCAAAAATACTTATTTGACGCAATAAAAGAAGGTGTTATCGATACGATCGGCTCCGACCACGCACCTCACACAAAAGAAGAAAAAGCTGCAGAGTATGGAGTGGCGCCTTCTGGAATGCCAGGAGTTGATACAACATTGCCGCTGCTGTTAACTGCTGCATCAGAGCACAAACTTAATATCGAAGACATCATACGGCTCTGCTCTACAAGGATCCAAGAGGTCTATAGACTTGCTCCAAATGATGATGTTATCCTTGTTGATCTTGAGATGATAAAAGCTGTAGATGACTCTTTGCTAAACACTAAATGTGGGTGGTCTCCCTATAGCGGAATGCAGCTAAAAGGCTGGCCTGTTTACGCCATTATGAAAGGCGTAGTTTATAACTTAAGAGAGGAGGCTCTATGCTAACCAAAGAAAAACTTCCTGAGTGGACAAAAGAAACCACACCTCTATATGACATCAAACGCTCATATACAGAGAACTTGGAAGAAGGTCCTTTTTTTGATAGCGCTATCCCAAAAAGAGATGCCTCTGAAATCGAAGTGCTCTATGACTTTCTAGGGGTGCAGGTGGCAAGCCCTCTGGGCGTTCCTGCAGGACCCTTGCTAGGATCTAAATGGACAACACTCGCGAGCAAACTTGGTTTTGATATCGTCACCTATAAAACAATCCGCTCAAGAAAGCACAATTGCCATCCTCTACCAAACATGCTCTATGTAGATGTAAACCACGCAGAAAAAGTAGCCACTCAAAGAGAAAGTCTCCCTGAAGACATCGCAAAACTTGGAGTAACAAACTCCTTTGGCATGCCTTCTATGGACAAAGACTACCTCATTGAGGATATCAAAAAAGCACACGAAGGCCTTGGTAAGAACCAAGCGCTTGTCGTCTCTTTTGTTGGAACGCCATCAGAAGATACAGATTTCTTTGACGATTTTGTAGAGGCAGGACTTCTTGCAAAAGAAGCTGGCGCAAAAATCGTGGAAGCGAACTTCTCTTGCCCAAACGTCGCAACAAAAGAAGGCTCTTTATATAAGAATGAAGAGACTGTTTATGCACTTGGGAAGAAACTAAAAGACGCTCTAGGGAGCACACCCCTCATCATTAAGGTAGGAATTTTTGATGATATAGAACATATGAGGAAAGTTTTTGTTGCAGCTGCTAAAGCAGGCATCGACGCTATCTCAGGGATAAATACACTAAGCATGAGCGCTGTTACAAAAGATGGAGCTCCTGCTCTTGGTGAAAAAAGAAAAACATCAGGTATCTGCGGAGGACCGATAAGAGAAGCCGGTCTTAACTTCGTAAGATGCGCAAGAAAAATCATTAGCGAAGAAAAACTAAAACTTACTCTTATAGGAGTTGGTGGAATCACAAAGAAAGAGCATTTTTACGCTTATCTTGAAGCTGGCGCTGACTTTGTACAAACAGCAACAGGCATGATGTGGGACCCTCTTCTTGCTATGAGACACCACAATACAAAGGGAGATCTAACATGAAACATTTTGAAATCATTGATAAACTCTATGAAATCGGAGCTGTTAAGTTCGGCGATTTTAAACTAAAAAGTGGGATCCAGTCCCCTTTTTATTTAGATCTGCGTCTTATCATCTCTCACCCTAAGCTTCTAGAAACTATATCTGATGAGCTTTGGAAAAAAGCATCAGGCTTAAAAGCCGACCGTATCTGCGGAGTTCCTTACACAGCACTTCCTATCGCGACATGCCTATCTCTTAAGCAAGGCATCCCTATGCTTTTAAAAAGGAAGGAAGCAAAAGCTTACGGAACAAAGCAAATGATCGAAGGTCATTATAATGAAGACGACAAATGTCTCATCATTGAAGATCTGATTACATCTGGTGCAAGTATCATCGAAACAATAGAGCCTCTTCAAGAAGCAGGACTCAAAATAGAAGATATCGTGATCATCGTTGATAGGCAGCAAGGCGGCATCCTCGCTGTAGAAAAGCAAGGCTTCCACGTACATCCTCTCTATACAATCTCCGATATCGCGAACCATCTTTGTACGACTGGCAAGATCACAGAAGAAAAAAAGGAAGAGATATTCAAGTTTATAGAAAATAACCAGGTGAAGATATGATTGCAGAAAAAGCACTGACTTATGAAGAGAGAATAGAGCACGCTGTAAACCCAGCTGCAAAAAAACTCTTTGCAATTATGGGAGAAAAGCAATCCAACCTTTGCTTCAACCCTGATGTGACAAAAGCTGCAGACCTTTTAAAGTTCGCAGATGAAATCGGTCCTTTTATCTGCCTGTTAAAGACTCATGTAGATCTGCTTGAAGATTTTTCTTATGAGTTCACACAAGATCTACTTTCAATCGCTAAAAAACACAATTTTATGATCTTTGAAGATCGCAAATTTGCAGATATCGGCACTATCTCCGGTAAGCAGTATAAGCACGGGATTTATAAAATCTCCGACTGGTCAGACATCACTAATGCACACATCGTTCCTGGCCCTGGTATTATCGAAGGCCTTAAACAAGTGGGCCTACCAAAAGAACGTGGACTACTGCTTCTTGCTGAGATGAGCTCTTCTGGTACTATGGCAAAAGGCGAATACACAAAGACAGCTGTTGCTCTTGCAAAAGAGCACAAAGACTTTGTAATGGGCTTTATCTCCATGGGCAAGCTTACAGATGACCCTGGTTTCATTCATATGACGCCTGGCGTTAAGAAACAAAAAGGCACGGACGCTCTTGGCCAGCAGTATAAAACAGTCGAAAGTGTGATCCTTGAAAATGGCAGCGATATCATTATCGTTGGAAGAGGCATCTATGCTGCCGAAGATCCAAAAAAAGAAGCAGCGGATTATCAGTCCCTTGGATACAATGCGTACCTTAGAAGACTTGAAAACTAGTACGACATGAACGTTGCGATCATCCTTTTAAATTTTAATGGAAAGAAAGACACTCTCGAGTGTCTTTCTTCTCTTAAAAACCTCACCTACAGAAAGCACCATGTAATCGTTGTGGATAACGGTTCAAGCGATGATTCTGCCTTAGAGATAAAAAAGCACTATCCTGATGTAACTCTCATTGAAAACGAGGAAAACCTTGGTTTTGCTGAAGGTAATAATGTTGCGATTAGGTACGCACTTGAAAAAGGCTTTGACGGCATTTTTCTATTAAATAATGACACCGCCGTAGAACCGGACATTTTAGACGAGCTTGTAAAGGGATCAAAGAAACACCCTAAAGCTCTTCTTGGAGCAAAAATCTATCTCTACTCGCAAAGAGACACTTATGATCATTTAGGCGGAATGTGGAACGAGAAGAAAGCATCGTTTGATCTTATTGCAGCAAGAGAAGTGGATGATCACAAAACATACGAAGACTTTTTCCCTGTTGATTACATCTGCGGCTGCGCTCTTTTTGCAAAAAGTGAAGTGTTTAAAAAAGTTGGCCTTTTAGATGCTAGGTTTTTTCTCTTTTGGGAAGAGAGTGACTTTTGCACAAGAGCGAAAGAGTATGGGTATAAAAACCTCATCTGTCCAAAAGCTAAAGTCTATCATAAAGTGTCTGCATCATTTACAGGAGGAAGACCCCACACTACCTATTTCTGGTGGCGCAACAGACTTCTTTGGCTCGAAAAAAATGTCCCAAGCATTCGCCGAAAAGCAATATATAAAAATACCGTGACTAAAGAGATCACAAAACTCTACAAACACAAGTTTTTAAAAACTCTACAGTGCACACTTTTAATGCTTGTAAAGCCTTCTTCTTACAAGAAAAGAAAAAATAAACTTCTTGAGTACAAAGCCGCAACCGCTGGTATTTGTGATTACACAAAAAGGCGTTTTTATAACGCCCCTTCGTGGGTCTTTAAGAAAAGGTCCTAAATAATCCTACGCTTTGATATAAAGAGAGCAGTGACATCTTATTTTTACTGCTTGTATTAATACGTTTGTTTCTTTAAAAAAAGTTTTAAAGAAAAAGGATGCAATTTTGATGCTATGAGTAGATTTACTTCTTTTCTTAAAAAAATACGAAACAATCCGTTTCTACTTCTTTCCTGTATGCTACTTGTCTTAACAGGTTGCGAACATGACTCTGCTATCGTCACAGGTGTTGACGAAAGGGAAGCCAACATGATTGTTGTCTTCCTTGAGAGTAAAGGGATACATGCTCGCAAAGTAGAAGCTTCTTCTGGCCCCGAGATCGGAGGACAAAGTACCGGACCAAAATTTGCAATCCATGTTGACCAAAGTCAAGCTGTGGATGCTATGTCCATCCTAAACCGTAACGGCCTTCCAAGAAAGAGCGGAACGAATCTTCTTGAGCTTTTTGCAAAGCAAGGCCTCATGACCTCTGATAAAGAAGAAAACATCCGCTACCAAGCAGGTCTTGCTCAACAGATCGCAAACACAATCCTTATGATCGACGGTGTGATCGATACAAGCGTGCAACTTTCTTTTCCAAATGATGAAGGCGGCACTCCAGAAGAAGAAGCAAAAGAAAATATCACTGCAGCTGTTTATGTAAAGCACCAAGGTGTTTACGACGACCCAAACAATCACCTCGAGAACAAAATTAAAAGGATTGTTTCAGGAAGTATAACAGGCCTCGACATCAATAATGTCACCGTTGTTTCTGATAGATCTAGATTTACCGATGTATCGCTCAGTGAGCAGATGGATAAAATGACCAAGGGCTCAAAAGAGTATGTAAGCATCTGGAGTATTGTTCTTAACAAAGCTTCTGCTGGAAGATTTAGAGCGATCTTTTTTATTCTGATCTTATTCACTCTTGTATTCGCAGTAGTTATGGGCTGGCTCTTCTGGAAGTTCTACCCAATTATTAGAAAGAAAGGTGGATTTAAAGAACTCCTCAATCCAACACCTATTACAAACGTAGAGTCTGAAACAAAAGACCCTTCAGATGAAAGCGTAACTTAAGAGTGTAGCTTAAGAGTTATGAAAGAGATAGACTGGTACATCTTTAAGGATTTTCTTGATTGTGCAGATGAAGAAAAAAAATCCAAGTTGATTCAGCATCTTGCTGATGAAGAAAAGGAAGAAGTTCTTTCTACTCCCCAACTTCCCTTGCATCCCTCAAAAGGTTTGCCAAACTTTAGCGAAAGACTCGCATCTATTCACTATAGCTGGCTCACGCCCCTTCTTGAAAAGATGTACGATGAAGATCGATATCTTTTTATTTCTGTTCTCTCAGAAAAACAACAGGAGAAGCTGTACAAATACTTCGACTTAACAAAAGATGTCGACACTCTTTCTGATATAGGGAAAGAGTACATTAGCTCAAAACTCTATCATTACTTCGTAAAGAAACATCAAAATATTATTCCAATAGAATGTTTGCCTGACGATCCACTTAACGACCTTTTAGACCTTACAAGGAATGAGCTCTTGCATCTTGTCGACCACTTAAGCATGCACGACCTTTCTATCGAAATGAAGACCATGATCGATGCTTCCCATTTTATGAAAATTGAATCTCTACTTACTTTCGAGCAAAAGCAGTATCTAAGAAAACTTGGTAAGTCCATCGAACCTATCGCATTTAAACCAATAGGCCTTAACCATTGGGATGGCGATGAAAAGCTTTTGAAGAAAATACTACATCAACGTGGCCTAAACAGATTATCCAAAGCTCTATCAGCTTCTCACATTTCTCTTTTATGGCATCTTTCCCATAAACTTGACATGGGACGTGCGAGTATTGTAAAAACGCTCTTTAAAGAACTGAAAAATAAAAAGGCCCAGCAAATTCTTGTATCACAAGTTTGTGAATTAATAGAATCAGCTTAAACCTTAACAAACAAGTCGCATTATATGACCTTATTTTCGCTCATCTATCAAGGGGATGTTAAAAAAACATCCAAATCAAAAGTGATCCGTGCAGAAGAGTTCTCTAAACTCCTCGGTATCGATGAACTGCTCGAAGAAGCAGAGAATGATATCGAAAAGCTCAGGTTAGAAAACGAAGAGACTTGCCAAAAGCTTCAGGAGAATGCAAAAGCAACGGGACACAAAGAAGGCCTTGCCACTTTTAATTCTCACATCATCTACCTCGATAAAAAAGTTAAAGAGTTGCAGCACGAGCTGCAGAAGCTCGTACTTCCTATTGCACTGCAAGCGGCAAAGAGAATCGTTGGGAACCAACTGGAAACAAAGCCTGAAACAGTAGTCGATATTGTGATACAGGCTCTTAAACCTGTCACTCAAGCTCACGAAGTTAAAATCCTCGTTTCTAAAGAGGACAAAGAAATTCTGGAAAACGAAAAGGACCGTATCAAGAACCTTTTCGATCAGTTGCGCATCCTTTCTTTCGAAGAAAGAGAAGATATTTCACAAGGAAGTTGCATTATAGAGACCGAAGCAGGCATTATCAACGCAAGCCTCGAGAACCAATGGCGCGCTCTAGAGGCAGCATTTGACAACTTTTTAAAACGTTAGAAGTTTTTTTATGAAAAGGCTTTATAACCTGAAACTATTTTTTCTGGTTTTTTGCACAGCTGTTCTTTGCTTTTCATCACATAAAGCATACGCCCAATCCGAGCCTTCTCCAACGGAGCAGGTCTTGCAAAAAGCAAATGTGCTAAACAGTGATTCTGAATCCACTGATGGTACACCTAACGTCATTACAAAAGTTGCTGTCCTTGCAGCCCTTGCACTACTACCCTTTATTATCATGCTACTTACCTCGTTTCTAAAAATGGTCGTTGTCATGTCCCTTCTTAGAAACGCCCTTGGTGTCCAGCAGTCACCTCCGAACCAGGCAATTAACGGGATCGCCCTCCTCATGACAATCTATGTGATGTTCCCGACATGCCTTGCAATGTACAACAGCGCACAAAAATACATAGAAGAAGATGCCCCTAAAAGCCTTTTTTCCGGACAAGCTGCCTACTTCATCGTAAATGTTATGGATAAATCTAAAGAACCTCTAAAAGAGTTTCTTCAGAAAAATTCCATGACAAAACACCAAAGATACTTTTATCAACTCGCGTATAAAAGTTTTCCAGGTCAGTATAAGAAAAATCTTAAAATGAACGATCTGATCGTTCTTGTACCCACTTATGTAACATCGCAGTTAAAGTCTGCTTTTGAGATCGGGGTTTTGATCTACCTTCCATTTTTTGTCATAGACCTTGTCACCTCGAACATCCTACTTGCTATGGGTATGATGATGCTGTCGCCACTCACGATTGCACTCCCTCTAAAACTGTTGCTTATTGTGATGGTTGATGGTTGGACACTTGTGATACAAGGCCTTGTACTTACTTACCGTTAAAGAGGAGGAATGCTCATATGTTTTCAGCTCAGATTTATCAACTCTCCTATCAATCTCTTTTATTGATTTTGATCCTATCAGGACCACCTATCCTTATTAGTATGACACTTGGTCTTTTCGTTGCTATTTTTCAAGCAGCAACACAAATCCAAGAACAAACACTTTCCTTCACTGTTAAACTCGTTGCCGTAATCGCAACTATCATGCTTATGGGAGGATTTTTGTCTGGGCAAATCATGGCATTTGCAAACAATATTTTCTCAAACTTTTATAAGTGGCACAGCTAATTTCTTATGACAGCTGACTATATGCTTTACTTCTTCAATATCCCAGGCCTCTCCCCTATAGGCTTACTTGCTCTTTTTTTACTCTCTTTGTTCAGAATGGGACCTATTATTTTTCTCGCTCCTTTTCTAGGAGGTAAACTGACTCCTGTTTCTACAAGAATAGGAGTCGCTATCATCTTGAGTATCGCGTTTTTACCAACGATCATTCAATACTCAGCTCATGAGCAGTTAGACTTCACATGGCTATTCACTCTACTTGCCATAAAAGAGCTATTCCTTGGGTATGTCCTTGGCTTTCTTATTGCCCTACCATTTTTCATCGCGCAAAGCTGCGGGATCTTGATTGATTACCTTAGGGGTGCATCGATCATGCAATCTCAAGATCCCACTATGCAAAACCAATCCTCTTCTATTGGTAACCTGTTCAACTATGTTTTGATTGTATTATTTTTTCAGATCGATGGCCCTCTGAAGTTTTTTGACATCTTTGTAAAAAGCTATGAAATCATTCCTGCAGAAGGCTTCCTTAGCTCAAAGTATTTCAACATGAATATGCTGCTTTGGAAACATGGTGCAGACCTCATAAATAAGATTACAGCTTTATCCATACAACTTGCAGCACCAGCAATTGTAGCAGTACTTATGGCTGAGATGTTCCTTGGTATTGCAAATAGACTTGCGCCACAAGTGCAAATTGCATTTCTTGGAATGTCACTGAAATCTCTTGTTGGACTCTTGGTACTTTGGGCTGGTTGGTTTTTCATTCTCAAGCAAACATCTATCGTTACAGAAAACTGGCTTGATATGATCAGTAACATTGTTATGAGCATGAAACCTTATAAGGTTCTCTCCCCATAAACTTCTTTGTTAAAAAAAATCCCTTCGGTAAATTTATTTAAATGTGCTAGTGTTGGTCATAACAAATAACACTACATTTATTCGGTGTGGAAATCACTTAAAGTAGACTTGCATTTTTTGCAAAGCGTGTTTAAGAGTTTCAAAATGTAGTAGTGATGATGAAAAACTTCAGAAAAAAAACACACCATAAAAGGAGAAAACAAAAGAATGGGAAAAGCACTACTTAAGTGGCTACCTGCAGTAATCCTTGCTTGTGGGTTTTCAACAAGCGCTTCTGCAGATATGTACAACGGGTCAAGTCAGGCGCATCATACATCTGATGAGACAAGATTTAGAGAAATTACACCTAACGCAGGTCCAAGAGTGACAAACGGCGCTGATGTTTTCATCACAGCTGACTTCATCTACTGGACTGGCAGAATGGATGGTCTTGGTTATGCAAGAACTGGAATGGATGATTTTGACGGTATTCAAATCGCAGCATCTCCTAATGCGACATCTGGAAGCACAAAGTTTCCTCCTAGAAAGTTTGATCCAGGTTTCAAAGCTGGGATTGGCCTAAACCTTGGACACGATGGTTGGGATATTTACCTGAACTACACATGGTTCCATTCAAATCATACGAATTCGTCTTCAAGCACATTCACTGATTCAAGAGGCCTTGTTCCACTATGGGATGTTTCTACTGTAGGAACAATTATAGGAAGAGATCAATTTAGCCCTATCATTGAAACTTTTGTATACGTACAAGAAGCTAAAGGTAAATTCAGACTACGCTTTAACAACTTCGATTTAGAGCTTGGACGTAACTATTACATCAGCCAATACCTGACTTTAAGACCACACATTGGTTTAAAAGGTTGCTGGTACAAAGAGAACTACAACGTAACTTACACAACTTTCTTAAATGCTGATGTCGCTGATGAAGTTGATCAAGTTCGTTTAAAGCTTAGACAGCACTACTGGGGCGTTGGTATCAGAACAGGTCTTGACACTGCATGGTACTTCGACAAGAACTGGAGCATCTTCGGTGACGTTGCTTTCTCAGGTCTTTGGGGAAGATTCGATGTAACAAGAAGAGACTTTGCTGATCTAGATCTTACAGATCCAACAACAACAGTGAAAGTTATTCATACTTCAAATGACTTCCACACAATGAAGCCTGTTCTAGAGTTTGAACTTGGCCTACGTTTTGATTACTGGTTCTCAGATGATGATTACCACTTCGGCATTCAAGCAGCTTGGGAAGAGCAACTATGGATCAACCATAACAACATCTTCGCACTAACTGATGGCTGGGGATCACATGGTGACCTTGGATTCCAAGGATTCACTCTTAAGTTGAGATTTGATTTCTAAATTTAACAATTTATAAATCTACCCTCATGAGAAACCTGAATTTCTTTTTCGGAAATTCAGGTTTTTTCTTTTAGTATAATTCTTAATTTTTCTAAGATGTGCTTTACTTAGTGAAAAAATTTTCATTAAACAGCCTTCATAGTCTGTGCTTTTTAAAGCGAGGCTAGAAAAATTTAACTTATTTAGGAGAATTGGCATGCAAAAAGGATTACTTAGATCTCTTACGCCAGCTTTAATTTGTCTAGCTTCCACACTTTGTGCAGACTACGACAAGAAAAGCGACAATCATATGTACGCAGAACACTCTGATCTTGAAAACAGAGTGATCACACCAAATGCTAGCCCAGTTGTGCAGCACGGTGTTGATGTTTTCATCTCAGCAGATTTTATCTACTGGACAGGAAGAATGGATGGCCTAGGCTATGCATATACTGGCGATCTTTTAGGAACAGAAGCTGAAGATGCCGCTTTTATAAACCAACCAGCAGGTGTTAACGTTGCACCAGGCAGGGTTCATTATGTAAAGCGCAAGTGGGATCCTGGTTTCAAAGTAGCTATCGGTCTAGACCTTGGTCATGATGGATGGGACCTTGGTGCGGAATACACATGGTTTAGAACCAAGCCAAGTGGCAGCCTAACTGCTGGGACAGATCTTGGTACATCAATCATACCAACCTTTCAATCCTCTCCTGTTGCTGTTCAAAACGTCTCTGAAGCTGGAAACAATCTTGTAATCGGAGATGCTTCCGCAAAATATAGACTTCACTTTAATGCAATCGATTTGTCTCTTGGTAGAAACTTCTTTGTGAGCCCAAGACTCACCACAAGACCTCATTTCGGTCTAAAAGGAACTTGGCAAACACAAAGATTTAAACCTAAGTATGACAATATAACTGGAACTGTTGTTGAAGAACCAGGAGATGGCAATGTTATCACAACTTCAATTTCCAATGCGTTTTATCACCACAACTTCAAACAGAACTACTGGGGTGTTGGTATTAGAACAGGAATGGACACTTCATGGCAGTTCACTAAAAGCTTTGGAATCTATGGTAACTGGGCATTATCTGCACTTTGGGGTCAATTTGATACAAAAAGAAAAGATACCACACAGTCTACTGAAACAATAACAAACACTACTGACCCTGATAGTGATGAAACAAATACCGTACTACCTTCAAGAATGGTTGATGTAACAAACAAATTCCATACACTATCACCAGTTCTAGAGCTTGCTCTTGGCCTGAGATACGACTACTGGTTCTCTGATAACGACTACAGATTCAGAATCCAAGCAGGATGGGAAGAACAAGTATGGTTCGATCAAAACCAACTTTTTGATATTCAAGTGTTGACTCCACTTACTGGAAACTTAATCTTCCAGGGATTCACGCTGAAAGTAAGATTCGATTTCTAGTCTGATCTGAACTTTAAGTTTAATAAAGCCTGAAGAGTTTTTCTTCAGGCTTTTTTTTGCAAATATTTCGACACTTACATAAAGTAAGATCAAATTATAAAAAATCGTTTACAGCAGGAACCCTTATGAAACTTACACTTACTGCGGCAACACTACTCACTGCAAGCATATTTGCAGGCCCCATGGACCGCAACTACCAAGATTCTTATCAATACGGCGAACAGTCTCCTCACATGAATCAAACACGCATTGACGATCGAGTGATTACACCAAACGCAAGTCCTGTAGTAAGAAGCGGAGTCGATCTCTTTTTATTTGCAGACTACTTATATTGGACTGCTCGAGAAGATGGACTTGGTTATATACAGTCAGGAGTAACTATAACTGATGACAGAGACGTTTATGTAAGAGACAGCACTGCTCTAGCTCCCGTTCTTACCCAAGGAAAAACTCATTACGTAAGTCCTAAATTTGATTCTGGCTTTAAGGGAGGACTTGGCTTCGACATGGGTCATGATGGATGGGATCTTATGGCGACATACACATGGTTCAGAACTAAGCAAAATGGAAAAGCAACAAATGATCCTAATACACTTGGTAAAAAATTAGTGCCCATATGGAGCTTTTCTCAAGCATCAAGACTACAAAATGTCTCCTTTTCCTTTGCAAACAATAAAGCTTCTTGGACCTACCGGTTAAATAATATAGACCTGTCAATAGGACGTAGCTTTTTTGTAAGTCCCTATCTAATACTTAGACCACATGTAGGACTCAAAGGAACCTGGCAAAAACAAAAGTACAATATTAAGTATAATGATATCACGGGAACACGCGAAGAGAACGATGCTACCATAGCAACTTCTGGCTACTATCACATCCGCTTTGACCAAAAGTACTGGGGCGTTGGATTAAGAGGTGGTCTTGAGTCTGCATATCAATTTAATCAAAATTTTGGAATATATGGGAATTTTGCAGTAGCTACTCTTTGGGGACAATTTGATGTAAAAAGAAAAGATCATTGTGAAGACTCTGAAACGTCAACAACAGGTGATGTTTCTTCTGTAACAACGATTCCTCTTTCTCTTGTTACAAACGCTGAAAACAACTTCCATTCTTTAAATGGAGTTTTCGAACTTGAGCTTGGCTTGCGTTACGATGTTTGGTTTTCAGATAACGACTATAGATTTAGAATTCAAGCAGGTTGGGAAAATCAACTATGGCTAGCACAGAATCAATTCAAAGATTTTAGTGAAGCAAACGCTCTTTACGGAAACCTTGTTTTTCAAGGCCTTAGCGCACGAATAAGATTTGATTTCTAAACAAAATCACCTTCCTTTTTAAAAATCCTCAAAGAAATTTGAGGCTTTTTTTTTACTTTAATTTTTAAAGTTGTTATTTTTGTTTTTTCTACCCTTTAAAATTTTGAATGGTATTTGTGAAACGTACATTTTGTTCAGCTTTTATCTGTTTTTCTTTAGTGTCATCTTGTTGTTTTTCTCAAGAAAAACATCCAAGCCACTACCAGAAGACTTATGATAAGGCGCAAACGAAACTTATAACACCAACTACATCCCCTTATGTTGACAGAGGAGTCGATGTTTTTATTGCCGGTTCCTTTATCTACTGGAGCTCAAGGCTTGGTGACTTTAACGTAGTTCAAAGCGGCCATAGCGTAAGAGATAGTGAGCTTAATTTTGACAATCTTACAGAAGTGGATGTAAGAGTTTCCACAGGTGATAGTGGATCGCATTCAAGCAGCAGTGATGCTGGATTCAAAGCAAAAGCTGGAATCGCTTTTGAATATGACGGATGGGATAGTTTTGTTGAATACACATGGCTAAGACCAAAAACCACCGATCATTTTAAAGACGACACTTTTACCTCCACAATGGAGCATTTCCTTGGAATCCCTTTCGATCATAATGTTACAGACTTCTCTTCTGGAAAAACCGAATGGAAACTCCACTTTAATAGCTTACTTTGGGAGCTTGGAAGAGAATTTTTTATTAGCCCAAAACTTATCCTAAGACCCCACTTTGGACTTAGAGGCGTTTGGACAACACAAAAGTTCGAGCTGCATGAGAATGATCTGGAAGTAAGAAGCGAGCTTCTTGGCAATATCATAACTGGATCTTACCGCGTAAAACAAAAGCAGGACTACTGGGGCTTTGGGACAAGAGTAGGTCTCAATACCTCCTGGCAGCTTAGCAAAAACTTTAGCATCGTATCTATTTGGGGTATCACTCCTTTATGGGGAGACTTCAAAACCAAGAGAAACGATTTCGTCACATCTGTCGACCAAGAATTGGACATCTTTAATATAAGACTCGATACGCTCAATAACGAAGTTGTAAAAATGTCTTTCAAAAACCATAATGTCAATATGGCTTATGATTTTCAGATTGGTTTAAGAAGTGACGTTTGGTTTGACGATGATAACTACAGAATCAGACTACAAATTACATGGGAGCAACAACTACTCTCAAACTTTAACCAATTTATTTATATTCAACAGACTAAGCCAACGGACGACCTGGCCTTCCAGGGCGTAACGGCTGAGTTGAGATTTGATTTTTAACAAAAAGAAAACTAACAGGTATTTTAAATGAAACTAAATCTAAAAAAAGGACTTGTACTAACAAGTATTGCACTTGCTACTACAGGTTTTGCAGACCATATGCAAGACAGCCACAGTGGCGATCACTTTAATGACACTTATGAGCAAATCAAAGGAAAAACAATAACTCCAAATGCTGGCCCAGTTGTAAGCGGCGGTGTAGATATGTTGGTTTCTGCAGATTTCATCTACTGGTACTCTACTATGACACCAGGAAGTGTTTCAGAATCAGTTAGGTCTAGAAGTACAAGTGCGGACGCATCAGAGACTGACACAGGTGCTGGACACTCAAAAGGGCCAAATAGCATGGATCCTGGATTCAAAGTAGCTCTTGGTCTTGACCTGAAATATGATGGCTGGGATACGATTGTTGAGTACACTTGGTTACACGCAAAAAATACAAAGCATTTTGCTGGTGGAAATAATTTTGCTGCTAAATTCAAGTTTGCCAATGAATATAATTCATTTTCTGACCACGATGTGGATTCTGGAAAGATGAATTGGACAATGCGTTTTAACGCAATTGATTGGGAACTTGGAAGAAACTTCTTTGTAAGCCCAAAGCTAACTTTAAGACCACACTTTGGACTTAAAGGTGCTTGGCATACAACAAGACTTCACCTGCACCTGAATGATATCAATCACTTCGATGACACAGGTTTAACTGCGGTTCAAGTAGATCGTCTGTACGGAAGAGATAAGCAAAGCTACTGGGGAATCGGTATCCGAAGTGGTCTTGATACTTCTTGGATGTTCTCAAGAAACTGGAGCTTGATTGGTAACTACGCAATCACTCCAATGTGGAGCACTTTCAAAACAGAACAAAAGACTACAGAGACTGACGTTGTAGACGTTACTGAAAACGGACAATTAGACTTTTCTGGCGAGTTCTTTGAGTACGGAAAAATCAAAGATATCCAGCACATGATGAACATGGTGTTTGAGTTCCAACTAGGTGTTAGATGGGATTACTTCTTTAGCGATAACGACTATCGTTTAAGACTACAAGCAGTATGGGAACAACAAGCTTGGCAGAACTACAACCAAATGTATAGCTACGATTATGTAGATTCGCTAACTATGCAAGGTTTAACTGTTAAACTAAGATT
>JAJACS010000010.1 GCA_022601395.1 Chlamydiia bacterium | reverse complement strand
TGTTAGATATTCTGAGAGTTGAAGGCCTACCACTTCCTTATGAGAAAATTCCTCAATACTTGGAGAGAGTACAAATTGATCCAAGTTTCGCTTTCATGGATATGTTAAAAAATTGGATTAAATTAATTGCTTAAAAAAATAATTATTTACTTGAGGAATAGTGAAGTACATATGCGTGTTCAAGAATGTCTTTCACTTGTGAGAGTTCAAGTGCAGAAATCTGATCATCATCGCAAAGGAACCAGGAGCCTTTGTCTTGGATAAGTGTTGTATAGTGTCCTGAGCTCATACTACCACTATGGATAATAGCACCTTTGAGGTTGTACTCCCTCTTGTTATCAGAAGCTTTTTCGAAAATAGAGTCTTCGAGCTTTAAATCAATCGGCACGTCTTTGATGCGAGTATTATTCTTTTCATATTTAGAGCCTACAGGCTTGAACCTTCCAAATGATAAAAGGAGTTCACGGGGTGGTTTTGTTCGGATTTTTCTTGCGTGTTCAAGAGACTCAATTTCTACTCCGCCCTCAAGGACATCGCTTCCAGGCTTCTTTAAACCGCCGATTCTTTGAGTGACATGATCAAGGTTTTCAAAAAAGCCATTAAATGCTTTTTTGAAGGTAGTGCTTTTTCCACTTTTCAAAGCAAGAGGAAGAATAGCGTGTGTCTCTTTTACTTCGGACTTTTCATTCTCATCTTTTAATAGTTGGAGCCCAAGCCCTGACACATCGTAGGTGATGTGATCTGTTGTGCGAAGAGGGTAGGGGTAGTTGATTTGATTGAGCAGGTTTTGGATCACCTCAAAAGCATCTTCTTGTTTTGAAGAAGACTTTGTATTTAGTGTGCATCTATCCACTTTCTGTAGGCTGCTTCTAAGAGTGCGATCATTTCCTGAAAATTCTTTCCATGCATCGAGTGTATCAGGCAATGCATCAAAAATACCTCTAACACGCTTTAGTAGTTGGTAGGCTGAGATAAAGCAGCAGTTATTATTGTGTCTTACAATACCCTTAAGAGTAGAAGGTTTAGTAGTTTTAGAGGGCTCTTTTGCTTTTGCGGGTTCTTTTTCAACAGAAGCTTCAGCAGCTTTCTTCTTGCTAGCTTTAACCCTGCGTCGTTTTTCTGAAGCTTTTGCTTTTGGAGCAGGCTTTGCTATGGGCTCTTCTACTTCATTTTCACTTTTGAACTTGCCATGGATCAAGGTAAAGATTCTTTCAATAAGAATGCTTTTGTCTAAAAATGCAGTGCCATCTTTTCTACCTTGAAGACTGACAAATTCAAGTTGTAGTTCTTCAAATGTTGACATTTCAGTTTTAGAGAGGGAGCTTTGTTTGATCACATCCTTTGCAAAACTATTCGTTTTTGCAAAGAGATCATCGTAGGCCATCTCTAGAGTAGGGCGAACACCTGCTTGCTCCGCTTTCCCAGCAGAGCTTCCAAAAACTGATTTAAGATATCCTGACATAACAATCCTTATGACTTGTAGTATACGATATATGCCTTTTTAAACTCATTGTCAGCATAGCTTCTTGTAACCTCTGTTACATTGCTGTCATTGAATTTATAGTACTTACCATCTTTTGCTTTTACGACCGCATAGTAGTGACCGCCATTTGGAGTTCCTCTATGGATGATCGCAGCTGATCTTTCGTACTTCATTTCTTGTTTTGTTTCAAAATGTTTGCCAGATACCTGTAGATACTCATCAAGACCATTGATGTCTTGATCAATCTTTCCTCTTGTACCCGTTCTTCTGTCAAAGTAGAAACGGTTAAAACTCATCACGAAATGCTTCGGCGGTTCAGTGAAAGTTCTTTCGCATTTAAGCCCTCTTCTTGGGTACCTTTTACCCTCTTCTGACTCAAAGTATGCGTCTTCACCTTTTTCAGAGAAATAGCCTTTTAAAAGCGTTTGTACGTCATAAGCTTTAGTAGATCTTGGCATCCCAATAGAGTGGATGGACTCACTTTCTGTGATAGTGCTTTTTTTAGCCTGTGCTTTTAGCTTCTTTGGTACCTTTGAAACATCATAAGTTCTCGTTGTTGTCATCGGTGCTGAAATAGGGTTGTATTTCGTGTGGACTGTCACAAAGAGTGATGCAATGAACTTAAAGAAGTTGTAAATGGATTGAAGTACACTTGTATTTTGGTTGTGTAGGTCGATCTTTCCCATCATTTGGATCATAGCTTCCATAGCATCTTGCTGCTGGAGTGTCTTATATTCAGGGTTAAGTGTTCCCATTGCAGCTTTTAAGCTCTGTGCTGAAGGCCTTTCTTTTTTGAAAGCAGTAAGAGAGCTTGGAACGTCTACTTCATCAATAAGTCCAGATTCTTTCACAAGAGCCCTGATTGAGTTGATGTAGCAAGTGTTTCCGATGTTCTCAACACCGTTTTTAAGAATGTCTTTTGATGCTTTCTTAGGAGCACTGTCTGGGTTTTCATGAGCGTTTGTTACAACAAGTATCAAGATCTCATTCAGTCTTACTAAAAGATTGCGTTTATCTTCCTGTTTTACTCTTTGAAATACATGCTTAAATAGATGCTGAATTTCATTCAGTTCTTTCATCGCAGCATCTGGTTTTATGCGTTTCTTATTAACTGCTGAATAGAGATTGTTTGTTCTTGAAACAAGTTCTTTTACAACGCGAGATGTGCTTTCTGATTTTCTAAGGTTATATTCTGCAACATCAACCATATCGATTCGTTTTTTGCTGTTTAATACAGAAAATAAAAAATGAATACGTGCTTGTACGCTTGTGTGCTTCTTTACTTCGCAAGTCATAAGAGAGCCTACTGGGATCTTTGCAAAATCACGGTCGATACTTTCTAGCTTTGCGCTTTGTTTGTTAACATTATACTCACTAAGAGCACCGACATGCTCTGAGAGGTGAGCGCTGATCTCATTGACTCTAGCCTCAACTCCGCTTAAAGTTGGTTTGTCAGCTTTCCCCTTGCTTGAAACTACTCCAACGCCTGTGCCTATATTGGCTGCTGCGTTATATATCATGGAAAATAAACCCATTGTTATTACCTTATTATTTATATGTTTTAAGTGTATATTATAACAAATTAAACCTTTAACTTTCCAAATAAACAAAACTTTAATCAAGAATATAGTGTAGTAATTTCTTTAAATCATATAATAAAAAATTTACTACTTAGTTAAAATAATGATTTTACATAAAAAATACTTGATGTTTTACCCGCATAAGATAGAATACAGCTAATGAGACCATTTGGAGGAGTGCACAAATGAGTAGTAAAACGAAAGAAGACTATGAATTTGCAGATACCGTATTCGTAAGAGACGTAGATAGCAGAGTCTTTCAAGCTATCAGCTATAAATGCCTACTCGGCATCGAGGGCGTAGAGCTGATCGGAGGCAATATCTTAGATAGCCTGCTTGGAAGGGAGTCAGCTTCAGAAAGGATCAAGGGGATCACAGTAGATCAAGATCAAAAAAACCACTCTGTGAACATCAAAATAGAGGTCAATGTGGCCTACGGTATTTCTATCCCTGAGAAATCAGAAGAAATCCAGTCTAAAGTAGCGAAAGAGCTCGCAGCGCTCACAGGACTACATGTAGCTTCTGTACACGTAGTATTTAAAAACCTCATCACACAGCAGCCTATTGAAAAGCTTCTTGATAATAAAGAGCCAGAAGACGAAGAAGAAATGGAAAAGCAAGCAGCTGTAGAATACACAGACGAATTTTAAGCCCATATGCGCACAAGTAACATTCTATTTTCCGTAGTACATCTATTCGTAGTACTATTCATCATAGCAGCAGGGATATTCTTTATCATGCTGCCAAGCTTAAGTAGCTTTAGAGTGAATCTAGCAAGCCTTCTTACAGAAGGCTCTGCTTTTTTTGTGAAGCTTGGTATTGCTTTTCTAAGTTTTGGTTTTCTGCTTCTCACAGGCTTTTATTTTCTGAACCGTAAAAAGTACCTTAAGCTCAAAATGGGCTGCGGGAAAACACTCATCGATGAGGCGATCATAAAAGACTATTTAAAAAACTACTGGCAAGAAGTCTTTCCAGGACAAGAGGTGCAGTCAGATATCATACTGCATTTTCCGCAGAAACTTGAGATCATAGCGCAGCTTCCAAAGATAAAAGAAGAGGAGAAGGACACTCTTCTTGCAAGAGTTCAAAATGAACTTGGCGTTATTTTAGCAAGGAAGCTCGGTTATGAAAAAGAGTTCTTCTTAACGATTAACGATTAAAGACCCTTTCTAAGCGCTGCAAGATCCTTTTTAGAAATGCCTTTCAATGACAAGATTTCTTCATCTTTCGCTTCTTTGATCTTAGCAACAGATCCAAAATGAGAAAGAAGCGTTCTCTTCTTAGCAGGGCCGATCCCATCGATGCTATCTAAAGCTGATTTGATGATCCTTTTCTTACGCCTTGCCTTGTGGAAAGTAATGGCTCTTCTATGTGCTTCGTCACGGACCCTTTGCAGAAAAAAAAGAATAGGGGAGTGCTTATCAAAGGTAATAGGCTCTTTAACACCCGGGATAAAAACTCTCTCTCTAGTAAGTCCTTTATCATGCCTTGCATCCTCTTTTGCAAGAGACACGAGATCACATGAAACGATCTGCAGATCTTTTAAGACCTCAGATGCCACGTTCAGCTGGCCTTTTCCGCCATCTACAATGATCAAATCAGGAAGGTCATTCGTTTCTTTGGCTTTGATATACCTTCTTGTTAAGACCTCTTTCATTGCATGGTAATCGTCTGTTTTCTCGCCTTTGACTTTGTAGCTTCTATAGCGCTTTGTGTCTTTCTCTGCGTCTGTAAAGGCAATCAGCGAGGCTACAGGGTCATCTCCAGCGATATTAGACGTATCAAAACACTCGATTCTAATAGGAAGTCTTGAGAGTTTCAACTTAGACTTTAATTCTTCAAGGATGCTCTCTTTGAGATCAGCATCATGCCGCTCTTGCGTAAACAGCATTTTTGCATTTGTCTTAGCCAGCTGAATGAGCTTCTTTTTTCCCCCTTTTGTGGGGGAAAAGATGGAGATTTTCCGATTGAGCTTCTCATAGAGAAGCTCTGAGATGTCTTTACCACTTGGCAGAGAAAAAGGTACCAGCACGGATTTCGGAAGATTATCTTCATTTAAGTAGTGCTGAAGTAGAAAACTCTCAAGAAGGTCTTCATCCTCTTCTGCGATATCTGAAAAATAGTAGTGATCAGATGTTGTAAGCCTACCAGATCTAAAAGTAAGCTTGGCAATAAGCACGCTTTTTGCCTTGCGGTAGAGTCCGATACTATCAAGATCTTCTTTCTGCAAATGCACAAGGCTCTTTGCATTTTTTGTGACATGCTCAATCTTAGTAATGGCGTCTAGGTAGTGCTGCGCTTTTTCGAACTCTAAGTCATCAGACGCCTTTTTCATCTTTTCTTTAAGATCTTTTACGATGCTGTCATCATCTCCTTTTAAGAAGGAAAGCGCATCGGTAACGTATGTGTCATATTCCTCTTTAGAGCATTTATTCACGCAAGGTGCAACGCACTTTTTGATGTCATACAAAATACAAGGTCTATCGCGCCTTTTAAGCTCAGCATCTGAGCATTGCCTTAGTGGGAATATCTTTGAGATAATCTCTAAGGTTTGCCTTGCAGCATACCCGTTGGTGTAGGGCCCAAAATACTTACCTTTGCCCTTGGGCTTACCTTTTGTCCTGACAAGCTTAATCATGGGCCATTTATGGTCTATATTGACCATAAGCGATACGAAGGTCTTATCGTCCTTAAGAAGGGCATTATACTTCGGCTGATGCTTTTTTATGAGGGTGTTTTCAAGAAGAAGAGCTTCTTTCTCAGATGTTGTGACAATGGTATCAATAGAGGCAACTTTTGATGTTAGAAAGGGGATCATAACCCTAGAGTCAGGACTTTTTGCAAAATACTGCCTTAGGCGTTTTTGCAAATGCTTCGCTTTACCAACATAAAGCACTTTGCCCTTTGCTCCTTTCATTAGATAAACGCCAGGAGCTTTAGGATAACTAGATAAAAGTTCACGATCAAAAGACATAAAAAAATCCACTACCTTAAGTCAAAGATAGTGGATTGATGATATTTTTATCAGTAGGTATTCTCAGCTCTTATGATCGATCTTTAGAAAAATAGCTGTTCGCAGCTTTTACAACCGCAAGGGTAAGTACTATTGTACCAAGAACCCCTAAGCCAAGCTTGATGGTATTCATAGAGCCATTAAAGTCTTCACACTCAGCAGCGATAAGTTTTTTAACTCCTCTCTTGATAGACTGCTTACCATCTTCAACGATATCTCTTCTGCCGCCACCAAGAGCATGTGATAATCCGTCTTTGGCAGCTTCTTCAGTAATGGTTCCACTTAAATCATGAATGCCTGTTTGTGAAGCTTTAACTGCTGTAAAAACATAAGGCTCGCCATGATCACCAGTCAGAGGTAAATAGTCTGTCCAGGATCTGTCATTCCAAACGACATCCCCAAGATTTTTAGGAGTTTCTGTTAAAGCCGCTTGTGCAGCAACACCTGCATAACACTTTGCTCCGCTTTTTTGTGCATCACCTATCTGAGATGCTACAAAGCCTGTTGTCATAAGAGAAGCTGAAGCAAGTGCTGTTGTGATGATTTGGTAGCCGAGAGCTATACCAGCAGTTGCTGCTCCAGCAATGACTACTTTTGCGCCCATCTCTGAAGGTACGCTCGCACAGTCTGCTCTTCCACCTGTGCTGTAAGAATGTGATGATTGACTAATAGCGTTTTGCCATCCACTGTCATATCTGCCCATAATGATTATCCTCTTCCTCTAGTTTTAGTAATTTTTTCCTGCTGCATCATTTGCCATGCAACCTTTTGAGCTTCTTCCCTTGTCATTTTTCTTCCAGCTGGAGGAAGAGCTAGGACAGGTGCTTTTTCAGTTAAGCTGTATTGCTCTTTAGAAAGGCTGTTTGGTACATAACTTACGATGCTTTCCTGAGCAGCTTCAATGTGCTTTAGCTGCTTATTCATAACCTTTAGTGAGTAGCTCACTTTATCTGCTTCTGATGAGAAGTATTTATCTTTGATATCACCTGCAACGTTATACGCTACGGTAGCGCCGATGCGTAGAGAAACAAGGCCAAGTAATGTGATAATAAATGGCTTAGCAAGGTCAGTATAACCCTCGAATCTTAAGCACTGTGCATTTGTAAAGTGAGCTAGAATACTTTCATCAAACCAACTGCTAAACTTTTCTATTGCAGACTGATCGAACTTACTCTTGATCTCATCCGGCAGACCTTCTGTACTAAATCCATTTGCTGCAAAGCTGAAGTAGTTGTCTTTTAAGTGTTTTATAATAACGTTGTATGCTTCTGGATCCTCTTGATAGATCCCCTTTAGGTATTCATCACCCGATGCAACCCTATTGATGAGGTTTTCAATTTCTTCTTCAGAGTGTGTATTTGCATACCTTGCAAGAACCTCTTTGAAGTTATCTCCTGTGATAGAGCCTTGTACTTCAGTTAAGCTTTGGTACAGCTCTCTCCAGTAGCTAGGGGTTGTAAAAGAGGACCAGTCTCTGCTTGAATAAAATCTTGTGATGAAATTCTCTGAATCACTGAAAAACGTTTTTCTAGCAGCGTTCATTATAGCGCAGTTTTGCCCATGCTCAAGAGCTCTTGTTGAAAAGGCAACAGCTGGTATCGCAACAAGTGCTTCAAGACTTGTCGGTCTTGATGTAATCACTTCTTTTGCGCCAGTGCCAAGAGCGTTAAGAGCAATTCTTGCAGGTTTTATCACAATCTGATTGGCTGCATTTGCTGTAAATTTTGTTGCGCTCCATATCTTTGAAGCTGCACTTCCTATAAGAGAGCCTTCTGGCTTTTTACGCTCTTCTGGAATATCTTGCATAAGCAAGGCCAGATGATCACGACTTCTAATGCTACGTATGTCTGCAGACATGTTAAATCCTTATAAATATTATTAATGTAATAAAGATTATAACAAACTAAAAGTTTAATGAATAATATTAAAAATTATACTATTACATATAAAAATATAAGTATAACGCTATTGTAAATTTAAATATTTAATTTAACAAAGATTTCCACTTTTCAAGCAAAGTGAGGCCCTGAACAGGGGTGAGGTGTGCGAGATCACATTCTTTGAGTTCCTGTAAAATATTTTCTTTAAAAGAAGTGTCTTCTTTAGAAAATAGGAGCATCTGATCTTGGGATTTCTTATAGGATTTCTTCTTGCCCTTTTTAGAGGGCTGAGCTGCCGGAGCTTGTTCAAGCTCCTCAAGTAGCTCCTCCGCTCTTTTAAGGACTGAGTGAGGGAGTCCTGCCAGTTTGGCTACATGGATCCCGTAGCTCTTATCGGCACCGCCCCTTACGATCTTACGAAGAAATACGATCCCTTTATCTGTCTCATCAACACTCACGTTATAATTAAGAGCCCCCTCAAAATCATCTTCAAGCTTGGTAAGCTCAAAGTAATGAGTTGCAAATAGAGTTCTTGCCCGGCAGGAGGGGTTTGTAAGGAGGTACTCAGCTACCGATGAGGCTATAGAAATCCCATCATAGGTACTCGTTCCTCTTCCGATCTCATCAAGGATCACAAGGGATCTTTGTGTTGCATGACGCAGGATATTGGCTGTTTCTGTCATTTCTACCATAAAGGTGGATAATCCGCGGGATAGGTCATCACTTGCGCCTATACGGGAAAATACCTGGTCAATAAGTCCAATACGAGCTTCTTTAGCCGGGATATAACAGCCCATATGAGCCATAATAGAGAGAAGGCCGACTTGTCTTATGTAGGTGGACTTACCCGCCATATTTGGGCCTGTTATGACAAAAAGCTGTTTCTTCAGGGTGTCCATATCCGTGTCATTGGGAATAAAACCCGTCGCGATATCACTTGTCTCTATCACAGGATGGCGTCCGTCTTTGATAGAAAGCACATCACTATCATCAACTATCGGACATGTATACCCACTTTTTTGCGCGAGGTGTGTATAGCAGAGAATACAATCTAGATGAGCAATTCCTTTTGAAATAAAGCGGATTTGTTTCTCAAAGGTTAGAACATAACTCTTAAGCTCTTCATAAATACGAGACTCAATGGTGAGGATCTTTTCTTCGGCGCCAAGGATTTTGTTTTCGTAGCCTCTTAGCTCTTCTGTAATAAAGCGTTCGTTGTTCACAAGAGTTTGTTTCTTGTGAAAATAAGGAGGTGTGTTCTTTGACTGCAATCTTGATACTTCAATGAAATATCCAAAGGCTTTATTAAAGCCTACCTTTAAGGTTTTGATCCCAGTTTCTACTCTTAGCCTTTCTTGGTACTTGAGCAAAAAGTCCTCTGAGTGGGACTTGAGCTCTTTCAGCTCATCAAGTTCTTTATCGACTCCTTGCCTAATCAGATCCTTATCCTGGATCTTGATTGGCGGGTCTTCAACAAGTGTTTTTTCGATTTTTTCAGTGAGCTCGCGAACACAAAAAAGCTTTTCTAAAACATGGACAAAAAGTGAGCTGTTTAATCCCTCAAGAAGTGCCTTAATTGCAGGGAGTTTTTCAAGAGATTCTCTAAGTGCAGCTAAGTCTTTTGGGGTACTTTGCTTCGCTCTCACTCTCATAATCAGGCGCTCTACATCCTTAAACCCATTAAGTGATGTATGAAGCGCTGATACGCAGTGGCTATCAAGAAGCTCCTTTGTAGCCTCTTGCCTTTCCTTGATTTTGTCCACATCAAGAAGAGGTCTTGCTATCCAAGATTTTAACAGCCTTCCTCCCATAGCAGTAAGAGTGTGATCCATAAGATGAAGAAGAGTAAACTGTCCCTTCCCAAATAGTTCTAGATTCCTTTGCGTCATCTGATCGATTTGCATGTAAGAGGAGATGCTATAATTTTCAAGAGAAACGATATGTGAGACGTCTTGAGAAAGGTCTTCTTCAAAATAACATAGAAGGGCTCCTGCTGCGATCACTGCAGAAGTTTTTCCTTTAAGACCAAAGCCATCAAGGTTATGGACAGAAAAGTGACGCGTTAAATAATCAAAAGAACACCGATCATCAAAACGCCAGTTATCTGTTTTTGTGATCCTCAGAGATAGTTGCGTTTTGATGTCTTCAAACAGTAGGATTTCAGATTGGTAGAATTTCTCAGAGAGCAGAAGTTCTTTTGGGGAAAGTCTAAAAATTTCATCGCGAACTTCAGAAAGTGTATTGAGCTCTAAAGCTTTAAACTCGCCAGTAGAGACATCAAGTGCAGAGAGACCATAAAACGCATTGAGCTTTGTAATAGATACAAAGTAGTTATTGGCTTTATCAGAGAGAAGAGAGGGATTGTAAACTGCGCCTGGAGAAAGAAGTCTAACGACATCTCTTTTTACAATTCCTTTCACTTCTTTAGGGTTTTCAACTTGCTCGGCAATAGCAACAAGATGCCCTTTAGTAATCAGTTTGTCGATGTAGTTTTCAGCAGCATGAAAAGGAACGCCGCTCATAGGGATTCCTTGTCTCTTTGTAAGAGTAAGCCCAAGGTCTCTTGCAAGGATCGCGGCATCTTCATAGAATGCTTCGTAAAAATCGCCAAGGCGGAAGAGCAAAACAGCCCCTTTTGATTTCTCTTTACAGCTATTCCATTGCTGCATCATAGGAGTTGTCTTTACTGCCATAGCTTATCTTTAACTTTGTTTATGAAGCTTTTAAAAGGGGAAACATGGTTCTTGTGAACTTTATTGTGAGAAACGCCTTCATCTTCTTTTTGGATCATTTCTAAAGCTTCTTTTGCTTCTTCGATTCCTTTTGAGATCTGCAGGATCACTCCGCTGCACCATCTTTGAGATTCTTCGATATCTTGCTGCAATTGCTTAAGGTTGTTCAGGATTTCCTGCGGCGTTTTAGACACTTTCCCGATGCATTCAAGTTCAGGAGACTTTTTTTGCATCTTGTAAGTTTCAATCATTTGCCTTAGTTCAAAAACATCTATAAGAAGAGGGAGAAATGTCTTTTTAAACTCTTCACGAAGACCACTTTGAGCAGTTGTTGGGATGATTTTTTTCTTAGAAGTCTGTTTTTCTGTTTTCAGAGACTTAACAGTAAAATGAGAAAAAAAAGAAGAATGCAGCTTGCTATATGACTTTGCGTCTTTGTCGTGGGTAAAATCGTTCTTTTTAGTCGTTTGACTCATCTAACTAAATCTGTCACAGATGATTACTACTTGCTAAAGCCTAGCCAATTCTGTGTTTTTACTAAAGAGCTTTCTAAAGTGTGTTAGAAATAAATAGATAGATGAAGTACCGGATATACGGAAGTTCAACTTCAGTATATCCGGAATTTAGGCATAGATTAAGATAAAAAACCCGGCTAATTTGAAGTTGTACTTCAGATTAGCCGGATTTTGAGGTTTATAAAGCTAGATTATAGAGATACAGCGCTCTCTGACAGATGAAATTCTCGAATCTTGATTTAGATTGCTCATTTCATATAATGTAGGTGAAATTAGGAGAAATCTGCTTTGGGCATTTATACACAAGAAAGTCTAGAAACTCTAAGGTCTCGTATCGACCTTCCAGAAGTTTTGAACATGCATATTGATTTAAAGCGTTTTGGTAGCGCCTTTAAAGCTCTTTGCCCATTCCATGATGAAAAAACACCTTCCTTCGTTGTGCAAAGAGGAGACTCTCACTACCACTGTTTTGGTTGCGGTGCACATGGCGATGCGATTGCTTTTTTGATGAGCCATTTAAAAATAAGCTTCGTTGATGCTGTTGAGATGCTTGCAGAAAAATTTGGCGTGCGTCTTGACAAGGTAGACCAAAAAGACGAAGTAAAAGGTCCTAGTAAATCGAAACTAAAAGAGGCTCTTAATCAAGCAAAGCGCTTTTACCATTTCTACCTTCTCTATACAGATGAAGGTCATAACGCTCTTTCCTATCTTTATAAAAGAGGGCTTGATCTTGATTTTATCTACCGCTTTGAAATTGGATTTGCTCCCAAAAGAGGAAATCTTTTTGCAAAATTCATGAAGCATCTCAAGTACGACGAATATATTCAGCAGCAAGTGGGACTGATCCAAAACTCAAAGCGAGACTTTTTCTACGATAGAGTGATGTTCCCTATAAAAGATGCTATGGGATCTACGATTGGTTTTTCAGCAAGAAAAATCAACGAAGAGAGCCTCGGCCCAAAATACAAGAATACTCCAGAAACTCCCGTCTTTAAAAAGTCACAAGTTCTGTTTGGTCTTTCCGAATCGAGAAAAAGAATCGCAAAAGAAAGAAAGGCGATTCTTGTAGAAGGGCAGATTGATGCTCTTAAGCTTGTGCAAGCAGGATTTGATCTAACGGTTGCAGGGCAAGGAACCGCCTTTACACAAGATCATGCAGATATTTTGATTAAGCTCGGAGTCAACACCATTTTTATCGCTTTTGATGGCGATGAAGCTGGAAGGCAAGCTTCGATAAAAGTCGGAGACTTTTTCCAGAAGGAAGGGGTAGAGGTGTTTGTTTTAGAGTTTGATTCAGGACAAGATCCTGATGAAATCCTAAACGAAAAAGGCCCTAAGGCTTTTTCAGAATATATGCAAAAGGCTAAAGACTATCTTACGTTTACCGTAGGGGAATACTCTAAAACGATAAGTATAGACAGCCCTTCTGGAAAGCATCAGCTTGTTCAGATTCTTTCAAAAAGGATCCGTACTTGGAATCACCCACTTGTGATTCATGAGTCTTTAAGAAAGCTTGCAAAGCTTCTTGAAGTACCAGAAAACCTGATCGAAAAGGAAAATAATCCCGTAAAAGAAACAAGAATAAGAAAGCAGGGCACAATTACCAAAGAGGTGATAGATCCTAATCGGATACTCGAAACTGATCTGCTAAGGTGGGTGTTTTTGTTTTCATCAAACAAGGCTTTGCAAGATCTTGTTGCAAAGCACATGGTAGAAGAAGACTTTACCGTTGCTATCTGTAGGCAGCTTTTTTCTCTTTTCATCAAAAATTACAAGGAAGAAAAGCCACTAGACCTTCTCTCACTTGGAATGCAGATGGAAGATGCGGAAAGTCAACTGTTCTTGTCTGAAGTGCTGCAAAAAAGAGTAAATAGCGAAAAGGCTGAGCAGGGACTTGTAGAGGTCATGCAAAGAATTAAAGAGCGAAACTGGCTCTCAAGACGTGAGCTCATCAAAATGAAAATCCATTCTGGTAGATGTTCAGAAGAGGAGGTACTAGAGCTTGCAAAAGAGTTTGATGTACTAAAAAAATCACCTCCAAAAATCCAAGTAGAAGAGCCCGCTCATGACGGTACGTAGTAGTCATAAAGATGTGATTCCTCATGCGGTTTTCTATGACTCAAAATGTTTTTTTTGCCAAAGATGCATCAACTTCCTTATTAAAATAGATAAGAAGGAAATGTTTGTTTTTGGCGCTCTTGAAGGGAAAGCGGCAAAAGAAATTCTGAGCCCAAAAATCCCAAATTATCAAGATCTCAACACAATCATCCTTGTAGTGAACTTTCTACAGATGAAGGATCGCTATTTTATAAGAGCTAAGGCCGTTCTTAAAATTCTTTGGATTGTTGGCGGTATTTGGAAAGTTTTGGGTTTCTTTCAGTTCTTGCCAACAGCATTTCTTGATTGGATCTATATGGGAGTCGCAAATGTTAGAAGGAAGCTCTATAAGACGCCTCTTGACCCAAAAACAGAAGAAAGGAAGCATCGCTTCCTTCCATAATCCTTGAAATCTACTTCTGCTGGATTTTCGAGAAATCAAGCAGCTCTGAGAATAGATCAAATACACCTTGCAGAAGCGCAAGTCTATTTGCTCTTACCTCAACATTATCACAGAGAATTTTAACCTCATCAAACAAGCTTGCTAAAGGTTTTTGAAGTGTTGCTAGAATTTTGATGGAATTTTCATAGTCGCACTGATCAAAGGAGTAGAATAAATTCTTTTTGATGGATGCCAGATGTGCGTAAAGGTCTTTCTCAGCTCTTTCTTCAAGAAGGCTTTCTGAAAAATCAGCGCTGATTTTTTCAGAAAGTTGACCTTTTGCTCTTTTGTACACCTCATAGAGCTTGTTGAACTCATCTGTTTTTCTAAACTTTTCAAGAGCTTGCAATCTTAGGTAAAGATCATATGGGTTGAGTGTCTTTTTCGTTAAAGAAGCTTCAATCTCATCTTTCTTGAAACCGATCTCTTCAAAGATCGTTTTTAACCTAGCTCTTGCAAACTGCAAAATTTCACCAACGACTTCTTTCTCAACCTTAGTTTTAAAGTGAGTAGCAAGTCCTTCCAGAATGTCAGAGAGCTCAAGAGAAAGCTTGTTTTCGATTAAGATACGCAGTACCCCAAGTGTTTGTCTTCTTAACGCATAGGGGTCTGAAGAAGAGCTTGGCTTAAGGCCTACAGAAAAGTAACTTAGAATGTTATCCAGCTTGTCAGATAGGGAAAGAAGGATAGACTCTTTGAGTTCAGGAAGCTTGTCTGCTTCAAAGCGAGGTAGCCAGTGTTCTTCTATGCAAGTTGCAACCAGCTTTGTTTCGTGGTGGTGCATTGCATAGTGTTTTCCAATGATTCCCTGTAGCTCTGGAAATTCACCAACAAGAAGTGTAGCAAGATCAGCCTTGCACAAAAGAGCTGCTCTAAGGAGCTGATCTTCATTTGCAAGTTGGGTTTCATCATGAAGGAATTTTGCATGTTTTTCAATACGCTTTACTTTATCAAACATACTCCCAAGTTCTTTTTGAAACGTGATAGTTTTGAGCTTCTCATTAAAAGCTTGCAGAGGCTTCTCTAGGTCTTCTTTGTAAAGGAATACACCATCAGCAAGTCTTGCAGAAAGAACCTTCTCATTTCCTGAAATGATCGTTTGATTCGGGGTGTTATCAGCTGTAATAATAAACTTGTTGATAAGTCTTCCTGATTCTTCAAGAGGAAAGTACCTTTGATGCTCAATCATCTCTGAGGTAAGTACTTCTCTTGGCACCTGCAAGAAGTGCTGCTCAAAGCTTCCTGTACAGAGCATAGGATACTCTGATAAGAAAAGAACTTGAGATAGAACCCTTCCTTTTTCCAGGACCTTTGCTTTGTTTTCTATTTCAAGTGCATCGAGCTGCTTAATGATCGTTTCATATCTCTCTGTCTGATCAATAAGCACTTTGTTTTCTCTTAAAAGAGAAACATACTTGTCAGGAGAGGATACCGTGAGCTTCTTGTTTGAGAGTTGAGAGTGGCCAAAGGTGTAATTCGTAGAAGATACTTCTGCGATTTCAAAAGGAATAATCTCTTCTCCAAAAATAGCAAGGAAGTTATGGATCGGTCTTGCATAAGAGAACTCTATATCAGACCAGCGCATTTTTTTAGGGAAGTAGAGGTTTTTTACAAGGTCAGGAATCTTTTCAGCAAGGAGCTTTAATGTGCTGATTCCTTTTTCGAGCTTCTCAGCAAAAAGATACTCCGTCTCTTTGATCTTTTTTACAAACAGGTTAAGAGCGGACCCTTCTTGGATGTCCTTTAATGTAGTCTTTTCAATGCCAAGTGATTTTAAAAATCCTTGTCCTTGTTTTGTAAGCGTTCCATCTTCAGCAAAACATGTAGAAACGGGAGGCCCTTTTCTCTCGATGTTAGTGTCGTGTGTGCCCTCTTTTAAGCTTTTGACAAGAACAGAAAGACGCTTAGGTGTTCCATATGCTTTGATACTCTCAAAGCCAAGCCCGTAATCCTTTAGAAGTTTTGTAAATGCCCTTTCTAAGCCCTGCATGCCAGGTTTAATGAAAAGTGCTGGAAGCTCTTCAGAATAAATTTCAAAAAGAAAGTCTTTAACCCCTTGGGGGTCAAAAGAAATGTCTTTAAGTGGTTCTTTCGCTTTTTCAGTCTTTTCTTTTTTCTCTTTTAGAAGAGGATAGCCAAGCTCTTTTCTTGTTTCCTTATAGGATTTTGCACAAAGAGCAGAAAGATCACGGATTTTTGCAATATAACCAGTTCTTTCTGTAACAGAAAGAACGCCGCGAGCTTCCAATAAGTTGAACGCATGGGAAGCCTTCATGACAAAGTCATAAGCTGGAAGGGGGAGCTTTTTTTCAACAAGCTGTTTTGCTTCCTTTTCAAAATCATCGAAGTGACGCAGCCACATCGATGTTGTCGCTTCTTCAAAGTTATAGTGACTCCATTCCACTTCATTGCGGTGAAAAGCCTCGCCGTAAGTAACAGTGTCGTTATATTTCATGCTAAAGAAGTCGTCGACATTTTGAATGATCATACAAAGTCTTTCAAGACCGTAAGTGATCTCTACAGGAATAGGATCAAGTGGAGCTCCACCAACTTGCTGGAAGTAGGTGAATTGTGTGATCTCCATACCATCAATCCATACTTCCCAACCAAGACCCCAAGCACCAAGCGTTGGAGATTCCCAGTCATCATGAACAAAACGAACATCATGCTTTGTAAGATCAAAACCAACGGCTTCTAGCGACTCTAAATAGAGCTTCTGAATATCAACAGGAGAAGGCTTTAAGAGAACCTGCATTTGGTGGAAGATGTGCACTCTGTTTGGATTTTCACCATATCTTGCATCTTGTGGTCTTCTTGAAGGCTCAACATAGACGGTGTTGTAGGGTTCGGGACCAAGAGATCTTAAAAATGTAGCAGGGTTAAATGTACCAGCACCCACTTCTACGTCGTGGCCCTGATGGATCATACAACCTTTTTTTGCCCAGAAATCAAAAAGTTTTGTGATAAGCTCTTGAAATGTGCTCATGAAATCGCCTAATGTTAGCTTTTAACATATGAGTGTAGCGTTTGAAATTTTTTTTCTCAACGCTTCCCTTGTAGGAAAAAAAATCACTAGAGTTTTTAAAATATAATATTGAGATTAACTGGAAGATGGCCTTTAATACACAATAAAGGCACTACATTATATTTTAATTACTTTAGCGGAAATTTTAAACAACCCATAACCTTGATTTATTAAGATGAGATTGATTACCCTATCTACTCGGTTAAGAGGGAGACTTCCTTTGAGAGTTGCTTTATATCTCACGCTAACGCGTATATTTATTAGTCCTATATTCCTGTTTATTTATCTTAAATATCAGGCACTTGGGATTAGCATTACAACCTTGCCTTTCATTTTGCTAGGTCTTGTGACGCTATCTGAGCTATCAGACATTTTTGATGGTTTTGTAGCTCGTAAGTGGAATCAGGTGACAGATCTTGGAAAGATCCTCGATCCTATGGCTGATAGTATTGCTAGGATTTCGGTATTTCTGACCTTCACACAAGGAGCGATCAAGCTTCCGCTTCTTCTTGTCCTTGTGTTCTTATATAGAGACGTTGTGATTAGTATGCTCAGAACTCTCTGCGCCCTGAAAGGGGTGGCTCTTGCTGCTAGAACAAGCGGGAAGATCAAAGCTGTTGTACAGGGTGTGGCTGCCTATGTCATCCTCATTCTGATGATTCCATTCTCAAGAGGGCTGCTCCCGCAGAGTACCTTGCAGGATGTCAGCTTCTACGTCGTTCTAGGGGCTGCTATTTATACTCTAGCTTCAGGGGTAGAGTATATCTATGCGAATAGACGCTATATCAAGCTTGCATGGTCTAAAAGCCCTCAGCAATAGTATAAAAAATATTTTAAAACATATAATTAATATTATAAAAGTCCAATTAAACAATTTATTATGTTATAATCTTTAATTAATAAGTTAAAAATTATGATAGATAAGGTGGTTTAAAATGGCTAGTCCGGTTAGTGATTTATTGGAAGTAGTGGTAGATAATCCTGCTGCAAGGCTTGATGATATTTTTGACGGATCTCCGTCATACGATTTTCGTGAAAGAATGAGAAGAATCGAAGAGGTGGCCGATCGGCTAGTGTCTGAAGCAAGAGGCGTTCCTGAAAGAACTGCAGACTTCTTCACAGAAGAGATTAACCTTTTTGGTCAGTTACCTGAACATGTAGCTCCAATATATGAAGCAGCTCAAGCGGTGTTTCCTTTAGCTGAACAGCCAGAGCATGAAGCAGCTCCAGGTCTTGTGAGTGTATATAGCGACTTTCCTCTTGAAGAGTCCTTGGCTTTTAGAAGAGACGCTATCTTTGGTTATCAAGTATCACATGGGCCACATCCAGAGGAAGTTCTAGCTGAAAACATGGATGCGTTTATTAAGCAAAGAGACCCAGGAGAGTCAGCGGACAACCTGACAAGACTTCATGGTAGAACACCAGGTTATGCGAAAAGGTTTTTAGAAACTCAAATGAGAAACTATCAGGTTCTCATGAGCAATCCATCTGTATGCCCGGTAGAAGCTCTTATAGCTCTTTCAAAATACGTAGAAACTTATGAGATTTTTTGCGCAAGAAACGAAGGTGCTCCAAGAGGGCTTTTTGAGCCAAGGCACTACAGAAAAGAGCTCGTAAGAACTCTTCATGCAGATTCGGGTAGAGCGAATTGTTTGCGTGTTATGCATGCGATGACGGCAATAAATCGTGATCTTCAACAAAGAATTGTAGCTGCTGCGAGTCCAGAAGAGCTTGTTGCTCTTAGAGCTGAAGTTGCAACGCTTAGAGGTAATATTGTGCAAGTAATGCGTCTTCTAGCAAGGTCAAGAGATGTAGAAGCAGAGTTGCATTACAGGAATGAAGCTCTAACCGAAGGCGGAATGGAAAATATATTCATGGTGCAAGAAGCAGGAACGCTATCTAGTATTTATATTCTTGATCGTTTGCATGGTGAAATAGAGCGTAAACTCGGGATACCTCAGCTTCCTCCAGTACCAAGACCTGTGCCAAGGAGGGTTAGAAAGTCTAAGGTTACTAGTAGAGTAAAAGGTGAGTCAGTTGCTACAAAAAAAGGCTCGGCAAGACATCCGTCTAGCGTAGGGGTTGATGGAAAGAAGGTTGCAGCAGCGCGAAAAGCGAAAAGGAATAGTAAGCTTACTCCAGAAAGAGTGTAGTGTCATTTGCTGTATACCTTTAAGTAGGCCTTAGCAGACCTTTCCCAGCTGAAATCTTGAAGTGCATGGTTAGAAAGAATTTCTTCGTAAGATTCTTTATCGAGATAAAGAGCGAGAGCTCTTTCTATGCACTGCTCTAGATCATGTTTCTCTTTTGACTCAAAAACAAAACCAACACGCTCTACAGCAAGTGCGCTATCTTGGTCAATATCCACAACAGAATCCGCAAGACCTCCAGTTTTTCTTACAATAGGAATGCAGTAATACCTCATAGCGATCATTTGCGTAAGTCCACAGGGCTCAAAGCTTGAAGGTATGACAATAAAATCTGCAGCAGCATAGACGAGTCTTGCGACATTTTCATCAAAAACGTCTGTCATGTGAAAATTCGGGTTGCCTTTGTATTTTTCCTTAACCTCTTCAAACTGTTTTTTAACAAGTGGGTCAGAAGCGGATCCAAGAAGGAAAAACTGAGCTCCTCTATCAAGTGAGAAGGTAATAGCATGTTCAATAAGCTCAGGGCCCTTTTGCGTATCAAGTCTTGAGACAGTGCAAAATAAAGGACTTTTTGAGTCTTTTAGATTAAACATTGTTTGCAGCTTTTCTTTATTGGCTTTTTTAGCCTTCATGATCTTTTCAAATTGAAATGTAGTAGGAAACTCCTTTTTTAGAGAGTTATCTTTACTTGGGTTCCAATAGTTGTGATCAATCCCATTCAATATCCCTTTAAGAGCTTCTTTTCTTTGAGTAAGGGCGCCGTCTAAAGCATAACCAAACTCTCTTGTTTGGATTTCTTTGCTATAAGTAGGAGAAACAGTTGTGATGTTGTCAGCGTAAGAAATGCCAGCTTTAAGCAGGTTAAGAAGCGTTGGATTGTTTTGATCGAGGAGTTTGTCATCTTTAAATAAATGAGAGCACTCAATGCCAAGCTTTTCAAAAGGCTTTTTAGAAGTTCTGCCTTGGTGAAGCATGTTGTGCAAGGTGAGTATGATTTTAGGGTCAAGGGGTGAGTTTTCCATAGCGTCACACTTATAAAGATAGGCAAGAAAGGAGGTAGGCCAGTCATGTAGGTGGATAAGAGAAGGCTTTTCACATGTTTCGAAATAGTGCATGGTTAAGTAGAGAAAAAGAAGAAAGCGGTAAGAGTCATCCATCTGTCCATAAATGCTGCCTCTTTCAAAGGAGTGGTCTTTGTCTTCTGCCTTTACTAAAACAAGGGGAAGATCTTCAAGCTTTGAATCGTAATAAGTTACGGGTATTTTTGTGTGCGAGCTGCAAGAGAACGTGCTTTTGCAGATGACCTTAGGTGCGCAAAGCTTCTTGGTCTTTAAAAAATCATAGTAAGGGAGAATGATTTTCACATCATGTCCAGTAGCAACAAGCTCCTTTGAAAGGCCATAGACGACATCGGCAAGGCCTCCAACCTTAGCTATTGGAGCGATTTCTGTTGCAACCTGAAAAATAGACATGTTTATATACGTTCATTTTCAAAATTTTACTCTAATGAAAAAAAACTAAGTTTGCACGTAAAATACTTGCAAACTTTCTATATAAATCTGACAGATAGCTGCACTTTTTTCTGGTTTGAAAGTGATTCTGTCCATCTATACTCCTTAGCAGGAGGATTGATGATTGCATCCTTATAAACCACATGGTCTGTCTGAGTTGTGCTTTTCCACTTCTCAAAAAGATTTTTCCTTAAAGCTCCCATGGACATAAAAGGTGTTAACTTGCCTAAGCAATCTCCACTTTCAACGAGAGACTCTCTGTGATCTGCATCCCAACACTCTTTACACATATGACCTCAACATATCTAAAAAGGTTTAACAAGGTGAGCATTCTATTGTTGTATTGGTTTATAAACAAGAAGTATCAAAGTAGATTCATAATTGTTCCTTTAAAATTGGAAGAAGCCCAGAAAAGAATCAAATATATTTTTTGAGAATTTGGGTGACAATAGGCTTGCAATTAAATCATTTGAAAGGCTACGATGTCACTTGATTTTATCAAAATTCCATGATTGATGGGGTGTCGCCAAGTGGTAAGGCAGCGGTTTTTGGTACCGCCATTCGGAGGTTCGAATCCTTCCACCCCAAAATAAATTTAGCGAGCTTTGCTGCGATGGACAATAAAAAACCCTGTATGCTCTTCTGTGGGAGATCACACCCGAAATTGGCAGAGGAAATTGCAGGTAATTTAAAAGTCGAGCTTGGCAAAGTTCATATAGAAGATTTTCCAGACGGTGAGATAGGCATTCAAATAAAAGAGAATGTCCGTGGTCGGGACGTATTCATTGTGCAAAGCATTGCAAGACGTCCTAATTTCTATCTCATGGAGCTTCTGATCTTAATAGATGCTTTTAAACGGGCTTCAGCAAAGAACATCGTAGTTGTTCTTCCTTATTATGGCTATGGTCGACAAGATCGTAAGAATAAGGGAAGAGAGCCGATTACTGCTAAGCTTGTGGCTGATCTTCTAGAAAGAGCGGGCGCAACAAGAGTGATAACAATGGATTTGCACACTGAGCAAATTCAAGGGTTTTTTAACATCCCTGTTGACAACTTGTATGCAAGGCCAGCCTTTATAGAAGCCCTTAAAAAAGAGGGAGTAGGTAACTCAGTAGTGGTTACTCCTGATATTGGGGGTGTCAAAATAGGAAGAGAGTTTTCTTCTGACCTTGGCACAGATCTTGCCATTGTGAATAAGCGTCGATTAGATGCAGAACAAGTGGAAGCCGATGCTCTGATCGGTGAAGTAAAAGGAAGAGATGTTTTGCTTGTTGATGATATGTATTCAACAGGTGGCACGATACAAAAAGCGGCAAGTGTGTGTAAAGCTTTAGGCGCAAAGCGAGTGATCGCTGCAGTAACACATGGTTTGATGCTTACAGATGAAGTAAAAGGTATAGAGAAACTTTATATCACAAATACACTACCACTTTCTAATGAGAAGGGATTCTCTAATGTGAGTGTAGTATCAGTTGCTGAGCTTTTTGCAAAAGCGATTGAATATGTGATACAGGGTCTTTCCATTTCATCTATGTTTAAATCTTCCTGATCCATGAATAGATTCCGTCTTTAAAGAGTTATTAATAAAATTTAACCTGAGGGTTGTTCTATGAAACTAAGTGTTTCAAATAGAGATGCTGAAAAGAAAGGCACAAAAAATCTTATGCGAGAGAAAGGTGATATTCCTGCTGTTTTATACAGTAAAGGAAAGGAAAGCCAACTTCTTGCTGCAAACGGAGCTGAATTTCACGCAATCCTTCGCAAAATTCAAAAGGGACATCTACCGACAACAGTGATTGAACTTGAAGGCGAAGGCGTTAAAACAAAGGTGATTGTAAAAGATATCCAGTACGATCCAACTACATACGATATCCTGCACCTTGATTTCTTTGAGCTCAATGATAAAGCGATCATTAGTGTCAATGTACCGATTGAGTGTACAGGTGCTGCTGAATGCGAAGGAATTAAACTTGGTGGCTTCTTAAGACAAGTAATCAGACACTTGAAAGTGCGTTGCTTACCAAAAGATCTACCAAATATGTTTACTGTTGATGTGGCAGAGCTCTCAATCAAACAAACAAAGCGTATTAAAGATATCGTGATGCCAAAAGGTGTAGAGCCTTTAGCACCGCTTAACGAAGTTGTTGTACTGATAGCGAAACGTTAAAATGGTTGAACCTTCTGCTGAGGCATATCTTATAGTTGGACTGGGAAATCCCGGAAAGAAATATGAGATGACACGTCATAATATGGGTTTTTTAGTCGTAGAGAAGCTCGCTGAGCGGCTCGGTGCGACACTCAGCCCAAGTAAGGCGTTTTTGGGCAGGTTTGGTAAGGCTGCTGTGGATGGGAAAAAAGTGTATTTTCTGCTTCCGGCGACTTATATGAACCTCTCTGGTCAAGCAGTAAGGCGTTGCATGGATTATTACAACCTTGCGAGTGAGAAGCTTCTTATTGTTTCTGATGACGTTGCTCTTCCTTTTGGACAGCTACGAATAAGAGAAAAAGGAAGTGCAGGAGGTCATAACGGCCTGAAGGATGTTGAAAGACATCTTGGTACACAAGAGTATCAAAGACTGCGCATTGGTGTAGGAAGTAATGGAAGTGAAAATTTAGATGAATACGTGGTGGGAAATTTTAATTCACATGAAAAAAAACTCCTGCCTGAAATACAAATCGATGCCGCTCTTGCGTTAGAGGAGTGGGTAAAAGTCGGTTTTGAAGAAGTTTTAAAATATCTTGCGCAGAAATCTTTGCAGAAAAATGAAGCAGAGAAAGAAAAGCAAATTAAAGAATAGTGGAGACCAATATGGTTAAGAAGAACAAGAATCAGCTCTACGAGGGAATGTACATCCTAGCATCTACACTGAGTGAAGATGCGAGACAGAAGGCTCTTGATAAAGTCACAGAGGGGATTACTTCTCGAGGTGGAGAGATCCATGTCGTACATGAACAAGGTAGAAAGAAACTTGCTTATGAAGTTAACGGCAGAAGAGAAGGGTATTACTACGTGATATATTTCTCTATCGAGAACAATCAACTGACAGAAGTATGGAGAGAGTATCATCTGAATGAAGATCTCATACGCTTCATGACACTTCGCACTGATAAGGTGGAAGAAAAATTAGAATTTAAACCCTTAGTACAATCTTGAGGCTAAATATGGGCAAGAAAAGAAGAATCAATTCTGATGGTGGTTTTAAAAAGAAAAAGAAATGTCCTTTTATTACTGCTGGCATGAAAGAGATCGATTATAAAGATGTAGAAACTCTTTCTCAGTTCATTACTGAAAAAGGAAAAATCCTGCCAAGACGTATTACAGGTGTTTCTCACGGTAGACAAAAGAAATTAACAGTAGCAGTGAAAAGAGCAAGACATATGGCTCTGCTGCCATTTGTTGCACACGAATAAAAAAAGGAAGCTAACATGCAAAATCAGTTACTACTATTAGAAGATGTAGGAAAACTCGGTAGAAAAGGCGATATTGTGACAGCGAAACCTGGCTTTGTTCGTAACTATCTGATTCCTCAAAAAAAAGCAGTTGTTGCTACAGCTCACACGCTTAAGCTGCGTGCGAGACTGCAAGAAGAGCGTACAAAACAAGCTGCAGTAGACAAAAAGGAAGCAGAAGCTTTAGCAAAAGTAATTGAAGGTAGAAAGCTTTCAACAAAAGTTAAAGTGGATCCAGCAGGACATATGTATGGATCAGTTACAGCAGCAGATATCGTGAACCTTTTTGAAAAAGAAGGAATCGAGCTTGAAAAGAGTTATATTACTCTTGTGCACCCTATCAAAACAACGGGTGAACACAAAGTGGAGCTACGTTTGAAAGAAGGTGTTCCAGCTCACATCATCATCGAGATCGTCGGTGAAGGTGAGAGAAAGTCTGTAAAAAAAGAAGCAGCTAAAAAGACGAAGAAGAAAGAAGAGGAAACTGAAGAGTCTTCGGAAGAAGCAAAATCAGAAGAGCCTAAAGAAAGTAGTGACCAAGAGTAACTACGATCTTAAGCTTTTTTCACCTGCAAAGGTGAATCTCTTTTTTCGCGTTTTAAAAAAGCGAAGTGACGGGTATCACGAGATCGCAAGCCTTATGCAGGCTGTCGATTTTGGAGATACCCTTTCTTTATCCCTCTCTCTAGAAGATGTATTTACATGCTCTGATAAAGCGCTTCCTATGGATAAAAGTAATCTCATAGTAAAAGCGATTGATCTTTTTAAAGAGCAAACAGGGAAATCCTTCTCAATAAGTCTACACCTCGATAAAAGAATCCCTATGGGAGCAGGGCTTGGCGGCGGCAGCAGCAACGCTGCAACCACTCTTTATGCTCTTGATAAACTTCTTAATACAAAACTTTCAACAGACACTTTAAAGAAAATGGGGAAGCAGTTAGGGGCAGATGTTCCGTTCTTCTTTTCAAAAGGTACTGCCTACTGCACAGGTATTGGTGAGGTCCTTGAAGATATCGATTGTATACCGGTAAACTTTACTCTAGCTAAACCAAGTAAACTAAGCCTATCCACTCCTCTTGTATATAAGCACTGTAAAATAGATGCGGTATCAAGCGTTGATCCTTCTATTCTTATGAAGAAGTTTAGGGTGGACTTTACAGGTTTTATGAAAGAGCTTGTAAACGATTTAGAGTATCCAGCTTTTAAGCTTGAAAATTCGCTTTTGCAGTTTAAAAAGGAGTTAAAACAGGTTGGCTTTAATAAAGTTGTTATGACAGGTTCTGGAACAACATTTATGTGTTTCGGAAATGCACAAGTTGCAAATATATCTAATGCTTTGTTTCAGAAAGTATCTTCAATCTCAAAACATTCTACATCATGGTTTGCTGCTAAATAGCTTAGAGACCTCTTTGTAGTTATTTAATCTATATAAAACTCATAGTGTGAAGAAATTCCACCTATGTGTTATCGTGACATTCATTGTTTATAAGAGATTTAAGTGTAGGTCGCAGTTATGCAAACAAAAATATTCGATGATCAACTCATCGTTGTAACAGGTGCTTGTGGATTCATTGGTTCATGTGTTGTCAAACATCTAAATGAAAAAGGCTTTTCAAACATCCTACTTGTTGATGATTTAAGAAGCGGAGATAAATGGAAAAATCTTGTTGGTAAAAAATACGCAGATTTAATTTCCAAAGACCAGCTTTTTGATTGGCTTAAAGGTAGAGAGTCAGAAATAGAGGCGTTTATCCACCTTGGCGCCTGCCCGTCAACAGTAGAGTCTGACGGTGACTACATACAAGAGAATAACTACAAGTTTTCTATAAAACTTGCCGAGTATGCACTTACGAATGAACATCGTTTTATCTACGCATCTTCTGCTGCAACTTATGGTGGTTCGCAAGGGGATTTTTCAGACAACCATGATGGCCTTGACGATTTAAAGCCTCTAAACCTTTATGGCTATGCGAAACATATGGTAGACATGTGGCTCAAACAACAAGGAGCTCTTGATCAAGTTGTAGGCCTTAAATATTTCAATGTATTTGGTCCAAACGAATACCATAAAGGACGTATGGGTTCTATGGTAATGCATATGAAAAACAGTATCGAAGAAGAAGGTGTTGTGCGCTTGTTTAAGTCAAATGACCAAGAGCACTACGGAGATGGAGAGCAAAAAAGAGACTTCATTTATGTAAAAGACGTTGTCAGAGTCACCTGTGATTTCTTGGAGAATGATTTAAGTGGTATCTTTAACCTAGGAATGGGTCAACCGACTTCTTGGAATTCACTTGCAAGAGCGATATTCAAAGCTCTTGGTAAGAAAGAGCATATTGAATACTTTGATATGCCGGACGACTTAAGTGAGCATTATTTAAACTACACATGTGCTGACATGAGTAAGCTATTCAATGCTTATGAGAGTAAAGGACTAGATAAGCCTAAGTTTTATAGTATTGAAGATGGCGTACATGATTACATCACAAACTATTTGGTTGGAAATAAGAGATGGTAGGGCTGATAGGCTCTTTTAAAGCCCTAAGAAAGATCCATGTTTTTGTGATCGGGGATTTTGTCTTAGATACCTACGTAAAGGGATCTGTAAGTCGTATATCTCCTGAAGCACCTGTTGCGGTGCTTCACGCAAAAGAGCAGTTCCAGCGTCCTGGTATGGCTGGAAATGTAGCTCTTAATCTTGTGTCTCTTGGTGCTGAAGTGTCTGTCTGCGGAAGGATCGGATCTGATCTTTTCGGTAAAAATTTAACTAAATGTCTAGAAGAAGATGCTATTAATACAAATGCTATGGTTGCGCAAAGAGGCTATGCAACCCCAGCTAAAAACCGGATGATTGCAAATTCCCAGCAGCTTCTTAGAGTAGACTTTGAAACAATTACTCCTCTTTCTAAAACGCTAGAAAAAAAGCTAATTGCAAGCCTTGATACTTATCTTACATCTGTTGATGTTGTTGCTATATCAGATTATAAAAAAGGTTTTCTCACAAAGAAGCTCACACATGCTGTAATCAAAGCTGCAAGAGTAAAAAAGATCCCTGTGATTGTAGATCCCAAAGGTGATGATTTTTCTAAATATGAAAAAGCGACGCTTATTAAACCAAATGCATCAGAAGCGTACTACGCTTCTAAGTTTGATAGAGACAAGCCTCTTGATAAGGTAGGTGAAACTCTTCTAAAAGACTCTAAAGCAGAATATATCCTTGTCACAAGGTCTGAAGAGGGGATGAGCCTCTTCGATAAAAATCTTAAAAGAGAAGATTTTACTGTTAAATCAAGAGAGGTAAAAGATGTAACAGGTGCAGGTGATACTGTGCTTGCAATGATGACAATGGGTATGGGTAACAACCTTAATCCAGAAGCTTGCGTAAGTCTTGCAAATTTAGCAGCGAGTATTGCGATCCAAAAGGTGGGCTGCGTTAGAGTTACTCTATCACAGATTGCTGAGAAACTTCTTCACTTTGATGCGTCGAATAAAATTTTCTCAGAAGATCACTTCTTCGCTCTTAAGCAGGTTTTAAAAGGTAGAACATTTACTGTTTTATCTCTTGATGAAGGTCAGGAAATGACAACACATCTTTTCCATACGATTCGATCTCTTCATGATAATGCAGGAGAAGATCACAGACTCATTGTGTATCTGAAAAAATGTGAAAGCAGCAATATTCTGATATCTCTTCTCTCTTCTTTAAGAGAGGTAGACTTTATTCTGCACTGCAGTACCTCTCTTTCCAAACTATTCTTTGAGACATCGCCAAAGGCGATCTACCATATGAAAGATGACACACTTAAGAAAATTAAAGATCCAACAGTGCTACTAGACGAGCTTAGCCTTCTCTCAAAAGTTAAATAAAGTTGAGTAGTTTCTAGAATTAAACCTATCCCATACATGGGGATTGCTGAGTGCCTATCTTAGGCCAGCTCAAAACTCTCTTGCAATCTTTTGATGCGCTCTTCAATAGGAGGGTGCGTAGAAAAAAGAGCTGCAAAAGTAGATCTTTTCCCAGAGTGAATCATAAATGCCTGCAGACTGGGTGCTGTTTTTGTCTTTTTAAGGAGGTTTGCTTCGCGATCTAGCGCGTGAAGGGCAGAAATCATGTTATATCTCGAAGAAAGGCTAGCACCGCCTTGATCGGCCTTAAATTCACGTCTTCTAGAATAAAGGGCAATAACCATAGATCCAAGGATCATAAAGAGGATTTCAAAAGCAAAGACGAGGCCATAATACATTAAAGGAGAAGCAGATCTAGACTCTCTTGATCTACCAAATCCGGAAATCGCCAAAGCTATCACTCTAGCAAGGAACATAACAAAAGCGTTTACAACCCCTTGCAATAGAGTCATTGTAATCATGTCACCGTTTTTGATGTGAGCGAGTTCATGGCCAATCACTGCTTCAAGCTCTTTTTCAGAAAGCTTATTCATAATACCGGTAGAGACTGCAACAAGAGAGCGTCTTTTAGAAGGTCCTGTTGCAAAAGCATTAGGAGCATCCATTTGAAAGACTCCAACTTGAGGAGTTACAGGAAGATTTGCTTGCTTTGCAAGCCTGTCAACCATTTGATAAAGTGAAGCAAACTGCATGTTGTTTGGATCTATAATTTTTACCTTTAGCATCCACTTTGCCATAACTCTTGATAGGCCAAGGGAAATAAAAGCACCAACCATTCCCCAAATCAGGCAAAAGACAAGGAGTGAGTTATAATCAACACCATAACCTCTTAAAAAAGGCTGCAAGTGTAGCATATTTATAATCAAAGATACGGTTGATACAACTAAGATATTAAGAAGTAAAAATAGAAAGATTCTTTTGAACATCACACGCCTCCTTGAGAGCTCCAACTGCATATTTTCGGATTTTTTCGTGTTTAATTGCAAGTAGATAGCTATCAAAACAAGGGCTTAAAAAAAAATGACAAATTTAATTTTTTTTTTTGCATATTCTATTTGACTCTTATATGAATATATGAGATCAATTGCGGTAATTTTTAAAATGCTTCCAATGATTAATACTCAAAACAATTGCTGAGATGTTATAACTAAATATTTTTGTTTATTGTTGCGGAATAATGACGAAGTAAATATGTACAAGATGTATGCAAACTTAGTGATATGTTTGGTGTTCATCAGTTAACCAGTAGTTAGATTTATGACCAATTTTTTAAAGGGTCTATTTACAAAAAAAAGTTCTCAAAAGAATGAGAAAATTATTCAATTTAAGCCTGATCAATCAAATGGTAAGCATGCTTGTTATGTTTTAATCACATGTGGTGAGCCAAGTGCTGATGGTAATATGCAAGTCGAGATGACTTATGAAGGAGATCGCGTTCTTGCATCTTATCTCATTGAAAGTGCTCAAGGCCTTTTAGAAGATCAACTTGACCCTTAAATTCAAGTCTTTCACTCAAAAACCCCTGATTTATAAATCCAAATCTGTTACATAAGATAGACAATGTTGTAATAGGTTGGGATGGTTATGATATCAAGTGGACTTGCGAGTGAAGAAATAGCAAAAAAATACAAAGACTATTTCGAAAAAAATGAAAAAAATCTCCTAGAGGAGTTTTTCACTTTTTTGAGATTTCAAAGTGTGAGTGCAGACCCAGCTTATAAAGACCAAGTTCTTGCTTGCTGCGCTTTTGTGAAAAAGAAGCTAGAAGAAATGGGCCTTTCTGTCGAAGAGTGGAATGCCTCTAAAGGGTACCCTTGTTTGTTTGCAGAGCATGTTGCAGGCGAAGATAAACCAACGATCCTATTTTACCATCATTACGATGTACAGCCTGTCGATCCTTTAGACCTTTGGAAATCTCCTCCTTTTGAACCTGAAATTAGAGACGGCAAAGTTTTTGCAAGAGGAACTTGCGATAACAAAGGGCAGTGTTTTTATAGTATTAGTGCTGTGAAGCAGTTTCTAGATTGGGGTAGGAAAGAAAATCTCAATATCAAGATCTTAATAGAAGGGGAAGAAGAGGTTGGTTCTGGATCACTTTTTGAACTCTTTGAAAAGAAGAAAGATCGTTTTAAAGCAGACTATGGACTGCTTGTAGATGTTGGACTTCCTTCTCTTGATATGCCAGCAGTTACAGTAGGGTTTAGAGGGATTGTAACATTTGATGTAGACTGCATTGCTTCAAACTCCGATCTTCATTCAGGCGCTATGGGCGGAGTTGCCTACAACCCTCTAAGAGCGCTCGTTGAAGTTCTCGCTAAAGCTGTTGATGAGAAGGGGAAGGTCACACTACCTGGTTTTTATGATGGTATAGAGACCATTGATAGAAGCGATCTTCTTGAGTATGATCTACAACCTACATTAAATGAGTTTGATATCAAAGCCACCCATAAAGAAGAAGGGTTCTCAAGTATAGAGAGTAACTGGACCCGCCCAACCTTTGAGATCAACGGGCTTAATGGGGGATATGCGGGAGCAGGATTCAAAACAGTAATCCCTGCAAAAGCAAACTGTAAAATATCTTGTAGGCTTGTTCCTGGACAAGACCCTAAGAAGGTAGGAGACTGCGTCATAAAATTCCTAAAAGAGAATATCAAAGAAGGAATGGATCTTAAAATCCGCTTTGATCACGGAGGAAAAGGTTACTATACTTCCTCAAAAGGAAAGCTTGCGCAGATAACTAAAACAGCCTATGAAGAAGTACTGCAAAAAAAAGCAGGCTTCATGATTTGTGGAGGAACTTTGCCAATTGGTTATAATTTGGCAGAGGCAATTAATGGAGAAACTCTTGGTTTGGGATACGCTCTTGATACAGACCTTGTCCACGCGCCAAACGAGCATTTCTCTGTAGATAGAATGAAATATGGGTTCATGACTATTGGACTTATTTTAGAGACACTTGCAAAACAAAAGTAGATATATGAGTATTCTTTCTCAGGTGTTTAATACGCCAAGTAACAAGTCAAAGTTTAGACAATATTTGTTTGTTACTCTAGGGCCCTTTTTTGTACTTGGAGCTCTTGTCGCATTCATGTCTAAATGGTCTGTTAGCTATTCCATGCTTTCTTTGCTTGTGGTAGCAAGCCTTCCTGTAATTTGGAAATATCAAATAAAAGGAGCGTTACTTTGCAGCCTTTTTGTTTTAGCAACATTTTTCGGTATCTCTACTTTCTCAGATGGCGCGCTTAGTTTTTCTTGGCTTCTTTTTTTATGCCTTTCTTTCTGTTCTTCACTTGTCCTTGCTGGGTTTTGCTCGAAGCATTACCACGAAATAGAGGGCTTAGAGGAAGAAGAAAGAGAAAAAAATGCATTTGAGCTCAAAGAAGGCTTCGAGTCAAAAGAGAAAAGGCTAAAAACAGAGCTGCTTCATATAGAAGATGAGAAACTTCTTTTAGAAGAAAGCATTAAAAAGTGTGAAGCCAAAATTAGCTCTTTTAAAGACCTTGTCGTAGCCTCAAAAGAAGAAAGTGATAAATATTACATGCAGTCTGAGCATCTTTCCAAAAGAGTGGTAGAGATGCAAAAAGAGACAGCTCTTATTGAGCAGCAGAAAATAGCTCTTCAGCACCTAGAGATGAAGAACAAAGGCCTTCAAAAAAGACTCAACGAAGAAAGAGTGAACCACTACCAAAAAAACCTTCTTTTTGAAAATCTTCTCAAAAAAGAAGGGACTGTGGCAGCGACATCTTCTACTGAAGAAGTTTCTTCTGAAGAGATCGAAAACCTTAAGGAAGAAAGAAAAAAGCTTATAGAGCATTATGAAGCGGCATTTCGTGACTATCAAGCTCTTAAAGAAAAACTGAAAAACTACTTCACAATGGACAGGCTTTCTTCTTTTTCAGAAGAGACTGTCTATGAAAAGATGTATGAAGAGCTCAAGGAATCCTTTACGAACCTTGCAAAAGAGCTTCAAGCTATGAGGTCTGATATTTTCAAATTAGAAGGTCAGCTTGCAGAAATGAAAGCAGTTCTTAATAGCGACTCTCCGACAAATGGATACCTTGTTATTGCAGACCAAGAGTGCTTAAGGCTCGAAGAGGAAAACGCTCTTTTCTTAGAGCTATTCGTAAATACACTCTCTCTTTTAGAAGAGAAAAAAGCATCTAAGGTTTTGTCAGAATCTCATAGCCATCCTGAGTAATTAAGACGGTATGCTCCCATTGCGCTGAAGGTTTGTTGTCTGCTGTTCTTGCTGTCCAACGATCATTTTTATCAATCACTGCCTCACGTACTCCTACGTTGATCATAGGTTCAACTGTAAAAGTCATGCCAGGTGCAAGAGGTGTTTTTACATTGTTGTAGTGGTGGGGCACCTGCGGCTCTTCATGGAACTCGAGACCAACTCCGTGACTTACAAAAGCATTTACAACAGAGTAGCCCTCTGATGTTGCATAAGATTCAATCGCTTCACCAATCTCATAGATTTTTACACCAGGCTTTAAAATTTTTATGCCGCGCATCATAGCTTCATGAGTAACTTCAACAAGGTGTCTATTTTCATCAGAAACGTCACCTATCATGACCATAGCGCTGCAATCTCCAAAGTAGCCATCAAGGATGCAGGCACAGTCGATGTTCATAATATCGCCCGAAACAAGCTTGCGGTCTTCGGGGATCCCATGACAGATCACCTCATTGATGGAGGTGCAAATAGCGCCTTGAAAAGGAGGGGAGCCATAATTTAAAGAAGCGGCTCTAGCTCCACCTTTCCTGCAGATCTCTCTTGCAAGGTTATCTAATTCTTTTGTGGTGACTCCCTCTTTTGCAGCTTCGCAAAGAGTCTTTAGTGTCATTGCTGAGAATTTGCAAGCTTTTCGAATGCCGTCAATCTGCTCTTTCGTCTTTAGTATGATGTCGTATTTTTTTTCATATTCTTTAGCAAGCTGAGCAGGAGTTTCAGGAGGTTTTTCGGGATAGTGACATTTTTTGTACTTTTTACCACTACCACAAAAGCAGGGATCATTTCGAGATATCATAAATTTCTCCTTAAAAACGCATAGTATAGGGGGTGATTTATTTTTCTGCAAAAGCAAGCTTTGCATTATGGTAGTAGATCTTCTTTAGAGTGAGACCCTTTGCAGGAGCTGTCATTCCTGCGTTTTTTCTGAGCTTGTGCTCAAGGATATGCTCTACGTCTTGAAGAGGGATTTTACCGGCGCCCACATAACAAATGAGCCCAACTATATTACGCACCATTTTATAGAGGAAATGATCCCCTAATATCGAGATAAGATAGTCATTTTCATCTTTATTGATCTCGATACTATGTAGTGTTCTTATCGTATCGGTATAAGGTTCTAGTTTAAAGTTTGTCAAAGCCTTGAAATCTTTTTCCCCAATCAGCTGTTTTGCGGCCTCTTTCATAAGAGAGAGGTTCAGTTTTTTTGGAAAATGCCAGTGACTATTTCTTTTAAACGGGTCTAAATATCTGCTTGTTGTTATGTGGTATTCATATTTCTTCTGAGAGGCATCTGTTGTAGGGTGAAAAAGCTCTTCTGCCACTTCGATCTCTTTTACTAAAATAGCTGAGGGGAGAAGTTGGTTTAAGCTGTACTGTAGTTTGCCAAGGTCTAGATTGTCACTTTCTAAAATGAAGTTCACAATTTGTCCTTCAGCATGAACGCCTGCATCCGTTCTGCTTGCAGCCTGCAATTTAACCCTTTTCTGAAGAGCTGTAAAAAGAGCTTTTTCAAGCTCTTCTTCGATACTTGGGTAAGACGTCTTTTGCCACCCATGAAACTCTGTTCCATCGTAGCTAAGAGTTAGTTTGATATTCCTCATGATACCTTATGTTACAAAATGCTCTGGATGCGCCATGAATCCACCAACACCCTCTAAGAACATTTGAATCGCAAGAAGGGTCAGTACAAGACCCATAAGCCTCTCAAGTGCCGTTAGGCCTCTTGGCCCAAGAACCTTGTTCAAAAGGGGGGATGTAATCAGGATCAGAGTTGTTATGATCCAAGCAATGGCAATGGCTATAGCTCCATCAGCCATGGCTATATTTTGGCGAGAGTATATCATAACCGCTGCTAAAACGGAAGGTCCGGCAACAAGAGGAATAGCTAAAGGAACCAGCATAGGCTCCGTTGCAGCGATGCCTGAGATATCATCATGAAATTCACTGTGCTTTGTTGGAAAGATCATTTTAAGAGCAATCAAAAATAGGATGATTCCTCCAGATACCTGGATGGTTTCTTTGGAAATATCCAAAGCCCCAAGGAAGTAGTTACCTCCAAAATAGAAGGCGTATATTACGATAATTGCAAAAATCAGCTCTCTTATAATGACAATTACTTGCCTTTTAGGAGGGAGCTTTTTGAGTAGGGCAACATAAAGAGGAACATTTCCAATGGGGTCCATTAGAAGGAATAGAGAGATGCTGATTGTGAATATGGGGTGTAAATTACTCAATGCTGTCCTGAAACTATATAAAATTTCAAACTAGCAAATCTCTATGATATTGGCAATCGTCGATTAAAATACTTATTATGCGCAAAAAGAAAAGAGTTTTAACTGTGTATACGCACATAGAAACCAGTCAAGCCTTCCATAAGCATTTGAAACGCAAAAAGGACTAGAATAAGTCCCATAATCCTTTCCAAAGTAATCAGGCCTTTTTCCCCAAGAATCTTATTCAAAAATGGTGATGTTATTAGGATTAGAGTTGTTACAAGCCATGCAAGTGCAATTGCTAGGATTCCTTCAACATGCGTGACATGTTGGTGAGAGTAAATCATCACAGCAGCTAGAACAGCAGGGCCAGCAATAAGAGGTACTGCAAGAGGGACAAAATAGGGAATGTTGTTTTTTTTTGTGAGAACTTGTTCAGTTTCCTCATTGTGAGGCTTTGGAAAAAGCATCGTAGTTGCGATAATAAGAAGTATGGCTCCACCAGAAATCTGAATGGTTTCAGGCTTTAGCTCAAGCAAAGTAAGAAAAGCATCTCCTCCTTCATAAAAGGCGATGATCACAAAAAGCGCAAATATAAGCTCTCTTAAAATGACTAAAATTTGTCTCTTCGGAGGCAGTTTCTTTAGCATGACCACGTACATCGGAACATTACCAATAGGATCCAAAAGAAGAAAGAGAGTAAATGCTCTAATAAGAATATGTTGAAAATTAAGCATGCATAGCCAAGAAATCTTTTAGGCAAAACTTAGCAAGTTTACTTGAATTAATCAAATTTTTTTAAAAAGAACTAGGAGAGGTTATGCAGATATGTACCACGCCATACCCCCACTAACATACTGAGCTATACCTTCTAGAAGAAGTTCTGCAGCTATAATAGTAAGAATAAGGCCCATTAGTTTTTCTATAGCCTTTAGGCCTTTGGGGCCAAAAATTCTTAAAAAAAAGGCAGAAAAAATAAATATACAAGAGGAAAGAGCCCAAGGGATGAGTACACAAACATATGCTCCCAAAACAGTTAGGTTCTCTCCAGAATAAATAACAGCAAAAGCTAAGACCCCAGGTCCTGCAACAAGTGTTACAGAAGGAGGGAGAGACATTTTTAGCTGTTTGCGCTTTTCAGATTCCTCTAAGTTTAGAAAAACCATTCTTGCAGCAATCATAAATAAAATAATGCCGCCTCCAACACTTGCCGAAGCATATGAAACGTATAGCCCATACAACATGTATTCTCCATAAAAGAAGAAGATAAAGATGATAGCAAGGCCAATAAGAAGCTGGATCATGATGGTTCTGAAGCGTTTTTCTTTTGGGAGGTCCTCTAGCATTCCAGAAAAGTACAAAACATTACCGAAAGGATCCATAAGAATGAAGAATCCAATTATAGTAGATATAAAATCTAATTGATTACCAAAAATTGTCAAAAGTCACCAATCCATTTAAAAAATGGAACTTATCAAATAACTTATATATTGGCAAACTTCAGTAAGTGTTGTTTTAAGAGGTGTACTGTATCAAGTGGTATGCAAATGTGCCGATGCCTTCTAGAGCCATTTGGCACCCGACCATAATAAAAACAATTCCGATATATCTTTCGAGCAAATTCATCCATCTTTCTCCTAAGCAGCGTGTAATATAAGAGGAGAATTTATAAATAAGAACAGAGATTACCCATACAATTAAAATTGCAAGAGCACTCTGCTCCCTTGGGATGTCGTGATGGTAATAAACAAGAAGAAAGATTAAGAGTGGAGGAGAGACAATCAGGGGAAACACTGGAGGTCGGTTGATTCGGGACTCTCTACGCTTTTGGAAGTTCTCCTTACTAAGAAATAAAATTTGTCCGCCTGTCCAAACAAGAATAAAAAATGCGCAGATGCTCACAACTGGTTTTGATATGTGCAATGCTTCTAAAATATAGTCTGCACAAAAAAAACAGATAAATATGACAGCAAGGCCTATAAGAAAATTGATAGTAAGAATTTTATCTGACTTTTCATCCTTAAACCTTTTTTTGATACCGAGATAAGTTGGGATGTTGCCTATGGGGTCTAGAAGGAAAAATAGAATGAGAGTAAAGCCAATAAAAGGTCTCAAATTTCCTGTCATACACACTCTTTTTTTTAGAATCAAAATCTAGCAAATTTTTTAAATATTAGCAAACTCACCCTGCTATCACTTGTTATAAAGGAGTAGAAAGGCTTATTTTTTATAAAAATCTGTTTATATGACGCAACTTATTGGATTATCTGTTATACTCCAGGCATGTTTGACTTTCTGCAGATAGATACTCTTTTACCCCTTGCTAAACAGGTAGGCTATTACCTTCTCCTTTCTCTAGGAGTGGGGACTCTTGCTTTTATTGTTCACTTCATTACGCAGCGTTATGCAGTTAAGCTTATTAAGAAGGGTATTGGAAAAATGCCTAAGAAGTGGAATAAGCTTATTTTAAAAGGCAATTTATTTGGGCGACTAGGGCTGCTACTACCAGGAATGGTGGTTTATGCACTTATCCCTGTTTTTTTTGGCGGTTTACCATCTTTAATGGAGTACGTCTTAAGAGCTGTTGAAGCCTATCTGATTATTATATCACTTCTTGTTGTAAATGAATTGCTTGGCGCAGTTTATAACATCTACCAAACTTTTGAAGTATCTAAAGAAAAGCCTATAAAAGGCCTTCTTCAAATCGCAAAGCTGATTATATTTGGTCTTGGCGGCATTTTGATGATTTCTCGGATACTGGGACAATCACCAAGTCTTCTTTTAGGGAGTTTGGGAGCTCTTACTGCCGTTATGATGCTCGTTTTTAAGGACCCTCTTCTTGGATTTGTCGGAGGCTTTCAGCTTGCTGCAAACCAGATGGTGAAAGTTGGTGATTGGATAGAAATGCCAAAGCATGATGCAAATGGTGATGTGATTGATATCTCTCTTACTTCTGTAAAAGTACGTAACTTTGACAAGACGATTACAAATATTCCGACTTATGCTCTAACTTCTGATTCTTTTAAGAACTGGAGGGGGATGTTTGAGTCTGGAGGAAGAAGGATTAAGCGGTCGCTTTTAATCGACCAGTTTACAATTAAATTCTGTGATGGTGTTATTTATGAAAGGTTCTATCAGAATCGTTTTCTAAAGGACTACATCAAGAATAACAAAATTGAAGAGATCACGAACCTAGGTTTGTTAAGAGCATATATTGTAGCTTACTTAGAGTCGAATGATCGTATTCACAAAGAAGGGATGCTCTTTCTAGTGCGTCACTTAGAGCCAACAGAAAATGGATTGCCTCTGCAGATCTACGTCTTTACTAAAGACACTAAATGGCGTATTCATGAAGAGATTCAAGCAGAAATCTTTGAGCATATCATTGCTATGATTCCGATGTTTGAGCTTAAAATTTTCCAGTCCTCTTTCGAGATTAATCCAAAAGAAGCACTTCAGCTCATTTAAGTTTTGTTTTTTTAGCAAGCCTGCAAAATATACCTCTAATTCTCTTTCGATATACTTCTTTTAGAGGATTTATAATCAGGAAGAAGTCTTGGTTTTTTGCAAAGGCACTCCCTGTCCAGTTGGCCGATCCAAGAACAAAGACGCTTCCATCGACAAGCATCATCTTATGGTGAAGCAGTTCTTGCCCAACATTTGTAAATACGGGAATACTTGCTGACTTTATTTTCTCAAAAGCTTTCTTCGAGGCTCCATTAGAAGAAGTTCTGTCGAGGTAGATCTTAATAGAAACTCCTCTTTCTTTTGCTTTAATTAAGCTGTTGATCAGTTCCTTATGGGTAAGAGTAAACATGGCAATGTCTATTGTGCTACTCGCTTGATCAATGAGTTCTTTGATTAAGAGGGAGGGTTTTTCTTTTTTACAAGGTAATCTGCAAAAGGTGACATCCATACCTTCTATATGAAACTTTTCAATGCCAAAGGTGTTTTTGGAAAGAGCTTTTGTAAAAGCTTCGTTATAGATCCCAATGATGAGGTTTTCATGGATCTTCAGTGACTCGTAGGTCATGTTGGCAGAGCCTAAGTAGGTGGTATGGCTATCGATAAGAAGGATTTTTTCATGCATGAGACCTTTTGTTTTCCTAAGTTCCCAAGGGAGCTTTTCTTGAAAAACTCTAAAATTTTTTGGCAAGGTCTTGTGATCAGTTAAAATTTTATAGGGGATGTTTTTTTTTAGTATGGTGATGAGGACCGGCTCATCAGTTAAAGCGTAGCTAGAGAGTTCTATGCTTTTTTTGGCTTTCTTTAAAGCAGTGACAACAAGGTGTCTTAAGGAATGGGTAGAATTTGTATAAAAAAGGATGGGAGATTTAGCAGAAGGAAGAGGGATACAGATGCTTTTGTAGGAGATATATCCAAAAAAAGAAAAAGCAAGCATCAGCGCTAGGCTAAAGCTTGCTTTTCTAATTTTTTTCTCAAAAAGTTTCTTAAACTTTTTGGCCTTTCTGACGCATTTCTTTGACAACTGCTGAGATGCCTTTTTTATCGATGTCGCGCATTGCTTTTGCAGAAAGTTTCAACGTAATAAAACGATTTTCATCATCGAACCAAAAACGTTTTTTCATAAGGTTAGGTAAAAATCTTCTTTTACTCTTCCCTGTGATGTTTAGTCCAATGCCCTTCTTCTTTTTCGCAATACCACGAATCGTATATGAGCGTCCTTTTACGGGCTTTTTCCCTGTCACTTGACATTTTCTTGTCATGATATCTCCTCTAAAAGAAACTTTTTAAACGCCTAGCATAGCATGAGGCTTTGATATTTCTCAAGTAGGATAAAAGGGTTTTGGAATATTCTTGTATCTAGTATCCTTTCTCCTATAAAAACTATCGAAATTTCTTGAAAGTACCTTAGAAGGGGGACACTATGAATCAGGCTATAAAGACAATCAAGACAAGATCTGCAGCATACATCAAAAGTAGGCTATTTTTTATGGATCTTGCGAAAGTGTCTATCGCAACTCTTTGTCTATCACTACTAGCTCTTGCAAAGGTACCTATTCAACCAGTTCCAATTACTCTTCAAACACTTGGTATATTCCTTATAGGTCTTACCTTAAGACCGTCTCTTGCTGTAGCATCTGTGATGTTATATCTAGGTGGAGCAACAGCAGGACTTCCGATTCTTTCAGGAATGTCGATTAATCCCTTTTGGATGATCGGTCCATCTGCAGGATTTCTCCTTGGATTTGTTCCAGCAGCGTTTATTATTAGTTACATCACAAATAAAATGAAGAGCAGGTCATTTATAAAGACAGTTTTCGCTCTTGTTGCTGGTCAAGCAGTTCTCTATCTTTGTGGTGTTAGCTGGCTTTCTACTTTGGTGGGATTCAAAAAAGCAATCGCATTTGGTGTGATGCCTTTTCTTCCTGGCATGGTCTATAAAGTACTGCTTTCAGCAAGTCTGTTTAAGCCAATTTCTTACGTGCGAAGAAAAATATAAACCATATCTTTTTATTGAATTTTTCAATCGACTACTGATTTAATCCGAACTAGGAGGAGGCGTATGGCTATACCCGTATTTTTCACTGGATCTAGAGCTGTTTTGCCCTATAGATTTAACAATCCTGCCGTTGTTAAAATTATGAGGGGGCTAAATTTCTCACATGAAAGTTCTATTGGGCTTGAAGCAACTTTAAGAAAACTTTTCAATGAGCGAACAACAGACTTTCAAATCCATGATGAAGATTCTCTTCATTTTAGAGAAATAGAGTCAGATATTCCCATTGATACTCTCCTGGTTTTTCCCGGAGCCCCTTCAATATCAAAATGGAAATTTTCAGATGTGCTACAGCATAGGATTCAGAAATACTATGATAACGGCCTTTTAAAAGTTGTGGGTGTTTGCGCCGGTGCATTTTTCTGCTCAAGGCACGTGGTTTATCGTGAGAGAAAGGGAACAGAGTCTTTGATCAATATTTTCAAAGGCACTTGCAAAGGTCCTGCATATCGTGGTAACGAACCAGCTTATGGAAGAGCAAATATTCGAGTAGAGCCCTTAACGCTTCTAGATAGAAAGGTAACCTGCCATGTAACGATGAATGGCGGAGGGTATTTTGAAATAGACCCTGAAAGTGAGCCAGTTGTTGATGTCAAAGCTGTGTATGAACATAGCAAAGAGCCTGCTATCATAGCTTGCAGACCCCACCCTGATCGGCCCCATGGAGCCGTATTTATGGGCCCTCATTTTGAATATGGCGCTCAAAGTGAAGCGTTTCATTCTTATGAAACACTATTTCCTGAGGTTAAAGGTGATCTTGCGCAGATGAGAAAGAAACTGGCTCTTTCTGAAGATTTACGTATGGAAGCTCTTACAGGCTATATCGAAGAACTTGGTTTCAGCTAAAGATTGATTTTTTTCTTCAGCAAACGTAAAAGGAAATATTTTACGTGTTTGAGGAAGCTTTGGAAGAAATCTACGCAGAACTTGCTGTTATTGGATCTGGACCTTCGGGTCAAAAAGCTGCTATCCAAGCTGCGAAGCTTGGTAAGAAAGTTATAGTGATCGAAAGAGATGAGCACGTTGGCGGCGCAAGTTTAAATTCTGGCACGATTCCTTCAAAGTCGCTAAGAGAAGCTATCCTAGACCTTACAGATTTCTATTCACGAAGTTTTTATGCGCAAGATGAAGAAGTGTCTTTTAAAGAAATTTCCATCAACGATTTGAACTTCAGACTTCATAAAGTTTTAGATGAACAAAGAAGAATTCTTTGTAGGCAGTTCGAAAAAAATCATATAGAGGTGATTCGTGGATCTGCTAGGTTCGAAGATGAGCATACTCTTCATGTTTATGATAAAAACGAAACACTTGTGCATGTGATTTCTGCGGAATATATTTTAATTGCTACTGGATCGAAACCAAGAAATCCTAAGGAAGTTCCGTTTGATAAGCAAAAAGTTTTAGATTCTACAAGACTTTTAGAAATTGACTGTCTGCCAAAAAGTTTGATCGTTCTTGGTGGAGGAATCATTGGTTCTGAGTATGCGAGTTTCTTCGCAGCTCTTGGTACAAAAGTCACTGTAATTGATAAAAGAGATCAAATACTTCCTCTTCTAGACCGTGAAATAGGGCAGCATTTACAGAAGTCGTTAAGCAAGATTGGACTAAGCTTTTTGGGTGAAAAAGTTTTTGAAGAAATAGTTCAAAAAAATGAGCAAGTTGTGGTGAAATTCAAAGATAACACCGAATCTTCAGCAGATGCCCTACTGTATGCACTTGGTAGAGTGGCTAATGTTGATGGTCTTTGTATCGAATGCGCTGGCATAAATGTTACGGAAAAAGGATACGTTCCTGTGAACGCTCTTTTTCAAACTGTTGTGCCAAGTATTTATGCGATAGGAGATGTGATTGGAGGGCCCGCCTTAGCTTCTACAGGAATGGAGCAAGGAAGACTTGCCGCAAGGCATGCGTTTGGTGTGCAAACGCACCACTTTCCTTCTTTTTATCCTATTGGGATCTATACGATCCCTGAGATTTCTTCCATTGGATATACGGAAGAGATGCTTAAAGATTTAGAATTTAAGTATGAAATAGGAAGAGCCTACTACTACGAGATCGCAAGGAACCAGATTAAGGGTAACGACCCAGGTATGTTTAAGATTTTGTTTCATGTAGAAACATTAGAAATTTTAGGGATACATATCATAGGGAGAGAGGCGACGGAATTGATACACATTGGTCAAGTTGCAATGACATTTAATGCGAAGATCGATTATTTTATCGACCAGGTGTTCAACTATCCGACTTATGCCGAGGGCTACAGGATTGCAGCACTCAATGGTATGAACAAAATAAAACACAAAAGGTAAGAAGGAAACTCTTTATGACAATCTACAATATCTTCGACTACACTGAAAAGGCTTCTGCAAATTTAAATTCACAAAAGGCGCAGAAAACTATGGAGAAAATCGAGCTTGCTGAAGCTAAGGTTGGATTCCAGGAGGAAGAAGGTAGCAAGAAAGATCGATTTTTCTCTTCTCTTGCGGCAAGACTATTTTTTCTTTTGCTTCTTGTTATCGATGTTTTGTGGGGTGTTTATGTGTCGGTGAGTGTGTCTCTTGCAGCAGTGCTCAACTTAATCACTTTTGGAAAGGTGCCTCTATTTAGAAGATTCCTTTCTAAATTTTTCCTTTCTTTCAAACGCTTTCTTGTTTGCGGACTTTCCCTTTTTGTAGCTCTTTTTACTCCAGCTCTTGGAATTATGTTCGCTTGTACGTACTTTCTTATGTATGACAAAGAGGGTATTGAAGAAGTTGTTCCAACTTCTCTGCAGGCACAATTTAAAGAGTTTTTCACAGCTTAAGAGTGCTCTTCATCACTTTGGAAGAGATACTCTTCTAGAGCGTCGTCATCCTTTTCTTCCTGTCTTGGATCTAAGTAGTAAGCAAGTGGTGTTGTTCGAGGAAGTGGGATGTATTCTCCTTGCTCTTCTTCCGAGATCTCAGCTTTGCGTCTTACTTTCAATATGCCCACAAAGATCAATAGAAGGCTTAAAATACTCACGTAAAGAAAAAGCCCAGAGGGTTTGATAAGCATGAGTAGAGGGGAGATTAGAGGTCCTAGGATCGATCCTGTTCCATAAACGATAAGAAGAGAGCAGGTGATCGATATGATATTGTTCGAGTTAAAGTGGTCGCAGGTGAAGGTGATGCTTAATGGATAGAGAGTAAATGAAAATCCTCCAAAAAGCAGGCAAAGAAGGAGGAACAGCCAGTAAGACATAGTCGTATTTATAAATAGGATCAGGGAAATACCAAGCAAAATAAGAGCTACGATAAGTAGCACTTTGAGTCTGTCGATAATGTCTGATAGATGACCTATCGGCCACTGCAAAGCTAGGCCTCCAAAAATGGTGATTCCCATAATCTGAGAGACTTGCATAATAGAAAGACTGCTTTCTCTTGCGAATACAGGCCCAAGACTATAAAAAGCGCTTAATATCATGCCCGCTATAAAACAACCGAGTACCCCAAAGGGACAGATTTTAAAGATATGAAATATGTTAGTCACAGATGCTTCTTCTGTAACCTGTGGTGAACCAGAGCGCATCACACATACCGGAATGACAGAGATAGATGATAAGAAAATGGAGGTCATAAACGGTGTTTGTGTAGAGATGTCTACTATATTTAGGATAAACTGACCAGATGCCTGGGCAAGATAGAGACCAACCATATACAAAGAGAGGAGTTTACCTCTTGTTTTCGTTGTAGAAAGTAAAAGAAGCCAGCTTTCGATGACAATGAATAATCCTGCTGCACAAATCCCCATTAGACAGCGAAGAAGCATCCAACTCCATATGCTTATGAATAAACTTTGTAGTGTAACAATCGCGGCGTTCATAGACGCAAAAATTGCAAAAGCTCTGATATGTCCGATGTTATTGATGAATTTCTCAATATAGATTCCGCCAATCATGATCCCAAGAAAATAACAGGCGTTTACAAGACCGTTTAAAGAAGTAGAGTACCCTACAGCATTTAGCTTTACGCTCACATAGGTATTGAAGAAGCCTTGTCCAAGCATGATGAGTGCAAGCGATGCAATCGGAGCAATTACTTGCTTATAGGTAGCTTTCATAAGGCATCTACTTTATTTGAGCTAATACATATATGGGGCTTAATAAAGCCCCTTAATTGTATTAATTACTTTTTTTGTTTTATTTTAAAAGTAATTTTTTGCTCTTTTTCATCAAATGACACTTCAACACAGTCCAAAGGGCGAAGCTCCATTTTAAGAATTTTAGATGCGAGAGGGTTAACAATCTCTTTTTGGATCAACCTTTTTAATGGGCGAGCCCCAAAGTTTGGATCGTATCCTTGTTTTGCAAGAAACTCGATAGCATTCTCATCAAGAGAAATGCTAGCTTGCTTCTCCGCAAGCCTTTTTGCGACACGAGTCATTTGGATGCGAACAATTTTCTCCATGTCTTTTTCAAGAAGGGGGACAAAGGGAAGGATCTCATCGAGCCTATTGATAAATTCCGGACGGAAGTAGTTTTTAATAATAGGGTCTAAGACTTTCAGTAGACTGTCTTTATCACCAGAGAAACTCTTGTCATTCATTTTTTCAAGCAACACATCAGAACCAAGGTTTGATGTTAAGATGAAAAGAGCATTTTTGCAGTTGATCACTCGCCCTTTACTATCTGTTACTCTTCCATCATCAAACATTTGAAGAAGGATGTTAAAAACATCGGGATGAGCCTTTTCAATCTCATCAAAAAGCACGACAGAATAAGGCTTTCTTCTTAGTGCTTCAGTGAGTTGTCCTCCTTCATCATAACCAACATACCCAGGAGGAGAGCCAATGAGCTTAGACACGCTATGTTTTTCCATATACTCTGACATATCAATACGTATCATAGCTTCTTCATTATCAAAGAGAGTTTTAGCAAGAGCTTTAGTAAGTTCTGTTTTTCCAACGCCTGTAGGACCTACAAAAAGGAAGGCTCCAAGAGGTCTGTTAGGATCGGAAAGTCCAGATCTTGAGCGTCTTACAGCGTCAGAAATAGAACTTATTGCAAAGTCTTGTCCTACAACAGACTCTTTAAGAAGATCTTCAAGGTGAAGCAGCTTTTCTGCTTCTTGTTGCATCATCTTAGAAACAGGAATCCCTGTCCATTTAGCAACGATACTTGCAATCAGTGATTCACTGACTTCTTCTTCCAAAAGGCGGGAAGGCAAGTCGTTTAATCTTTTCTGTGCTTTTTCGATCTCTTCCTGAGTTTTTGGAATAGAACTATAACGTAGCTCGGCGAGTTTGTCGTAGTTCAAGCTTCTTTCCGCTTCTTCTTCTTGGAATTTTAACTTTTCAAGAGAGTCTTTCGCTTTTTTGACTTCTTCGATTAACTCTTTTTCTCCATTCCACTTTTCCTTTAAGATATTTAACTCTTCACTCTTTTCAGCGATTTTCTTTTCTAAGCTCTCTACTTCTTTCTTTGCTTTTTCTGAAGTGTCTTTTTTGAGAGCTTGTTTTTTTACGTTAAATGAGCTGAGCTCTCTCTCTAATTTGTCAATAGGAAGGGGAAGACTTCCTATCTGCATGCGGATCATGCTAGCGGCCTCATCAATTAGGTCTATGGCTTTATCAGGAAGTTGCCGATCTGTAATATATCTTGTTGAAAGATGAACAGCTGATTGAAGGGCGCCTTCTGTAATATGAACACCATGGAAGATTTCATAGCGCTCTTTTAAGCCTCTTAAAATAGCAACGGCATCCTCTTCTGTTGGCTCAAGCACCAAAACAGGCTGGAACCTTCTTTCAAGAGCTGCGTCTTTTTCTATGTGTTTTTGATACTCGTTTAATGTCGTGGCGCCGATGCAGTGCAAAGTTCCTCTTGCAAGCGCAGGTTTTAAAAGGTTTGCAGCATCCATTGCTCCATCTGTTGCTCCAGCCCCAACAAGAGTGTGTACCTCATCGATGAAAAGTAAAACGTTACCATCGCTACTTTCCACTTCTTTTAGAATGCTTTTTAGTCTTTCTTCAAACTCTCCTCGGTATTTCGTTCCTGCAATCAGGCTTCCCATGTCAAGAGCTACAAGCTGTTTGCCTTTAAGAGCATCGGGGACATCTTCCTGCAGGATTCTTTGGGCAAGGCCTTCAGCGATAGCCGTTTTCCCAACGCCAGGCTCCCCAATTAAAATAGGGTTATTCTTTGTTCTTCTTGATAGAACCTGAATGGTTCTTCTGATCTCATCGTCTCTACCAATAACAGGATCTAACTTTCCTTCTTTAGCGAGTGAGGTTAGATTTTTGCAGTACTTTTCAAGAGCTTGCAGGTTTTGTTCACTTGTAGGGGAATCCATATGTCTATCTCCTCTTATTGCAAAAATTTTCTTCTTCACATCATCGAGAGTGAGCGATGATGATTTCTTCCACGACGCAAATGGCTCATCTGCTGAATTCCAAAAGGTGTAAAAAAGGTGATCAGAGCTTACGTAGCTATCTTTCCATTTTTTAGAGAGTTCTGCCGCTTCTTGAATGAGCCTTTGCAACTTAGGGTTGATCTGTGGTTCTTTTCCACCATCTGCAAAGCTTGCTGTAGAGGAAGCTGCTTTTTTTAGATTTGGGATGAGCAGTGAAGCGTCAAGTTTTAAGCTATTACATAGCGCCTGAAAATACCCTTCCTTATCTTCAAATAGAGGAAGCATCAGATGGGGTGTAGTCACTTCTGTATGTTTTGAGCTTTCAGCGTTTTGAAAGGCCGTTTGTAGAGCTTCTGTTACTTTTTCTGTGAACTGTGGTGTCATATAAGCCTCCTTATCAAAATTCTTGCTATCATTTTGATTTCAGGATAACTCTAGTATTTAGCAGTTGTCAAGTCTAAATGCTAAAAACGTCTATGCAGACTCTTCCGTTTTGGCTTGTTTTTTTTCTCCGCAGAACGCGCAATGTTTCCAATATGGTTCCATCTCTTCTTTGCAACTAGCGCAGCTAGGATCGTTTTCATCGTGCCAGCGGTCTCTTTTGTGGTAGATGATTTGTATGATAATAATGATGACAGGGATTGTCGTTGCGATTTGTTTTACAAGGAAAATAAGGGACTTTTCTACGTAAGCAGTTCCTGCTAAAATACCAAATCCGATAGCAAGAAGGATGTTATAGGAAAGAGATAAATCCCTAACTTCTTTGTGAACTTGGATTTTATAAATCTGAAACCAGTAGCTAATAGAAAGTATGACAATTGCTGCCCATGAAAAGATATCTAAAACCATGTAATCTACCGTTAATACACCTTACTTCCCATATGCACGGTATTCCACTTTTTCAGCTAGGAAATTTCTTTTGCGTAGTCGGTGACCCCATCTCCACTTCGTAAAATACGGACGGTTTTTTGATGGAGGAGTGAAGCATTTACTTTGAATGGAAAGTGCTCATTGAATACTTGTACAAAATGCGTTCCTTCTCGCACCCATAAGCAAGCCTTCACTGTTTCATCCGGCTCAAGGCGAACCACATGATCTGTATTAGATTGAATTGGTTGAAGACTACTTATTCGAGGGGGGAATTCGACAGCATTTTCTGGAGTGTCTGATAGTAGTAGCTGTTTGTCCCAAAAGGCCTCGATTTTCTCTGCATTAAAGAACTCAACTTCTGCAAGCTTGGGAGGTGCATGCCCTAAGTCTTCGTACCTTACTCGGACAACTGGCGTACATGAAAAATCGATCATTGGTTTTCCCATAAAACCTCAAATTTTTTTGAGCAGGCTACGAAGAGACTGAAATTATTACAAGAAAAATTATGAGCGGTTTGTTCTATGCTCTATTACCGCATTCAAAATGCGCCTTACGCATTCTCTTATTGAAACGTAGGGGGTGGAAGACACTCTTATGGAAAGTTCGCGATCAGGCTTTCTTACGATGATGATTCTTTTTCCAATAAGGTTCGTTTTTGTAAGAGTATAACATCTTTCAAAATCAGGGTGATCATCATTAATGCTGTAGTTAAGAACAAGCTCAAAACGTTTAGAATCGCGTGGTAATTGGAGTGTCGTAGTACTTCCATTTTCAAAATCACTTGCACCATCGACTTCATCAGTAGAGTTAGTCTCTCCCCTTGTATAAGCAAGAAGATCATCTTCACAATAAATATCAAAAGAAATAGGAGAGAAAAAATTTTCTCCTCTAAGGGCAGATTCATCATGGTACTCGAATGGTACTTGAAAGAATAAAGAAGCCCTATTTGAGATACTACCCATGTTTAAGTTCCTTAAATTAAGTTTAATAGAGGAATTATATCAGATGGGGTTATGCTTTGCAAAGCTCTTTACCTAAATAGTAATGCATTATTCACCAAAAATGCGTTAAATTATAATTTAACTTTAAATTCAAAAAGGTTTTAGGAAAGGTTTAATGAAGAAGGTTGTTTTATTTCTAAGTATATTTTTATGTAGTGTAGGGAGCTTTGCAGAGATATCTTCTACGAAATTCACGATTTTAACCTTTAATGATGTTTACGATATTCATCCTAAACCATCAGGTATTGGAGGTTTTGCAACACTGCAAACGATGCTTGAGAATGAAAGAAAACTTGCGAAGCATCATATTACAACGATGAATGGAGACTTTTTGTTTCCCTCGGTGCTTTCCACTTTTGATAAAGGAAAGCATAGAGTAGAGCTTTTTAACGAAATGAAAGTAGACCTTGTAGTTCTTGGTAATCATGAATTTGATTTTGGCCCAGGTGTTGTAAAAGAGAGAATCGCAGAATCTAACTTCCCTTGGTTTGGGGCCAACGTCTATGACTTAGAAGGAAATTATTTTTCAGGTGAAAACCAAGCATACATTGTCGAAGCAGATGGAGTGAAGGTAGGATTTTTTGGGATAGTGACAACGGAAACACCCATACTCTCATCAACAGAAAACTCTGTTCTGTTTTGTCCTCTTGCTCTTACTGCAAAAAGACTATGCAGTGAACTAAAAGCGAAAGGAGCTGATGTCATTGTGGCTCTTACTCATCTATTTATCGCAGAAGATCGTCAGCTTGCAAAAGAGGTGCCAGAGATTGATGTGATTCTTGGGGGACATGATCATAACCCAGTTGTATGGTATGAACATGACACTCTGATTATGAAAACAGGGCAAAATGCTTATTTTCTTGGAAGAATAGACCTCCATCTAGAAACGATAAAGGAGAAGGGAGAAAGGGAGGTCAAGGTGTTCCCTTCTTGGAAAATCCTTCTCAACAGAAAAGAAGATGTAGATATAAACATCCAGGCACACATTGATCGATATGATCAGTATTTTGATGAGGAGGGATCTAAGCCTCTTTGTCATATTGCCTCATCTCTAGACTCTCGTCATACGATTGTAAGAACAGAAGAATCTACGATGGCAAACCTGATTCTTGATGCTTTGAAAGAGCAGTTAAATGCAGATGTAGCTCTTATGAGCGGCGGGATCATAAGAGGAGATCGTTTTTATGAAGCGGGCTCATCACTTAGCTATAAGGATCTTCTAAAAGAACTCGCTTTTGATAATGACAACATCTTAATAGAGGTGACTGGTAAAGATATTTTACAAGCACTCGAAGTTGGAGTTGCAAACACAAAAGATCATGCAGGAAAGTTTCTGCAGGTTTCAGGGATTGAATACTTTTATAACCCAAATAGCATCCCAGGTGAAAAAATCATTGATGTAAGAATTAATGGGAGTCCTCTTGAGACGAAAAAAAAGTATCGCCTCGCGACAAACACCTATAATCAAAGTGGTGGGGATGGCTTTTTTAGTCTTGCGGACGGCAAAATTCTTGTGAACTACGATGAGGCGGGTAAGCTTATCGATACTGTGATTCAATACATGCAGAAAAATCCTAATATTTCAAAGTCTATAGAGGGACGGATCCGCTCTATAGACTCTGTAAACACTCTGCACCTTAAGAACTAAAAGGGAAGCGAGCTTTCACATACTCATTTCCTTTAGTCTCTAAGTTGTAAATTTTGTAAGGGTAGACAGGGTTTTTTGTCTTTTCGACACGTACCTTTGGGTTGTCCTTCCAGTCTTTTGCTGTCTTTACATCTTCAGGAGCAATTTCCCAATCACTATCATCGGAAAGTGTCATCTGACTTCCGATATTACTTTTTAAGTAAAGAGGGGGAGCCTTAGGGGTTACTTTTTCATGGCGTTCATAAAAGCCATGAGCAACGAGCCATTTAGCAAGTTGCATTTTTTGATTTTGTTTGAGTCTAATGACTCCTGTTCTTCTTTGATCTTCAATTGACATCATGTCATTGATAGAAGGAACTTCTGAAGCTCCAAGACAAAATGTCGCCATGAAAAGAAAAATTAAATAAAGTGATTTGTTTTTAAGCATATAATCAACCCATGTGTATTGGTCTCTTTAATGCCCTTTTAGAAATTTTTTTATTTAGTTGCAAATCTTATGAATGGGATCTGGATAAACATTGCGGAGTTGGTATTCTAAGGATCTTAGCATTTTTGGGTTATGACCGCTTGATGAGAGGATCTCTTTTGTATGGGTTAGAAAGCTCCAAGCCTCTTGGTATTGAAGTCTTTGTAATGAAAGTATGGTGAGGTAGTAATTGATCGTTGGATCTTTTTGATCCAGTTCGTAGCATTTCTTCAAAGCTTCAATCGCTTCTTTCCCTCTACCAAGCTGCAGCCAGGTCACTGCAAGTTGGAGCTGACCTGCTCTGAATTTGGGACACTCTTCTAAACAAGAAAGCAAAACCTTTTGCTTTTGCAAGATAGATTCCCTTGTTTCATCTACAGGTGTGAACACAGCTTCAATGGCATCTACTGTTGCATTGCCGCTTAAATAGTCTGCTGGAATGCTCTCCTCATGAACGGCGTCGACAAAGGTTTTTCCAGCGATCTGTTTAAAAAGTCCTTCAGCTTTTTCATGCTCAAATCGCATGAGATAAGTGATTCCAAGAAGGAGTTTGATTAAATCGTCATCAGGTGTGAAAGGCATCGCTTTCTCGTATAAAGAAGCTGCTGCATCGTAGTCTTTTCTGTGAAGCATCACTGAGGCTTGGTTGACAAAAGCCATTCCTACAACTTCTTTAAGAGATCTCTCATGAAGAAGTTTTGTGTTGATACCAAGATACATATCTGACGGTGTATTTACTCCTCTTGCTGTAGTTTCAATGTTGATGATGGTGTCACCCTCTCGATAGCGTACATAGATGTGACCAGGGGGGGTGATGATTTCAAGAGGAACATCGATCCTTTGAGCAAGGGCTAAATAGAGAATCGATACACCCAAACAAACACCCTGTCTGTTGTCTATTACAGAAGGAAGAAAGGTATAGATATCGATATCTTTTGCCCAAAGAGAGTGCGGAGGAAATCTAAATTTCATTTCATGGAAGATGAAGTGGTTTATAGCATGGATCTTTTCAAGGTCCGTAGCATCTTTGCTAAGTCTTGCTAGGATCTGCAGTGCCATAAGATCAAGGTTTGCTTCATATTTCCGTATTTCATAGAGAGGATCTTCAGACGCTTCGTATTGGTACAGTAGCAAAGCCCTTGCTAAGTCAATCTCATCAGAGTCAAGCTTCATGACCTTTTCTTTTTCAGTGGCTCCGTATCCCTTTAGCTTGCGGTTTTTCAGGTGTGATGAAATCTGCTCTATTTGATCTAGTTGCTTTTCTGAGATATTAGTGTCTTTTTCATAGGGCTGCTTGTTGATAAGAGCAATCATAGCCCCAATATCTAGATCGGGAAGTTTGATAGAAACAGGAGTTTTGTCACCTTCATCCTTATGCAAGTAGATCAAATCCCATACTCTTTTTAGAGCTTCTTTACCAAGATCCGTATCAGGATAAAGCTCATAAAAAGCAAAAAGCTTCGAGATAGAAGTAGGGTCCAGGCTGCTATATAGCGTTTGCAAATTCATCCTTTCAACAGAAGGATAAGAGAAGCAAAGGCAGGTAGAAAAAAGAAATATCGATAATAAACGCATAGAACAGATTGTAAATGCGAATAGGTTTTTTTCCAATGGTATTTAAAGTCTAGATATTCTCATTTTGCTAAGATGAGAGTTGAAGTTCCATTCAATGATAGTAATGAGATCAAAGTAAGCATGTTTTCGTTTGTAACAGCCGATGGTAAGTCCGCTCAAGAGCTCGCAAGGTGTTTACAAAAAGCTGCCTCAATCTAATAGCTAACGATCACAATAACCACTATTTACTGTTTAATTTTAGATGTGATGGCTTCTGGCTTTTTGCTCAGGTTTTCACATAATTTATATGGATGATCCATTGAATGGGTTAGAGATGACCTTTGGATGCTAGTAAATTGGTTATAAATACACGACATGATCTCATCTCTTGAATGCTCAACAAAATAGTTTGCCATTTCTTCTACAATAAGGCCATATTCAGATGATTGTAAAGCTTCCAATCCGACAATGAGATCTTCGAAAGCAGCTGTAGTACTATCTTCTTCTTCAAAGATATTTTTCATTGCATTAGTTAGAAGTCTTGTACGATCCGACTCTTGCAAAAGTCTTGAGGTTTCTATTGCAGTCTTAATATGTTCTCTGTTTTCAATAATATGATCTGTGATCATTCTGGAGATGACAAAAAGTTTAATGCGATTTTCAAACCCAGTAGTTTCTCTAACATAGGCTGATGCATCAATATCGGGAAAAAGAATTCGAGCGATATCTAGTGAAAAGCTAGAGCAGTTTTGATTAATAAAGTTAAATGGGTTTTCAGTACTTTTCTTGTCTTCAATATATTTTTTAACTTCTAGGAACTGGCTTTCTGTAACTTCAAACTTCGCTTCAACTTTTGGACGCTCTGCGTACTCAAAAAGATCAGGACTTAATACTTTGCCAGTAGCAAATAATCCTGCGCTATAAAGCTCGCCATCACTATTTTGTAAATTCAACCAAGAGTGACTCTTTACATATCTTTGAACTCCTCCAACACTGGTTGTATTTCCATGATCCAGAGCCTTAAAGCTAATATAAAACTTGCCATCTGGGTTATCAACTTTTTTCATAGGTAAAAAATCTAAATGGTTATGTGGTACTAATCCCTTTTCGCTATATTCAAATACTTGATCTGTTGATTTTTCGAAAATCTTAGGAACATGCCCAAGACCAATATTAAAATCTCTTACTTCAAATCTTGAAAGAAATTCATTCTCTAAAACAAGCTTTCCTTCCACTAGAATATAAGGTTGAGAACGATTGTTAATTTCCCAATCATGACCAAAGTACTTCATGGCGTTATGGATGCCAGTGGTATAGAGCATTTGTGCAAACTCTGGGTTCTTTAAAAACCTCTTCTCGAAATCCGCCTGTAATAGTTTCTTTTCTGAAAATTCTTGGCGACCCATCGCTTTTCTAGCTTTCCCAACAACTGCCAAGTTCTGTTTCTCGAATAGTGGAGTGAGTTCATCAGCCCTTGCATTTTGTAACCCGAGCTTATCGATAAAAGGAAATCGTATGTTTCTATAATGGAATGTGGACCACATTGTATAGTCATATAGGTATGTTAGCTTTTGCCTTACTCTTTTCACGAAGCTTGTTTTTTTTCTTTTGAAGGGGGTGACTGAATCTTGAAGTAAGTCCTGAAGGAATTGTGCTCCATCGTAGTCACTACTCTTTGTAAGAGATGTGATGCATCGCTCAAGAGTTTCAGCTTTTAACGGAGTCTTCATTATAAGAATTGCAAGTAAGTGATAGTTCTTCTTTCCATCTATACTCAATATTATGTTTATGGCTTCATTTATACTTAAAGATGAGCTTTTAAAAAAATCTTCTATAATTGCTTCATCTAAAATGATTTGTGATTTTCCTATAAGAAATATCCACTCTTTTTTAAGGTTTTGTTTTATATTTAGATGAGTGTAGACCGTCTCAAACCCATTTTGGCACTCTAACTCCAAATAGTGTTTAGCAATATGATTTAGTTCAGATTTTGTAAGTAAGTTTGATTTTAATAATAAAGCAAGAGCTTCTTTTTCATATTCATAAACGCAAGCTCCTAATCCTTTAATATAGAGAAGCTCATAGAGGTTTTTAACCAATGGCTTCAATATCTCCGTAGGAATTTCATCGATGTTTTCACTATACGATTGTAATTGAGTACGTTTTACCGCCTGAGTAGCTGCACTGTCTGCACTTGATTGTAAATATTTTTCTAAATCCACCTTCAATGGTAGATGATTATAATCCTTAATACCTTGGAGAAATTTCAATGTATAAAGTCTATTTAAAACATGATGAGTCGTTGGGTGTTCTTGACTATTCTTTAATCTAGTATTTGCAATAGCCTTGATGCGTTTAGCATAGCCCGCTGTTTTTCGTGGGGTAGGGTTGCGGTATTCTAAAGGGCTCATAATGCCTTGATTGTTTTCCATTGAATTCAAAAAAATACTCATATTTTGTAGCCTAGTAAAAATTAATATTAATGAATGTTAATTCATTTAATTATATTAAAATCGTTAATAAAACTGTATAGAAAAATTAATAATTATTAAGTTAAAATTATTCATATTTTAGATAAAAAAAAGAGTATATTGTTTAAAATAATGTTACGTATGTTTTCAGCTTAGAATGCCTCGCGATTTCCTCAAGAGGAAGGCGGAGCCAGTAGGCCCAATTGGCAGGTAGAACATGCCCTGGAGTATAAAAACGCTCTTTTGTGAGGTTTTTCAGGTATTTGAGAAAGGGCGCTTTACTTAGTAAAAAATATTTTCTTATGAGCTTCCCTGTGAAGCTTATCTTAATCAATTCTTAACTCTTGCTTTAAAAAAAGCATTAACCTAAATTCCCGCCTCATTTTAAAATTATGGAAATTGAGGTGGAAGATGGCACTATTAGCAACGGCAGTAGGGGCAAGCTTACTTGCAAAACTATCTGAGAGACATGGTGGAAAAGATCTTTTAGATCAGACCTATTCAGGAGGGTATAGACTCGCTACAAGAGCAAGAGCTCTAGTAGGTACGCCTTTTGCAAGAACTGCAACATGGCTTACAGGTAATCAGTGGTATGTAAATGCTAATTTACCATCTTTAGAAGTGCCTCCTCTACTAGCCTCAGTAAGAAGAGTAGAAGAAAGAGCAAGGCTTGAGTTAGGTGAAGCTGAATTCGGAAAATTCCAAAGAGATTTACAGCGCTATTTAGATAATACAGCTTTCACCGATCAAGCAAGGCTGCATGTCATGGCCACAACATTTAGTGATGGGTGGATTGATAGTTTTTGGGAAGCGATGTACTGCTACGGTAGAGAGTGCCCTATAGAAAAAACATCCTGGATTGGATACGATAGAGCAACTCCTGTTAATTTTGGTAACTTTCAAGGTAGAGATAGGCTGTTTATAAGAGGGGCTTGCATGCTTAAGCTCGCTATGGACTACAAAAGAGAGCTTGTTGCAGGAGTAGCCCAGGAGAATATGATCTTTAGATTTGGAAGATCTCTACCAATTGATGCAGAAAAATGCCTAAAATGCTTCGGTACATACAGAGTTCCAGGACAAGAATGTGATACATTTGTCGATCATCCTGAATCTACGCATGTAGTTGTTATGTATAAAGGTGTAACTTATATCTTAGATCTTATGAAGGGAGATAGGCCAAAAACAGCTGAAGAGCTGTATCAAAATTTATCCTCGATAGATACTAACAGTCCAGAAGGGGATCTCTATGATGTGAATGTACTGTCTTCTCAAAAAAGAGCGGATTGGACAGCAGATAGGGACGCTGTTAGACAAGTAAGCGTTTCGAACGCAGCTCATATGGATATGATTGAATCAGCGATGTTCGGTATTTGTATTGATGATGATGCTACTTGGAGTGGCAACGCCGAGGCCGCAAAACATGGCTTTAGTACAACCTCTGGTAGAAACTTTGACCTTTCTTTTCAAGTGTGCTGCAAACCAGATGGGAGTCTTTACATCATCTGTTCCCACGGCTCTTTTGATGCGACACATTTAGCTCCTCTTATTGAGTACATTTATCCAAGAGAACAGGGACTTGTGGACAATTTTACGTTGCCAAGCCTTTGTTTAGTAGGTACCGATGTGTATGATGAGAAAAGTGAAAATCCAAGAGGTTTAGCGCGCCTTAATATAGAAATGCCGCAGCCATTAAAAGCAAAAGTAAGAGAGTTAGAAGAGAAAAAACTTAATGAAGGCCTTCAAGTAGAAGAGTTTGTTTTTACAGAATTTGGAAAAGAACTTCTTAAAGCTGCTGGTCATCCAGACAGCGTAATACAGATGGTTTTTCAATTGGCATATTCTCTTATGGAGAGCAGTGAAGATGATGTAGTAGCTGGAGTAAATACCTACGAGGCCTTACTTGCTCGCCAGTTCAGGAAGATGAGAACTTTTCAAGGACACCCAAGAAGTGAAGCCTCTGAAGCTTTTGTTCGGGCTATGCAAAAACCAAAAGCGCCACAAGATGATCAGGACTTAGACCCTCTTGTAGATAGTTTATGCACAGCTGTTGAAACGCTCTCTTTAGATTCAAGAACAACGATGGAGGGGTTTTCTGAAGATAGACATATGTTTGCTCTTTATTGCCTTGCTAAGATGAGGGGAGAAAATGTGGATTTTCTAGAAACATGTATGGGAGAGCTTGTTAAGTACCCCATATCATCATCACAAGTGAAACAAAAACATGGAGATGGAGGTATTTTCAGACCTACAGAAAAAGAAAATGGCTACGGTCTTTTGTACAGAGTAGATAAAGAAGATAAGATTATTGTAAATGTTTCCTCTTTTGTCACTGCTAAGGGGAAAACTGCAAAAGACTTTACTAAGTATTTAAATGATGCTCTCATGCTTGTAAAGCCTCTATTAGAGGACCTGCAAGATAAGAAAAAGCCTGCTTAACAGGTGGGCTATTACCCTTACTGTTTGATTGCGGACGTATGGGCTTTTGGCAGAGTTTTTAGATTTTCAAAAAGCAAATAAGGATGATCCATAGACTGGGAGCCTGCTTTCTTTTGGATGTCTGTAAATAGGTTGTATAGACAGGAAATGATTTCCTCTCTTGTATGCTCAACCATGAATTTTGCCATAGACTCAAGAGCAGAGCCCGCCCCGGTCTCTTCACTCAGCTTTTCTAACTTATCTATAAGGTTGATAAACTCGTAAAGATTACTAGACGTATCGTTTGAGGCCATAAAGGCATTGTAAATGCTTAAGCCTACCGACTCGACTTCATTTAGATCTTTAGTTGTTTCTGCAAGATCGAGAGCTTTTTGAATGTGGGGCTTTTCAGCAATAACTTTGTCTGCAATCATCCTAGAAGCTACATAAATCTTTAGGCGGTTTGTGAAAGTGTTTGTCTCTTCAATGTTTAAATCGGCCTTTGCACTCGGGTGGATCATTTTTGCAACAGAAAGAGAAAAAGAAGAGCAGTTTTGCTTTAGTAAGTTAAATGAGTTGTCATCCAAATTCTGCTTTTCAATGTAATTTTTTATTTCGAGGAATTTGCTTTCTGACACTTCGAATTTAACTTCTTTTTTAGGACGCTCTGCGTACTCATAAAGGTCAGGGCTTAAAACCTTCCCTATAGCAAACATTCCAGCACTATATAAATCGCCATTACCACTCTGCATGTTTATCCAGGAATGGCTTTTCATGAATCTTTGTATGCCGCCAGGTGTTGTAGTGTTGCCGTGTTCAAGACATTTAAAGCTTATGTAGAATTTTCCATCAGGGTTTTCAACTTTCTTAATAGGGTTAAGAATTAGATGGTTGTGAGGTGCTAAGCCATCCTTAGTATACTCAAATAAGCGATCTGTTTCTTTTTCATAAAGTTTAGGAACGTTACCCGGCCCAATATTGAAGCTTCTTATTTCAAATCTTGATAGAAATTCTTTTTCGGAAATGAGCTTACCTTCTACCAAAACTAAAGGCTTTGACTTTTGGTCGACTTCCCAATCATGACCAAAGTATTTCATGGCATGGTGAATTCCAACAGTGAACAGAGTACTAGCAAATTTTCTGTTTTGTAAAAACCTTGCTTCAAAACCCGCTTTTACAAGCTTTTCGTAAGAAATGGTTTTTAGTGCGCCTAAATTTCTGACCTTACCTACTAGGGCAAGGTGTGATTTGTCAAATGCGTCTGTGATCAAACCATCATTTGAAACAGGGGTTAAATCCTTATCCTTTATAAAAGGAAAGCGGATTCTCTGATAGCTGAAGGCAGACCATGTACAGTACTCATAAAGGTAAGATAGTTGGTTTTTGATAGAGCTCCAAAGGCCTTGCCTTGGCCTGCTGTAAATACTTACAGCATTACCAAAGGTATTCATCAGTTGTTGGGCAGAGTTAAAATCTTTGTGCCCGATCAATGTTTCTATACAACTCTCAAGAGAGTTCTTTTTAGAGCTAGTTGCCTCTATCATACTCTCTAGAAGATGGATGTTCTTCTCTCCCTTTTTGCGAGAGATTCTATCAAGGTGATCTTTCAAAGTTCGATGTGATTTGTTAAGTAAACTATCTATAACTGCTCCATCAAGATTGCAGGAAGATTTCGCTATTTGATCGATCCATTTATCGGCTGATTCATTTATATTTAAATAGGGGAAAATTTTTCGAAAGTAATACGTGTTATCTAAAGCTAGATAGTACTTTCCAATATGGTTGATTTCCTTTTGAGTTAATGTGTTTGATTTAAGCAAGAAGGTCAGGGCTTCTTCTTCAAATTTCGTGTAAGTATTCAATTTTTCGATGTACAGAGTCTTAAAAATGCTTTGGGCAATGCTTCTGAGTGTTTCTTCGGGGATGTCTTCCATGCGATTAGTATATTCGAGTAAACGAGATTTTATAAAATCTTGGCCACCAGAGAAGCGTGCTTCAGATTCTAAGTGAGCTAATAAATCTACTTTTACGGGAGTTGAAAATTCTTCATCCATTTTTTTGAAGAAGTCTACTGAATATAATCGATCCTTCACAGGTGATGTACTTTTTCTTGCTTTAAACTGGGACGAAGGGAATCTGAAAACTTCCTTATCCTTTCTATTTGATGGGGTATTTTCGATGGACGCAAGAGGTTCAACGCTTATATCTCCTGTATCACAGAACGCGCTACTATCATTAATACCTGTTGTCATATTATTAATCCAATTAAACTAAATAAAGTAAATATTATACTATGTTGATATTTTAACTATCTATT
>JAJACS010000001.1 GCA_022601395.1 Chlamydiia bacterium | reverse complement strand
ATCGTTTTGGCATCCCCTTTGCTGTTAACAAAATTTCTTATGAAGCTACTGTCTTATATGATCCTATAAAACAAGTCCCAAGAATTAGATGGATCAAAGGCGATAAAGGGAAAAAAATAAAAGTCTACCCTCGAAAAGAGTATATTACGACCTTAAGCCAAACACTTGCAAAAGAACTTGAGCTTAACCCTGTTGATGTTGAAGATATTCTCTATAGTAAAGCCTCTCTTTTCCCTAATACACCCTTTACTATCAAAGAAGACCTTGATGAGGCTACTTACTACAGATTAAAGACTCTTGAAAGGAAGTACCTTGGCCTAAAGACAAGGTCTACTTCTAAAAGGTTCTACCCAAAAGGTCCAGTAGCAGGAGACGTTCTTGGCTTCGTCGGTGGAATTGATCAAAACTCATATGTGAATACGCTTACTGAAGTAAAAGAACTAGAGGAGTTCCTAAAAGATCACGAAAGTGGAAACCCCGTTTTTTTACCCAAAGGCTTTACCAGTATACTGGATATCAAGAACAGAATTCTTGAGCTTAAAAGCAAGGCCTATACCCTCAATGAAACTGTTGGGAAAGTAGGCGTTGAGAAAAGTTTTGACGATGACTTAAGAGGCTATAGAGGAAAAAAACATTATGAAGTAGATACCAAAGGACACTATGTCCGTATGCTTCCAGGTTCTAAAAAATCGATCCCTGGGAAAAAGCTTCTTTTGAACATTTCGTCTGAGCTGCAAGAGTTCGCTGAAGCACTGCTTGCAGAAAACGAACAAATTAGAGAAGAAAAGTTTCCACACTCTGGTAAAGATCACAGGTTCCTACCTTCTCCTTGGATAAAAGGCGGCTCTATTGTTGCGATCCTCCCCAAAACAGGAGAGGTGGTCACTCTTGCTTCTTACCCTAGAATGGACCCTAATGATTTTATTCCTGCGCAAGATGAAATTGTAAAGGAAGAGAAAAGCCAACACATCTCTAGATGGCTTGAAAACAGTACTTACCTTGCCAATCTTTGGGATGGGAAGGCTCCTCTTACAAGAGAGCTTTACAGCTCTAAAAGGAAACAGTTCTACACTGAAAAAAAATGGCTCACTCTTGATTCCTACTTAGAAATGATTTTCTCAAAACATAGTGCTGCAAGAGAGCATTTCACAAAACTTTCTACTATCGGAAAGGCTCTCCAATTTCAAACAACTCTAGAAAGCCTTTTAGATCTATCAGAGCAGCCGAATATGCATGCTGTCATTGACACCCTTTACCCAAAGAGTCGGGGATATTTACCCAGTTGTTTTTCCTCATCTGAAAAGCAGCTAACCCTTACAAAAGAGGCTTTGAGTCAGCACAGTGAATATGTAAAGCGTGCAAAAATTGAGTTAGATAGAACTCTTTGCCATATCAAACATAATGACGACAAGCTTCTTCTTTTAGACCTCGCAACTCTTTTCGCAAACAAGAAGTATTTTACAGAAGAGCTTGCCGAGGTTGTTTCATCTGAGTCTTTAGCGGGATACCGCAAACTTACGCAATCTTTTTGCATCCTTCTATCTACGGTAGAACAATTTGTAAAAAGAAGTTTCCATGAAAACGACTTTTACAACTGGCGGGAAGAGCATTTCAAAGACTATTTGAAAGAAAAAAGAAAAGATGAGAAGAAAAGAAAGACCTACCAAAGACCATACCTTGAATATCTCACAAAACTTGAAAAGAAGATGTTTAAAGAGTTTTGGGAGGAAAACAAGCTTCAAATCATGCTTGGCTTTATTCTTGGTAAAAACGATCTAGCTAAGGATCTTTCTCTTCATATAGGCTTGCTTCTAGAAGAAGACTCCCGCTTTCTTGAAGGTGTTCCTTTTAAAAAAAGAAACAAAAGTGCTCTCAGACTCTTAAGGCAAAAACTCACTAAGATCCCCGAAGAGCATTGCCTTGAATACCTCACTACGATGAAAGGTTATAGGGAACTCACGTACAAGCTTCATGGCTATTACCCTCAGATAAAGAAGCGAAGAACCAAGCAGCTTGGGCAAGACCTTGCTAGTTGCTTTTATCCTTATTCAAGGTTTGGCTATGGACGATCTTATGCATATCGGCAGGCTACGCCACTTGGCTCCATCTTCAAAGTGATTACAGCTTACGAGGCGATTACTCAAAACTACGAAAGAGGTTTTTATGAAGGCAAAGACTCTTTGAACCCCCTTACGATCATTGATGAAATCCACCCTTCTATGAAAACCCCAAAAGGCATTGTTCTTGGGTTCCATGAGGATGGGAAAAAGATTACAAGGCGCTACAAAGGAGGAACTCTACCAAGGTCTCACGCATCCCTTGGAAAAGTTGACTTCTTTAAAGCGATGGAACGCTCTTCTAACATTTATTTCTCATTGCTCGCCTCCGATGTTATTAATGAGCCTAATGACCTTGTGTTAACAAGTTTGAAATTTGGGTTTGGGAATAAAACAGGCATTGACTTGCCATATGAAATCCCAGGTGTTCTGCCAAAAGACTTAAGTGAAAACAGATCGGGTCTGTATGCCTTTGCAATTGGGCAGCATTCTCTTATTGCAACACCTTTACAAACCTCCATGATGCTTTCTTCTCTTGTGAATGGTGGAGAACTGCTAAAACCCCAGATTTTGAAATCTAAAACAGGAGCGAGTAGAAGGAACTCTCTTTTTCAAAAGGATGAGAAGGCCTATCCCTACGATAATATACTCGACCGTGTAGGGATCTTTTTTCCTTTCTTTTTGGAAACGCAGAAAGATGACGAAGCAGAAAAGGAGCTCCTTACTGACAAAACCCTTTACCGCAAGCTGTACCTTCCTAAAGAAATCAAAGACTACTTGATTCAAAGTCTTCATAATGTTGTCTCCTCTCCTATTGGCGCTGCAAGAGCTGCTATTATCAGATACCTTTATGGAAATAGAGCTGCAAAAAGGGAATATTTAAAACTTAAGAACCAATTTGCTGGGAAAACATCCTCTGCCGAGATCGCCTACAACCCAACGCTCGATAGAGAGATGCCTCCAATAAAGTGTAAAGATGTTTGGTTTGGAGGTATCTCATTTCTTCCCTCTAAGGAAAAAGAGGAGGAGCCTGAGCTTGTTGTTGTTGTCTATCTAAAGTTCGGAGACTATGGAAAAGAAGCTGCCCCTCTTGCGGGGCAGATCATCACTAAGTGGCGGGAGCTTTGTGAGAAGCATTTCTAAGAGATCTCCTAGGCGGTGTTTTTTTTGTTTCTTTGTTAGCTGATTTAGCACAAGGAGTGTCGCTTGTTGAATCAAAAGTTCTCCAAACTGCTTTTTCTTTTCTAAAACAAAGCTGAGTAATAGCCCCTTTACTCGGCTCTGCCCGAATCAGAAACCCGCTTGCTTCGCAGCTATACCCATCCATATATCTATCAAACGCTGCTTGAAGGCTTTTTTCAGAGCAGTCTCCAAGTTTTGCTAAATAGTGAGCAAACACATACAAGATATCGTTCATTTTCATAGATTTTTTTAAAATCTGCTGATCACCTGACACCTCTATCGTAAGAGTATAACGGCCTTTATTATCACCCTTTTTTAACTCTAGTGAAGCACTTCTACTTAAAGTCACTCCTTCCTCGATCTTTTTTTCAGTGGGTTTAGTGCCCTCATACGATAGTGTGAAATGAGAACACGACGCTTTAGATGTAGCATCTTTGATCATCACGCCTCCCCTTAAACAAGCAGCTTTCAGTTTAGGAAACATGTCTGCGGTCTTTACATTAAGGGATTTAAGGTCTAGAAAGGCAGCTCTTTTATTAACAGGCAACCGGAATAACGCCTTAACGATCTTTGCAACTTCATCAGCTTTTTCTCCTACTCCAAGGCCGCTCTTACCATCGGTAACAATGAGTCGATCCTGGCAGCTTTTTCCCCCAAAAAAATTGTGTCGAGACGCAACAACTTCAAACATAAAAACAACTCCCTAAATTTCCAAAAAGTTGGAGTATTATAGAGTCTACGCAGATTTTATGCTAAAGTTCTTTCTGTAAGTGCTTTTCCAGGTATGAAATCGTCTTACTTAAACCTTCATCAAGATCCACTTTGGGAGTGAAGTTCAAGTGCTCTTTTGCAAGAGCTATATCTGGCCTTCTGATTTTCGGGTCATCTTCTGGGAGTTTTAAACATGTAATTGTAGAAGAGGTGTTTGTTAAAGATTTGATTTTTTCTGCAAGATCCAAAACGGTAATCTCACTTGGATTACCAAGATTTACAGGGCCTTTGAAGTTTTCATGTTCCATTAGAGATACTGCTGCATCGAGAAGATCTGTGACAAAACAAAAAGAGCGCGTTTGAGAGCCATCTCCGTAAATGGTTAAAGGCTCGCTTTTAAGCGCCTGCACAATCAGATTCGTAATCACACGCCCATCCGATGGATGCATGTTCGGACCGTATGTATTGAAGATCCTTGCGATATTCACCTCTACGCCATGAATATTTTGGTACTCATAGAAAATCGTTTCCGCAATTCTTTTTCCCTCATCATAACAAGAGCGCCTGCCAAAGAAATTCACATTCCCAAAGTAGGATTCCTTTTGAGGATGCTCTTTGGGATCTCCATAAACTTCACTTGTCGATGCTTGAAAAACTTTGGCCCCTGTTTTTTTTGCAAGCTCGCAAACAGAAAAAGCTCCCATAACAGATGTCTTGATCGTTTTAATGGGATCCTTCTGATAGAACTTTGGAGATGCAGGACAGGCTAAATTATAAATCTCATCGAAGTCTAAGTCTTGATCAAATGGAAGGGATATATCTTGATTAAGAAAAGTAAACCGCTCTTCAGAGAGCATATCTTTAATAAAATCGGTGGAACCTGTAGATAGATCATCAAGGCAGATCACTTCGTGACCTGCACAAAGGCACCTTTTGCAAAGATGCGAGCCCAAAAAGCCCGCGCCACCTGTAATCAGAATTTTTTTTCTTTTCATGCGCTATATCTTATTCAAAGGCAAGATACATACACGAGCTCTCGCCCATCCTCTCTTCCCACTCGAAGTAAGGATATAAATCATCCAAAGATTCCTCATCAAGGGTAATTAACATTTTTTCAGAAAGCTGCATAAGTTTATGAGACTCTGCAGAGCACGCACCTTTATCAAGTCCTATTAAGATCACCTCGTACTCTTCTTTAAGTACTGAGATGAGTGTTTCAAACTTTTGTCTTGTTAGAAGCTCCATCGTGTATTTCGTGCTCTCACCAAGAGAGAGTAAATGAAAGTCCCCTTTCTTTTGGATCGGAAGCTCTCTCTTCTTTCCAAGAAGATAGTGTAGTAGTCCTGCTCTTGAAGCCTTACTTGTGTGGTAAAGTTCAATCAGAATCGTCTTTCTTTTGCCAAGAGCAAGGAGTGAGGCAAGGGCTGAAAGATAGCTTGGCTTTGTCCCAAGTGCGGCTCCCACAATTTGCGTGTCTTCCGAGAGGGCAAAATTGCTGAGTTTTCTCAACGCTTGCAAATCTTTCTCTGAAAGAGAGGCAAAGTCTGCTGTTTCAAACCTCTTTGAAAGTTTACCCGCAACTTTAAAGTCTCTGAAAGCTAGCGCATCAAGTGAAACGGGCAATTCATTTGCTGCCGTTTTTCTAAAAGCTAAAGCTCCCATCGTTAATAAACACCCAAAAATGCCACCAACTGCAGAAAGCAGCATAACAGGCGCCTGCTTGGGCTTTAGTGGTATATAAGCGTGATCAATAGGCTTTGACTCGATTTGAAGAAGGTGATGCTCAACATTTTTAGATTCTACAAGCTGCGTAAGTGATTCCATCATCGAAACATTTAAGTCTGCTTTTAGCTGCAGTCTATTTTCAAGAAGCCATTTACTTGGTAGATCCTTCATCTCTCCTTGCAAATCCTTTAGTTTTGCACTCACCTGTGTTTTCTCAATCTGGAGAGTTTGCAGCTTTTCATCGATAGCAGAGTCTATTTGACCTTCGAGGATAGCGATTTCTTGATTGATAAGATCTCCCATAACGGACTGAAGAGCTTTGAGCTTTTCCTCTATGAGATCTTTTTGCATGTCTGCAAGATGAACCATCTCTTTTAAATGAGCGCCAAGAGCTTTCCTTTCTCTTGAGAGTTTTGCAAGAAGACGAGTTTTGTCTTTTTCACTAAAATGCTTATCGTTCTTTAGCTCAAGAGAGTGCTTTGCAGCTCTGTTAAGAATTTCAGCGCTTATGGGGTCCTCTAAGATATTTGTTAAAGATGACATCTCAAAATTCTTTCGCCCAAGGCTATCTAAAGAGTAGCTTAAATGCTTCTCTTTTAAAATGATCTCATCGAGCTCTTTTGTGTAGTCGATGAAAAGTTTTTTAGCCGTATCCAAGTCGATGGAAGAAAACTCTTTAGAAACATCCTCTTCGCTAAAGAGGCTTTTCATGAGTATCGACTCTTTCAGTGCTAGCAAGTGATCTATACGAGCGAGGGAGTCGTTCAAAAGAGGCACGTTCTTTACTTCAGGATCTACCCTTCCATCAAGACTACTGTTGAAAACTGCAGTATGGAAGTCTACTTCATGCTCACTTAGCATCTTTCGTATCTGCTCTTTAAACCTTCTTATGTTACTTATATCTCTTTGTTTTTTTTCAAAACCAAAGTGAAAAGGATCTCGTACATCTCTTAGGTTTCTTGCATGATATAGATCGGAAAGCCCTTGTTTCATCATGGAAAAAATGGGAAGTAAATCTCTTCTTTCGACCTCATTGATTTGGCTATCTAGCTGCTCCTCCGCTTCTTTGTAGTAGATAAAGCTTGGATGTGATCTTTTCGTTCTTAAATAAGAAAAACCACCCTTTTTCTTTTTACTTTCTTTAACTGAAGCGATCCTTAACAGACTACGCAAATCCATCGTGTCTTTTTGCTTCTTAAGACCAAATAAAGCATTTTGAAAAGACTCTACATCTCTTCCAAGAATCGGCTCATTTAAGCAAAGAAGTTTTTCAGAACGTAGGCGCTTTAACTTCCCAAGATTCAAGTCTATTTCTAAAAGTCTCTCATGATGCCTTCTTTTCTTGCTCTCCACCATTTCAAGTTCTTGATGAAGTCCTATAAAGCCTTTTTCTCCTAGGTTTTCTTGCAAATATTTTACATGCTCTTTGAGAGTATCTTCTATCTTGTCAGACAGGTAGTCCTGTCTTGCATTGAGATACTGAAGCTGCGCTTTGGCTATACGATCATTTTCTTTTACAAGATACTGCTTATAGTTATGCATAAGAGTGTTTAATACTCTTGCTCCTCTAAAAGGATTTGCATCTTTATAGGAAATATCAAGAATAGAGGCATCGTCTCTTCTTACTTTGATAGAAAGTCTTTTCAAAAGAGTGTCTATTGCATTTTCTACTGGATAAAGTACTAAACTATATCTTTCTCCAGGAGCCATGATCTCTTTATGTGAGCTTAGCGAGAACATAGAGTCTTCATAAACAAACATTTCAGAGAGTGGCTGCACTCCTAGAACGTGTCCGCTGCCAGATGTGACTTTTACTTTTCCACCATCTAAAGCTTCTAGATGTAATACTTTTTCAGAGCTTCCTAGGTAGACCACCTTTACAAACGAAAGTGCAGGAGTCGTATTTATCTGCTTTTTCAAAAGCAGATTCATGTTTTTACTCCACCTGCTTACAACATTCGTTTTAATCGATGCCGGCTTTATCTCTCCTTGCAACCCCAACTGCCTTACGATCTCTAAGAGATGCTCTCTTGAAAGCATTACGGATTGCGCCTGTGCACCAAGATCCACTTGTGAAGAACCTTTAAAAAGGCTTTTTGCAAGGGAGCTTGAAAGTGCATCCCCTTTTTGCAGAGCTTCTTTAAAGCTTCCTTTTAGGATGTATTTTGGGTTTGTTGTAAGAAGAAGTGCAAAAGTAAAGAGCGCACTTAAAACTCCTATAGAAATAATCAGTCTACGTCTTCTTTTGAAGAACTCTTTAAAGTCGGCAATATGAATAAAGTTGCCTTGGTATTTTTCATGAAATGTACTCATCTGATCGTAATAATCCCTGTCATACTCTTACAAAATAGGTCAATGGCTGTAAAGCTTGGGAACAGCTGGCTAATAAATCGGTTCCACTCTGTAATTGGAGTGGCGGCAACGTACACAATATCTCCTGGCATAAGAAGCATACTATTTGTTGGTAAATGGATGACATGCTTCCAGTTTAATGTGTAGATTTTTGGTTTTAAGATATTCCCTCTTATCACCTGGATATAGGCTCTATCCCCTGTGTATGGAATACCTCCGGCTCTTGCAAGGGCTTCTCTAAGTGGCAGATACCCTTGAGGTAGGTTAATCAGGCCTCTTTGTGTAACCTCTCCCATCATCATCACAGTGGAAGCAGAAGCATCCGCGATATAGATTTTGTCTCCCCCCTTCATCACAATGTTCTGTCCCATGTCTCCATTTTTCATGAGACGATTCATATCCACGGGAAGAAGGTGCGTACCTCTTACAACATAAGACTTAAAAAGGTTTGCGTTCACAGGAACTTTTGCTTTGGAAAGAACATCAAAAAGCCTTGTCTTGCCCTCTACTGTAATACTTGGGATCTCTACTTGCCCAGCAAGCTCTACTCTTTTCTCTAGTCTGTCTTTATAAGAGAGGAAAACTTCTATATCTTCTATTTCAGCAAGATAGGCATTTTGTATTTTCTCTCTTGCATCTTCAAGGCTTAAACCCGCAACAACAATCGCATCCAAATCAGGAAGAGTGATTTTACCATCTCTTACGGTAAAACCTACGTGTCCTCCGATACTTGAAATCGCATCTGTAATGTCTTTTCTTACGGGGTGATAGACGGCAATATTTAAAACGTCTCCACTCTCTATCACATCCTCATGAGAAGAGAGGAGACTTTCTGGAAGCTCGCCAAGGGGTTTCCCTTCCATTTCCAAGATAGAAAACTTACCTTGCTTGATTTTATATGAATCCAAAACGAACTCATCTGCGCCAAAAAGATCGTTCCCCTGGTATGGAGGATTGGAGCAGCTTGAAAAAATGACCACTAAAGTCATACATAAAATGGCAAAAACAAGTCGCTTTTTGATAAGCACACCTAACCTGTTAAATCTAGGCCTCAGCACAATAGCACTTAGAAGATTATTAAGAAAAAAAAACTCACTAGGAAATTTCATTTTTTTAGAGTAAACTAGGGAATAAACATAGAGGATGCTACTCATGCACACATACAAGCCAAAAACAATCTTTATCACAGGTATTGCTGGCTTTATTGGATTTCACTTAGCAATGGCTCTTGCTGAGAGAGGTGATATTGTTATTGGTTGTGATAACTTTAATGAGTACTACCCTGTTTTTCTAAAAAAAGAGAGAGCTGCCATACTCAAAAAACTTGGCATAGAAGTCATTAATCATGACATCCGCGAACTAAAATCCCTTCGTTACCTTTTTGAAAAACATACATTTACGCACTTTGTTAACCTTGCAGCACAAGCAGGCGTACGCTACTCCATAACGCACCCCCATACCTATGTGCAGTGCAACATCAATGGCTTTTTAGAAGTATTAGAGATGTGCCGAGAGTTTCCTACTATGAAACTTGTCTACGCTTCTTCTTCTTCTGTTTATGGCCTCAATGAAAAAACGCCCTTTTCTGAAGACGATCTTACAAAAAAGCCTGCAAGTCTTTATGCCGCTACAAAAAAATCCAATGAGCTCATGGCATATGTTTATTCTCATGTCCATGGTATGCATACAACAGGCCTTCGTTTCTTTACTGTTTACGGACCTATGGGAAGACCTGACATGGCGTACTTTTCTTTCACAAGAGCTATTGATGAAGACAAACCTATCCACGTCTTTAATCACGGGAAGATGAAAAGAGATTTTACCTATATCGATGACATCATTGATGGATGCGTAAAAGCGATTGACCTTGGTGCAAAATGTGAAATCTTCAATCTTGGGAATAACAAGGCGGAAGATCTTTCTAACTTAATTGAGCACATTGAGTCTAACCTCTCTAAAAAAGCCACTATCGAACTAAAGCCTATGCAGCCGGGTGATGTATATGAAACCTATGCTGACATCACAAAAAGCAAGGAGATGCTTGGCTACGAGCCAAAAATTTCTTTAGAGGTCGGTATGAGGAAGTTTGTTACTTGGTACAAAGAATTCTCTCACGATCTCAAGAGCTAGGTTGTTAGTATAATTTTTATTTACAGCCTACTCTAGACTAACGTAAATCCCCTCCATACTACGTAATTAATCTCACTTATCTTGAATAAAAACCGAACACTAAGTGTATTAAACATATTTTAATCTCCTTTTTTATTTACACGCTAATTAACTAACTGCTATTCTATCTACAACTTTTAAACAAACCATTAAATAAAGGTTATTATGGCGTCTGTTTTTACACCTATTGATTCATTAAATAATGCAAGGTCAATGCATTTTAACAACTACAATGCAGAAAACGTTTCTTTTGCTGATAAGGTACAAAGCTTTACAGCTCACAAATGCTACACGGCAATTTCTCTTCCGGTGAACATCGCTGCATCAGCAGCTTCAGGATGTATCGCAGCAGCTGGCGGATGCATCATTGGCGCTGTTAAGGTTGCCGTTTTCGCCTTTACTTTAGGGAATGCAAGGCTACCCATTTCTACTGGATTTGTTACCTTTGGCTCACGTGCAATTGCACACCTTGCTGAAGCATCCATGACTGGCTATGAAATAGGATCTGATGCAGCATGCTTTAGTAGTAAATGCATAAGGGCTGTTAAAAGAGTCATCGATGCAATTGGCCTTACTGCACTTTTCAACAAGATTAGAGAGGTTGTAGAGGTTGTACTAAACAAGGTTGGAGAAGCTGTTTCAAGAGTCCTTCGATTTGTAGGAAATCGCATTCAAGCCGGATTTGAGAAGGCATCGGCGTCTGAAATAGCCAACCTCGCAAACGGCGGATCACTGCCGATTGTTAGCTCATTAAATAACAACCGGAAAACATTTGTTCAAGACTGGACAAATTACAATCAACGTTCGATGAAAGATATAGCAACACATACGGCTATATCTGTTGTTTCGCTGCCGCTTAACGCTGCCGTAGCAGTAACTTCGTCACTAACAACTCTTGCTCTTGGAACGGCATATGTGGCTAAAGCACTTATATATGCAGGAACCAACATTAACGTACCTATTCCAACCTTTACAAATATTGCAGGGCAAGTGGCAAGTAAAGCGGTTGGCGATACCCTAGAAAATACTACTACATGTGCGCTTGATGTACCTATCACGGTATATAAAGTTGGAGAAGCTACTGGGATTAACCATGTACTCGCGACAATTAGAGATGTACTTCTCTACATACCAGTTGCTGTTTTCACAAGTAACTAAATAGATTTATAGGGAACTGTTCTTATTGCAGGACAGTTCCTTATACACACCTGGTAACATCTCTATCAGATCTGATGCTATTAGAGAGTAAGATCCTTTTTGATCTGCAGCAAGCTCTCCTGCTTTAGCATGGATATAAACAGCCGTTATGGCTGCTTTGCGAGGCTCAAGGCCCATTGCAAGTAGTGCTGCAACAACGCCTGATAGTACGTCTCCAGAGCCGGCTGTTGCCATACCAGGATCACCCATAGGGATAGCAGTTGGCAGCTCTCCTTTCTTTATCACAAAGCTCGGAGCGCCTTTTAAGATGATCACAGCGTTTTTATCTTCTGCAAAAGCTTGCGCCTTAGCAAGGAATTCTTCATCACTGCACTTTTCTTTAAGACCAAGACACTTTGCCATCTCACCTCTATGAGGAGTAAGAACTAGATTTTTTGGATACTTCTTTGCTTTTGTAGCAAAGATTTCAAGAGCATCTGCATCAAGTATTGTAGGCAGATCTACTTTTGATAGAACGTCAATAAGAAGATGCTCAAATTCTTCTGACTTGCCGCATCCAGGACCTATGAGAAGACTTTTAGCTCTTTTTACTTCTTTGTAAAATGGCTCGTAGTCTGTGCCTGTCAGCTCTGTTTTAATCAGTTCTTCAAAAGAGCTCGCAAGCTCTTCATGCATCTCTTTTCTATGAAAGAGTCTCACAATCCCAGCTCCAGATCTTAGTGCAGAAAGCGTACAAAGAAGGGCAGCTCCTGGCATGTTTTTAGAGCCTGCTATGGCAAGAACATAACCCGCTTCATATTTATGCTGAGATCTTTTTATCTCAGGAAGCTTCTCTTTAAAATCTTCATCTGTGAGTAATTCACCAAAGCTCTTCATCATCTCGTAGTATTTTGGATCCATCCCAAAGTCTACTCTTTTAAGCTTACCAACGTGATTAAACCCATCTTCGATAAAAAAACCTACTTTGGGAAGGCCTAAATAGATGGTTTCTTTTGCATGAATAACAGGGCCACCTGTAATCCCTGTATTGCCATCTAGTCCCGATGGGATATCAATTGCTACAATAGGGAGCTTTGACTCATTTGCTCTTGTGATGATTTCGCCAAGTAGGCCTTCTGCTTTCCCCTGAAATCCTGTTCCTAAAAGGCCGTCTAAAATCACGCCTTCTAACTTTAAGTTTTCAGAAGAGGTTAGCTCAGTTATTTTGCCTCCAGCCTGCAGAAAGTTTTCGCGATGCTTTTGGTTTAGCCTGCTGCACTCTTTAGCGCTGCAGACGCAAAACGCTAAAACGCTAAAACCCTTTTTAAGAAGGCTTACCCCAACGACATAGGCGTCTCCGCCATTATTCCCCTTACCAACAAGAAGAGTGACTTGCTTTTCTAGCTTTTGTTTTGAGATGAAATCAACAAGGCTCCTTTCGATACCTGCTGCCGCATCAAGCATATATTGTTCATCACATGCTCCCTCTTCAATGCTGAGCTTTTCAACCCTTGCCATCTCTTTTGCAGCTGTGATTTTAATAACGCTCATAAGTGCTCTTTTTTGATCTCTCTTGTAAGAAGCCCCCTAACAGCATCAAGGGGTGCTAGCTCATTGTAAACGATGTCTACAATCGCTTGCGTAATAGGAAGTGAAATGTTTGCCTTCTTACCAAGCTCAAGTGCTGACAAGCAAGTATTGACACCTTCTACTACCATCCCGATCTTCTTTTTTGCGTTCTCAGGGCTTACGCCTTCAGCAATTAAAAAACCAAACCGATAGTTGCGGCTAAGTGGTGACAAACAAGTGGTACAAAGGTCTCCAAGACCTGCTAAGCCATTTAATGTTTCAGGGTTGCAGCCCTTCACAACAGAAAGTTTTCTGATCTCATGAAGACCTCTTGTCATGATGGCAGACTTTGTATTTGCACCATAACCAAGGCCATCAGACATTCCGCAGGCAATCGCTATGATGTTTTTCATGGCGCCGCCAAATTCAACACCTGCCATATCAGAATTAGGATACACTCTAAAGTAGGGGTTCGTAAATACCTGCATAAGCTCTTCTACAAGAGCTGAGTCATAGCCAGAGCAAACGCAAGATGTAGGCAGTTTTTGCATGACTTCTTTTGCAATACATGGGCCTGAGATACAACCGATTTTTTCTTTGAACTTCTCACCCATAACATCCATGACAATCTCATCAACAAGAAGCCCTGTTTTCTGCTCGATTCCTTTAGACGAAAGAACAAGAGGTTTGGAGAAGTTCGGATCCATATCAAGAATCAACTTCAGAGTCTCTCTGATGCCACCTGTTGTTACGGATTCAAGAACGATCTCTCCGTGCTCAATAGCAGACTTGAAGTCCGTTGTAACTTTTAAAGAAGGCTCCATCCTGATACCAGGAAATTTTGGATGCTCTTTTTGCTTCTCAAGAGTTTCCACAACGGCTTTATTTCTTGACCAAAGAACAGTATCGTGGCCGTTCCCTGCTAGGAGGCTTGCTAGAGTAAATCCCCATGCGCCTGATCCAAGACATGTAATTTTCATAAGCTTTCTTATCATTTATTCATTTGATGCCACTTTAACAGTTTTCAAGTAAAAAATGAAGCTGCAATCAAATCAATAATATAGAGCGCTGAAAACCTTTTCTACACTAAGGTTTGAGACTTTTTCGTCCTTTCCTATGAGTGGAATATGAACAAGAGATGGGTTTGGAGAAGCTACCCTTTGCTTCAAAATCCCCTGCCTAGGATCTGACCAAAGAGAGACCATTTTCAAAGGAAACTCTTCATCAAGATAGTAGGCTATATTTAGAACACCTGAGTCTGGTGCAAGAAGATGTGTACAGTGATTTTTTATTAACGATACCATCTCAAAAAGAGATGTTTTTCCGCGTAGATCGTAGATATTTGGGCTGTTGTAGACACAGTCATCTTCAAAACCAAACAAGAGGATTTTTTGCTCTTTGATTTTAGAAAAGAGCTCTTTAAAAGAGCTCTCAGGCCAGTTTTTATCATAGTCGTAAAAACCTGCTGTTTGCGAAGATACATGTACTCCAAGGCAGTTCGTCTCAGAGATAGAAAAGTCTTCCGCAAGAGCATCTTTTGCTGCGTCCCACTTTAATTTTGGTACAAGTTTACCAATTTGCCAAAAGAGCCATCTGTCCGAGTCTACTTTGTTCATAACATAATCAAAGTCCCCCACTAAGTATCCAAGTGACTCTACTACTTGCGTTAGATCAAACTCCTCTCCTCTTTTGATAAAGGCAGAGGAAAGGACTTCTACCCCTTCAAGCATATTAAACACTTCATGTAGATCTTTTCTTGTCACAAAGGTGATTTCAGCATTTGGAATAAATTTTCTTATATGAGTCGTGAGAGCATAAAGGCCAAGAGGAACATCTCCAAGACCTCTATTCCAAGGAATCAGAAACTTTCTTTTTCTCTGAAGAATACATGTTTTTAAAAGAGTATCAAGAGGGTTAGGAAGAATTTTTTTTGCAAAAGTCTTAAACATGGCTTTTTTGCTTTATGGTTTGAAGAAGCCTTTCAAACACTTCGTCTGTTTGAATTTTTGTCATACAGCGAAAGTCAATCGGGCACACTCTTTTATAGCACGGAGAACATTCTACATCCTTTTTAAGAACATTTTTCTGCAGGAAAGGCCCTGTTGCTATTTCGTTTGTTGAGCCAAATAACGCAAGAAGAGGAGTCCCAAGTGCATCTGCAATATGCATAGGACCGCTATCGTTTGTTAAAAAACTATCGCAAGCTTGTATCAAAGATAAAAGCTCTCTAAGCGTGGTAAGGCCTGCAAAGTTCACAACTCTCGAAGGAAGATTCTTTGTAATTTTTTTTGTAAGCTCTGCTCCATTATGATCCCCGAAGAAAATCACTCTTATATTTTCATCATGATCAAGGAGTCTTAACGCTAAATCTCTAAAACGCTCTGGAATCCAACATTTAGCACTTCCATAAGCAGCCCCAGGGTTGATCCCTATGACTGTATGATCTTCTGTAATATTGAATCTTTTAAGCAAAGACTTTGTAGCAAGCTTCTCCTCTTCTGTCACAATAATTCTTGGAAGAGTATTTGACGGCTCAATCCCAAGAGGTCTGAGCAGCTGCTTATAGGTATGCACCAGGTGCTGCTTCTGCTTGTTTTCTGGGAATTCCATTCTATGGGTCAGAAGTGAGCTTCTGAAGTGCCCTGTGTAGCCAAGCCTGTAAGGAATATCTGCTTGCCAGACCCACCAAGCTGAAGAAAGAGAATTAGTCAGCAAGATCCCAAGGTCATATTTCCCAGTATGAAGCTTTTTTATGATGCTTCTATTTTGCAGCCTTCTCATAGAAGTAGAGAGCTTCTTAAAAGTAAAAAGCTCATCGATAAGAGGGTCGTGCTTTAAAATCTCTGCTATTGGAGATTTGCACATCACCGTTAGTTCTGCATTTGGATACCTTGTTTTGATATCTTCAATGATGGGGGTTGCCATCACAAGGTCTCCGACCCAGTTTGGCATGCGTAAAAGGATTTTTTTTGGCTCTAAATTACCTAGATCTTTCATTGCCTCTCACCACTAAATTGCGAGAAATAATTCTACAGTAGATATAGATTATCGGGTAGACAAAATCCAAGCACAAAAAAGCCTACGCAATCATGCGTAGGCTTTTCATTCACATATGCTCTATTTAGAACCTATCCAAATACTCTAGTAAACAGTGGAGTACACACGTCTTTTATTGGATCTAATACATTTGTTCTAATACTTGTAACAATAGGTCTCACAACTCTTCCGATAGACCTCACCTGCCTTTGAGTAAAACGAATAACAGGTCTGATATAAGCTCTATATACTTCTGTACATATACGTATAAGCTTATCTATAGGGTGCTCGTCAAGATATAGATTATCTACACCTGTATCAGAAAGTTTAACATCCTGAACGAGCTCTTGATCCGTCTCACCTTCTCTCACAAAATTATTCACAAGACACGCCGCTTTATCATCTAGGCATTTGACCATATCGAGCGTTAACTCTCCATATTTCTCACCATCAGTATGCAGGGCAACTTTTTGAGTGATTGCCGGGATTTCGATAGCAAATCCTGAGGACGCTAAGTTACACGTACATTTCGACTTTGTCACTTCATATTCTTGATCTTTAATTGTAATTTTAGCTTTTTCTGAATAAACATCAGAAACGCCCATAAGACCTTTTACGCTGTCTTCTTCAAAAATATGTAAATCTTCTGTTTTCAGGAACCCTTCGCCATCTACAGCCTTATCCCAAACGCGTCTCATTGTAGCTTTTTCACTTCCGCTGAGTGAATCAAGGTACTCTACTTTCTTTAGTGAGCCATCTTCTTTTAGCCAGTCTGGTCTTTCAGAGAGTGTTGCAATTCTTGAAAAAACGCTCTGAATGAACACAAGCCTTGCTTTTTCTCCTGCAGAGCAAGAACCGATTAAAACAAATGGATGCACATCAGCACCATCTTCTGGTTTAACAACATCTTGCAAACAAGTATCAAAAGGACGGAATCTCGGACCAAACACATCCACTTTAAAATTAGTAGTAGTCATATATAAACCCTTCTTTATTTTACAGTTTAGAAAGGAAATGATACATAAAACACAGGTTAATAAAAACTATTAAATTATAAACTATTAACAACTAACGATTGCTTATAATAAAAAAAGTCCGAACAGAGGCACTATTCGGACTTTGAAGAAATAATTACTCTAAGACAGCTTAAAAACCAGCTCTATCAGAACCTGCACCTAGTCGCTCGCGCAATGCCGCCGACATCCCCTGTAGCTGCGCAACTAGATCATCTACAGAAGGATCATGCATAGCTGCTGCCGACATCCCCTGTAGCTGCTCAGCTAGACCATCTACAGAACCATCTTCCACCCCCATCAATTCATCTATCGCTCGTTCATCATATTCCGCATCAGAAACCCTCAATCCGAGAGCTGCAACCTCGTCTAGATGCTCTCTAACAAGCCGGTCGAATATAGTAGCAATTCTTTCCTGTAAATGAGCTGGACTTCCAGCAACCTCAAATAGTTGTAAAACCATATCGATCGTTGATTTTGCAGCCTCTACTTGAGAGCCTAACATAGTCTTTAACACAACCCTTTCAGTTGAATGTATTGTACTAAGAACCTTTATCATGGCTATAAGCGCACTTACATCTTCCTTAGATTCATCATCTAATGCGGCAAGAAAATCTTTGTGAGTTCGCAAGGTTTCCTTAAGCGTTTGGACCTTCGGAACTTCGAGCGCTTCTATCTCTTCCATTTCTCTGCTTGCAGCCCTATCAAAAGGATTTTCTTGAAGCTTCTTTAAAGAGGAAATGACTCTAGCAGTAATGGCTGCTACTTCAAGCATACCCATTTGGCTTGCTGCAAGCTCCGAGCATAGCATGGTTACCTCTCTATCCCATGGGCGTTCCGCAGGTAACTCTGATAAGGAGCTCGGCTCTTCAAAAACTTCTACATATGGAGCATGGTCTTCAGAAGGTTGAGCCACCACCCATGTGCAGTAATCCCTAAGCTCTTGTCTATCTTCTCCCAAAGTAACATGTGGCAGAAGTTGACTAATATAGTGAGCAGAAAGGACGTTTGCCCCATATTGCTGAGCATGCTCTTCTGATCCTTCTTCTAGCTTTCCTGAAGATAGTTCGATTCTTGTACTGCTATGTATCCTAGCCATGCGTTCAATATCCATATAAAAACTTGCTGGAGCAGCTTTATCTTTGAAGTAACTTTCTAGCTGCAAAGCGCAATACTCTCTACCTGCTTCTGTATATTCTTCAACACCAACATATGGAGTAACTTCTGCAAGCTGCGAACGAAGCTCCGAAATAGAGGCCATATCGTCAGCATCACATTCGTAGAGCCTATCAAGCAGAGAAATTGCAACAGGTGCAGCTCTTGCTGAAATAAATGCAGTGATGTATTTTTCTAATTCTACAGCACTTGTATTTACCTGCTCTTCAGAAACTCTAAGTAAAAGCTCACACACCTCAGCAATGGTAACGACTCCAGTCGCTATAGCCTCTTGAATAAGGGGTTCCATTGCTTCAACCGGTTGCGATGCTTCTGGTTGCGATGCTTCATGAGCATGTGCCATACGAGCTCCCGCTTTAGCTAAATTGTCTGTTTTTGTAGACTTCTCCAAATAAGCTAAAAGATTGTCCAGATTCCCTGGATCTTCACTTATAGCACGTTTTAAAGCTTCTAGATTAGTTCTATACTCGTCCTGTGCCTCAAAAATACGAGCACACGATGCATCAAACTCAGCTCTTCTACCTAAACCAGGAAATGCTGTTGCCATTTTATTACCTCTATAAAGTTATAAATTAATCAATAATGAATATAATAACAAAACAATCAATTAACATGAACGAGTAAGAAAATACAATAAAGTGGATGGTATTTCAAAAAACAATAGTTTTATTTATACTAGTTATTATCATTTTTAATTTACTAACTCGTAGTGGTGAAAAAATCCACGACACAATCTACCCCCATATGGTAAGTATAGGGCCATGAAGAAAAAGGCCCATATCATCCTCGGAATCGATCCTGGCACAAGGATCACAGGCTACGGCATCATAAAACTCGATAGCGGGGTGATCTCCCCTGTTGATTTTGGCTGCATTAAACCCCCTCCTAAATACGATTTGCAGCAAAGGTATTTAATTATTTTTGAAGGAGTAGAAGAGCTCATTAATAAGTATGAGCCAAGCTCCCTTGCAGTTGAGACGCAATTTATGCAGAAGAACGCACAAAGCGCCTTTAAGATCGGCATGGCAAGAGCCTCAGCAACCCTTGCCGCTTCCAAAAAAGGGATCTCCATCCATGAATATGCTCCTAAAAAAGCAAAGCTTGCTGTTGTGGGCTCTGGCTCTGCCTCAAAAGAGCAGGTTCAGAAAATGATGCAAAAAATTTTGGGACTTAAAGAAATGATTAAACCGCAGGATGCAGCAGACGCGCTCGCTCTTGCATTTTGCCACGCGCATCAAATCCAATTTGAGCAAAGAATAAAAGGAAAACACGCATATGTATGATTATATCAAAGGAAAACTTGTCAAAGTTGCTCCAACAGTAGCTACTGTCGATGTAGGAGGGATAGGATACAAACTGCTTATACCACTAAACGTTTACTCTGAAATTTCTTCTATGCTGGGCGAACCCATATTTCTTTACTGCTCTTTCGTTGTAAGAGAAGATTCTCAGAGGCTTTTTGGCTTTCTAAAAGAAAGCTCAAGAGATCTTTTTCTCACGCTTAGCGATGTCTCTGGCATCGGACCAAAGACAGCCTTATCCATTCTTGGCCATATGAGCGTCGACGAGCTCAGACTTGCCCTCCATAACGCTGACGCCCTCTCTCTTGTTAAAGTACCTGGCATCGGCAAAAAGACAGCAGAAAGGCTTGTTCTAGAGCTTCGAGATAAGATTTCTAAGCCAAGTAAAGATGATATGCCTCACCTTGGGAAAGAAGAGGGCCATATGTTCCACGATGCAGTATCTGCCCTTGTCCACCTAGGTTACCAAAGAGCTGCTGCTCAAAAAGCTGTTAAAAAAGCATCAGAGAAAAGTGTAAAGAGCTTATCTGAGCTCATTGCAAAATCCCTCAAATGCACATAACTTTGCTTTTATAAAAATCATTTTCACCAACCCTTTTATAAAAAAGGATATTCCTAGCAAGATCTCTTGCTTTTTGCTAAACTGTTCCAATAAACAGCAAGAAAAGATCCATGGAATTCGTTCATAAATCCTACGAAAAAGGCAAGACTATTGCCGCTATCGCCACTCCTCCTGGAGATGGTGGGATTTCAATTATACGTATTTCAGGAGACTTTGCTCTTGATATCGCAAATAAAGTCTTTTCAAAAGATGTGAAATCTTTTGCCACACATACAGCACATCTTGGTAGCATCATAAGCGAGCGTGGAGAAAAAATAGATAGCGCCCTATGCCTTGTCATGATCGGCCCCAACTCCTTTACAGGAGAACATACAGTAGAGATGCAATGCCACGGCGGTAAACTTGTTACACAAGCCGCATTAAACGCTATTTTTGCAGCAGGAGCAGAACCTGCTCTTCCTGGGGAATTCTCCTACAAAGCTTTCATCAACGGAAAGATCGATTTAACAAAAGCAGAAGCAATACAAGAGCTCATTGCAGCAAAAAATGAAAGAGCTCTTAAAAGCGCTAAAAGGCACCTCGATGGAGCTCTACATAATGAAATCGTAAAGCTACAAAAAAAGCTCGTTGAGATCGCTGCTATCTTCGAAGCATGGGTAGACTACCCAGAAGAAGGGCTCGAGTTTGCAAGCTACGATGACATCTTAGAAGATCTGCAAAAGATCGAAGGTATCATGAAACTTTTGCATGCCAGCTACCACGAAGGAAAAATCCTAAAAGACGGTCTTAGACTTTGCATGCTTGGTGCACCAAACGCCGGAAAGTCTTCTCTTTTAAACGCTCTCAGCAAAAAAGAGCGCGCTATTGTAACAGACATTGCAGGCACAACAAGAGATGTCATTGAAGAAGAGCTTCTCATTGGCAATCTCAGTGTTATTTTAAGCGACACTGCAGGAATAAGAAATACAGGTGAGGCAATCGAGCAAGAAGGGATTAAACGCTCTTTTAGCGCATCAGAAGATGCTGATCTTATTTTGTATCTTATTGATGCCAACATCGGCGCAACAAAAGACGACCTTTCTCTTCTTGAAAAACTAGACAAAGAGAAAACACTCGTTGTTTGGAATAAATGCGATATTCATGCACCTGTAAACTCTATACACTACCCACATGAGGTGCAAATCTCCGCAAAGACTAAGATGAACCTAGATCTTCTCGTAAAAGAGATCGAAAAGATCTGCTCTCTTGAAAAGCTAGAAGAGCACAAAGAGTCTGTTACCCTTACCTCAGAGCGTCACTACAAAGCTCTTATGCAAGCAAAAACATGCGTTTATGCAGCGTCAGACGGCCTTAAAAAGGACTTGTCTCCAGAACTCCTTTGCATCGAAATCAAAGAAGCATTAAAACACCTTGGAACCATCATCGGCTTTAACATCACAGAAGACATTTTAAGCTCGATCTTTTCTAAATTCTGCGTTGGGAAATAGTATGAACAAACAAGAGCGAATAGAGATCATAAAGCGGCATCTAAACAGGTTTTGTAAAAAGCCAAAAATCCCTCTTACTCATAGCGACCCTTACACTCTACTTATTGCAGTACTGCTCTCTGCACAAGCAACCGATAAAAAAGTAAATGAAATCACACCAGCGCTTTTTACCCTTGCAAACACTCCTGAGACAATGATGGTGCAAGATGTAGAAGATATAAAAGCCATTATTAAACCTATTGGTTTATCTAATACAAAAGCAAAAAACATCAAAGCACTTTCTAAAATCTTGGTAGAAAAATTCGCCTCAAAGGTTCCAGACAACTTAAAAGAGTTAGAATCTCTTCCAGGTGTTGGGCATAAAACAGCATCTGTTGTGATGTGCCAGGCTTTTCAAAAACCTGCATTCCCTGTAGATACTCATATCCACAGGTGCGCACAAAGATGGAAACTCTCTTCCGGCAAAAACGTAGTTGTTACTGAACAAGACCTAAAGAAGGCTTTTTCGAAAGAATCCTGGGCCAAAGTACATCTGCAAATCATCTACTACGCAAGAGAGCACTGCAGCGCAAAAGGTCACAAGACAAGAAACTGCCCGATATGTAGAGATCTTGCTAAGTAGCTTTTCCGAGGCTCTCGCCCATATTTGCTTTGATCTCTAGTTTTTCAGAAGATGCAGAAAGAAGGTCTTCTTCAAGTGTAATTGCACCCTTTTTGAAAAGAAGCAGTACAGAAGAGCCGCCAAACTCAAAGTATCCTTTTTCATCACCTTTCTTGTAGGCTTCTCCTGGAGTGAATGTTTGTTTTATAGAGCCCACAGCAACAGCTCCCACCTCAATATAAAGTACTTTCCCAAACTCTTTAGACTCTAGTTCTGTAAGCACTCTTTTATTTTCAGAAAGAATGGAAATATTTTTGCGAAGAGCCATAGGATTTACAGAGTGCAAGTAACCATTGATGAGTTTTGGCTCGGACGGCACACAGTCACACGGAAAGTGGAACCTATGATAGTCTGTTGGACAAAGTCTTGCGAAAACAACCGTTGCGTCTTTGTACTCTTTTGCAAGAGCTTCATCTTGCAAAAGCATATCAATGTCTAAGCGCTGCCCTTTGATATAAAAATGGTCTACGTTTGAGATGTCTGAAAAGACAAGGTACCTTCCATCAGCAGGAAGAGCAGCAACTTTTTCCCCTTCTGCAATAGGCCTTGCTTCTTTTTTAAGCTTGCGTATGAAAAAATCATTAAAGCTTGAAAAGCTTGTTACAGGATCTAAGTACTCGGAAGTATCCGCTTGAAACTTTTCAATAAAAGTAGGGATTTTCTTCCTACTCATATTCATCTTCTGTATACTTCCGTACAAACGAGAGAACCAGTGAGATTTAGTAAGAGAAGGTATTAAGATTTTTTTTAAAGGTTTTGTGATAAATTTATTACCATAAGCGCATTCAATAAAGAATTTACCATATACTTTTTCTTCTTCGACTTTCTTTGTTTTTCTATCTAAGTAAAAAATTCTTGCCATCTTCCCGGATACACTCATAATTCCAGAAAATCTGGAATGGATTAAAGTTACCATTTTAATCAAAAATCCTTTAAAATAAGAATGAAAATTAATACTTATCTATCAAGATAAATTTTACGATCTTTCAACGAGCAGGGAATACAGGTACATGCTAGGTCTTTTTAAAAAAGTTATTGGTACAGCGCAAAGCCGCATTTTGAAGAAATATTGGAAAATCGTTCACAAAGTGAATGAATGTGAAAAGTCTCTTATCGATTTAAACGAAGACGAACTCAAAGAAACCACACTCTCTCTAAAAAAACGTTACCAAGAGGGTGCATCTCTTGACAGCCTGCTACCTGAAGCCTATGCACTTGTAAAAGTAGCTTGTAGACAGCTTTTTGGATCTGAAGTGCATGTATCTGGTTACACACAGAAATGGGACATGATTCCCTACGATGTGCAGATCCTTGGTGGTATCTCCATGCATTACGGCTCGATCTCTGAGATGATGACAGGAGAAGGTAAGACGCTTACAGCATCGATGCCTCTTTTCTTAAATGCTCTCTCTGGAGAGCCTGTTCACCTTGTGACAGTAAACGATTACTTAGCAAAGCGTGACTGCGAGTGGATCGGTGCAATCTTTAAGAAGCTTGGCCTGACTGTTGAGGCTTTAACATCACAAATACCGCCACAAGAGCGAAAGAAAGTGTATGCAGCAGACATCGTCTACGGTACTTCTTCTGAGTTTGGATTTGACTACTTAAGAGACAATTCAATGGCGCACAACATCAATGAGCAGTGCCAAAGAGGGCATTTCTTTGCGATCGTCGATGAAATCGACTCTATCTTAATTGATGAGGCGAGAACACCACTTATCATTTCTGGACCTTCCTCATCTTCGAGACAGATGTATGACTCGCTGAAAGGAACTGTTTCTTACATTGTAAAGCTACAAAGAGACTACTGCAACAAGCTTGCAACAGACGCTCGTAAGGTACTAGACAAGTTCGGCCTTCTTGTGGAAGAAGAATCAGAAGAGAAGAAAAAATTTACCAAAGCTGAAGATGCTGAAATAACAGAAGCTTATAAGAAGATCTGGCTTGTTGGGAAAGGTACTCCTCAAAACAAAGTCTTAAAGCGTTTAAAAGAGCATCCAGACATCCGTGTTGAGATCGATAAGTGGGAAACCTATTTTCATGGTGATCCAAACAAGGAAGAGCGTCTTGAAACACTTGCACAGCTATACATCATCGTAGATGAGAGAAACTCTGAGTTTGAACTTACAGACAAAGGGATCCAGTCCTGGTCTAACCATGACACAAACAAAGATGGCAACGATGACTTCACAATGCTTGATCTAGGACATGAGTATGCCAAGATCGATCAAAACGAAGAGCTTGATGATCAAGACCGCATGCAAAAGAAAGTTGAGATCCGTGAAGAAGACGCAAAAAGAAAAGAGCGTGCACACAACCTAAGACAGCTCTTCCGCGCGCACCTTCTTATGGAAAAAGACGTGGACTACATCATCGATGACAAGAAAATTGTCATTATTGATGAGAACACAGGCAGACCGCAACCTGGAAGAAGATTTTCTGATGGGCTTCATCAGTCTATCGAAGCAAAAGAAAATGTTCCTATCCAGCAAGAAACGCAGACCTACGCAACGATCACTCTCCAGAACTACTTTAGGATGTATGACAAGCTTGCTGGTATGACAGGTACTGCTATGACAGAAGCGAATGAATTTAAGCAGATCTACGAAATCGATGTTCTTGAGATCCCAACAAACAGAAAATGCGTTAGGGATGATTTAGACGATGAGATCTACATGACAGAGCGTGAAAAATACAACGCTCTTATCAAAGATATTACAGAGATCCATGCTACAGGAAGACCGATTCTTATTGGTACAGAGTCTGTAGAGGTTTCTGAAAAACTTGGTAGAATCTTAAGGCAAAACAAGCTTCCGTACACTGTACTTAACGCAAAGAATCACGCACAAGAAGCTGAGATCATTGCGAACGCTGGCCAAAATGGCGCAATCACCGTTGCGACCAACATGGCAGGTAGAGGTACTGACATTAAGCTTGCAGAAGGGATTGCAGAACTTGGCGGTCTTCATGTTATCGGTACAACAAGGCACCAATCAAGACGTATTGATAGACAGTTAAGAGGACGTTGCGCAAGACAAGGAGATCCTGGATCTTCCAAGTTCTACGTATCATTCGAAGACTCTCTTATGAGACTCTTCACTTCTCCAAAACTCACTCTATTCTTGCAAAGATTTAGACCTCCAGAAGGTGAGCCTATTTCAGCTCCTATCTTAAATAGGTCTATTGAAACAGCGCAGAAGAGAATCGAGCAGCGCAACTACTCGATCCGTAAGCATACTCTTGAGTATGACGATGTCATGAACAAGCAGCGTCAAGAGATCTACACGTTTAGAAATGAAATTCTTTCCACAAAAACACCTGTAAATGTCACTTTTGACATTATGGAAAGCATCTGCGAGCGTAAAGTTGAAGAGTTCTTCTCTTCAAGATCAGACCCTATGGGCTGGAATGCAGTTGGCTTTGTAGATTGGATTATTTCAAACTTCCCTGTAAGCGCAGAATCGAAAGATTATGACAATGATTACATCACAGTAGATGAGATCAAAACAAAGGCAGTAGAGACGATCTTAGATGCCTTTAAAAAGAAGCTAGATCATGAAGCTGAGATCATTGCCGCAGTACAAACGAATGCAGGTAAAGAAGTAGACCCAATACAAGTTCTTGAAGAAGTGATAAAAAGTCTACTTATCGGTCACATCGATAGGCACTGGCAACAGCACCTTCTTGGGATTGACCACTTAAGAACAGACGTGAACTTAAGAGTTGTGGGACAAAAAGATCCCCTACTTGAATTCAAGCATGAAGCATTTGCTCTTTTTGATAGCTTTAGCACAGAGCTAAAGGTAGAGATCGCACACTCACTCTTTAAGTTTGAGATGATCCCGCCACAAGCTCAGCAGCTAAAAGAGTCTATACAAAGATTACAGACTGATAACTTCCCGCGGTACTACAAACCGAAGCAAAAGCTTCTCACGGAAGAAGATCAAAATTCATAGGTTAAAAGCAGCGGAAACGCTGCTTTTTTTTTGCTCATAGTAAACCAACCCTGTGCATCCCAACTCAAAAAAACTTTGCAACTCTTTTGTAAAAATCCTATCCTGCAAATAGAATTTTCAAAGTAAGGATCGGTTATGAGAAGTTTACTTAGTTTGATAGTTGCAGTTTTTCTACTAGAAGCTCATGTAGAAGCAACAGGCAACAGAGCTTATACTGCCAATATAGGCTCCAATAATGTATCGGTTATTAATCTTGATACAGGAGTAGCTCTTCCAAATATCGCCTTACCAAGTCCTGGAGTTGGTATGGCAAGCCCTACTGGCATCGCCATCGATCCTAAAAAGCGAAGAGCCTACATTTGCAACTCAGATTCCAAAGACGTCTCAGTAGTTGATCTAAATACCGATACAGCCCTTGCCAATATCGAACTACCTGCAGGCTCAAATAGACCGACTGGTATTGCTATCGATACTGTAGGAAGAAGAGCTTACATAACAAATGAAGGCTCCAACGACATCTCTGTTATCGATCTTAACTCTAGAACAGCATTCCCAAGTAACATTACTCTACCAAGCCCCGGAGTTGATACGATTGAACCTATAAGCATTGCTATCGATACTGACAGTCGAAGAGCCTATGTAGCAAACTTTGCCTCGAATAACGTCTCTGTCATAGATCTTCGTACTGGGGCAGCCCTACCCAACATCGCCTTGCCAAGCCCTGGCGTCGGCACACAAGGTTCTAAATATATCGTAATCGATACTAAGGGAAGAAGAGCCTACATAACAAACGTATCCTCCAATAACGTCTCAGTTATAGATCTTCATACAAGTTTGGCACTACCAAACATCGAATTGCCCGCTGGCTCGCAAGCTCCCGTGGGTATTGCCATCGATGCTAAAGGAAGAAGAGCGTACATAGCAAATGGAACTTCCAACGACACCTCTGTTATAGATCTTAATACAGGAACAGCATTCCCGACTAACATTACTCTACCAAGTCCTGGTCAGCCTGAAGGCATTGCCATCGACACTGACAGTCGAAGAGCATACACAACAAACGGACAATCTAATAACATTTCTGTTATTGACCTTGATCGTGGAGTAGCACTTAGCAATATACCACTACCTGTAGGCACAAATGGCCCTTTTGGCATAGCCCTCTTGCTTCCTATACCCGAAGAGGATCTCTTAAACAACATGCAGCAGTTCTGTCCCGTAAAAATACAAATAGGCCCTAGGCATTAATAGTAAAAGTGTAGATGGGATATAAGAGTGGTTTTATTCTTCTGGTTCTTCAGGCGCGCTTGCTTGAAGAAGTTTCCAGCCGAACATAAGTAGTGGAATAGATAGGATACAGTACACAAACCAAAAATAGCTGTTCCACTCAAGAACAACTCTTCCTTGATCTGCAAAGAAAAACAGAAGAAGCCCAAGTGTTAAGAGATTAACACCTATTGCTAAAAAGAGAAGTGGCCAAATACCAACATCTGTTTTTTTCACTTCCTCTTCTTCCTCGTAACCTGTATTCACATGAGGCTGCTCTCTTGGATAAACAGGCTCATCTGGCGCGTTTGGATAATAGTACTCATCGCTTTGCTCCTCCATAGGAGGTTCTTGCGGAGTCTCTTGATAACTTGGCACACCAAAACCAGAATGCGTTGGAGAATATGGCGGCTTGTAGAGAGAGGATAAGTTCTGCGTATCAAGCGGCGTCTCTTGGCCGTATTGACCAGATGGAGTAGAACTTCCCATCATCGCATGTTCTTTTGCTTTCTCTTGAGAATGCAGATCAGATCCACAAAAAGGACAGTAGAGAGCTTCTACAGAAACGTTCCCATCACAGTTCCAACACATCTTTTGTTTTTTCTGCATGTACATATTCTTTAAAAGCCTTCCCCTGAGCTGTACTAGAGAGCATAATGATTTCATCACATTACTTCTAGATTTAATACGCAAGGGTACATAAAAAGAACACCCCTACCTCATAAGACATAGCAGGAGTGTGGAAAAATGAAAAGAAAATTTAACGAGCTTACTGAAATAGGTTTAGTGCAACCTATCCAAATATTGCAATGGGCATATCAGGAATAGGAGCTGTTTTAAGTTTTCCTATCTCTCGCTTAGCTCTTGCATCAAAAGCTTCTACTTTCGATTTAACAGCTTCTACATAGGTAAGACGCTTTTGCAGAAGTACATTTGTTGGATCAAGCTCTAGTGCTGCTTTTCTAAGAGTCACTTCTTCTTTTAAATACGCGAGAATGTAGTTTCTTGATTGTTCCTTTGTGGATCGTTCCCACATAGAGTGCATACAGGTTATTTGATCTGCTAAAGTTAGTACATTAAGAGCTTCTGATTGCATCTCTACTTCTACAGGGCTTGCAGGTCTCATTGCTCCTTCAGATCTTGCATCTATCGCTTGAAGCTTCGCAAACTCCGCTTCCACCTCTTGTAGCTTCGCTGCAAGAGTAACTTTGATCTGACCATCTTGCTCAGCTGTTGCCTGACTTACATATCTTTCAAAAAGTGGGGTAACTTTAATAGCATCAGCTACAGCCTTTGCCACTTCTTTTGTGACATAGGTAGCACCCTTTACTTTAGCAATGGCATCTTCTTGAAGCTCATTAATACGAACTTGAGCTTGAGCTTTAGTGAGGTGTTTTTTTCTAAGATCTAGAAACTCTGTAAATGCACCTTCAAAAACTTCTGGTTCGCAGCTTGCCATTTCAACATCTAAAGTTTTATTAAGAGCTACAATTTCCATAGCATGAGCAAGACTTCCAGTCTCTTCATACTGCATCAGAGCAAAGTTAAGTTTTAGTTTTACAAAACTGTTATCAGCTACCTGTGCATCTACTCTTCCCTGCACCTCTTTGTATGCCACTTTAACGGCTTTCATTTTTTCTAATGACTCTAGCTTTTCTATTCTACCTTTTAACTTTTCTCTTACTCTACTTGGAGACAGCACACTGAAATCTTTGTCTTGAAAAACAAACTCATACTTAGCCTTTCTTTTTTCAAGGATCACTTGTGCCCTTTTTAAAGAAGCGATATCTTTAGAGCTCATCATGCGATTCTGCACTTCTCTAAGAAAAACTGTTTTTGCTCTTATGAATTCTCTCTCAAGTTGAGCCGAACTTTGTATACTCTCTATAGGTGTTTTTGCAGGTTCTGAAGGAAGAGTTAGTTTATCAAGATCTCTTTGAACAGACAATAGCTGCATCGTATCTTCAAAGCTTTGAATAGCGCTTTCTACAGTAAGCGCTGATTGCATAGTAGCCATAATAATATTACCTTATTTTATTAAATTAATTACTATTAATTATAACAAATAGTTTAATTAAATTGGTTATTAAAATTTTTACTTTACAAAGCTCTTTTGCTTGCAGATTAGGGAGTTATAACCAGCTGCCCGCCCAGTAATGAATCGCAAAGGTCTCTTTTATGAAAAGAGACCTTAAAAAGGAGCTGGAAAGCTCCCCTCTCCAGTACTGATGCCTCAGGTGATTCGGCATCGGATGGAAGAATTTGATGGGGTAAATGATCCCATCTTGCCGCCTTTTAAGGTAGCGACAGACCTGATTGGTGAAGAATTTTGGACCTGTGTTGTCCCATGGAGAACCTGTTAGACAGTGATCCGGAATAGAAGGAATGATCTTTACGATCTTTTGCAAGATCGGATGATGAGGCGCTGCTCCAAAGATCGCATTGTTTACGTAATCATAATCTCCAATCGATGTAAAGAATGAGTGAGCATGGACTAGAGGATCAAGAGGCCTTACACACTCAAAGTCCACATCCACATAGATCCCTCCAAAATGCTCTACAAGCTCGTAGCGCAAAATGTCTGATTTTGCTCCATAGTTCCAAGCAGTATCAAAAGCTCTTTTGTTTTGAAAAGCATAGTCCTTGAGAGTTTCCTCTGTCCAAAGGATATACTTCCAGTCTGGATGCATCTCTTGCCAGGATCTCATCATTGCTTTGAAGCGATCAGGAACAGGACTTCCAAGCCAAATTTGATGAATGATTTTTGGAATTCTGGGCTCTTCTGAGATAGGCACCACCTCATAATTACAAAGCTCATAAAGAGATTGAAACTTCTTTGAGATCCTATGCTCAGATGGATTATAACCATCTCCCATAGCCTCTTCATAAGTAGTGATCCCAAATAGCGCTGCCATTTGAAGAAGAAGAAGGGAAATTTGCAAAATATTCTTTAACATGCCACCATAAAAATACGCTGGCACGCTACCATATTTAGAGGTTTTCCTTAATAAGTTTTTTTCAATTGTGCTATGATAGACCCTCTTAAATCGAGATAGGAGAACATTTAAATGGGAAAGAGTGAAGAATTTGATATTGCCGTTATCGGAGCAGGGCCTGGTGGTTATGTAGCAGCGATCAAAGCTGCCCAATCAAATAAGAGTGTAGCCCTTATCGAGAAAGATGATCTTGGCGGCACCTGCCTCAACTGCGGATGTATCCCCACAAAAACTCTGATTGCAAATGCAGAAGTTCTACAAAAGATCAAGAAAGCAGATGAGTTCGGCATCCATGTCGAAAAGATGAGCTTTGATTATGCTAAAATGAAAGAGCGAAAAGACTCTGTTGTATCAGGCATCAGAAATTCACTTGAAGGCCTTTTAAAAAGTAACAAGATTAAAATCTTTAAAGGTCATGCAAAATTTACAGGACCAAAAGAGCTTAAGGTTGAAGGTGAAGACGCCACAAACATAAGAGCTGGCACAATCATCATTGCAACAGGTTCCACAACTCTTGATATCAAAGCCTTCCCTGCAGACCATGATAAAATACTCAATTCTACATCTATTTTAGAGATGACAAACCTTCCTAAAACACTTGCGATTATTGGCGGCGGTTATATCGGTTGTGAATTCGCCTCTCTTTATGCAGAGATGGGCGTAAAAGTGACCATTTTAGAAGCTATGGACTCTATTGTAGCGATGCAAGGAAAAGCGATTTCTGACTTCTTAACAGCAAGCTTTAAGAAGCAAGGGATCGAGATTAAAACAAACGTCATGGTAACAGGTATCGATAAAAAAGCGGACGGCGTTACTGTTAAGTTAAAAGATGGCTCGACTGTAGAGTGCGATAAAGCTCTTGTTTCCATCGGACGAAGAATCGTTTCTGACTCTATGGACATTGAAAAAGCTGGCATTACTGTAAGTGAAAAAGGAACCATCGATGTGAATGAGAAGCTGCAAACAGGAGTTCCTGGGATCTACGCTATCGGCGATGTTACAGGAAAGGCAATGCTTGCACACGTTGCTTCGCACCAAGGTATTGTAGCAGCTGTCAATGCAACGGGTGGTGAGGCTTACATGCACTACAATGCAGTGCCTGCTGTCATCTTCACGCATCCTGAAATTGCAACTGTCGGTTTGACACTTGAAGAAGCAAAGAAGAAGGGACTCAATGCTAAATCTGGAAAGTTTCCTTTCCAAGCCCTTGGCAAATCACAGGCAACCATCGAAACAGATGGCTTTGCTGAGATTGTAACAGACCCAAAGACAGGTGAGATTTTCGGTGCTCAGGTCATTGGACATAGCGCTTCTGCTATAATAGGAGAAATGGCGCTTGCGATCCAAAACGAGCTTACCGTTGAGTGTGTCTATGACACCATTCATGCGCACCCAACAATCGCTGAAGCTTGGCTCGAAGCAGCTCTGATTGCAAACGATACCCCCATCCACTTTCCACCCAAAATTAAGAAGGGATAGTTATGACACTTGATGTTTTCGATGCAAGACCTAAGGTGAAGAAGAAAAACAAACTTCCAGAGAACCCAGATACTGAAACAGATGATACAAGTGTTCCTCTTGGAAGATTTCCAAAGTGGCTTCATAGAAAGCTTCCTAAGGGAGGAAACCTTTTCAAAACAAATGAGATTGTTGAAAAGCATGGCTTAAGTACTGTTTGTGAAGAAGCGAAATGCCCTAATAGACTGGAGTGTTACTCAAAAAAAACTGCTACGTTCCTTGCTCTTGGAAGTGCATGCACAAGAGCCTGCGGCTTTTGTGACATTGATTTTGCAAAAAATCCAAAAGCTCCAGAAGAAGACGAGCCAAGACGCATTGCCCTTTCAGCAAAAGATCTCGGCCTTAAGCATGTTGTGATTACTATGGTTGCAAGGGATGACTTAGAAGATCAGGGTGCTCATCACATTGCAAGAATCATCCAAGAGATACGCAAGGAATCACCTAGCTCTACAGTTGAAGTACTTACCTCTGATTTCTCAGGAAATATGAAAGCTCTTGATGTCGTGTTAGATGAGAAACCTGAAGTGTTTAATCACAACATTGAAACGGTAAAAAGCCTTACGAGTAAAGTAAGACATAAAGCTACTTACGAAAGAACACTCTCTGTTCTTGAGTATGCAAAAAAACAAAACAAATCCTTATTCATCAAGTCTGGCATCATGGTTGGTCTTGGAGAAGAGAAGCAAGAAGTCTTTGATACGATCAAAGACCTCAAGGACGCAGGATGTGATATCATCACTATCGGCCACTACCTTCAAGCAAGTAGGCTCAAGCTTCGGGTAAAACGATTTGTAAGCCCTGAGGAGTTCAAGGCTTATGAGGAATATGGCTTAAAAATTGGCGTTAGCAATATGTATTGCGGTCCGTTTGTACGCTCTAGTTATAACGCCGATCTTCTTACAAACATGGCTTTAAGAAAGCAAAGAGGTTAATTATGGAAATCCCACTCGTTGATACAATCGATCTTGAAATCCTCATGCACAGAGATGTGCATTTTGGAGGCAACTTTTCCATCATGCTTGAATATTACGAGAAAGATGGCGCAGGAGCCATGCCTGATTTCGAGTCACCAAGAATCAAAAAGCTTCTTATGGAAGAAGAAAAGCTTGGGCAAAACCTCTCTGAGGTTCTTCTGCCAGAGCAGGCTAAAGAAAGCGTTGAAGAAGCTAAGAACATGTACCTGACCCTGCGTGATGTATATGAAGATAAGAAAGCAAAAGAGCTCTCTATTTTAATCAGCGATCTTATTCTTTCAGAAGAAGAGTACCCTGAAAAAGAAATCAAAGCCTTGAGCGCTCATGGCAAAGCCGCTGTGAAATCCCTCGTTGATCTTCTTCACACAGATAAGCTCTATGACCCCCTATTCCCAGGATATGGACGGACTCCTATCTTCGCAGCAGAAATCCTATCTAACATCAAAGATGAAAAGGCTATCCCCCCTCTTTTTGAAGCGATGGGACAAGAGAACTTTTTTACTGACGAAGCAATGATCATGGCGCTTTCTTCTTTCGGAAATACAGCACGTGAATTTCTTATCAGAAGAATGGTACATCAACCTATCTCAAGAGACAACGAGCATGCGGCAATCGTCCTTACTTCCATGCCGGAATGCTCCGAAGTGGCAAATGCTTGCCTTAACCTTCTGAAGGATCAAGATGTTAGAAACAATGAATCTTTTGCGAACTACCTTATCCTTGGCTGCTCAGGACTCAAGAGTGATGTACAAAAAGACGAATTCAAGAAAATCGCAAAAGGTCTTGATGGATTCATTAAGTTTGAGATGAACCTTATTGCTAAGGCCTGGGACTAATCTACTAGATCATCTTCTGTGAACTTAATCGAAGCATCTTCCACTTTTTTGGAAAAGTCTTCTCTAAACTCATTTCTGATATTTTTATAGACTGCCTTTAGCGCATTTTTCACCCTAAGACTCTCTAGCTCAGAAAGGTCTTTACTAAGCTCTGACTCTATAAGGCCTGGAACCATCCCCGGAAGGGTCGGCTCTAAGATGACTCCTGTCATGCAAGCATATAGAATATCAAGTGTGGCATACCCGCCTTCATCCAGCGATACAATCGCCTGACTATCAGGGTTTTCAGCATATTCCTCTAGAGAGAGAATAAATGATCCTGCATGATGTGACATAAGAAAGCTCCTATTATTTGCTTACATATCAATTATACCAAATTAAAGAATTTATTATAAGGTATTTGAGGTCTTCATAGAGGAATTTGGCAATAATCCTACTAAAATTACAATGTGATTATCTAAGTTAATTAAAGAAAGAGATCTATAATTACATTAACCGAACACTTGTAATTTGTATTAGATTTTAAAATTATTTTTTTATATACGGTAGTTTAGAACAGTACGTTGTTTTGTTGCTGATTTCGTTAGATCAGCTTGCTTAGATTATTGTAATAATAGCTAATATGAGAAAGTTTCCTCACAAGAAGCAAATCAGTTTGGTAGATGATGTCGCAACCATCATTCTTGCAGGCGGCCAGGGTACTAGACTCTACCCGCTGACTGAGAAACGTTGCAAGCCAAACGTTTGCTTTGCAGGAAGATATAGGCTTATCGATATTCCTATCTCAAACTCTTTAAACTCTGGCATCAACCAAATCTACATCATCTCTCAGTATTTTTCCTCCTCACTCAATCATCATATTAAAGAAACGTTTCAGTTCGATCATATACAAGGAGCGATGCTCTCTTTCCTTTACCCAGAAGAGAATGAAAAAGGTCTTAATTGGTATAAAGGAACAGCAGATGCGATCCGCAAAAACTTAGAAGCTTTCAAAGAATGTTCTTCAGAATACTTCCTTATTTTATCAGGAGACCAGCTCTATAACATGGATCTTCATGCCATGGTAAAGTTCGCAAAGGAACAAGAAGCAGACCTAACGATCGCGACTCTCCCCGTTAAAGAGAAAGAAGCGAAGCGTATGGGGCTTGTCAGAATCGATGAGAGCTATGAAGTTATGGACTTTGTTGAAAAGCCACAAGATCCTAAAATCTTAAAGAACTACCGCCTCTCTGAAGAGTTTTTGCGAGAGAAAAAATTCAAAGATCCAAAGGAGCACCATTACCTCGGCTCTATGGGTATCTATGTCTTTAAAAAAGATGCTCTGTTTGAACTTCTTGAAGAAGACAAAAGAGATGATTTTGGAAGACACCTGATCACATCGCAAATCAGTAAAGGGAAAACAGCAGCCTTCTATTATGATGGCTACTGGGAGGATATCGGAACGATCTCTTCCTATTATGAGGCTAACCTAGCCCTTACTAGAAACCATCTAGGTCTTGATCTTTACGACGAGTCTTTCCCTATCTTCGCAAACCCTGTAAACTTGCCATGCGCAAGAGTTTGCAGTACAAAAGTTGAAAACTCGATTCTTTGTCAAGGATCTCACATAGAAGCTCTTGAAGTCACACATAGTATGCTTGGTTTAAGGTCTCGTGTAAAAAAAGGAACCATCATCAGAAACTCTATCGTGATGGGAAATCAATTTTATACGCCCCCTTCTTCACTCGCAGACCATCTTCCAGAATCGTTCTCCATAGGAGAAAATTGCCAGATAGAAAATACCATCATCGATGAGCATGTGCATATCGGCGATAATGTGAAACTGATCAATAAAGACAATCTAGACACCTATGACGCAGAAGGTATCTATATACGAGATGGCATCATCATTGTCTCATCTGGAACAACGCTTCCTGATAATTTTGTTCTCTAAACATTGTTTTTAAGAAAGCTTTGCCATAATCTTAAAGCTTACATGTAAAAACCTCTGACTCTTATGAAAGTATTTGCCCTTGCTGACTTCCACCTATCTTTTGCCCTTAAAAATAAGAGCATGGAGATTTTTGGAGAAAATTGGAAAAACTGGACAGAGGCAATTGAAACCAATTGCCATGAAATGATTAAACCAGAAGATCTTCTTTTAATCGCGGGAGACATTTCTTGGGCAACAAAACTTGAAGATGCCCTTGTTGATTTAGAGTGGATCGACAAACTGCCCGGTACAAAGCTCTTGCTTAAAGGCAATCACGACTACTGGTGGTCTTCTTACTCAAAGATTAAAAAAATCCTGCCCGCTACTGTGCACCTTATCCACAACAACTCTTTCACAAAGAAGAATGTAACCATTGGTGGATCACGACTTTGGGACACTCCCGAATATAACTTTAAGGAAATTGCAGAGGTAAAAGACAACCCCCTCGCAAAAAAAGAAACCAGGGATATGGATGAGATTCATAAGGAGAATGAAAAGATCTTTGCAAGAGAGCTACAAAGACTGCAACTAAGTCTAGATACTCTTTGCAAGACCTCTAAATACCGCATCGCAATGACGCATTACCCTCCTATCGGTCTTGACCTAAAGCAAACAAAAGCTTCCAGCCTGATAGAAGCTTATCATATTGACTACTGCGTATTTGGACATCTGCACAATCTAAATACAAAGAAGGAGCTCTTTGGAAGAACAAAAAAATGTGAATATAGCTTAACTTCTTGTGACTACTTGGACTTTAAACCAAAGCTCATCTTAGACTGATATCATCTCAAGTAGCTTTTTTATCTTAAGAAGATCTGGATCATCAATCTGGAACTGCTTTTCAGTATCTTCAGCTTGTCTGCGCTCCATCATCTGAGTGATAATCTCTTCTTCATCTCGATCAAGTGCATTGAAGTAGTTGGAAATGATCTCAAGCATCGTATGAAAATCTTCTTCTTTCTCAAGTAGATTTTCAGCGAGCTCAAAAACATTATAGAAAAGAGGGATCTCTTCTTCATAGGTGATATAGCGTAGGATTTCAAAAAGAAGGTCTAAATTTGGCTCGTCATGGATTTTTTCAAGGAGCCTTTGCAGTAGGATTGTCGCCTCATCATAATCCGCAAGGGCTACAAGCCTAACTCTTAGAAAGTCAAACCACATCTCATCTTGTACATAAGCATAATACCCATCAACAAGCTCTGATGCTACCACATCATTTTGTGCCTCTATCTGCCTTGTTGAAAAGTCATAGAGAAACGTTTCTAAATCATGAGCAAGGAAAGAAGAAATCAATTTAAACATGATCTTTGGGTTTTCACCCTCGTCAGCTTGCTTATCTAAAATATCTTCGAGCTCTGTTAACATTTGAACAAGTAAATCATCATTCTCAGCGCCATTATCGTAATGCTCTATCTGCATATCTAGGTCATCACAAAAGATTGACAGAGACTGCTTATGGGTACATAGCCTTCTCCACAGTTCAAATAGAATCAAATAGCTACGCTCAAGCTTCCCAACATCATCAGCATCTCCGAGCAAACACTCAGCAAGCTCTTCTGGACAGGTGCACTTCTCCGTATACAACAGGAAGCTGTCTGCATCTAAATGCAGACCCATGTCTTTTAAAGATTTGAAAAGTTCCGAAACAGGAGCAGATCTATAGTCAGCTATTTGCCAACTCTCGACTTCTATTGTTGGATCTTCTGTGTGGTTCATGCGAAGTAAATTATACCACGCTCTTCCTTGAAAGCTCATACATTGCCTTGCGCCTTAATAGGGCGATTTACTTAAAACTAATCTGTTTGCCTCTTAATATACCCACTGCTTGTACTGTTTGTGCATACCGTAGGTTGCCAGATATAACTATCTTATCATCATCTGGGTATATTTTCTTGGCCTAACTAAACCTTATATGAGCTAATATGACGGCTTAATGATTTAAATTCTCTGTGTAACAATTACCACAATAGTAAATCTATTACAAAATTTAGTCAATTTTATTTAGAAAACCTTCTTTCAAAGTTTAACTCTGTATGAATTGTCTCCATTTACTTCGTATGTTAAACTCCCCTTCTTATGTTGAGACGGCAAGCTATGAAAAAAACGAAAAGACCCATGATCCTTCTAGAGGTTCTCATCGCAATAGCGCTCATAGGCCTTTGTTCCGGTGTTTTTTTTGGAACGCCAGCAAAAGTCTACCAAAGGCAAATTAAAGCCATTAAGGAGTTAGAGCTTGCAAGAGCATCAAGTACTATCTTTATAAAGCTTCTTCCAGAGCTTAAAAAAAATCATAAGTGGGAAGACGTTACACGTAAAAAAGACACTTTTTTCCCCGTAGGAGAAAAGGTTCATATCTCTTACTCTCCTCTTATGAAAGGCTGCTATGATGCCGCCTACCGCATCAAGGTACGAAAAGAAAAAGAAGGAGAAAACGACACAACTTACAGACTTCTTGAAGTTGAACTTTTCTTCAAAGAAGAAGGAGATACAAGAGACTTTACTAAAGTGCACAACGATAAAAAATATAAAAACCTCCACTTTACCTATAACACTTTCGTCTCTAAAGCTCCGAAGAAAAGGTACACCTCATGAAACCACGTGTCATACGGAAGTCTCCCTTTACTCTCGTTGAAGTTCTTATTAGCTTTAGCCTTCTTGCCATTATTTTAGGGATCCTTTTTACACATTTTAGATCCTCATCCATTATCTCTTCTAAAACAGAGAAAGTAAAAACCATGTCTCTTGCAAGAGAGCATGTTTATGAAAGGCTCTCGCAGATGTTCTCTTGTGTAGAATCTTCTGAGAAATTCTTTGTTGATGAAAGTGCCTGCAGCTTTTACACAGAAGAAGTCTCAGAGAATGAAAAGCCCAAAGAGCTATATTTTGGTATTAAGCACAGTATCGATAGAGAAATAGAGTTTTCTTCCTACATCCTTGGCAAACTCTTTATCGATGAAGAAAACATACTTACAATGGAACTAAGACCCTATAAAAAAGAAAATGCACATAAGGTTCGCATTGAAAAGATGCTTCCTTCTGTAAAAAACATGGCATTTACTTTTTACAAGATAAAGAAAGAGGATGCAGAAGATGGTAAACTCACTTCTTCTCTTAAGGATTTTGAGATCCTAGATCGCTTCGTTCCTGATGAAAAAAACCTTCCCTACGCACTGACCATCACACTCTTTCTGGAAAACGAAGAGACCCCCATAGAATATACTTTCTTTATATCAAGCCAAATAGAACCCATAGCATATGTGAGCTGAAGCATGAACGTCCTTCCTTTTGTTGCGATCTTCTTAATTCTTCTTGGTATTTTTTCCTCCAGCTTTTTGCAAAACGGAAAGATTTTTCTCTATGAGAAGAAAGCTTCTCTTGGCTTTCTTGCAGCAGACAGAAAGATGGAAGAGAAAATACACCTCGCAGCTTTTGACAAAGCTCCTAAGAAAAAGCAAGAGAAGAAAAGCAGCGACCTCCCTAAAGAAAAACAAGAAGAAATCGCAAGCCTTGATGACATTAAGGAGCAAGAGTCAAGAAGAGAGAAAAAATTCATACAGCCTGTAAACCTCTACTTCTTTTTCGAAGAAGAGTTAGATCCCAAACTCTTCACCATTTACGAGAATTTCTTCACAAGTTTTTATAGCAACGCCGACTTCTATCAAAACTCATGTCTTAAGGATGATTTAAAAGGCTTTCTTGAAAGACTTCGTACCCAAGGAAGTGCTCTTGTTGCAGAAATGATAAAAAAGAACGAAGACATCACAACACTCACCTTGTTAGATTTCTACCCAAAGGGGTCCGATCTAGATCTATCAGATAGGGATCTCTACTACCATATGCTGAGAGGAACAAACCTTTACGATCCAACAGCCGCAGTCGGATACCCTGTAATGGAAGAGGTCTTTTGCTACCTTCCTGTTAAAAATAAAAAGATCTTCTCTTTTAAAAGCCTCAACCCAACCATGCTTAGGAACATTTTTAATCATGATGTCGCAGATAGCATTCTTCAAAAAGAAGCTGAAAAGCGCCTTGCTGACCCGAAAAAGCTCGCGTCAACCCTAACCATGGAAGAGCTAAAAGAACTCCTCCATAAAAAACATGCTTCTTTAAACATGGATCAGGCTATTGAGTTTTTAGACTTTTCAAATGCAAAAGAAAAAGATGATATGATGATTGTAAAAGACTTGCAGACAAACGTTATCCTAAAGCGCAAAAAAAAGCTTTAGCGCGCTGGAATTCTCACTTCAAAGGTCGTTCCACCGCCAGGATTTTCAGAAGCTGAGATCTCTCCTTTATGCTTATCAATGATCGTTTTAACAATAGAAAGACCAAGGCCCGCTCCCCCAAGCTTCCGCGACATCTTTTTATCCACAGAATAGAAACGATTAAAAATACTTGGTAAACTTTGAATTGGTATCCCGTAACCATTGTCAACAATCTCTATAGTGCGCTCATCGATCTCTCCCGCTAGTTTGATGCTAATCTCTGCTGGCGAAGGAGAGTATTTAACAGCGTTTGTCAAAAGATTCATGAGCGCAAGCTCTAGAAGATCTGGATCAGCCTTTGTGATCATCTCTTTCTTAGAGCAATCAATAGATATATTTGCCTTGGGGTAGACTTCCAAAAGGGTATGTCTACAATTATCAATAAGAGCTAAAAGATCGAACCTCTTCATATTTGCAACAGAGAGGTGGTCTAAATCAGTAAGTATGAGAAGGTTCTTTACAATGCCATCCATACGGATACAGCTTCTAAGGATCTTATCAAAGATATCCTCAAGCATATCTTCTGATATCTCAGGCATCTCTTTTAAAGTCTCTACAAACCCTTTGATGATCGTAATGGGAGTTCTCAGCTCATGAGAAGCATTCGCAATGAAGTCTTTTCCGAGGTTGACCATAGCCCCGCCTTTATTGACATCCCTAAGAATAATCAAAATCTCTTTTTCATTGATCATCACAATCGTAATATCAGTTGTAAGAGACTGTGAGCCCCTCTTATACGTCACTACTTCTCGCATCTCTGGGGATGACATTGAGCAGCTTTCAAGAAGCTGCTTACTTTTTTCTAAGACCTCTTTTTTAGAAGATTTTTCTATTTCAAAAAAAGTACCCCTTTTAAGTTCTGAGGGCATGATCCCAAGCATTTTAAAAATGGATCTATTACACAGAATCATACGAAAAGAGCGGTCCACAAGAAGCACTCCCTCATCCAAGGATTGTAAAAAAGGCTTTAACTCATCGCCCTTATGAAAACGCATCTTCCTCTCTTGAGGTTTCCTAAAAAGCAAAAAACAAACCACAAGAAAAGCGGCCGCAAAAAAACTTAGAATATAAATGTTTAAGTCCTTAGCAAACACTGCAAGAATAAGAGTGAAAATAGTAAGTACGTAGGATTTAATAAAAACGGTAAGATAGCTATTCATGATGATCTTTTGCTTAATGGATCAAAGGTTTTTCCGATCAAACACTATAAACAAAAAGCCCTATCTTAAGTATCTATTTTCTTGAGACCTGTTACCTTGTAGACTTTTACACTCTCTGTAAACCCCTTAAGTTCGCCAGGGTCTACTTCATTTGCATCAACGGCCCTATTAACAAACTCGTCTTGATAAACCCTTTCTGATACGAAAATTTCATTACAGCCTGCTTTGCCACAAAGCCGTGATCCCAGATTTACACTCGATCCCACAACAGTGTAGTTAAGCCTATTTTCCGCTCCCATATTTCCAATAACCATAAGGCCTTTATGAATACCAAAACCCATCTCTACACGAGGTAGGTTGTTTTTTTCTCTTTCATCATTCCATTTTTTGAGAGCCTCTATTACATCAAGAGCGCTGCATATTGCGTTATAGGCGCTTTTCTGATCTTCGATCGGCGCTCCGAAAAGAGCCATTACCTCGTCGCCCACATACTTATCAATCACTCCATGATGCTCATCAATCACTATGGATACACGTGTCATACAGTCGTTCAAAAATTTTACAATTTCCTGAGGAGGCATTTTTTCTGATATGCGGGAGAAGCCTCTGATATCTGCAAAGAATACCGTAACTTCTTTTTCTTCCCCGCCTAGGTGTACGTCATTTTTCAAAATCTCATCTGCAATTTCAGAAGAAACTACTTTATTGAGAACTCCTCTTACTTTTTCTTTTTCTTGCAAACCCTTCACCATGTTTGAAAAGGCATTTGCAAGCACAGCCACTTCGTCTCGTGGGTTCTTCTTTATTTTCGGGAGTACTACCTCATCTAGCTTGCCTTCTTGAACAGACTTTGTAGCTGCAGCAAGCATCGTAATAGGCCCTGTGATTCTCGAGCCAATTCTATCAAGAAGAAACAGAAGGATGATGATTGCTCCAAGTGCTGTAAGTGCCATCTGCCATGTGATTTTCCTAATCAACTCTCGAGAGTTTTCATCCAGCCTATCTACCATACTGAACGCTTCTTTAAATGGCGTAAGTGTGTAGAAGTTAAAATTCTCGCCCTTAAATGGATCGAGCCTTAGGTAGTAATACTTTCCGCTTTTTAAATATATTTCACCATGAGACTTAGAAAGCATTTCAGAAAACTCTGGCTGATTAAAATTCTCATCTATATGCACTCCTTCTGGAGTATAAGCATCAATAATCTTACCGTTTGAAACCATAATCGTAGACTTATTAAGAGTAAGAGCGACCCACTTCATCATATCAGATCCAGTAACACCAACAGTCACTGAGAAATCATGGTCCGTTCCTGCTAGCTGCAGTGTATTCCCAAAAAAGTAGCCCCCTCTTGTTTTAGGAAGAATCACGTTTATTTCATCTATAAAATGATACCCCTTCTTCTTATAGGACTTGCCCATTGCCGGAACGTAGTTTCTTTTTTTAAACACACTATCACGAAGAAGAACAACACCACGTCTTCCTCCCTTATCTGTTCTTACAATTCCAATGGGTGCTTTCTCATCAAAGGGTGAGTTGTTAAAAGGCCCTGAAGTAATGAGAGTTGCAAACCCCCATGTCAAACCTATGGTTTGGAGTTTCTCATAATAAGCCCAGAGGGCTGTATCATAGGGAGCAAAATCCCTTGGACTCCACTTGGAAGTTTTAAAATGCTCTTTAACAAACTCTTCTGTAACAAGGTTCGGGAACTTTAGTATTTGCTCTTTTGACTGATTTAACTCTTCTACAAAAGGCTCAAACTGATTGCCTCCATCACTGCTTTCTATCCACTGCATATAAGGCTCAAGAGGATTCACCTTTAGCTCGAGCGGAGTAAAATCGCTTGTAGACCACTCTCCTGCAAGAACAGCTTCTGGTTCAAAAAGAGCATAAAAGTCTGCTATGGGGTCTTCTGGTTCTCTCAGCTTGATCACCTCTTTCAGTTGCAAAGGGATCGCGATAAGAGGTCTTGATAACCCAGAGTCTTCAGGAGGAAGAACTACCTTTAGTTTTTTAGTAACGTTTTGTATTTCCACTTGCGGCAAGGATTTGTTTTCTAGAATCACTATCGAGTTCTGTACGCCCTTATACTCCGTTTCTACAAAATCAATTTCTTTATTGTTCGTAAGAAGTGTTGCGCTATTGAGCCAACCATTTTCTGTATGGTTAGGAGATTTAGGATCGAAGCTTGCTCTAAGTGGAGGAAAATCTCTCACTCTTAATAGAAACGCATTGATCCAGGCTCTGTAATCATTGAGAGTTTCTTCTAAAAGTTTCTCCTGCTTCTGCCGGCTTTGATTGCTCGCTACTATAAGTTCTGTAGCAAGTGCATGCTCTGCAGTAAGGAGGTTTTTCTCTGTTACGAAATCTTGAATAAGATAAGAAATAACAGAAATGATAACGAGGGTACAACCGATATAAACAAAGAGCTTTAACCTTAGCTTCATAGCATCAACTTGTTTTCAACTTCCCCTAAAGTTGACAATACCAAATTCCGCTATTATTTATAAAAATTTTTATACCCATTTTTCGTAACCAGAACCATATCCTCATAACGCACTCCCCCTAAGGAGGGTACATAGATGCCCGGCTCTATTGTAATCACCATATTCTCTTCTAGGACATGAGCATCTTTTGCAGAAACACTAATCCTGGGTGATTCATGAACTTCAAGACCCACCCCATGGCCGAGGGCATGCACGGTTTTATAGCCATGCTTTTTTGTGATTTTTGTCGCCAAATCATCAAGAGATTTCACCTTCACACCCGGTTTAATCATTTGAAGAACCTCGTTATGAATCTCTCTTACAATCGCATAGATTTTTTTCATCTCTTTGTTTGTATTCTTCTGAAAGAAAAACCTGGTCATATCACTTGCGTAATTATCAACCATTAAGCCCGCATCTATGAGTACGCAGTCTGTTACTTTTAGCTTTTTAGTCCCGCTTCTATGATGCGGCATCGCGCTGTTTGCTCCAAAAGCCACTATCGTTTCAAAAGAGAGCTTTTCCGCTCCATACTTAAGTGCATAAATTTCAAATGCTTTTGCAACTTCTATCTCTGTAACACCCGGTTTTAGCTTTGTTTTAGCGTAGGCCACAGATTTCATCAGAAGATCAGAGGACTTTTGCAAAGCTTTGATTTCCTGCTTTGTTTTGATAATGCGGAGCCTTCCTGCTGGATTATCACCTTCTTTGCATGAGGCGCTAGCTCCTTTAGCAAGCTTCTTCAGATAAAGAAACTGCTTGTAGCTTGTTTTTTCCGCATCAAAATACACAGCTTTTATTTTTGCAGAAGAGAGCGCTTTTTCCATAAGCTCAGGCTCAGATTTATCGCATTTAAATGGAAAACGCTCTTTAGCTATTTGTAAATACCTACCATCAACAAAAAGACATGCCTGCGTTTTACTAACAAGAAGGGTCCCACGAGAAAGCTTTAATCCTGTTAGGTAATAAAGATCAAAATAATCCTCAAATACAAAAGCTCCCTCTTTTAGGGATTTTTGCAAAGAGTGGATCCTCTCTTTAATAAGAAGCTTTTGTGAAGAGTTTGTCATACATATCCTCTTTTAAATAGGCGACGATTTTGCTGCCATCTGGACTATAATAAGGCTGGGTCGATTTCAAAAGATCAGACACCACCTTCTTTGCTATTTCTTTTGTATAAAACGCATTCTGCGTTTTTATACAAGCAGCAGCTTTGATAGAAAGAGATTCACGGATTTTTTCCACATCTTCATCAAGAGAGTCATTACAAGATAAGTTGTGAAGAGCCTCGTGTATAAAAGACTCTAACTTCTCTTCTTCTAGAAGATCTGACACTCCCTCTACAATCATTTTCGTTTCAGAAAAAGGCCTCATCTCTACTCCAATCTCTGCAAACATGTCCAGTGAGTTGCAAAGTGTGATCATCTCTTCTTTAGAAAAAGAAAGAGTCTTTGGGAAAAGAAGCTTTTGCAGAGATAGCTTTTCCATATTTCTCTTCATGCAAGAATCAATATAAAGCCTTTCTGCAGCTTTTTTAAGATCGATAAAAAAAAGCCCTCTATACGGGGGGGATGTATCAGGCAGTTTGATTAGATCCTCGCAGCTGCTTGCATCAATAACAACCGAGCTTTTGTAAAGCCCTACAACTGAAAAATCTGCCACTTTAGCAAGCATCGGCTGTGAGAAAGGAATGAGCTCTTCAGTAAGCTCTTCTTGCGGAAAGAAGTTTTGACGCTCAAACGTTAAATCGCTTTTTTCAAGCATTTTGTCTTCAAGGATTTCGAAAACCTCGCCACGCGTTTCAAAAGGATCCACATGAACATTCGGTGCTGCAGGCTCTTTCCGAAGAGCTTCTGCTACAGCCTTGCGCAGAAGATTTTTTGCACGAGTTTCATCCTTAAAGCGAACCTCTTTTTTCTGCGGATGTACATTCACATCCAGCTCCTTTGGGTCCATTGTAATATGCAAAACAAATGCAGGATATCTTTTCGCTCCAATCATCGTACTATATCCATCAAGAGCTGCAAGAGAAAGAGGGATGGACTCTACTACCCGGCTGTTAATAAAAAGGTGCTGCAAAAGTCTGTTTTGTCTTGTTAAAAGAGGCGTTCCAATGAACCCCTCTATCTTCATGTAGGGATCGTCAAGGTGTATAGGAATAATATTTTTTGCTACTTCATCACCGAGTGTTTTTTCAATCGTATGAAATAAACAATCTTCAAAACTAGCCCCCTTCTCTACATCGGTGCTAAGAGCAAGTTTATCATTTGAGAAAAGTGAGAAGCTCACATCCGGTCTTGCAAGAGCAACTTTAGAAATCATCCTAGTTATTTCAGCAGATGATGCACCCACAGACTTTTGAAACTTTTTCCTCGCAGGTACGCAGTAGAAAAGAGATCTGACCTCTATCGTCGTTCCTTTTTCTCTTGAAAAAGGACCGACTGTTTGTATCTTGCCGCCTTCAACAACTACTCTTGTTGCTACGTGGTCTTTATTCTCAAGAGCTGTGATCATCGTGAATTTAGAAATAGAAGCAATAGAGGCAAGCGCTTCACCCCTAAAACCCATACTTTTTACAGATAGTAGATCTTGAAGTTTTGAGATCTTCGATGTTGCATGCCGCTCAAGTGATAGCACAGCATCGTCACCGCTCATACCTGCGCCATCATCAGAGATCTGTATCAGATGAAAGCCTCCAGCTTTGATCTCTACTCTGATTCTTTTTGCGCCAGCATCAAGAGCGTTATCAATAAGCTCTTTCACAACGCTTGTAGGAGACTCAATCACCTCACCCGCAGCGATCTGATTGATTGTTTTATCATCAAGTACTTTAACTCTAGAGCTCATAGACTACCTTTTTTTCTATAGGTAGAATATACCAACGTATTCATTGCAAAAAAACTAAAATCTAATTTTTTGGAATGCTTTGTTTTCATATAATAGTCCTTACTCCAACTTCGAGACTAAAATGATCATCTACTCAAAAAGAGTCATTACATTTATACAAGAGATTAAGGCTCATATTAGGGATATTCTAACTCAAGAAATACATCTCAAATCGACTCAAAATCGTTTCTATAGCAAAAATGGTAAGTACTCCTACCCTATCTCTGTTGTCATCTTTGATAAGAGACCTTGCCTTGGTTATTTCGATGCAGAGTTCTATGAACTGGGCTTCAATGTCTCTCTTATGCATACAAGCAAAAAGCAGCTCAAGAATATCATCCGGCATGAGCTTGCTCACTACATGGTGTTTATTCATGGGAGTCCTACCGAACCTCCTCATGGAGAAGCGTTCAAAGCTTACTGCCAAAGTGTTGGATGGGACAAGAGCGTCTACCAAGCAAGTACATGCCTTGAGAGCGCTGTGCATTGCGACACCGAAGTAGAGAGCGGTATCTTTAGAAAAGTCAAAAAACTCATGGCCCTTGCAGAAAGCTCCAATGAGCACGAAGCAGAACTTGCCATGATCAAATCACAGCAGCTGCTTCTAAAGCACAACATCGAAACTAAATGTCTGAATGAAGACGACGATAAGATCATTCTTAAAAGAGTTCTAAGAGCAAAAAGACAAAGTTCGAAGCTAAGAGCGATTGCAAAAATCTTAGAAACTTTCTTTGTAAGTATTGTTTTCCACGGCGGGAAGGATAACATCCACCTAGAGGTCATCGGAAGCCGTGTCAACGTGAACATCGCAGACTATGTCGCAAACGTCCTTGATAGCGACCTTGAACACCTATGGGGAAAAGCAAAAGAGCAGCACCTGGATCTTAAAGGAACAAGAGCAAAAAACTCTTTCTTTATTGGGATCGCAAGAGGTTACTGCAAAAAAATCGGGGCTCTTAAAAAAGAGCATACAAAAGAGACTTCAAGAGCCCTTGTCGTAGTTGAGAAAAAACTCATGAATGCAAGAGCTATTGTATATCCTCGCCTCTCTTCTTCTAGAAGCCATGCAGGATACTGCGGTAAATCCTCTAAACTTGGAGAAACCATGGGGAAAAGCTTAAACATTCATCCAGCTGTTCAAAATCCCTCGAAAAAAGAAAAAGCTTTTCTCACCTAAACAGCTTTTAAAAAGTTCACTTTTTAATCACTTGAAAAGTGTCATTTGTGTATCTTGAAACAATTAGACAATTTAAAATTTGGCAACCTATGACACAAGAAACGCTAGTATATCCACTGAAATGGGACCTTGACTGTTTTTTTAAAGGCAGTGAGTTTGATACATGCATCGAAGAGACAAAAGAAGATCTTGCTAAACTAGGCAGCGCAGTAGAAAACAACTTTCTTGCAGAAAGTATCCTGCTTTCTGAAAAAATTGCAGAAACCCTGCAAATGATCGACTCTTTTGTTCTATGTAAACTTTCAGAAGACACAAGAAATACAAAAGCGATCAGCTACCAAGAGGTTGTTAAAACACTTTCTGCAGTTCTTGAAAAAGCAGATATCAACATCGACGATGCTCTAAAAAGTATGAGCTCGTCTGAGTTCGATACTTTTGTTCAAAATGAGGATATAGCAAGCCTCGCTTTTGTTCTTAAAGAGAGAAAAAAAAGAGCGGATGAGATGCTTTCAAAAGAAATGGAAGAGCTTATCACAGATCTTTCGATCGATGGGTACCATGGATTTTCTCAAATGTTTTACATCCTGCATAGCAGGTTGAAATTCCCATTTAGAGGAAAGGACCTCTCGTATTCTCAAATAGAGAACAAAACAACAGATGCAAATAAAGAGGTAAGAGACGAAGCCTTTAAAAGCTTCAAAGAAGTTTTCAAAGAACATGAATCTCACTTTGCAGAAATACTCAATCACATCGCAGGGTACCGCCTAAAAATCTACGAGAAAAGAGGATGGGAAAGCCCGATTAAAGAGCCTCTTTCCTGCAACCGCATGAGTGAAGAAACCCTAAATAGCATGCTTTCTGCTATACGCAAAAATAGTGATCCTCTTGTTGATTTCCTCAAAAGAAAGGCCAAGCTTTTTGGAAAAGAAAAACTGAGCTGGCAAGACGTTGATGCCCCTCTAAAAATATCAGAGAGTAAAATCCCCTATGATGATGCAGCAGAAGAGATCCTGAAGCAATTTGGGAATTTCAGTCCAAGAAAAGCAGCCTTTTGTAAAAAAGTTCTTGATGAGGCATGGGTAGAGGCAGAAGATCGCAAGCATAAAGGTGCTGGTGGCTTTTGTATCGGCTTTTCAAAAGAAAAACAAAGCCGCATCTTTATGACTTATTCTGGAACGCAACATAACGTAGCAACACTTGCACACGAGCTTGGGCATTGCTACCACAATGAAGTGATCTATGATCATTCTTTCTTAAATCAAGATATTAAAATGAATGTTGCTGAAACAGCCTCTACTATGGCTGAAATGATTGTGAACGATGCAGCACTTGAATTGGCAAAGACAAAGGAAGAAAAAATCGCTCTTATGGATGATAAGCTCACAAGAACAGCTTCTTATCTTATGAACCTACCTGCCCGTTTTATGTTCGAAAAGTCTTTCTATGAGATGCGAAAAAAAGGCTATGTGCTTCCTGAAAAGCTGAATGAGCTTATGACAGACGCACAAAAAATCTGCTACAAAGATAGTTTAGAAGATTACCACCCGCATTTCTGGGCTTCTAAACTACATTTTTACTTCACAGAAGTTCCTTTCTATAACTTCCCTTATACTTTTGGCTTTCTCTTTAGCCTTGGCATCTACAGCATGTTCAAAGACGATCTAAAGAGTTTTGAGACCAAATATGATGCCTTGTTATATGACACTCCTCTTATGACAACAGAAGAGCTTGCAAAAAAACATCTCGGGGTAGATTTAACGAAGGAAGCATTTTGGGAAGGCGCGGTGAAAGAAGCTGTGAAGGATGTAAACCTGTTTTTAGATATTACAAAGGCTTAGAATATGCTTAATAGAAGTGTTGTTGCTCTCTTTTTTTTGATGTGTGCAACGTTTACCCATGCAAAACATATAAAAATAGAAGAGCTCTCTGTTGAAGAAAAAGTCGGGCAACTACTGTTTGCTCACTTTAATGGAATCTCTCACACAAAGGACGCTGAAGAACTCGTAAACAAAGCCCTTATTGGTGGCATCATCTACTATGAATTTTCTAACCCATTTGAAGATCCTTACCAAGTGCAGGCTTTAAGCATTGATCTACAAAACCAAACAAAGCGTAATAAGCACCCTATTCCTCTTTTCATCTCTGTCGACCAAGAAGGTGGAAGGGTTGCAAGACTCTATAAAGGCTTTACTGTATTCCCATCACAAAAAGCTCTTGGGGAAACAGGGGATCCCAACTACGCAAAAAGTTGCGCTCTCGCTACAGCGAAAGAGCTGAAAACAGTCGGGGTCAATATGAATCTTGCCCCTGTTGTTGATGTACACTCTAATGACAAAAACCCTGTGATCGGAATACGCTCGTTTAGTTCAGACCCAATCCTTGTATCAAGCTTTGCTAAAAACGCAATCGCAGGGTATCAAGAAGGAAACGTAATGCCTGTGATCAAGCATTTTCCAGGCCATGGCGATACAGAGACAGACTCTCATGACAACCTGCCTTTTATCACGAAGTCTAAAACCCAAATGGAAAAGACCGAACTTTTTCCCTATAGAAATCTAAAGAATGATGCTGATGCCATTATGACAGCACACATCCTTCTTCCTGAAATCGATGCTAAATATTGCGCTACATTATCCAAGCGCATCCTGCACGACATCCTAAGAGAGCAGATAGGCTTCAAGGGTCTTGTGATCGCTGACTCACTAGTAATGGACGGACTTTTGCAAAACCTTCCTGATGTGAACGAAGCTGCTTTGCAAGCTCTCACAGCAGGTTGCGACATGCTTATACTTGGCGGCAAGCAACTGCAGGGCGCAAGAGAAGGTTATGAGCTCACTCCTGCTGATGTGATTAAGCTACATGCTTATCTTGTAAAAGCTGTAAAAAGTGGAGCGATCACAGAAGCCCGTATCAATGCATCTGTTGAACGCGTCCTAGCTGCAAAAGAAAAGTACAACCTATTCACAGAATCCTATCCCAAGAAAAACTGCATCCCTACTATCGTAGGATGTAAAGAGCACAAAGAACTTGCAGAAGCAATCTCTGGTGAATCTGTGAAAATTGCAAAGAATGCTCTGAAGCATTCCATGAAAGCGATAACAGAAGCCTCTCCTCTGATTGTTGCTCCTGAATCTTTAAAGTACTTTCTAGAGAAGTCTGACCTTGCAAAGCTTAGCCCTAATATAAAAATATTTTACTTCAAAGATATCGATCCAAACGATCGTGAAATCCACGAAGCTTGCAAGCTTGCAAAAAGCTCTTCTTGCACCATCCTTTGTACTGCTAATGCTTGGCAGCACAAGTCTCAGCAGACGCTTGCTCAGCTTCTTAAAGAGACGAACAAGCCTCTTATTTCCCTCGCCTCTTTTGATGCGCAGGATAAGAAGTTTTTAAAAGTGTCAGATATGGTGTTCACAACACTAAGCCCAACTATCTCCTCTTTTAATGAGGTTGCAAAGGTTCTGAAGTTTACTGATGAGAGTACAAAGTAGCTTCTTTGATACAGCTTCAATAAACAGGTAATATTGACTTCACCTCGCATCTCGTGTAAAATTGGAATCAGATTCCATATTTACACGAGATGCACCTATGAAGCTTATAGCTAGAGAGTTAGAGAAGAAATTAAAAGAATATATTGGCTACTTTTCAGTGGTTGGCGTCACAGGACCCAGGCAGTCAGGCAAATCAACACTTATTAAGTCTCTATTAAAAGACTATACCTATATTACCTTCGATAAAAAATCGAACGTCGATCTCTTCTATGATGATCCAGAAAAGTTTATGCGGATACATCACAACAAAGTTATTTTTGATGAAGTTCAAAAGGCACCTGAAATCTTCGATCATATCAAGCTCGCAGTAGACGAAGATCGCTCGACTACGGGTAAATTTGTTCTTACAGGATCTTCTCAATTTACCTTCTCTAAAAACATTTCAGAATCACTCGCAGGGCGTATTGGTTCTCTTGTTCTTCTCCCCTATGAATACTCCGAACTTCCGGCCAAACATCGAGAGGAATCAGTCTTTAAAGGTGCTTTCCCAGAACTTGTACTAAAGAACTATGCTTTATTTGATGACTGGTACGCCTCATATATTGAAACATACATAGAAAAAGATCTAAGAAGCATTGCAAACGTAGGAGACTTAAGAGATTTTCAAAAACTTATACAATTGCTTGCTACAAACACCGCCCAGATCCTTAACTATACCACATACTCAAAACACATAGGCGTAGACGTTAAAACGATAAAAAGATGGGTTTCTATTTTAGAGGCTAGTTATATCATTTTTCTTCTCCCACCATTTTATGACAACCTAGGCAAAAGAGTTATTAAAAGCCCCAAAATCTATTTTTACGATGTAGGTCTCGTGTCTCATCTTTGCGGTATAACAAGCCAAGATGTTTTTGAAAAAGGCCCCTTGTATGGAGCTATTTTTGAAAACTACCTTGTAGCTGAGCTTCTCAAGAAACAAATCCATCGAAAAACCCATAAAAAGTTGTATTATTTCAGAACAAGTGCCGGTCAAGAAATAGATCTCATCATCGATCACAAGCAGCGTAAGGACCTTATTGAAATTAAGACCAGTGAAACATTTAAACCGTCTATGACTTCCTCTATCGAAGCTATGCTCGGAAAAAACGATCAAGGGTTTCTACTTTACCAAGGTAAAGAGGTTCCTCATTTGGACAACATCCAAGTTGTTAATTTCAATCAATTCCTTCAAACCGCTGACAATTAAAGACAAAAGAAATTCATCCCATGTAAATATGGAATTAGATTCCATATTTACATGGGATGAAGAGTGAAGCTCGCTGCAAAAGCAGTGTTCCTTTTTCAAAACCCCCTCTCTTTTTTTACACAAAGTAGTCATAAAATCTAAAAAGAGATATACCTAATGCTTTAAATGAGGAAATACCTGTGCTACGCATCTTTTCTATCTTTGTGTTCTTATCTGCTCTTGGCGGCGGCGCCTACTATATCCAAACAAAAAAGCCCGAAGTCAAAAACAAAATCTTTGAGTTTGTAAGCTCTGGACAGTTCCACACACTTGAGGCAAGGTTCACTGCAAAGCAAATCATGGAGATTAATAAAAAATGTCTTCTGAAAGATGATAAGCACAAGTTCTTAGAGCCTACACTGAAGTTCTTTCCATACCTGCTTATGGAAGTGAAATACACAACGGGTACAGATCGCACTGGTGAAGGCGTTATCTTATGGGACCTTACTGATGGTGAAATGGTTCTCAACACCAAAGAGTGGGATAAAACTCACGGATTTGGCGATTGCATAAGCTCTTCTACAGAACGCTACGAGTTCAAAGTGATTAACCTTCTTTCTGAAAGAGGTGACGCTTTAGAAAGAGAGCACATCGCAAGGATCCTGCAAATAGAAAATGCCGTACTTGACCTTTGGCTAGACTCTTGCAAAAAGAAGAAACTCGTTGTGCAGTCTGGTAATAGCTACAGGTTGCATTTCCAAGATCCTAAGATCCATGTAATCCCAGAAACACAGCTACATGACCGTATCGTGACAAAATCTTACAAAAATGCAGAACGCGTACCTAAGCGTTTTTCTCCATCACAGATCAAACGGATCTCAGAATCTGCTTTTGGGAACGACTTTGCGATACGCACAACAATGGATGTTTTCCTTCCTGTATATAGCATAACAGTGCAAAACCCAGACGGTTCTATGCACACAAGCTACTGGAACGCTCTAAATGGAAAAATCCTTTCTAAAGGCGCATATATCCACTAGAAGAATCACTCTTTATTATCATTTATTCTTTTGCTAGGATCACATGCATAAAATAGTTATGCGGTTTTAATGAAAGTTACAAAGCTTCTTATTTGTCTTGTTTACAGCTCCTCTTTGCTTTTTGCAGAGAGGGAACTCACAGACACGGGACACTACGAGCCTTTTTTCGACGGTACGATCTTAGAGTTTAGCTCGTCAAACCAAGGCGCTGGTCAAGTAAGCTTGCAACCTTTTCTATACTCAGGAGCTTATTATGGTCTCTATGCAAATGACTGGTCCATGCAAACAGGTGATCACTTCGCTATTATCAATCCTCAAATTTGGGGATATATCGGCATCACAAATTATATGCAGTTTGAATTTGTCGTAGAATCCACAACCACCTACTTCAAAAGCAAGAACACAACGCATTTTGGAGATATTCAAGCAGGATTTGGATTCCAGTTTATGTGGGAAGAAAAAGGAACACCCAAACCAAACTTGCGTTTTGTTGTTCTCGAAACTTTTCCAACAGGGGCTTACAAAAATCTAAACCCTCATTTTCAATCAAACGATGCGACAGGCTTCGGCTCCTACCAAACAAGTTTAGTACTCGTTGCAAAAAAGAACTTTTGGACTATCCCCAACCACGCTTTTAACGTAAATGTTAGTCTTGATTACACCTACTTCCATAAGGCTAATATCCAAGGGGTAAACATGTATGGCGGCGCCCGTAATACGGGCGGCACCATATGGCCCGGTGATACACTCATGTTTACCTTTAGTACCGAATACTTCTTTATACAAACCCCTACTTTTGAACTTGGTTTTGCAATCGACATGCAATACACAACAACGTTCACAAAGAAGTTCCGCGGGTTTAAAGGCACTCTTGCAAATGGTCAGGAAGCCTTCATAGAGCATAAGGCAGAAGATCTTTTCTCGATCTTACCGGCAATTGAGTTTGCCTTCTCCCCTAACCTTGCCGCCTATATAGGGGGCTTTTTCTCAGTCACTGGCAGAAACACCAATTCATTTGCTCAAGGGGTGCTTTCTGTGGTTGGATCATTCTAAGACACTTACCTTCAAAAGTGAATGTTTATTCACTAAAATCGCTGGTTTTTAGAAATTTAGATTAAAATAATTACTTTACATCCGTGGATAAATATCGTATAATCTAAGCAAGCAAGCAAGCAAGCACAAACAAACCCAAACACCCTATTATGACAACAAATATACAAGATGCAACAAACATGGAAATTCCATCTTCTGCACTACAAGAAGCCGATTTCTTCTCTAGTGTCGCTGCAGATCTCGCTGAAATTACAGATTCCGTGGCAGACGTATTCGAAGGTGCTTTTAGTGCTTTTGAAGGCTTATTTTGCTCCGCTCGCAGGGTAGAGATAGACACCTCCTCTTACGCATATCAACAAAACGCCTACATGAGACTCCATCAAACTATGGAACATGCAAAGCTTGATCTTGTTGATCATCTACAAGGATTCGGGGTGCCCGCAGAAGAAGCTATGAATCATCTCTCTTCCGAGTCATTTTCAACCCTCATTAGCGAATTAAAAGAAATTGGAAAAGGCCAAACTCCCGGCAAGTTGCTAAAAAAATTCATCTCCTACTATACATCTAAGAGCGAATCACACGATGGTGCACAATTCGAAAGGCTTTTGGAATTATACGAAAATCTGATACCAGACTTTCATATTGAATTTGAGGACGGTGAGACACACACAGAACGCAGAAAAAAAGTAATTCTACATGCCGAAAGCCTCATTACATTTTATACTAATAGCCTTTCCGAAGGCCTGGCTGAGGATAGAGCGCAAGCAATGACAGCTATCTTTCTACTCATTTTTCTACTTTCAAACACAAACTTCAATCAGCAAGAAGGAATATTTAACTACTACTCACTTAAAGAACTTGCAGAAGACTGTCGAAAACATACCTTTGATCCAGATAAACCTTCGTTTGTCATCTTCACTCATGATTATCTTAAAAAAGGAAATAACTACGCTGTTTATGGCCCTTCTGCAACAGAAGAGTATAAAAAAATGATCAAGGAGTTCAGCAAAACACATAACGTTGTTGTCCATCAAATGAAATCTGCTGCTGAGGGAAAAAGATTTCTACAGTCACTTAAAGAAGAACACGGTCAACGAATTACTGATGTTGTGATCGCAGCTCATGGTAGCCCGACAGGCATCTCCATATCTGATAGCGAGCCATCTGCTAACATTGACTTCTCAGATGAAATTGAAGATGGAGGGCACATCTACCTAGACTCATGTAATACAGCAAAAAGAACCCCTCTTTCTAACAGACCCTATGCCGAACTGCTTTCTGAAGCACATCCGCATGTATCCATCTATGCTTCACCAGAAACAGTAGATGAATTAACCATTCAATTCCCTCATGAAGATGACAGACCCTTCGTACGTTTCACAACGGTAAGGGTAGAAGATGGTTTTGAAAAGACCGAAAGAATCTTTGCCAAGGTCTTTAGGGCAGGACAAGAGGTCCCAAGCTAGCCAGCAGCGCGCCTGAACCACCCGCTTTTCATTAAACGCCTTATATAAAAAGGCTTACAAACTGCCGTTTGTAAAGAAATTATTTGAATTTCTATTCGCTATATGGTATAATAAACATAGAATCAAATATTTAGGCAGCAAAACAATGGCAAGCACCGTTTCACCCACACCTTCTGCAGACTCTGCATACGGCACAGATACCACATCCGATCCAGGCAGTCCGGTTGAAATGGACCCAGAAAGCATACCTCATACAGAAGAGGCTCTTGCTGAAATCCGAGAGCAGCACCAAAACCTCTCAAGAGGTCTTAAAAGAAGTATGCTTCCCCACTTAAGAGAAGCTGGGTTTTCCGATCACATGATGAAATGTATCTTTAGACAACCAGCTTTTAAGGAAATGACTACTGCATTACGCACACTTGATGTTGACGTCACACCTAGAGCTGCGATCAAACAGTTCCTAAATGCCTACTTACCTCCAGCTAAAGGAGCTAAAACTCCGGCTGCAAGGACTGTAAAAGCCTTTATTGAAAAGTTTCTTGCTCATTGCGATCCAGAAATCAGTGATATATTTACAAAAGGATATAGCTCTTCAAAATGTTTTGAAGAAAGTAGAGATATCTTGTACCAACGAATTTTAGAGAAAAGAGCCGAACTTCTCTCGTTTATCGGCTCACAAAAACCCGATCGAATAGAACCGTACATTGGTCTTTTTCTTTTGAATTACATGCTTACTAACAACAAATGCGGAATAGAGCTTTTTGAGGAAAATCAAGAGTTGCTTAGAGTGTCCATAAAACAGATACAAAAAGAGACATTTGACGCAAGTAAGCCTCTTTTCGTACTTTTTCAAAGTGGCCTTAGAGGAGAAGACAGCTTTGCTTCTTTTAACCTGGGTAGAGTTGAAGCTAACATTCACCTCGTTGAAGAGATGAGTCAAACACACAACGTGGCCTTAAGAGTCGTTTCCTCAAGTAGAGAAGCGTTTGAAAGCTTACGCAAAATTAAAGCAAGTAAGCCTGAAACAAAAGTTACGGACGTCGCTTTTGTCGGGCACGGGGGCCCTACACGTTTTCGCTTTTCAGACACCTGTAAAGGTAGAGATTTAAATCTTAGCGAATTCCTTGAAGCAGGGGCTAATATTTATCTTTATGCTTGCAAAACGGGTGCCCAACCTAAGCAAGCTCATCGATCTCCTTACGCTGAAGAAGTCGCTAAGAGGCATCCTACTGCTCATGTCTATGCATCTCCTTATAACGTTGCTAGCATGAGCATTCAAAGAACTGACGCAACTTCTCCGCCAAAAGTAACTTACAGAATCCAACCAGGTGAGCATTTTAAAGAGCTAAGGTCCTGCCCAGCATCTCACTTCCATCATATTCCGGCAGAAGAGCAAGCATCCGCTGCTGACACTCCACCTAAAAAAGACGTCGTCGATGATCCAGTACAAGAAACACGCTTATAACACTATTGATTAAAAGATCGATTCTCTGTAAGATTTACCCATAAACATAGTTTACTGATTTTCAGTTGGAAAGATGGCTGAGCGGCCGAAGGCGCATCCCTGCTAAGGATGAGTACCCTTACGGGTACCGAGGGTTCAAATCCCTCTCTTTCCGATCAAAGCCTTGGATCTTAATCCAAGGCTTTTTTTATGCACCAATTAGTTTAAACCCTCAGATTTAGACAGCTGTAGAAATGTCTGATGACTATTTATCTAAACGCGAGTATATCCTAGCAGGCTCTTCTAAAATGTCCAAAATTTTAGTGGCACAAAAAATCTTATCACGTTTGTTAGTATTGATTTGTTTTATTATTTTTTCTGATTCAAGCTTCTGTACTGCGCGCTGTGCTGTGCTGTAAGCTACCCCAAGCTCTTCTGCTATTTTATTAATAGTGAGGTATGGATTTACGGCAAAATGCTCTACAATTTCAACAGGCACATGTGACCCGGAACTTGCTGCCTGAAACGTCCACATAGTCAACAATTCGTTAATTCTCTCTGCTCGAGATAATACATCTTCTGATTGCACAGCTATTCCATTCAAAAAATAAGTCAACCAATCATTCCAACTCCCCTTACTACTCAAATTATAGAGTTGCTTATAGTATTCCTCACGAGTCGCCTCAAAAAAGGCACTCAAATACAAAAGAGGACCCGGTAACATCTTTTGATCAATCAGAAGTAAAGTAATCAATAAGCGACCAACTCGTCCATTGCCATCTAAAAAGGGGTGAATAGCTTCAAATTGATAATGGCAAAGAGCTATATGAATAAGAGCTGGCAGCTGCCTATCGTGCATAAATTTTTCAAGCTCACCTAAACAATCCATTAAATGATTCAGTGGTGGCGGCACAAACTTTGCTGTATTCAAAGTACATCCCGGCGGCCCAATCCAGTTCTGGCTTTTTCTAAATTCACCCGGTGTTGCAAAGGAACCTCTTACTCCTTCCATGAGATGTCCATGAATCTCTTTCAAAAGTCTAAGAGACAAAGGTATTTCATTGAGTCGCTTTAAACCAAAGTCTAATGCTGTAATATAATTTTGCACTTCTTGGAGGTCGCTAGTTTTTTGCTTCATTTCAACACCAGCATTATATGCTAGAACCTCCCCGATCGTTGCATGAGTCCCTTCGATTTTGCTGGATAACACCGCTTCACGCGTAATAAAGGGACGCATCAACAAGTGAGGGTTTGGTAGCCTTTTACCCTCTCTTGCAAGCTTTCCAAGTATAAAATCCGCACGTGACAGAGCTCCTACAAGCTTATCATCCCACTTTATCTTTGGTGGCAAAGGGTTTGGTATAAATGCATTATAACCTTTTGGAGACCTTTCTATTGTACCAGACGAAGATTGGTGTATATCCATGTTATTCCCTCTTTAATTTATACCCTATGATACTACCTTATTATCGAATCTGTCAATAATCGATAATAAGAAGGTTTCTTATCACCACAACTGAGCACAAAACCACCTGTTATTATCGAAAACACCCTAAATCGATAATAAGAGCCCATATAAGTAGATATAAGATGTCATTATGCTAGAATCCCTCTCTTTCCGATCAAAGCCTTGGATCTTAATCCAAGGCTTTTTTATTATCTGGAAAAACACGCAAAAAAGAGTTCATTCATGTCAGACGGCCTTCAAATCAAAACAGCTCCAAATTCTAAAGAATCAGAAATGATGGTTCTTGGCTCGATGTTAACAAGCGTAAACGGCTTGAATGTTGCAGCTGACCAGCTGAGTGATTTTGACTTCTACTACAAAGAGCACCAAAAGATTTTTAAAGCCTTAAAAACCGCTTATTTCGATGACAAGCCAGCAGACATCCACCTCATCGCAGAAGAGCTTAAAAGACAGAACAATCTAGAAGATGTGGGAGGTATTGCGTATCTCACTACACTTGCTCAGTACGTCGGAACCTCTGCATACATCGAAGAATATGTTGAACTTGTAAGAGATAAATCTCTTCTTCGTAAAATGATCACAGCATCTGAGAAAATCGAGAAAGACGCTCTTAATGAACCAAAAGATGTGCATAAAACACTCGATGATGCACAGGCCGTTTTCTTTAATATTTCTCAAAGTATCAACACGAGCCAGGGCAAAGAGATAAAAGATGTTCTCTCTGGTGTTAAAGCAGAATCCAAACTCCCCTACTTAAAAGAACTGCAGCAGAGGCAAGAGCGTTTTCATGAGCTTGGCGAAGAAGATCCAGGGATCACCGGCGAGCCTACTCACTATAACGACCTTGATAACATGATCAATGGACTTGGTGCTTCTAACCTGCTTATTGTTGCTGCAAGACCTGCTATGGGTAAAACAGCTTTTTGCGTGAACATCGCAGAAAACGTCTGCTTTAAAAACAAAACACCCGTTGCGATTTTTTCTCTTGAGATGAGTGCGGATCAACTTCTTCACCGTGTGATCTGCTCACAAGCAGAAGTTGAGTCTGACAAAGTACGCACAGGATCTCTTAGCGGTGTTGAGTTCCAGCGCATCGTTTCGACAGTCAAGAAGATGCAAGAGCACACCATGATCATCGATGATCAACCTGGTTTAAAAGTTACCGACTTACGAGCAAGAGCAAGAAGAATGAAAGAGGTCTATAACATAGGACTTATTGTTGTGGACTACTTGCAGCTTCTTTCTGGATCATCTGGAAATAGTGTAGATAACAGACAAGGTGAGATTTCAGAAATCTCTCGTCTTTTAAAAAACACGGCAAGAGAACTAAACATCCCTATTATCTGTGCATCACAGCTCTCAAGAAAAGTAGAAGAGCGTCAAGGACACAGACCTATGATGAGTGACCTTCGTGAATCAGGAAGTATTGAGCAAGATGCTGACCTTGTGATGTTCCTTCTAAGAAGAGAGTATTACGATCCTTACGATAAGCCAGGCCTTGCAGAAGTGATCGTTGCAAAAAACCGTCACGGTAAAGTGGGATCTATAGAAATGGCATACCGCAAAGAGTTCACACAGTTCGCAAACTACACACCTGTTGAATCTTCCGATGATGATGAAAATGCATTCGCAGCTTTTTCACCTGAGCAGTAGTTGCTAACACAAGCTTACTTTCATTAAAGATTAAACAAAGATCTTTAGGAGTCATATCAAAAAGCTTTATCTTCTATGCAGTCTTCTTTACAACCATAGTAATCTTCTTAAAAGGTGCTTTTATATTCCCTTTATCATCTTTGGAAAACTGATCTTTTGTATGCTCTACAATTGCATTAACATACTCATCTATCTCAAGCTCAGGAACTGGAGCAAAAGAAGATACCCAACCTTTCACATACCTCTTATAATGATCAATATCCGGGTGTATTGAAAAATCATCAACAGTAGTCAAATCAATAACTTCTAGCTTATGTTTTTTTGCAAGTTCTGCATATTCATCAGAATACAACATAAATGATCGCTTCGTTTGATCTTTGTATTTTACCCACTTCTCTTTTGACTCTAAGGCTTTAACAAAACTAGCCCAGTCTGGAGATTCTAAAGGAAAGGTAACTATGTGAATAGTTCCATTCTTCTTTAAAGCTTTTACCATATTTGCAAAAGCTTCCTTAGGTTTTACAAACCACTGAAATGCAGAAAAACACGTAATTACATTATATTTCTCGACTTCGTTCAAACTCTCGGCATCAGAGATATCAAATGACACTTTCTTTGAAGAATATTTATTTTTTGCATGTTCTATCATTGATTTGGATGGGTCAACACCTTTTATAGTCCCAGTTGTTAAATTCTTGCCTAATTCATTCGTTAGACCTCCATCTCCACAACCAATATCAAGAATATGCTCATCTCCATTAATATTAATTTTTTCAAACTGTTTTTTAGCTACACGTTGCTGCATCTCAGAGTTCTTGTTATATTGAGATGGATCCAAGAATGCATCTACATCAACAGGACAAAAAGAAGAAAGTAATCCAATCGACAATAAAGCACTAAAAAATCGCTTTTTCATAACACCTCTCATTAAACTAATAAAAAAAGGTATTATAATATATAAAACACTAATTTTCAAATGAATGTTTTTTAAAAGATTCTTTAAAATAGAAATAAGACAGAATTAATAATATAATTGCTATTACTCTCATTATACTGATAGACGGCTTAACTAGTAAAAAAATAATTGAAGTTGTCATTTCACTTAAGTTATCTGTTGAATCAACAACACCAAAAACCTTTCCTCTCATGTGAGCGGGCTGATTTACTCCAATAAATGTATATATACACGGATCCATAATTCCATAAGCCAGAGACAATAAGCCCGATAAAACTATGAAAAAAACAAATCCAGCTTTTAAAAATGAACCAAGAAGCAGCAAGCAAACACAAAGCAGAGCTGACAGTAAGCCCGTGCGAACACTAATGTACAAACTTAAATTAAGGTACATAGTTATTATAGTACCTATAATATACCCTACAGAATATGCAGTTACAACCAAAAGCAGCATAAGCTTGGTAGACTCAAGAACATGATAATAAAAAAGGGTAAAGTATACTATTTCAGTGAACAGATACCCTTTGACAACAAGAAACAGCCACCTTTGCCTTAAAATGTTACTAATCCCTTTTAATTCTAAGGAAAAATTGAATCTTTTAGGACTAGGATCTTTATCTCTTGGATCTTTAAACATAAATACAGCAAGAAATATACAAGTGAAGCAACACGCCGTAGTAAATATTAAAAAATTGAAAGTTCCTACCAAGTAAAGGCCATATTCATAAATTATCCATGCAACAGCCAATGTAATAGAAAATACAACCATTAATTTTTTTACATTTCTCAAGTAGTCAATATCCATCAAACCAGCTATGCAAATTGGAACGGAATTACCAAGCAAACCACTTAAAACAAGACTTAAAATCAAATAAACCACCCCGTAATTCACAGCAAGACAAAGTAATCCATGTGAAATCGTGATAATAGTAAATGCAAAAATGAGACTCTTTCTACGACAAGAGTGATCAGAATATGCAGCTTGAAAGGGCGCTGCAATAATTTGAATTAGATAAAAACCAAGTATAAATTGAACATTATATTTCGTGATTAGCTCAGACGTCGCTATTGTAGAAGCGTATGTTATGTCTCTGATCAAAACAAAAATCATTAAGAGCATATCAGTAATTCACTATCGCTGTTTAAAATAATTTATTTATCATGACTTTATTTCTTTTTCAAGCTCAAGGGACTCTCGAAAAAAACATACAACCTCATGGCATTTTCTAAGGAGTTTCTTTACTTTTTATCCTCAAGCTTTTAGGATAGATAGCACATTTGAATAAATCTTAAGATATGTAGCCTTTGATACGGAGAACGTATGGCATCAGTAAAGAAAAAACGTCGTGCTAAGATCGCGAAGCATAAACGTAAGAAACGTAGAAGACGCGACAGACATAAGAAGAAATAATCTAAAGCGCGGTATTTCTTATCGCGCTTTAAACTTTACCTTATAGTTATGTGGGATTATCCAGAAATTTATGATGTTATTGTCATAGGGGCGGGTCATGCTGGCTGCGAGGCTGCGCATGCTTCTGCAAAGATGGGTGCTCGCACTTTGCTTCTTACCATGAACCTTGACACTATCGCTAAGATGAGCTGCAACCCAGCTGTCGGCGGTACCGCTAAGGGTCATATTGTTCGAGAAATCGATGCACTCGGCGGCATCATGGGAAAAATTGCAGATCGCACTGGGATCCAGTTCCGGATGCTTAACGCATCTAAGGGTCCTGCTGTCTGGTCTCCAAGATGCCAGTCTGACAAATCAGCCTATGCTCTTTGCATGAAAGAGTTCCTTGAAAACGTAGATAATCTCGATATTAAACAAGCGACTATTTTAGACCTTGTTGTTAGGGATGATGCTATACAAGGTGTTGATACCTTGGAAGGCATCAGATACAGAGGAAAAACTGTGATCGTTTCTTCAGGAACGTTCATGCGAGGACTCCTTCATATCGGTCATACGAACTTTGCAGGAGGAAGAGCTGGAGATAAACCATCTACTGGCCTTTCTAAATGTTTGGAAGATCTTGGGTTTTCACTTGGTAGGCTAAAAACAGGTACACCTCCTAGGATCAACATTCGAAGTGTTGATCTAAGCGTTATGGAAGAACAACCAGGTGATGAAGGTGTTTACTTCTCATACGATGAGAAAGTAAAAAAACTTCCTCAAGTCAGTTGCTATATCGCCTATACAAACGATAAGACCAAAAAGCTTGTTCTAGATAATTTAACTAAATCCCCTATGTACTCTGGGAAGATCGAATCGATCGGTCCTAGATACTGTCCTTCTATCGAAGATAAATATGTGCGCTTTGAAGATAAGAAAAGACACCAGCTCTTTCTTGAACCAGAAGGTCTCAACACAAATGAAGTTTACGTAAACGGTATATCCACATGCTTACCTTACGATGTGCAGTATGCAATGATCCGCACTGTTGAAGGTATGGAAAATGCTGAGATCATGAGACCGGGTTATGCTATCGAGTATGACTATGTAACAAGTGGCCAGCAGTATGAAACTTTAGAGACAAAAAAAGTATCGGGTCTTTATTTAGCTGGGCAGGTCAACGGTACCACAGGTTATGAAGAAGCGGCTGCGCAGGGACTTATTGCAGGTGTTAATGCAACGCTTAAAGTGCAGGGCAAGCCTGCTTTCTCTCTTTTAAGATCTGAAAGCTACATTGGTGTTATGGTCGATGATCTGATCTCTAAAGAGCTTACAGAACCTTACCGTATGTTCACATCAAGAGCAGAACACAGACTTCTTCTTAGACAAGACAATGCTGACCTTAGACTAAGGGAATATGGATATCAACTTGGCCTGATTAATAAGAAGCAACACAGCATTCTTATTGAGAAGAAAAAGAATATCGAAGCTGGTATTGCTATACTAAAAAGCACAAATGTACCGAAGGACAGCAGACAACTTTCTCTTGCGCAGAGACTCTGCCACCCTGGCGTAGATTACAACCTTCTTATCAAAGAATACCCCGTAGTAAAAGATTACGACGAAGATACGAATCGCCAAATAGAAATCGCAGTTCTTTATGAGGGTTATATAAAACGTCAAAGAACCGAAGCGAGTAAGCTCGACGCAATTGATCTTAAAAAAATCCCCAAAGACTTTGACTTTGCTAAAGTGTCTGGTCTTCGCAATGAAGCTCTTGAGAAACTCATTAAGGCCCATCCACTAAATCTTGGACAAGCATCTCGCATCTCAGGAGTCTCTCCTGCAGATATCACTGTACTTCTTGTAGCCTTAGAGCATCACAGAAAAACAAAGGCATAAAAAAAGAGAGGTCAAAACCTCCCTTTTGTAAGTCTGTTATTTTCTAGTTAGAGGCCTCACCAGTCTGCTTCAGCATAGTAATAGGGACATATCGGATCTGCACATTCGCTAATATAGCTCACACTTGCATGGCCATTTCCACAAGTGCCGCTGATTGTTGTAGTTTGTTTGATGTAAAAGCCTTTATCATCATGATAAACAGCTGTCGCGGGTTCTAACATATCACCAGAATCTATAAAGATTCCGCAGCTATCAATAGATACTTGTGATGGATCTACATATAAGCGTTTTTTAGAATGGTGGTCGTCTTTATTTATCGAGTTACTAGATAAAGGAGCAACCATACCTAAGCCAATTAAGCAAAAGCTCGCAAGGATTAAAAGTTTAAATGCTTTCGTTAACATGTTACACCTCCCTGTTGGGTGTTGGGTTACCTCTTCAGAAAATCAACCTTCTCGTGGCTTTAATGAAGAACAATTTGTTTTAAAGAGGCCGGAATTTAAAGCAAAGCCTTTTTTAATTTTTTGTTAAGATTTCTTTAAATTTCATAGAGGATTTTTTTTCCATATTTTAGAAAAAAACTTTGCAGAAGGTAACCAAAGCTTTGTCTAAACATTTTGCTTCGGCATTTCTCCAGGTAGACCCTGAGTTTATGTAACACCTTTTTAAAAGACGCCATAACCCTTAAGCGTCAGAACGTCTTTTCTAAATCGCGAACCCTAAAATACCTGCTGGGTAAAAATGCTGTTTCTTTGTATATAGGATTATTTTGGATCTTCTGCTATAGAGAATCAAAACACCCTGAGTTTTTATGTTAAACACTCCATCAGATAAACTGCCTGTTGTGCTTCTTTTAAGCAGTAAAGCTTCTACAAGAGTCTTCATTAAACAGACGCTTTTTGATAAGTACTACGTGCTTGAAGTAGAAGATGAGATAGAGGCACTAGAGAAGTTAAAAAGAACTAAGATCGAAATCGTCATTGTACAAGATCGCCTTATGACACTTAGTGTGCAGGACTTTTTAAGAAAGGCACGAGAAGACAAAACGATCAAGCACCTTCCGATACTTGTGATCTCAGGTAATTTGAAGAAGTCATACATGAGTGAGCTTATTACAGCAGGAGCTACGGATTTTTTAAGAGAGCCTCTTGAAAAAGAAGAGCTATTTACTCGCATCAAGCACGCCACAAAATCTCAGTCTATCCATAAAAAAATCGGACCGATAGCGCAGAGCATTTCAAGTTCTGCAGCCTCTATGAAAGGAAAGTCTCTTAGCGATTTAAAAGTATCTGTTCGTGATAGAGCACTAAAAGAAGTAACAAAGGCTCTTGATAATAAGGAAGTGATAAGCCTTCTTATGGTGGACATTGATAATACGGAAAAAGTCAAAGCTCGATGGGGAGAGCTTGCTCTTGAAGAACTGCTTTCTTCTGTACAGAAACACCTAAGTACCCAGATAAGGCCGCAAGACATCATCACAAACGCAACAAGTGAGCGTTTTGTGATTATCTTACCTAAAACATCAAAGACTGCTGCTGAGATTATTGCAGAAGATGTGCAAGCAAGCTTTAAAGAGAAAAGATTCAAAACAAAGAAAGGCACTGTAAGGCTAACGATTTCTATTGGGGTTGTGAGCTTGTCTGATAAAGACGTAGATACATTCAGCGCTTATGACTCTCTTGAGACTATGCTTGAAACGGGTGACTCTTATTTAAAAAAAGCAAAACAGATTGGGAACCGCATTGTTTCTGATTAAAGGATATTTATGAAAAAGTTATTTGTGATCGCAGCATTTTTTGCACTTCCACTGTTTGGACAACCAACAGCAGCAAACAGCGTCTATCAAAAGCAGCTTAAAAAGATGGAAGCAAAATCGGAGCGTAAAGAACTTGAGCAAACAGAGAAAGCTGCTGCTGCAAAAAAAGCTTCTATGGGTTCTGAGATCATGATCATAGAGCCTCTTGCAAGAGCGCAAGATTTTGCAGAAGCATACAAGTATCTGCACTTCCATAAATCTTCTTCCCCTGTGATGTTCCAGCTTAAAAACAACAAAGTACTAAAGAACGTGTTAGACGTAGAAATCATGAAAGGCGGAACTCTTGTAATTTTCACCCTGAACACCACAAAAGGCGTGAAGTACGAAGTTGTCAATATCGAGGATATCAAGTCTCTTGGTCATGAAAAATAGACAATAAAAACGAAGCATCTCTCTATGGAATTACAGTGTTTTTTTGATCTATAGCCTCCTTATCTCTAATCGAGTATAATCATTTCCTTAGGAGCCTAAGAGCTAGGCTCCATAAGAGTCCTTTTTGTAAATATATTTTTAGAAAGCATGACAGATAAACTGCACATCATACATTTAAAGAATACTCCCATCTTGGATCAGCTAAAGCTTGAAGAAGCACTTCTTCGAACAGATGATCGCAATTTCTGCATCCTCAATGAAGGATCAACGAAAGCTATTGTTATGGGGATCTCTGGTAAAGAGGCAGAGCTTGTTGATATTGAAAAAACAAGAAAAGCCGGCATCCCTGTCATTAAGAGGTTTTCAGGGGGCGGTACTGTGATCGTTGATGCAGACACCTTTTTTGTAAGCTTTCTTTTCAGGAAGGACCGCTTTTCTTTTCCTGCTTTTCCCGAGAGGATCCTTAACTGGAGTGAAGACTTCTACAAAGGAGCTCTTAACTTAGAGGGGTTTGCTCTGAAGGAAAACGATTATATCATCGGGAACCTAAAATGCGGTGGTAATGCACAGTACATAAAAAAAGACCGCTTTATCCACCATACAACGTTTCTATGGGACTTTGATGAAGAAAACATGAAATACCTTCTGCATCCGAAGAAAACTCCTAAATACCGCGAAGAAAGGTCTCATTTAGATTTCTTATGCACCATGAAAGAGCATATTCCTTCTCACGCAGCTTTTGCTGATCTCATCAAGTTAGAACTTGGTAAAGAACACGAGTTGATTGAGGTAAGTTATGAAGATGTTTTGGAAAGCTTAGAAAGACCTCATAGAAAAACAACTACAGTCATTCCTCTATAAAAAAAAGTCCGTCGGAAGGGGTCCGGATCTGCTCGATCAACCTTCTAAATAAAGGTGGGAAAAGTCCCCTGAGCGGATAAATTACAAAATTCTATTTATCAAACTCAGATCTCATCTTCCCCTGATCTTCAAGTATCGCTGATGGGCATTTCGATCCAGGGTTGTCCTAACGACAGACTTTATAGGCCAGGATTATGCGCTTTATGCAGGATTTAAACCAAACAAAAAGTTCATAAAAACTGGCTTATTTAACCTTCTCTATGAGACCTAGATAAATCATTTGATAACGAACCATATGATCGGGTCTATCCAGCACTTTTCCAATAGCGCTGTATTTAGCAGTGCCTTTCTTTGGCTTATACTCAATATCCTTTGCCATAGCTCTTAGTTTGTTGTTTTCGTCTTCTGTAAAATCCCCCAACTTCAAACTAGGTTTAAGCCTTCTTTCCCACAGTTCTCTTAAGTCTTTCCCCTTTCTCTTTGGAAATTCCTTTGGATGTACCAACGCTAAAGAAGACCACATTATTTTCCTAGTATTTCTAATTATTTCTCCAGCTACTTTAACAACTAGCGAGCTATTATTAAGCGGCTTTGATAAGACCTCGAGTACATACGCTTCCTCTGCCTTAGAAAACTTGTTGTGTTTTGCAGTTTTTTTAAGAACAGAAGTTGAAGACTTCTCCGCAGCCTCTGCTGTTTTTTGAACGGCAGGTGCAGACTGGCTTAAAAGAACCGCCGCTTCTTGCATGTCGGGTAAGTCGCCTGGATCAGGAGTACTCGGTAAATCATTTATTAATGTTCTTAAATAGGCATTTCGCTCCTTTTTGGAGAGATCTTCCCAGTCTAAATCCAAGGCTGAGCCCGGGCCTGCGCTGTCCACAGCACCTCCTAAAGGCGCATAAGCTTTAGCGACAAACATATTTGCAGTCCGTATAGCTTTTATCTGGGCTGGATATTCCTCACAGCGAAAGGAATACCCAATAGTAAAACCAAAGCTGTCCATACTTCCTCCTGAAGTTTTTTCAAGGAAAAATCATACTGCATTTAGAGATTAGATCAAGATCTAATCGTCTCTATCAGGACTAGAAAAAAAGTCTTTTACAGCTTGTGAAGAAACGTCCCTTCCCATTGTGGTAATGGATTCTGTTAGAGGGATTTTGTTTGGCATTTCGATCCAGGTTTATGCTGGATTTAAACCAAACAAAAAGTTCATAAAAACTGGCTTATTTAACCTTCTCTATGAGACCTAGATAAATCATTTGATAACGAACCATATGATCGGGTCTTTTCAACACTCTTGCAATAGCGCAGAATTTAGCAGTGCCTTTCTTTGGCTTATACTCAATATCATTTGCCATAGCTCTTAGTCTTGTGTTTTCGGCTTCTGTAAAAGGTCCAAATTTCAAACTGGGGTTAAGCCTTCTTTCCCAAAGATCTCTTAAGTCTTTCCCCTTTCTCTTTGGAAATTTTTTTGGATGTACCCACGCTAAGGTAGACCACTTAATTCCAGCAGAATCTCTTATTATACTTTTCTCAACTCTCACAACTTTAGATACTGCACCAAGAGGTTTTGTTAAAACCCTGACCAGATATTCCTCTTCAGGCTTTGAAAATTTGGTATGCTTTCTAAATCTTGCAATTTTCTTACCGGCTACTTTTGCAGCTTTTTTTACAGATAATAGTTGTTTTTTTCTCTTCTCTCTGGCTTTTTTTTCTTTTGGTTCAGGCTTCTTCTTAGTTGTTTTAAGCACAGATGCTGAAGACTTCTCCGCAGCCTCTGCTGTTTTTTGCACAGCAGGTGGAGACTTGTTTACTGGTTCTATTTGCAAGGGAATCACTGCCGCCGCAGCAGAACCCGCCTCTACCCCTGGAGAGGTGTCTGCATTCGCTTGAGCTAAAGGTATCCCCAAATCTCCAATCAAAGAAGCTGTAAAAGCATTTTTCTGAGCTATTGTTAGGTCTTCCCAGCATGGTTCTGTATTTACACTCTCTGAAGCAGGAAGAGCTCGATGCATAGCTCGCTCATCTTCTTGCTGAGCTATATGATCATTACTGCCATAGGAATACCCAATATTTAAACGAAAGCTGGCCATACTTCCTCCCGAAGTTTTTTCAAGGAAAAATTATACGATATTTAGAGATTAGATCAAGATCAATCGTCTCTATCAGGACTAGAAAAAAGTCTTTTGCAGTTTGTGAAGAAACGTCCCTTCCCATTGTGGCATGGATTCTGTTAGAGGGATTTTTTTTGGGCATTGCCGCATTCAGAAATCCCACCTTAAATTCATAAAAACTGGCTTATTAAACCTTCTCTATGAGACCTAGACGAATCATTTGATAACGAACCTTACTACCTGGTCTGTTCAACTCTCTTCCAATAGCGCTGTATTTAGCAGTACCTATGCTTGGCTTATAATTAGGGTCCATTGCCATAGCTCTTAGTTTATTTTTTTCGGCTTCTGTAAAAGGTCCAAATTTCAAATTAGGGTTAAGCCTTCTCTCCCACAGATCTCTTAATTCTCTTCCAGTTCTTTTTGGAAATTCCTTTGGATGTACTTTCGCTAAGTTAGCCCACTTAACCTCTTTAAGGTCTCTTATTGTACGCCCCATAACTTTCATAACTTCAGTTTTTTTACCAAAAATTTCTGTCAAAAACCGGCTTACATACTCCTGTTCAGACTTTGAGAACTTGCTATCTCTTGGGATTTTATTTTTGGCTACTTTTGCAACTTTATCAGGAGTACTACATGAATCTTCTATTACTGAGCTTATATAGTCACTTCGCTGCGCTTTGGTAAGAGCCTTCCAGACTCTATCCAATTCGAGGTCCATGTCTACAGTAACCGCTGGACCTTCTGAAAGTTTCCAAGGTTTAGGTTTCAAACTCTTACTCAGAGCCTGCACACCTTCTAGCTGGGCTGCATGACCCTTACTGCCATAGGAATACCCAATTGATATTCGTTCATTTGCTTTCTTGCTGGGGGGTTGAAGAACAGGTACTAAAGATCCCACTACAGCTTCTGCAGTTTTTTGTACAGAAGGTGCAGATTTGTTTAAAGGTGTCGCTGCTACTTGCAAGTTTGGTAAGTCGTCTACAGAAGTGCTATGTAAATCTCCTATTATTGAGTTTGCAAAGGCATTCAACTTCTCATTGGGAGTACCACTCCAATCTAAATCCAAGAGAACGTCTAGGGCTGCACCAACCGCTGGACCTTCTGAAGATGCATGAGCTTTAGATCCGACACGCATATTCACAGCCCGCATACCTTCTTGCAGGGCTGCATGTTCCTTGCTGCCATAGGAATGTCCAATAGTAAAACTAATGCTAGTCACACTTGCTCCTGAAATATTTCCCGTAGAAGATATACGCCATTTAGAAATTAGATCAAGATCTAATCGTCTCTATCAGGACTAGAAAAAAAGTCTTTTGCAGCTTGTGAAGAAACGTCCCTTCCCATTGTGGCAATGGATTCTGTTAGAGGGATTTTTTTTGGGCATACTTGCACACAATTTTGTGCATTGCCGCATTCAGAAATCCCACCTTCTTTCATGAGCTCGCGAAGACGTTTTGGTGCTCGCATCTTTCCGGTAGGGTGAGAGTTGAAAAGTCTTGCCTGTGATATGGGCGCCGGTCCCACAAACTTTGATTCGCTATTTACCTGCGGGCAAGCTTCTTGGCAGCAAGAGCAACTCATGCATGTAGAAAGAACATACATCTGCTCTTGCTTATCTTGTGAAATTTTCGGACCAAACCCTTTGATGAAAGAGCCATCATGCTCAATCCAAGCTTGTACTCTTTTTAAATCTTCAAAGAGTTTTGATCTATCAACAACAAGATCTCTTAAAAGAGGAAATTTTGAAAAAGGCGCAAGTGTTATCGTTGTAGAGCCTGTTTGTTTGATAATAGGATCGATGATCGCCGTACATGCCTGGCGCGGCTTTCCATTGATGAGCATAGAGCATGAGCCGCATACCTCTTCTAGGCATCCTTGCTCCCATGCAACAGGTGTTACTTTTTCACCTTTTGCGTTCACAGGATTTTTCTGTATTTCCATAAGAGCAGAAATAACATTATCCCCTCCCTTATTTTCAAACTCGAAAGACTCCCAATACTGTTTTTTTAGAGTGCCTCTATAGATTTTAAGTGTGTATTTATTGCTCATAACGCTCTTAAATTGGGAGTTTTATATTCTCTGGAATATTTTCCAGTTTAGGAATAAATTTCTTAGCCTTTGTATAATCTCTTTTTATCGGTTTTAAATGGCGGTTGTCAACTTCTTCATATGTAATATCTGGTTCATCAGACTGAGGATTAAAAGTTGCTATGGTTTTTTTCATCCAGTTTTCATCGTCCCGCTCTGGGAATTCTGGCTTATAGTGTGAGCCTCTAAACTCATTGCGAAGCAAAGCTCCTTTTGCAATGACTATCGCAAGCTCAAGCATGTATTTAAACTGGTTTGCAAAGATGTAAGTTTGGTTCACTATTTCAGAGGAGTCATCAAGAGAAATATTTTCATATCTCTTCTTAATGTCTTTGATAAAATCAAGCGTCTCCTGCAGCTTATCGTTACTTCTTTTTACCGTTACATGTTGCACCAGTTTATCTGAAAGTTCTTCATGAAGCTTGTGCACATTCTCTGTACCTTTCCTTGAGAAAAGCTCTTTTTTAAAGGCTTCTTCAAGAGATAGAGCTTCATCAAAGATCCCTTCTTGAAGATCCACATAACTTTTTTCTAAATCAAAAAGATAGCGAGGTAGCTCTTCTCCTGCAACGAGCCCACTATAGATACAAGAAAGAAGAGAGTTAGCTCCAAGTCTATTCGCCCCATGATACTGGTAATCGGACTCTCCAATGTTGAAACAGCCCTTTATGTTTGTCATATGACGATAGCGATCTAAACGATCTGCATCTCCTGTCGCAGGCCAATCTACCCAAGCGCCGCCCATTGTATAGTGCACCGCTGGGAAAATTCTCATAGGAACTTTACGTGGATCATCTCCTGTGAATTTTTGATAGATATCGAGAACAGATTCCAATTTGTGCTGCACTTCATCAGGAAGATGAGTCACATCTAAGTACACCTGCATTTTACCATCTACACCAAGACCGAGTTCAGATACGCGAAGGATCTCTCGCGCTCCGATGTCTCTTGGCACAAGATTACCGATCGCTGGATACATCTCTTCCAGGAAATACCAAGGCTCTCCTGTTTTACCGCACGGGATTTCTCTTCCATCAGGTGTTGTAATCTTTTTAGACGAGTCTCCATATACCCAAACTCTTCCGCCTTCTCCTCTTATCGATTCCGACATGAGTCTTAATTTGTCATTCCCAGGGATTGCACTTGGGTGGATCTGAATAAACTCTCCATTTGCATACTTCATGCCTTGCATATAGAGCCTGCCGTTTGCAGCGCCTGAGCAAAACGTAGAGTTCGTTGACTTCCTAAAGATCAGACCATTTCCACCTGTTGCAATCACAACAGCGTCTGCTTTCATGATAGAAAGCTGCAGTGTCATAATATCTTGAAGAATAATCCCTCTTGCAATGCCTTCTTCATCCATTACAAGACGCATGAACTCATGGTTTTCATACTTTTCAACAAGACCTTCTACCTCGTAGCGCCTTACTTGCTCATCTAGCGAGTAAAGAAGCTGCTGACCTGTAGAAGCTCCGCAAAAAGCTGTTCTATTATAGAACGTTCCACCGAACCTTCTAAAGTCAATGTTCCCTTCTGGAGTTCTATTAAAAGTACAACCAAGACGGTCCATCATTTCGATGATTCTTGGAGCGCACATACACATTTCTAAAATAGGAGGTTGATCCGCTAAGAAGTCTCCTCCTTTAATGGTGTCATAAGCATGTACGTAAACAGAGTCGTTTTCTCCTTTGATGTTTACAGCAGCATTAATCCCGCCTTGTGCACAAACTGAATGAGAACGTTTTACTTTAGTGATCGAAATGAGTTTTACATGGCATCCTTGCTCTGCAAGTTTCATAGTGCATGCAAGCCCTGCGAGGCCTCCCCCTACAACAATCACTTCTTTTTTCGGTTTTGTCATGATGCTTTGTCCTTTTATCTTGGAAGATTGAGCCAGTAAGTTCCCCAAACGCTCGCTAGGCCAAGGAAAACAATAAGTACCATTGCAGCTGTACAGATATTTACAAGGGTTTTCTGAGAACGCATGCGTATCACAAAGCCCCATGTAATACAAAAGGTCCAAAGACCATTAAAGGCGTGGAAGGCTGCCGCGAGAACAAATATCGTATAGAGAACACCCTTTATGGGGGATTTGAATGAGTCTCTGACCATAAAGAGCGTAGAGGTTCCAAAGTTATCTGCCTCTGCAATCACCTGATTTTTCTTTATAGACCGCTTTGTAAGAGCTTTAACAAATGCTTTTTTCTCTCTGTAGATCTGTGCTTCATCAAGAAGTTTTTGTTTACCGCTTGAAAAAGCTACAGGCTCAATACTTTTAAGCCCGCTTGATTTGTCATAAATCGCGTCCGCTTCTTTCTCAAGAGCGAGGCCTCTTCTTTCAAAATCAAGAAGGCTTTGCTTTTGCTCTTCTACCCTTTCACTATCGTAAAGCTTTACACCAAGCCTTGCTGCTACAGTGTAGAGCCCATTGTCTACATTAAGCCTTGTGAAGTAGTACTCTTTGTCTTGCACCCTTGCTTGAGTTGGGTATTTATAAAAACGCATGTAACCAACGTGCAAAAGAATCCCGACAACAAGAACAGCACCTGAAATCCTCTGCCACATAAAAGCTTGGTTTCTTGCAAACTTTCCAAGAGACGGTTTTGCTTTGTCTGTTAGGGAAGCGTTCACTTTGGCTTTTGTCATATACATAATGCCAAGAACCATGTGCACAAGGATGGGTATACCTATGATAAACACTTCAATAAAAGGCAGGTACGGCAAGTTTTTAATAAAGTTTACCGCGCGGATGTACCCTTCTCCATTCTCTCCAAAAAGCAATGCTGATTGAGAGTTTGTAATGATATGCTCTATGAGAAAGAACACAATAAGAAGGCCAAAGATTGAGTGTACACGTCTCCATATATATGCAGCAGGAGCTGTTGCTGTTTTCGTTGTCATAAACTAAATCCTACGAGAGAGATACCGACAAAAGTTAATACACATACATGCCTTAAATCGGAAAAAGAAAAAAGAACTTTTTATTTGATAGTAGAGAACTTCTAGCTAAGAAAAAAAAACTGTGATTTTCAATCTATATGAAAGCATTAACACCCCGCTAAAAGAATAATTAAATTAATTTAATTGCCCTCGAGGCTTTCAAACCAACTTAATCTTACTATGAGATTGATAATATCGTTGTTTTTTGGATAGAATACCTTTTTATTTAACAAAAAAATCTTCAAAACAACAGGAATCTTGTACATGCATACTGTTTCACTTAACTGCCTCAAAGCAACCACAGTTCCATCGGATTCAGAAAATCCTTTATTTTACCAACCTCCTTGTAAGCCAAACGAACCTTCACAATACGATGCTTATTTAAACCTTTTAGAAGATCACACTGCAACAACTTCTATTGATAATGTGTCTAATCATACCACTCAATTCGAGGTAACAGCAGATCAAACAGAGGATGTTGCATTGAGAGCCTTAAACCCTTCAATACAAGAAGAATGTTTTTTTACAGAAGCTGAGGCGGAAAGTTTTAGAGATGCTGTAAAACATACTTTCGACTCTTTACTCTCCTTTGAAGCACACAGCACAAAAGAAGCTGCAGTTCCAGCTGCAACAGCTTCAAGTGATAATGTGCCTAATCATACCACTCAACTCGAGGTAACAGCAGATAAAACAAAGCCTGATGTATTGAGGCCTTCAAGTACTTCAAAACAAATAGGATATTTTTGGACACGAGCTGAGGATGCAGGCCTTAGAGTTGCTTTAAGTAGTACTTGTGAAGACTCAGCGAAGCTCGTATGGATAAGTGTGGCCGAAGCCCTTAAAAATAATACACATCTCCCCCTCAGAGACCCTCCTAGATCTGCAAATGCTTGCAGAGATCGTGCTCGACTTCTAAAACTGAAAAGATTTCGTCCAAAAAGCTGTAAAAAACCCGGTCGGAATTACAGTCAATGGGTAGAAGCTGAAAAAAAGGTTGTACATAAAGCTGTGAAAAGAACTCACGAGTTGGAAATAGCCATCTCATGGGACAAAGTTGCAGCAGATGTTCAAACAGCCTGCAAAAGAAATATTCCTAGAAGTTCAGAAGCTTGCAGGGTTTATGCTCAAAGAAACAATCTAACAACCTATATGCCAAATCAAAATCAATAGACAAAGAATAGAAAAGGACATTCAAAAACCGCACACACTAAACAGGCAAAACGCCAAGATAATACTTCTTATTGAAACATACTTTGAAAGCAGCAGGAGCTATTGTTGTTTTCGATGTCATAAACTAAATCCTATAAGAGAGATACCGACAAAAGTTAATACACATACATGTCTTAAATCGGAAAAAGAACTGTGATTTTCAATCTATATGAAAGCATTAACACCCCGCTAAAAGAATAATTAAATTAATTTAATAGCCCTCGAGGCTTTTAAACCAACTTAATCTCACTATGAGATTGATAATATCGTTGTTTTTTGGATAGAATACCTTTTTTATTTAACAAAAAAATCTTCAAAACAACAGGAATCTTGTACATGCGTACTGTTTCAGCTAACCACCTCCCCACAACCACAGTTGCATTGGGTTCGCCTAATCCTCTACTTAACCCTCTAGAAGAGCGATTCCCTTTTGAGGGCACCGATTTGTTCTATTTTCCAGATCCTCCTTCAAGCGGGCTTTTTCCACACGATTCTTTATACGGGTTACCAGAAAATTACAAAACAGAGGCTGCGGCTCCAGCTGCAACAGCTTCAAGTGACAATATGTTTGATCTTGCCACTCCACTCGAAGTAACAGCAAATAAAACAGAGCTTGCTGCATTTAGCGCCGTTAGTACTTCAAAACAAAAAGAATGTTCTTGGACAAAAGCTGAGGATGAAATTCTTAGAGCTGCTGTAAATACTACTCATAAAAACGAAGATAGTATTTCATGGAAAAGTGTTGTCAACACCCTTAAAAACCTATGCCATAGAGATAAACCTAGAACTAAACTTGCTTGCAGACATCGTGCTCGAGCTCTAAAACTGACAACATTTAAACCACAAAGCAATCAATACACCCTCTGTAAAAAGCCAGCTAAACAACCTAGCAAGAAAAAAACAGTTACTGTGCTAAAGCCACCCTTCACAAGCTCAGAATTACCTCAAGCTATAGAAACTAGTAAAAAGGTTGAAGATGCCGAGAAACCGAAGCGCCAAAAATGGGAAGATGTTGAAATAAGCGTCCTAACTACAGCTGTGAATAGAACTCATACAGAAAAGGTCGCTATCTCATGGGTAGAGGTTGCAAAAAGCATTCAATTAGCATACGCAAGAAGCAATCCTAGATCTCCACTTAGCTGCCGGTCTTATGCTAATACACTAGGATTGACAACCTTTATGCCAGCTAAAAATCAACACACAGCAAAAGGAAAAGATCATTCAAAAACAGTATACACTAAATGGTCAAGCAGCGATCTGAAGCTGCTTATCACAGAGTACCTTGCTAGTAAAAATATAGCCGAAGCTGCAAAAAGCATAAAGACACACTCTGCTAGTGCATGCAAAGCAAGAATAGAGAGACTAAGAAGTGCTGGAATACCTCTTGCAGAAGTGCTAGCCGATTTAAACTAAAACCAAAGTAATTGTCTTGCGTCATATTTTATGAATAAAAGCTTAACCACCTAAAAAAACACCCTTTTAAGAGTTCCTACCCCGGAACAGTAGTATAAAAACACAACCCTGCAACACCTGGTTTTTCATGTTAAATAAGTCTTAAAAAAGGCTATCCTCTTTGCAATTTTTAATCAATTTTAGGAAAAGTTAATATGTCAACAAACTCACTTCACAACTGCAGGTATTGTGGTCATGTCGATCAGGCGTTCGATAATGAGTCGCGTAAACTATCGCCAGATAAACAATGGTCTATTCTTGACCAGTATCAATTTCTCTTTCGCTATCAATTAGCGCATTATTACGCTCATAAAATGAATTGCACTAACTATCCTAATGTAGACGAAACTCCTTTTATACATCAGAAGGTGGTAAACGTCGGGTCGGCTTTAACAACAGGCAACAATTTACCTCCTAAAGGACGTCCATGGACTATGTATGAGGTAAGTATACTTTCCGAATCGGCGGGCTACTGGATGGGCAAGAAATTACCAATCCCCTGGGAGGGAATTGGTTTGTCCATACACCGCACGGGTGAAGAATGCAGAGCTACATACTCTGGATTTTTCAAAGCAAATGCTTCTCCTAACCCTACTACTACACACCAAAAATATACGTCGCGTTTTGAGAAGTGATTTTCGCAAAATCCTTCAAAGGAATTCCTTTTAGTATCGCCAGCATCTCTGCAGTCTCTTTTAGAAATGCTGGCTCATTAACCTTACCTCTTTTAGACTGAGGGGCCAAGTAGGGACTATCTGTTTCAATCAGCATCTGATCAAGAGGTACATAAGAAGCAGCCTCTCTTAAAGCTTCTGATTTTTTAAATGTAGCTATCCCTGAGAAAGAAACATAATAACCTCTATCAAGAGCTTTTTTTGCCTCTTCTTTTCCGCCTGTAAAGCAGTGCAATACAAGTGGCTTTTTAGAACCTGCAAACTCAGCATCTGCTATTTCAAAAAGATCATCAAAAGCATCTCGGCAATGGATGACAACAGGCAGGTTCGTTTCTAGAGCTAAATGTAAGTATTTAATGAGGTACTTTTTCTGGAGATCTTTTTTTGAGTGCTCGTAGTAATAATCAAGCCCTGTTTCTCCTACAGCTACAAGCTTTCCTTCGTTTGCAAGTTTCTCAAAGTAAGGAAAGTGCTCCTTTCCTTCTTTTTCTACATCGTGCGGCGTTGTAGCTCCGATGTTGTGCACAAAGTCATGCTTTGCAGCAAGCTCAAGCCCTCTTTCTCCTGTTTTAATATCTGTGCAAATATTAAAGATGCGAGAGACTCCTGCATCTTTAGCTCTTTTCAGAATTTCTTCTATATTTTCATAAAGTGTGTCGTACGTAAGATGCGCATGGGAATCTGTAAACATAAGGCTCTCTTTTCTTAAAAAAGATAAAGAGTAACAAAAGAGAGGATCTCTTGACAAATAGCTTTTTTATCCCGTATTCAGTATGGTGATATCTACTATGAATCTTAAACAAAAGCGAAGCTAATGCCAATTGCAGCCATGAGTACTTTTACAAGCGCCTACATGAGTGCAGACTTTTTTGGGAAACTGATCTTTCTTGGTCTTTTCGCCCTCTCTTTTCTTTGTTGGATCACACTAGTTTACAAGATCTGGATGATCAAACAGGTAAAGAAAAGCTCTGTGAAATTTTTCAATTCTATTGATAAACAAAAAGAAGCGATTCTAAACTTAAGCTTAGATCACCTTCCTCAAAAACCTCATAAAGAGCTTCCTCATCCTTTTGCTGAAATTTTTTCGACACTGAAAGGAAAGACCATGGTGATTCTGGAGAAAAACCATTTCTTTATCCATAAAGCAGAATCGAATGTTCCTTTAACATCCGTTTACTTATCAAAGGCTGATCTAGAGTTTGTTGAATCGCATGTGCAAACAACGATCGTAAATCAAAAAGAAGGACTCGAGAAAAACCTTTTTGTTCTTCCAACCATTACAACACTCGCTCCGTTTCTTGGGCTACTCGGTACCGTATGGGGAATTTTAGTAACATTTTCTGGTCTTCAAGCATCGGGAAGTTTTTCCTCAAACTCCACTGTTTTAGGAGGATTGTCCACAGCACTTGTCACAACAGTACTTGGCCTTCTCATCGCGATCCCCTCTGTGATCTCATATAGCTATCTAAAGCAAAGCATACGAGGATTTAGTTCTGAGATGGAAGATTTTGGGCACCTTTTACTCTCTACAGTTGAGTTGCAGTACCGCAAGGTGGATGTAGAGGCATGAGAAAAAGATTTCTAAAAGACACTTTTGAGGAAGAAAGTAGTGATTCTCTTATGAATCTCACTCCCCTTATTGATGTTGTCTTTGTTGTTCTTATTACCTTTATTATGATCGCTCCTTTGCTCAAGCTCGACCGCATTGAGCTTGCTCCTGCAGCAACTGAAAAAAACCAGTCTTCTATTCCGATCCAGAACAGGAACTGTATCACCATACGAGTTTTTGAAGACGATCACATCACAATAAATTCAAGAGGGGTTACAGAGAAAGACCTTCTTGCTGTTCTGATCAGTCTGAAGAAAAACAACCCTCAGGAAATCCCCAGACTTTTCCACGATAAGAAAGCTACTTTTGGAGCCTATCAAATCGTAAAAAATGCAGTAGAGACTGCGGGTTATGATGAGATGGACATCATCCTAAAACCATAAAATGTTGCCCATGAGAAAACACATTGAAAAGTTTCTAACTAACCAATACGGCTCTTTGAAAGAAAAGCTAAAGACATTTGTTAGGACAAGGCCTTTTCTTACAGGAGCCATCCTGCTTGTCCTTGCTTTGCACCTTTCTCTTTTTACCTACTCTCTATTCAAAAAAACCTACAAGAAGCTTCCTGAGAAAAAAAAGCTTGTTGTGAAAACTTTTGTGATGCCAGAGGTCAAGGTAACTGAAAGGATCGTTACACAGACTGTAGCGCCTAAGGTAAGAAAAACACCGAGACCTGTAAAAAAAGTAGTCAAAAAAAAGCCACAGGTGAAGAAGACAAAAAGGATCGTACAAGTAAAAAAGCCCACTGATAAAAGAAAGAAACTGATTCAGGACCTGCAAACAAGCATTGCAAAAATAGAAACAAAAGAGCTGAACACTGCTAAATCCGCCGTTACTGTACCAAAGCCCATCTCAGAGCTTAAGGCTGATCACTATGAAATCAAAACGGAGACAAAACCATCAGAAGGAGAAGAGTGCGTAGCGCACTACACAGACCTTCTTGTAAGTCACCTAAAAAACACGCTCTCTCTTCCAGGATACGGAACTGTGAAACTTAAACTCACACTAAACAGCTCTGGTATCATCGAAAAAATGGTCGTATCTACATCTGATTCAGAAGTGAACAGAATGTATTTAGAAAAGCATCTCTCAAGTCTTACCTTTCCAAAATTTACAGATGAGCTTTCTGGCAAAAAAAGCCATACATTTTCTCTTACCTTCTGTAGCAACTAATACGTTTTAGAAATTGGTATCTCCAAAGACTCTCCAGGGAGCATCTCGTATTGTGAATGGATTTTTTAAAGTTACTTCATTTGTACAGTCGCCTGGATAGTTCCTGTGGTTAGCTCCATAGACGCAGTACCCTGCAAGAAGAGCTCTGCGGGTAATGCTTGAAAAATTCGACTCGCTCCAGTGAAGGATTTCAGGGTGCATAAAGAGCATGTCTCCTGGCTGCATAACCACCTGTTCAATGTCAGATCCATCCTGCTTTGGATAACTTTTTTTATCTATAATCAAGCCGCCGTTTTCTTTAGACATCGGATCGATTGCGATGATGCAAACAGCGTAACTACCGTTTCCTCCTATATCTTCCCAAGAGCTATCATATTCCTTGCGATATCTGATATCTCGATGTTTTATAAAGGCAACGCCATCACCTGGAACTTTCGGATGATACTGGGAAATAATCTGTTCTATCGCATCTGTGTTAAGAAGAGCAAAAAAAGTCTCTTTCATTTTTTTTGAGCGGAGTACTTTTTGAAAACTTTGCTCTATTGACTCACATCCCACAAATCTTTTAATGGAAGGAGTCTTTCCATGTTTTTTTATAAAAACAATCTGAGTTCCCTCGATATAGATCTTCTGGTCTTGCTCAGAAAAAGGATAAATCTCTTTATCAAGTTCATTGAGAATTCTTTTTAGTAACAAAGAGCTTTTTTGATCCATGAGTTTTAGTTCACTTTCTAAAAGAGCATTTCTTTTGATAAAATATCCCTGTTTGTAAAAAGTATCTACTTCCTCTTGTGTGAGATAAGAAGAGAAGAGTGAGCAGCAGAAAAGAAGTGTCGCAACGAGCATCCTGTTTTTCATAACCAACCTATGTTTAATTTACCTGCGGAAAACCTATCCTAAGAGGTGATTTGTTGTCATATAAAAGTACTTCTCTATATTGCCCTTCATTGATATTGACACATCACTTTTGTAAAGATAGAATGCCCGACATAATTTTTGAAAAAAACAGGAAGAGTTTATGAAGTTTCTTACTGCTGTATTCTTTTTCTTTTCTGCGGCTGTTTTTGCAGAAGAAGAAATCATTGTTCATTTAAATCGATCAGAGCCCCTTGTTCCTCTATATCTTGGAACTTTTGATGCCACACAGTCTTCTTTAAAACCTGACTATGTAGAAAAACTCGAAGGTGTATTGCGTTTTGATCTTGATTACTCAGGGCGCATGGAAATCTGCGGCAGACACCATGAAAAAGAAGGCCTTCTTCTTCTTGAAAACAAAAAAGAAGGCTTTGCACATAGCGTTTGGAAAAGAGATAAAATTAGCTATGTTGTTTCTGCAAGTGTAGAAGCAGACAAACTCAATGTCTCGGTATTTTCTGTAGATTTCCAAAAAATCAAGCACATAAAAGGTATCGAACTCACTGGAGACCTTGGAAAAGATAGGCGCTCTATTCATAGACTTTCTGATCACATCCATAAGATCTGTTTTAATAAAGAAGGTATTTCTACAACAAAAGTTCTTTATACAGTGCAAGTGCCTAATGAAAAAAAAGGAGACAACAAATATCTCTCTCATATCTTTGAGTGTGACTATGATGGACACAATGCACAAAAGCTTACAGAAGATCCAAAGTACTGCATCACTCCTATCTATTACCCTAAAAGCACGCTAAAACCTCAGCAGTTTTTGTATGTTACCTACGAAGATGGGCCCTCTAAAATTTATATCTCTACCATCGGCAATCACAAACCTGAACCTTTTATTAAGCTCAGAGGAAATCAACTTCTTCCCACAATCTCAAAAGACAACTCAAAGATCGCATTTATTTGCGATGCAGGAGGAAGAGCAGATTTATTTGTGCAACCACTACATCCAGAAAGAGGCCTACTTGGCAAACCCATACAGGCCTATTCCTTCCCTTCTTCTGTCCAGGCTTCCCCTTCTTTCTCTCCCGATGGAAAAAAGATCGCGTTTGTCTCAGACAAAGAAGGCACTCCAAAAATTTACCTGATTGATGCACCAAAATACAAAAAAGGAAGAAAACTTCCTGATGCTGTTTGTTTGACAAAAAAGAACAGAGAAAATACATGTCCTAGTTGGTCCCCAGATGGAACGAAACTTGCATATAGTGCAAAAACAAAGGGAACACGCCAAATTTGGATCTATGATTTTGATACAAATGAGGAGCGTCAACTCACAAGTGGCACGAGTCACAAAGAAAATCCTTGCTGGGCACCCAATAGTTTTCATATAGTGTTTAATACGGCGGATGCAACCTCATCGGAGCTGCATCTTGTAAACTTAAATCAGGATAAAACAATAAAAATATCTAATGGTCCTGGTAAAAAGCACTATCCATCGTGGCAGCCGTAGGAAAGTAGGGTTTTAGATATAGCCCCCGACATAAGTGAGGGAAACATTATGCGCTTTAGATTTTTATTACCTTTATTAACCGTGACTCTTTTGAGTTTGACATCTTGCCATAGATCTTCTGGATCTACATGGGAAGATGTAAAAACACTTGGGCGTTACATCCAAAGAAGTTCACGTATGCTTTTCAAAAGCGATGCTGATTCAAAGCTGATATCAGATCGAGAAGAGTTTTTTGAACCTATGGAAGATGAGTTTATTCCACTCAACCAAAGTGAAATGCTCGCTGCTGAAGGCGCCTTATCTAATTCACGCAGTGCTCCTGCAAAAGTTCAAGAAGCAAGAGTTGTTGCAAGCGCTAAAGAAAGTAATATTCCAAACATAGAGTCATTTAAAAATCCATCAAACGAACTTGCAAATATCTTTAAGCTTGTACACTTCCACACAGACTCTCATGTTCTACAAGAAAGAGAGTTCCAGGCAGTGGTAGATAATATCGCAAAGCATATGAGAGCAAACAAAGAGCTTTTTGTTTTTGTTCTTGGACACTGCGATGAAAGAGCATCAGAGGCCTACAACCTAGCCCTCGGCACAAGAAGAGCTGCTCATATCAGAACGCTTCTTGTAAAGAAAGGTGTCGACCCAAACCACATCTTTACCATTTCCTACGGTAAGGAAATCCCTCTTGATCCAGGGCATAATAGAGAGGCTTGGTACACAAATAGAAGAGCTGAGTTTAAAATTTACGAAAAAAGCTCTACATTAATGAGATAAGTTATTAATATTGTTCGATTAATGAATTTACAAAGGGATTTTAAGTGCTAAAGAAACCCCATGTTCTGACAAAAGCGCTCTGCATAGCAAGCATGCTTCTATTTACAAGCTGTTCACTGAACTCTCCAAAAGAAGACAAGCATAAGATGGAGATGTCCATGCACAGGATGCGTACAGAACTTGAGGACTTAAAACACGACCTGAATACCTCTGATATAGAACTTCATATCCTTGAAGGAAAGATCTTAGATCAGGAAGAATCCCTTACTACAATGAAGCAGCTCATCAATGAATCACAAGCGGGTAAACTTGATGATCTTCAGAAGCTCATCTCTACTCTAAATAAGAAGTTTAGCTCTCTTGAGAAAAAACAAGATGAGATCCTCTCTGATATTAGACAGCTTGGCAGCCACGCGAATGAAACGACAACAGCTCTTTCTCAATATAAAGACAAGATCTGTGAAATGGAGAAGTCGATTCTTTTTCAAAATAAGAAGTTCGAAGAGCTGGCAAAGCTAAAAAGAAATCTCGGCGAGATCATCCAAGAAACGGCAAAGTCTTCGACGAGAGAGTTTGATAGCTACACGATTAAAGAAGGCGACTCGCTGAAGAGAATCTCACGTAATTTTTCCGTCTCTGTAGAAGAGCTCAAAAAAGTTAACAAACTTAAAGATGATCTGATCATGACCGGACAAGAGATCCTCATCCCAAAAAACATTCATTAAATTTTGAATTTCTTCATTATTTAAGTGAATTTTTTTCTCAAAGCTGATGTAATGACTTCTTGACGCTTAAAATCTTAAGGCAGGGCTACAGTATGGCACAAAAAAAACGTATTTTGCTTATTGAAGATGAAGAAGATATCGCAGCGCTGATTAAGCTACACGCAGAGCTTAACGGGTATAAGTTGCATGTTGAAGTTGACGGTATTAACGGCTTTAGAGCAATCGAGCGAGAAAAGCCTGACCTTGTCATTTTAGACCTCATGCTTCCTGGGCAAAACGGTTTTGATGTTTGCAGAAAAGTGAAGAATAATAGCGAGCTTAAAAACATCCCTGTTGTGATGCTTACAGCAAAAGACGACGAAATCGATGTTGTTCTTGGTCTTGAGCTTGGTGCAGACGATTACGTATCAAAGCCTTTCTCTCCAAAAGTCCTCTTTTGCAGAATCAAAGCTATCCTTAGAAGGGGCAAAGACTCTGAAAAATCACATAAGATGATTGTATTTGGTGATTACGAACTTGATGTAGATAGATATCTATTAAAGAAAGACCAAAGCTCTATCACGATCACTCTTTCTGAGTTTGGCATCCTAAAAAGACTGCTCTCAAATCGCGGAAAGGTTCTTACTCGTAACCAGCTTCTTGACGATGTACATAACGATGACGCTTTTATCGTAGATAGAAACATTGATGTTCATATCGCAGCTCTTAGAAAAAAACTTGGCCCCAACTTCAACTGGATCGAAACAGTAAGAGGTGTTGGCTATAGATTTAAAGAAGAAGCTACAGTTTAAGAAAAGTCTCTACAGTTTCTAATACCCTCTTTATGAGACCAAAGAGAATATTGCACTTGCAAAAAACGCTTTTTCTTATCAGGATGCGGATAATGGACTAACCTTACGTGTCAGCATGTTAAGCTCTATTTGCGCTTGTAGAAGAAGATCTTACTTATCTATTCTCTTTATTTTCTTCCTAAACAACTACTCCCTTGCTGTTATCTATCCTATTTTTACAGGACTTATCCTGCACAGACACTATGGCCTTCTCCCAAGTTTATTTAGCGTACACGAAAGGCTCCCATTTCTTGGACTCGCAATGGGTGCATTCCCTCTCTTTATGCTCATCGGAGCTGTTACACTACCAAAAATCGCACGTAGTTTCTCCAACTTCAGTGTGTTCATCATTACTGTGATCGGTATCATCATTGGTTTTTGTATCACCGCATGCGGCATCTACACTAAACTCTATGTAGTTGTTGTTCTTGGTAGAGTTGTAGCAGGTTTTTGCGCTGGAAACATTTCTCTCTGCCAAAACATTTTCGCAACACTCTTCATCAATAGCGAAGCTAGATCCCGTAACTTCGCAACGCTCGGAGGGCTTGCCGGTATCAGCTTCATTGTAGCCATCATTATCGGAGGTGTTTTTTCTGATAAGAGCGTTTGCAGAGCTTTTGGCAACCCGACTCCTTTCTTCATAACTGCCGCTCTATACCTAGGAACACTGATCTTTTTCTCCATTTGCTATAAGGAGCACTGTAAACTCAAAGAACATGAACATCATGAAAGGTATTCTCATCACATCACTCCCCTTCTAAGAAATAAAACGAACATCCTTAACTATCTGATATTTTTCTTTTTAGTTCTCGGCTGGTTTCCTACAATCCAGTTTTTTGCAACGGACTACATCGAAAGGTTCCATGGGAATAAGCTTGGCATCACAAAAGTTCTTTCTACTGCGGGTCTATTATGGTTTGTTGGCATGAGTTTTGTCTCCAAAAGGATCATTAAGAGCTTTCGCGATACTTCAACTCTTAAAACTTTCCTATTCTTAATTTCCACCTGTTTGATCTTATCTGCTGTATTTAATAGGTTTGGAGTTTTTCTTACGGCATTCTTAAGCTGCGTATTCTTTGCCTCTATTGCTTGGTCTATCTGTTTACACATGGTCTCTACAGAAGCAGAAGCCGACCTACAAGGACGCGTCCTTGGCATGAACCAATTCATCATCACGCTATGCATGATGATCGGACCGATCCTACTCGGATTTATTGGAAGGTTTGAAGTTAAAGACATTTACATAGTTAATAGCTTTAGCACTATAATTTCTTTTTTCATTTTATCATTTAAAAGAAAAAAACAAATTTTTTAATTTAAAATACAAACCCTTTGTGTTAATACTAAACTAACGGGGGAGAATCGTGGGTTCTCGAGGCTTTTATATTTATTTATAAAGCTCGAAATAAGCAACTTAGAAGGCTCCTATTAAAAGCTACAATCTTTTATTACATAAAGGGGTTTTAACCATGAAAAAAAGTAAACCAGTTATATTTGCAATCGTAATTGGCGCAATCGCTCTAACTTCTTGCGAGTCTAAGACAGGAACAGGCGCTCTTGTTGGAGGCGGTGTTGGTGCTGGAGCAGGTGCTCTTATCGGCGGCGGAAAAGGAGCTCTTATCGGCGGTGCAGTTGGTGTTGTTGGTGGTGCTATCGTAGGTCATCTACTAAGTGAAGATGAGCATAAAGAAGTACAAAAGCAAAATCCAAGAACAGCTCAACGTGTTGAAAGAGGCGAGCCTCTTTCAGTGAATGATATTATTTCTCTTCACAAGTCAGGTCTTGGTGATCGCAAAATCATGGACCTAATTGATAAAACAGGAAGCACATATGAGCTTTCTACATCAAACGTTCATAGACTTGAAAGAGCTGGCGTATCTGATCGTGTAATCAACTACATGATGACAAGATAAGCATATCTATCTTTAGTAAAGGAAGCTACCAAAGCTTCCTTTACTAATTCTTTAAAATACCTTGCCCAATATCTGAATATTTCTAATAATGCCGCGACTTTATTGAACTTTATTTTTAATAACCCATGGCCGCTCTAGTATAAGTAGCGCTACTTTTCCGCATCTACAGAAAACACACCTCGACTAAAAGCACACAGGAGACGCAATTGGCAGCAGAAACAGCATTCATCGTACATAGAGAGCTTGCAGACTTGGCTCGCAACCCTCCTCAAGAACCTAAGTATACCCGCCCATCATCTGAGACACTAAAAACACTTCTTATGAGTAGAAATTCTGATGCATTCAAAGAGCTCTTTGTAGATAGCAACATTACCATGACCTTCACAACCCGCTCATCCGAAGGCCAGGAAATAGGAACCTATTCAGATCCTGATGAAATAGCAACAAGAATTATAGAGCTTTTCGAAAAGATCAACTTTTCTCGATTTGGTCGCAGCATCTCAAGCAGTGAGTCTATCGCTAGGTTTTATGGAGAAGGTTTAGCAAAGTCTGATGCATCGACTACAAGGTGCGTCTGGCTGACACTTACATTTAATAAAAACAACAAAATTTCCAGCTGCGAGCTTGATGACATCAAGTCACACTAACTATTAGCTAAGGAGAGTCTATATGGCAACCCCACTGCAAAAAGATATAGCACCTGTAGATAGACTACAAGAATCTATACGCACAGGAAACTTCTATGGTTTCGGAGCGCATCTTGAAGAAGACTGCAAAGTTTCCTACGACGTATCTTCCGCATACAACCCAAAATCCCCAGTGCAGAATTTCATACACATCTCACTGGGAACATCAAGAGATTCTTCTTATGCTATGGAGACTCTGGCAGAAGTATTTTCGAAGAGAGGTTTTACTTTTGATGATTCCTATGAACTTCGCTCTAAGAACGTGATCGTTTTAAATTATTCAACAAGTAAATTCATAAACACGGATCCTGCCATCCCGAGTCTTGTCGGTCATATGCTATCATACCATGTTAGATTAGCTATGACCATTAACGAACAATTTAGAGTTACTGATCTTGAAGTTGAGAAACAGACAGTAGACTATAATCGCATGGAGTACGTGAACATCAGTAGGTTAAGAGAACTTCGTTATCAAGGTAGGGCGTAACATGCTTTACAAAAGCGATCTAGCCGCAACATAAAACAATTTCAAGGAAAAAAATGCGACTTCCTCCAGACTGGAGATTTACATTACAACTTAACAAAGGACAGTACAATACCCTCTTAGACAGCTGTCTACCAGAAACCACCTCCTCCTACAAGCAAACTATCACCCGCAAGAAGGAAAAGGGAGAGCGCACCTATCAAATAGGACCCCCTCGTACATTTCTCGAAGAAAGAACAGGAAAAGATGGCGTACTTTTTATGCTTGAAAAGCTTTTCCATATAACTAAAAGTCATTGGATCATACCAATACATAATCTCGAAGACCATAAAGCCTACACCTATCAGTATTATAGTGAATCACGTCGCCTTAACGGATCTGGAGAAGAACCCTTTACTGAACTAGAAATTCATAAAGCAAAGTTCATTTTAAAGTTCAACCCTATTGGAACGCTTGAATCCCTTAGGGTTGAAGAGCAGGGAGTCTTCACCGTGCTAGACTATAGTTTATGTTAGGTGATCACCCTTAATAAAAGTAATCAGATCTTATAGCCGTAAGATAAGTCTCCCTTCAGTATTAAACAGCAATACTTTAAACTTCTTCTTTTTCTTAAAAAAAACAACATAACATCTAGGTCACAAAGGGAATACACATGGCAACATCGAGTTTAAAACCATTTAAAGACATCGCTAAAGATCTTATTACAAAAGGAATCGCAACTGGAAACTTTGATGAACTAAAAGCATATAGCACTGAAGAAGGAAAAAAAACGGAAGTTAAATACACAGTTATTACAAACACAGTCTCTTCAGGTATGACCGTTTATTATGGAACAGAACACCTCGTTGAAAGAGTCGCAGCACTTTTCGCAACAACCAAGGAATACAAAGTCACCAACTGTATTGATATGATGAACCAGGTACACGTTATCTGCGAAGGTGGAAGTGCTGAGACCGATACATCAGGTTTAGTTTTTAACACAGTTATGTCAGTTGCTACTCTAATATTTAATCTCGATAGACATGGAAATATCCTCTCCACTTCACTTGAGGCTGTAATCACCAAAGATCGAGTGGATTTCAGTGATTTTTCTGCTTAACTGGGTTTTTCTGGCAGAAGTTTATCTATTAATGCAAATAAACATATAGCTCTGCTTCTGCATCTATATTCTAAATTCTTTTTGATATTTAAGACTTTAACCATTAGTATTTGCGCATTTTTAACCACTCAAACGAATATTGATACAACGGAGAATAGAAATGAGTTCATATACTGATCAAACAAAAGTTTCTGGCGCTATTAGTGCTTTATTGACAAGTCAAAACTATAGCGGGATAGGCGAACAATACTGCAACGTGAATACCACAACTGATTACCACAGATCTGTCGTAGGGGCAAAAGGAAGAGAGAGACTTCACTCGGACACAAATCCAGGCGCTGATAAAGTTGCACGAAACCTTACCAGACTTTTTCAAACTGCCTATATCATAGAAGATGTTACCGCTAAAGGGGACTTCTCCGTTATTGCTACACTTTCAGGAAAATGCACTAAAGACATCCCTGCAAAAGCGGACTGTGCTGCACAAACTGCTCAATATGCTTGTCAGGCTTTTCTTACATTCAGCTTCAACGAAGATATGTCTACTATGACTCACCTTGAGATCACGGAGACAATTACACGGAATGTGTAACCAGCTTACATATAGCTCAAATTACGGAGCCTCTTGGCTCCGTTCTCTTGTTGCAAAACTTCTTGCCCATAGAGCAAATGTTTTGCAATCTATTTAAAACTACACTTAAACTTCACTACCATTTTCTAAAAGAGAGAATATCATGTCCGCCTTCAGTACACCCGTAGCGCATATCACTGCGATGCAAAAGTATCTTACAAATAATCAATTTGGAAGCATCGCAGATTATTGCGATGATACATCACAGCTAGTACATAGGGATAAAAAAGCCATAGGTAGGGAAAAGATACTCCATGAGCTTGAACATCTCTTTGGAAACTCCTCTATTAAAGTCGCAAAAGCTTGGGAAACATATAAGTCAGAAACATATACCGTGTCTCTTGTAAAGCACATAAGACACCGTACCTATGTTCACATAGATATATCTACTCATGGAGAAGAAAGAGTCCCCAACTACTCATTCAATTTTATTTTTACAAGATCTAGAGAAAGTGTCGATACAATACAAGATAGCAGGTTAGTTTCTTTAACTATTACAAAACCTACATAAGTAATTAAATAGTCCCTATTAAAGCCTTGGATAAGGTATACTCTTGCGCCCTTTCAAACTTTACGGAGATAAACTATGTCTGCTACTCTTGGGAATTCAGATTATCATAAACAAATAGGCAGATGGGTCCAAAAACTGGCATATCAATGTGATCCTAATGTAGGCATTACATATGATAGCACTAAAAGAATTGATGATATTCCTGTTAACAGAAGCACAACCCATATTCAAGGAGTCTCTAGAGTAAACAGCTTCCTAATGAACCTTTTTTGCCACGACAAAAGACTTACTATAAACACCTTCGGCCCCCCTGGTTACCAGGTCGAGTGTATAGGGACTGCCACAAGCACGACAAAAATAGTTAATATTACCACCCACGTTGAATTTGTTTTTTCAGATCCTGACACTCTTGCAGATCGAAAAATTACACAGATCCATGCAACTGAGCATTGGGAAGAACTCGACCCTCACCCTCACCCTCAACTTAGTCACAGGTTTGCTCACGGAGGGTAGATTTCTAGCTGCAGCCTTTTTTCACATTAGAAACGTGCAATAAACCCAAGCTTTTATTAGCAGTTGCTCTCAATTTTTATCCCTGGAGACTTTATGTCAGCAGTATGTAATAGACCCCCTCTTTTTACAGTAAAGACAGAGAAAGCTCCTGCTTATCGAGCCCAAAATTAACTAAGGCGAAGCATATATAACTTTTAACTCGTTATATATGCTTCAGTTTAGTACTAACTGCGAAAACAAAGATCCTTTCTTATATACTTTCTCATCTGCTAACATCTCCTTTTTTTGAATTTTTCTATAAACAAATACGACAAATCGTTTGCGTATTTAGATAGCACCCTCAAAACAACAAAAAAAGAGATCTAGATATGGCTAGTAGATCTTCACCATACAGCACAGTAGCACAGTGTTTTCTAGAGCGAGGCTTCGACAACCTTGAAAGATATTGCAATAGGCAAATAGAAGTTGAGTTTAGACACGTGAATGAAGAAAAAGCACCTCCGGAAACTTTGAGAACTGGCGTCGGGATGTTTTTTTTACATGAAGTAATCAAAGAGGTTTTCCACAACGCACAAAAACCAAAAATAACATGCGACACTTACCGAGATGAAAAAGGTTTGCCGCATACCGATGTACATATAGTCATACATCTATCTAAAAAGAGCCATACCAAGAAAACTACTACTACATATAAGACTAAAATAGCTTTTTTAAATAAAAGCCAATTAGGTCCTTTTTCTCATGCTTCTGTAGAAGAGTTCGTCTCAAAAAAAGTTGAAGTTATACAATCTTAGTCCACTAAAAATAGATCCGCATAGCTAAGTATAGTTTTAGTTAATTCAAATACGTGTTAAACTAGTGCCGCAAAATTTGCAAAAAAAGCTCTAACAATAAGTTTTAGAAATAGAGGGATTGTAGTATGGCCGCACAGCAACTAGGGCTCTTCCAAAATCAAGCACATAAAATTTTTTCAGGGAATCTTTCTCAGAAGAGCTTCAATGAAATCGCTCCTTACTGCACGAATGAACCACAAGGGGTTCAAGTAACTTATGTTGCTTCCAATGAGAACATTCCCTATGGAAGTTCAGTATTATTTGGAACACAAGAGCTTACATCACGCTTACACGAAGTATTTTCAAACAGAGATCTCATCTGCCTGAACTCTCGTGTAGAAGACATATACCATCTGAAAACTTTTGAAGTTGCAGGGCCAGAGGATCAGCTTTCCGCGATCAAACTGACATTTACGCATGATAGCGAAGTTCCTTTTGAAGCAGATGGTATCATTGAAAAGACTCATTCTATTGTGATGCTTCTTTTTGAATTAAACACCTTAGGGAAGATCGCGAAGGCAACAATTAGCGTGAAAACCTCTATACAAAAAAGGCGCACTGAACTTCTTCCCATGTCGCCGCACTCTTCCTTCTCATCCCCTCCTAGCTCAGCGAATACTACGCTATCGGATACTTAGCTGCGCATAAATCCAAACGAGAACTTTATAAAGCTGATACAAGGATAACTCTTGTAAAAATCTTTGCTCATTTCTAAACTCTGAAATGCACAGCTAAGGTTTTCATGGTTACTACTTACGAAGATAAGACAGAGTATTCACATAAAGTACTAGAGCTCCACTGTATGAGCGGTCTCAAGCATTTCAAGAAAGTGCTGGGCTCTTACGTGCTCTTCCATCTGATCTTCTGCATCGTTTTTGCACTTGAAATCGCTTTTGTTTGCACCCTTTATGCAATGCAAAAAAACACCTCATTGTTTGCTCTCGGCATCTCTCTTTTTGTCCTAACCCTCTTTACATATTTAAGCTTACTTTTTTATACGAAGTCTAAAAAACCTGAACAGTTTAAACAGCTTAAGCAGTGGTTTATCTCTGTATGCACTAAATCCCTTTCTGATGATATTCCGCCTCAAGATTACCATTTATTTATCGCGCAAGCGCTTTACATGTTTGCACAACTTTTTCAAACAAAAGAAATTCCCGTTTACCTCAAGTCTTTTCCTCTTGAATCACTACAAAAAGTAATGAGAAAGCTCTCTTTATTTTGGCATTTCAAAGACCTGCAAAAGATGAAAGAAATCTTACTTTTTGAATGTATCCAAGAGCATCTTTCTCTTTTGAAAATAGAGCCTACAAATCTAGAAGTGCATGCCTCTCTTGGCAATAGCTACCTTACCCTCTCATCTGTGTACAAAAGCCTTTTGTACAGCCCGATCCAATCTGCTCCTGATTCGTCTGCAAAAGAGCAAGCCGATGAATGGCATTACGAAAAATTCCAAAGCAGCATCCAAAAAGCTATCGAAGAATACAAAATCATTTATGAGTCAGCAAAAGATGATCCATGGGTTCTTGCGCAACTCGCTACTTGCTACCATGAACTTGAAATGTACGATAAAGAAATCGAGCATTTCGAGAAAATACTAGAGGTATCCGATTCCAAAAGTGATGTAATGCTTCGTCTTGCCTACCTTTACTTCCAAGAAGGTCACAACGCACAAGGCTTTAAAGTCTACAAACACTTAAAAGAAAGTGGTCATGAAAAAGCTGATGAACTTTTTTCATATTACATCTCAAAATCTAAACAAGAAGCAAACGGCTAATCTCAACTACTTCCTCATAGAGAAAAATTAAAAAACATTGAGTAAATAAGCTGAATCCTTTATTAAAAAAAGTTTAACTTGGGTAAAAACAGCATATTTTACCGCAGTTTGGTTAAACGTTTTACATAACATTTCTTTAAGGGTGCTATTATGCCACGGAATCAATTTGGATTTATGAGATTCACCAAAAAATGCATACTATGTGCAACAGCTTTTGCATGTATGCATACTTTTGCTGCTGATGATGCTTACTCATCAGATGAAGAAGCTTTTCTTATTCGTAGGATTGCTGAGTTTTGGAAAGATGGGGACTACGGAATAGTGAAATCGCAAATTCATGATTTCGTTAGAAAATACCCTAAGAGCGCATTAAACGACTACTTGCAAGGAATTCTTGGTGATTTACATCTTCAGGAAAACCAGTTTGAGCAAGCGCTTGCAGCATACCACACAATAAGCGATCCTTCTGTTCACGAAAAGATTGTCTTAAACAAGTTGCAGTGTCTTTATGAGCTTAGCGACTATGAGACTCTTTTTCAAGAAGGTGAAAGATATTTAAGTCACTCTTCTCCTGAGTTTGATGACAGAAGAAGTGAGTTTCATTTCTTAATGGCAGAGGGCTATTTTAGACACGCTCTAACAGTTCTTAGCCCTGAGCAATCAAAACAACTGATTGAAAAGTCTCAACCTTTCTACGAGCAGCTTCTCGATACAGAGTATGGAGAAATTTCTTCTTTTGCTCTTGCTGAAGTATACAGGCTTCTTAAGCAAAATGCGAAAGGAGCAGACCTTTACCTTATGCTTGCTAGCAGACACCCAGATAAAAAAGAGAGCCTTCTTTTTAATGCAGGTCTTCTAGAAGCAAACCTCGATAAACAAGCAGCTATTGAAGTGTTTGATCAAGTGATTGAGCTTGGTGGAACAAAAGGTGGCGACGCAGCTTACAACAGACTACTTCTTTACTTTCAAACGCAGCAGTATGAGAACGTAATCGCAAACCATAGACTGGTGTATCCATATGTACCAGAAGAGCAGATGAGTGTTTATAACTTCATCGTTGGTAAAAGCTTTTATGCACTGCAGGACTTTGAAAGTGCTACAACACCTCTTGAAAAGTATATCATCGAACAAGCTGAAGCATCTGATCAATATAAAGATGCCCTTCTTATCCAGATGACATGTGCTAGACACACAAACAATGAACCTTTATTCGAAAAAGCTCTTAACCGCTTTACTAAGACATATCCAGATGATAGTGAACTTGCAAAAGCACACTTCATGCATGCCATGATCTTAAAGAACGAAGGGGAACTTTCTAGAGTAGAGATCGAGCTAAGAACAATTTTAGATCGTTATAATAGCTTCGAAGATCCAGAAAGCTTAATCTATGAGTATGCTATTGTTACGCATCAAAATAACAAGTATGACATCAGCTATGAGATGCTTAAGAAGTTCTTAAGCGACTACCCAAATAGTGAGCGCGTACAATCTGCGTGGAGACACTTCCTTTCATCATGCCTGCACCTATCAAAGCAAGGCGCTGATGAAGAGTACCCAGCTTACTCAAAGGATGTATTCCTAACAGATCTGCAAAAAGTTCTTCATAACGACAATGGACTAAATCGTGATGAACTTCGTGAATATAGACTGCTCTATGCAAAACTTGCGTATGAGCTAAACTATTACAACGAAAGTTTAGAGAACCTACAAACATATATCACAGATTATCCAAACCATGAGTCTCTTGGTGAAGCTCACCTACTGACAGCTCTTAGCTTAAATAGACTAAGCTCTGACCTTGAAGGATTTTGTGCACACCTGGAGAAAGCTATTGAGCTTAACCCAGAGCTTTATGATACAAGCTCTATCCACCTACAACTCTACAATGCTTACATCACAAGATCCGAGCATTCTGACAACAAAGAGTTTTTCATTGATAAGGCAGCGCACTATCTTTACTGCGCACTACAAGACACTTCACAACCTATCAAACTGGAAAACCAACTTTGGCTAGGTGGCTACTACTATAAAAATGCAAAGGACTACCTAGATCAACACTGGGCAAACGCACCAGGTGATAGACAAGATGTAGCGATGTACTTAGATAGAGCTCTTGAGCTTTATGACAAGGCACTGACATCCGACAAGTCTTTCATAAGACTTGTGGATACGCAAAGTCTCTTTCTAGAGCCTGAAGTTTTAAAGTTCGCAGAAGTAGCAGGACTTAAAGGTCATATCGATGGGAAGCTGCAAATTTTGCAAGCTCTTATCGAACAGCAAAACAACAACCCTAACTGGGATTGGCAGTTTAAGAGACAAACAATGTATGAGCTAGCTGCAACGTATGAAGATCTTAGAGATTTTCATGCTGCACTTGAGACCTACGACTTTATCAACACACAGTCAAGTAGTGTTTCAACACCTCTTACAACAGCAAGCGCTCTAAAGGCTGCTAAACTTCGTTTTGAACTTATGGACCGTAAGAGCAAGAACGAGAAAAACCCAGACGTTATTTCCGTCTTAAATAAACTGAAAGAGCTGCAAATCAGAAAGAACATCCTTTCTGAGCCAACGCACTTAGAAGCTGGTATCGAGTATGCAAAAGTAAGAGCCTCTCTTGCTCAAGATAACATGAGAGATTCTAGATACCTGTTCTTCCTTGTAAGACTAAAAGAAGATTTCCAATCTAGAGATGATCTTGTAGGTGGAGAGTACCACTCTTCCCTAAAAGAGAATCCTGATAAGGAAACTGTTTATGCATCTTACATGAAGTTCATCGATGCTGAAATACTAAGAATGCAATCAAAGCAACTCTTCAATGAGAATAACAAAGAAGAAGGCTTTAGATGTAAAGATCGAGCAGTGAACCTGCTAAGCGAATTAAATGAACATGTACCACCTACAAACTATCTGAGCGGTGAAGTACATAAAAGCTTAAAAATGATTCGTTAAAAATAAATAAAGTGGAAGGAGCTACTTTGGCTCCTTCCAAATTTAAAGAGCTAATGCTTATGTCTAGAAAAAGAAAGTCCACACTCATTTCATACGCAGCACTTGCATGCATGCTTTCTACAATGGCTTCTTCACAACTAGAAGCTTTTTCGCTTTCTCCTCCAAGAGAAAACCAAAGACAGGCCCCAAGAAAAGACAGAAAAAAGACTCACAGACAAAGTCATGTTCGAAATTCTGAGAAGTCCGCAAAAGAACAAAAATACGATCTATTAAGAGAGTCTTTTGAATCCCTCGTAGGAACAAATGAGCCCGATACTCATACCTACGAAGATACAAATAACAACAATCCGCAAGAAACAATCTTCCAGCCTAAAAGAGAAGTGATCGAAGAAGAGCTTCCAGACATCCATTCAGAAATCAACGTTTTTCCGAACCTCTCCCTGATTTACAAGAAAAAGTTTTTCGAGTTTCTAGCAAACGATATAAAGTTTCATCCAACTCTTCTAGAAGAAACAGCCTACAGTGACTCCGCTAAAGCTTTCTTATATACAGACAAGCCTTCAGCACTTGCTAAACTATTAAATGACACCGTTGCCAAAAGGTGCAAAGAAGCTTACGTTGAAGATGACTCTTCTTTAAAAGATATTGCATTTGATGCAGAAGAAGAAAGTACCTCTATTATCGCTTTTATAAAAGACAGAGTACAAAATCCGGATAGCCTTCCTCTTGATAGAGAAGAAGAAGCTAGACCCATCCAACTTGCTTCTTTAAATTATGACTTAGATAACGGGAATCTCATTGCTAGAGTCTCCAACACAAGCTCAAAAGCTTCCAGATCCAGAAGACCCTCTTCTATCGATCTAGAAGAAGTCATCTCAAGAAAAGTAAGAGTGGATCATTCTGCAGACAGAGAATATGAGGCTGACTTGCAATCTAACTCTGTTGCGGATAACTCTCTTCTTAAAAACGAGAACCTCAACACAAAGTACGGAGAGTTTGACTTCCTAGAATCTCAAATTGCTTCTGAAGACTATGGGGAATACCGTATTCATGAAAAAGTGGTTGCTGAGAGAGTACTGAAAAAAGAAATCATGCCTGCATCGAAAGAAGAAGGCTATGACATCAGAATGGCTAGACTACGATTTGAGAACATCTTGAAAGTCGTAGACATTGATTATAGTTTTCATTTCCTTACTCACTTTACCTCTTATGACCCTGACATACACGTAGCTCAAAAAGAGCAGCAAGATCCTCAACTAATTGCAGATAAGGAACATTTTCCATTCAGACCGAGCCTCGATGTAGATGTAGCACCTTACTATGCAAACAAATTTGAAGAAGATTACTGCGTATCAAATGAAAACAACCGCCAGCCTTCCTCTGAGGAGTCCAGCACAAGGTTTACTGCTAAGCAGCTGCAGCTCATCGACATGAATGATGCTGTTGGCACTTTCTTCAACTACGACCACGACTTTTTAGTAAGAAGGTTTAAAGAGCCTAAATACGAGCTATATGGTTATGAGTCTTTCCTAGAAAAAAGAGAAGACCCCCCTCTTGCAGAACTCTTTAGACACGACTCTCTTGTCACTCACCTTGAGAAAAAAGCCGTCGATGAGATCATTGTAGATCATAATGAACCCTCTCTCATGCAGGCGCACAACTTTATTCCAAGGCAAGAGAATGTAAGCTATGCTACAGAGACAAACTTTGATCTCTTAACAACTTACTATAGTAATGAATCTGATTCTCTTCTCGATTTTGAAGCTCCTTCCTATAACTTAGCTTATCAATACCAAGATTTCAGAGAGCTACACTTTGAAAAGCATGTGGCTTATGAGTTCTTAGCTAGTAAGCTTCTCGCATCTGGTGCTGAAGCATCAGTAAAAGACAAGAAGGTTACTGATGTCTATGAAGTGGAAAAAGCTTTACCAAAGAAAATTACAACAACCCTCTCTCATGAAGACGCGGTGTTCAAGGATAGAGACTTTTTGCTTGATGAGCTAGCGTTTGATGAGCTTCTTTTTGAAAAGCAGTTAACTAGGCAGCCTGACTTCAACCATTTTGCCTATAATGACACTACTCCTAAGTACGGTAAAGAGCCTGAGTTTATCGATACAGGTAAGCTTTTTATGGAAAAGCTTGCTGATTGTGGCATGGATTTTGCTATCGCATCTGTTGAAGACCTTACAAAAAATGTTGGTAAACCTAAAAATATTGTCGCTTTTGAGAAGGAAGGCAAATATAAGACTAACGCTCATCGTGAAGAAAAAATCCCAGAAACTGTATGGTCTTATGGTTTTATTTCTGATGATATGATGATCGGTACAACATATGAAGACTACGACTTTTCAGGGTTCCGTTCTGTTCATGATAAAGACCTCTTTGCATTTAACGCTCTATACTACAGCGCTCCAAAGATCGATGTGAACAAAGAGTATAAAGCAGAAGATTTTTACCAGTTTGCATTTAAGCGCTTCCTCTTTGAAAACTCTCAAAACATCGCAACAGGTGTAGATATAGATCTTGCAGCAAGCCAAAAAGAGTACGCCAATCCAAACTTTGAAAAGACTCAGTTCCTTGCTCATGAGAACCTTTTTCTACCCGATATCCAAGGCCATAGCCTTATTATCGACATTGCGTCACAAGCAGAAACAACCAACCTGCCACAGCTTCTTACAAGATCACAACACCTACCAGGTCTTATCAATGCAACAACAGGGTTTCTGCCATCTGCGCAAAATGCAATCTGCTGCAATCAAAACCATAGGCAGACAGGTGACAACTTATCCACTCTACCAACTCTTGATGAGCTAAACACAACCTCTTTCGAATCAGAATTTAATGCAGAAATAGAGATCATCCCCAATACAAAAGAAAAGGGATACCTCTTTGCCATCACTCTTGATATTGAAAACAAAAAGCAATTTGAAAGACCGCCACAAAACTTCATCTTCATGGTGGACAAGTCTGGCGCAATTGAAAAGAATCGTTTTCAGGTTTTCAAGCAAGCTGTTGCTAAATCACTTGCTTACTTAAAAGATGGTGACACGTTTAACATCGTGACATTTGATAACCAAGTAGCTCCAATGAGTAAAGATGCTGTCTTCTATAGCGCATCTACGAAACACGGGGCGAAGCGTTACTTAGAAACGCAGAGAAGAAGTTACAAGTATGCTCTTCCTGACATCTATGATGTTCTCATGCATGCAAACCATCTTGCGAAAAACTCTGAACTACCTACAACAGTGTTCCTACTTACAAACGGTAAGACGCTAGAGGACTTCGATACGCAAAGTGAAATCCTAAGTCATATCGTTTCTATGAACAGAGACCACTTTACCCTTTTCACAGCTTGTGCATCTCATAGCAATAACAACCTTATGCTTGAGATCATAAGTAACCTAAACAAAGGGGAATTCCTGCATTCACAAACACATGCTGCTTTCCCAAGAAAGTTCGCAGCTTTTGTGAAACATGCATCGCACCTCATGGCAAATAACATCCATGTATCAGCTGCAAAGTCTGATTTAAATGTAGAGCTTGAGTTCTATCCGAACAACGCTCTTGCATCTAACCTTTACATCGATAAGCCTTACACTATCGTAGGTAAGATCGATAGGCTTTCTGACTTTGAGCTTATTCTACAAGGCAAGTTTGGAGATCAGTGGTTAAATCTCAAAAAGAACATTTCTTTCAAGCATGCACGTAAAGGCGGCCGTGGTATCCATCGTGACTACAACATGCATATTGCCTACAATAAGTATAAAGAGTTCCTAAAAGAAGGAAATACTGTCTGTCTTGATGAGGCTAAAACAGTATTAAAACCACTTAATGTTAGTACTTTTTATTAATTAGGCATCTGCAGTGTAGGCATTTTTTGCTTTTGCTCATAACGCTCTATTACCCTATCTAAGAATGCATGTTTTTTAGCAGGGCCTTTGCACCAGTTTGCATGGAACATCAAAATGCTACTGTCTATTTCTACTTCGCATCCAATCTCAAATACAGATCTTTTTTCTGTATCGCGCGATTTCTGTAAACCTCGCATGCCACTTGGAAACAAAGACGATGGAAGAAGTTTCCACTTTAAATCTTTTATAAACTCTCTTCGCAATGTGCGAGCGATCGCTTGTTGATCATCCATGTCATATTTTGTGAGAAAGTATTTTGCTTTTCTTATGAGTGCCAGAGTTTTTGCATTTCCTCTCATGACAATAAATCCTGCGCAAAGAGAAGAGTATGGCCATTCTCTTTGTGCTACTAAATCTAGATCTCCAAGCTGCTTCAAACACTCATCAATAATGGGTCTAAAAAAGATCACATCACAATCTGAATAGAAAAACACTCCGCCCCAGTGCTTTTGTATTGCTTCTTCTAGAAGGTCCAGCTTAAAGAGCATGGTTTGATTCCAGCCACGATCGCCATACTTACCACTTGCACATATCTGAGGGAACTCTCTGCTATCAATAACAAAATCATCTTTGATACTTGGTAAAAAGTACTCTTGGTATAGGGATACGTAAAGCGGTGTGTAAAACACATAGAGAGTGTGCTTTTCTTGAGCAACCCCTTCTACATGCAGAAAAAATATCATGCATGAAACTAATAAAGCTGTGCGCAAGCGTGTAAATAAATTCTTCATAAATAAAATCTCTATTTGTATGATTCAAATATCTAAATTAGGAGTGTTCGATGAAAAAAGCAGTATTTATATTAAGAGTGTTAATTTTTTCTTTTTTATCTAGCACTACATTGGTATTTGCACAAACAGCATACATCACAAACAATGGAGATAATTCTGTGTCTGTTATTGATACCGATACGAACACCCTTATTACAACGATTACTCAAGCAGAGGGTTTATTTAACAGTCCTTCGAGACTCGCTATCACTCCGAATGGAAGCACTCTATATGTAAAGAATAGTAATGATGATTCAGTATCCGTAATCAATACCTCCACAAACAAACTGATCAAAGTCATCGACTATGCACCTAGCACTCTCCAAAACTTGTCTGTATCTCCAGATGGTTTAGAAGTTTATATTGCCATAGCAGGTACACATCAGATCTCGGTGGTCAGCACAGTATCAAATACAGAAATAGACACTATCCCCTTAGGGGTCGCACCAGGTTCAGTTGCATTTGCACGCAATGCTCCAAAAGCTTACATAGGACTAATTAATGATGGTATGGATATTTATAATACTGTCACGCGAAGCCTCATCACAAACCTAAACCCACCAAACTTTTTTGCTGATCCAGGAAATCTTGTTGTATCTTTAGACGATACACGTGTTTATGCAGGTAACTTGCGTGCCTATAATAGTGCTAACATAGGTTCAATTTCTGTTGTTAATGCTACTTCCAACACAGAACTCACCTCTTTTAGCTCTATCCCAGAGAATCTATCTCAACCTGTAGGGATGGCCCTAACGCCTAGCGGAAAAAGTATTTATGTGACGAATATAGGAGATGACACTGTGTTCATTATAGATACAACTACTAACCAGATCACCCACACAATCTCGCAAAGTGAAGGCCAGTTTGACCTTCCTTTCGGCATCGCTATCACTGCAGACGGAACTAAAGTCTATGTTGCAAATCGAGGCAGTAGTACCATCTCTATTATCAATTTGGAAAATAATACACTTCTTAACACCATCTCCCAAGCAGAAGGACTATTTAACGATCCACAGTTTATCGTCTTTGTTCCAGAAAACCAGCCCGTCGAGATTTTTCTCCAAGACTATTTAAAACACTCACGCCTTAAATTTTCACCTGGCTTGCAATTTAATTGACCTTTTCTAAGTGTTGTTTCTACCCATCTAACATGTTAGGATCTAAGGTTCATTTACAAGTAACTGGTGAACATTGACTCTTCAGATTACAGGTGGCATTTTTAAAGGCCGCAGGATACAGACAATCGCAAGTAATGCAACAAGGCCTACAACAGAGATTTTGCGTCAGGCTGTATTTAATAAGCTGCAGCATGTTGTTGAAGATGCTGTATTCTTGGACCTTTATGCGGGTAGCGGCTCTATGGGGATCGAAGCCCTAAGTAGAGGAGCTAAAAAATCTGTCTTTGTTGAAATGCAAAGAAATACATCAAACGTCATCAAAAAGAATATCAAAACACTAGAGCTTGAAGAATTTTCTGAGGTCTTTGTGATGGATGCTTGCAGAGCTATTGATCATCTTATTAAGAAAGAGTATTGCTTTGATCTTGTTTACATCGATCCACCATATGGCGATGCTAAGTCTGAAAAGAAATCTGCAATGGCCATTATGAATATTTTAAAGGCGATAGACAGCTCTTCTTTGCTAAACGCGGGTGGCAAGATCCTTCTTGAATTTACCAGCTATTTTGACGAGGAAGAAGCTGTAAATGAAAAAGCCACCTTAGAAAATCTAAAGTGGCTTCAATCTAAAAAATATGGAAGATCGACTCTCTATACGATCGCCTAGCCTTCTAGCTTCCTTCCTTTTTCATAAACAACTTCTGTGATGGTCCCATCTAAGTTATAGATGCGTTTCTTTCCATCGAGAAGATCATGAGTATAGATCTGCTCAAGAGAAGGAGTTCCATCGTCGTAGTACTTATTGAATTTACCATGACGTTTACCTTGTTCGTAGTTTCCTTCAAAAACAAGGACTCCGTTTGGATTCCAGCTCTTTGCTGAACCGTCGAGTTTACCTTCATGATACTCATAGGTATTTGCGATCTCACCGTTATCATAGAATGTTTTTTCAAGACCTTCTTTTTGGTCATTTTCAAACGGCGTTTCTCTATACACCTTTCCTGTTGGGAAGTACTGATAGGAGATGCCTTCTCTTTTGTTTTTAACAAAGTCAAGAGTCATCATGACTTTATCTTGTCCGTTGAAAAGTTTTGCAGTCCCGTGTTTTTCTCCATCAACATACGGTGTAACAGAGGTTACTTTGCCCTGTTGATCATACTCAACAACTTCACCTTCAAGCTTGTTGTTTGCGTAGTTTGCTTCCATGGCTTTCATTTTTCCAAAAGTCGGATGAGGTGGGTAGTAGATCGTATACGCCCCTTCTTTCTTATTCATCACGTAGTGATAAATCACTTCTCTTCCCTCTTTGTCTTTCTCAAAGAAACGGCCATTGAGTTTACCATTTTCTAGGTAAGACTCTTCAAGCAAGTTCCCTTCTTTATCCCAAAGAGCTTTCATGCCATGTAGTTCCCCTTCACTGTAGCAAAGAAGACTTTGTGTAACACCGTTTGGATAGTAAGTCTTCTGCTCCCCTTCAAGCTTTCCTTCATCATTGTAGAAGAAATAGCGGTAAAGCTGCGGCTTTCTTTGATCCACCCATTTGTCTTTTGAGTAAAACTCCTCTTGTCTTCCAACTGGAAGTCCATCTTTAAAACGTCTGATGAAATTCAGAGTGCCATCTTCAAACCAACCTTTTGACTGACCTTCTAGTTTGTTATCTTTGTAAAAGCTTTCAAACTTAACATTTCCGTTCTCAAAAAATTCTTGAGATCTTCCTTCTCTATTTCCTTCATGGTTGAAGTAGCAGACTTCTTTAGGAGTGTCTTTTGCAAAGTAGGAGCGGAATTCTCCAACTGGCTGATCTTTCATGTAGTTAGCTTGGAAAACAAGATCACCTTCAAGGTTCCACATCTTGTAGTCACCTTGCTTCTTACCATCTTCATAACAGACTTGCATCTTCATTTTTCCATCAGGATGCCACTGCGTTTGGATCCCATGAAGATCATCATCTTTTAGGCGCCATTTTGTTTTCATTTGCTTATTTGCATACCACTCAAAAAGCTCACCTTGCTTTTTACCTTCTTCATATGTGACTTGTAGCTGCAAGTTCCCATCTTCGAAAAACTCAGTGAACTCACCATGTTTTTCTCCATCTTTATAATGAGCTCTAATTTTGATGTTGCCATTTTGAAAGAATTCTTCCTGGCTACCATCGAAGTCTCCATTTTTATAGTTGTAGCAAAGCTTTTGCTTCCCATCAGGGTACCACTTTTTATATTCACCGTCGTACTGATCTTCGATCATGCTGTACTTTGCAACTAGAGAGCCGTTTATATCATACTCTTTGATCGGCTCAACAAGAGTCCCCTCTTTGTCATATACAGCTAAGAAAGCCAAAGTAGACTTGTCGTGATTCTTCCAATGCTTGCTTACTTTTTTACCTTTCTCATACTTCCCTTCTCCGATTGCGATTCCATCTTCATCAAAGAATTGCTCCTTACCATGTTTCTTTCCTTCGTAGTAAGGTACTTTATAGGACTCTCTTCCATTGTCGTGATATGTGATGTGGATACCAACAGGCTCCCCTTGATTAAAATCACGCATCTCGACGATGCCATTATTTTCGTTATAGCTGATACAAGCAGGGTTGTTTGCATCTGAGTGCAGCTTCCCATGAACGTAGTTTTTAGTAGACTTGATTGCGCCATTATCATGCCACTCCATCATCTTCCCTTCAGCAACGTCATTCTGATAAGGAGTCACTGAGCATTTGTTACCACTTGGGTAATAACGAATAAAGTCACCTTCTAGCAGACCTTCAGCATAGGTCGCATCTTCAGATTTTGTCCCATCTTCATAAAAGGAGTAGGCTTTTCCATGTTTTTGGCCTTGGGAATAACTGCAAGTTTGCTCTGGCTTTCCATCTGAGTAAAATATGCCAAGTGTCCCATGAAGAAGACCTTTATCATAATAACGTATGGATCGGATGGGTCCATTTTTATCAAACTGGACAGATACTCCGTGTGGCACAATTTGTGAGTCCCATAGTTTAAATGCTGGATCATCTTTTGTGATCACAATAAGATCTGTTTCTTCTCTTGTTCTTCCATTAGGATAAAAGCTCATACGCTTTGTTGGGTGACTTTCTCCACTGTCTGCTTCTTCATAAAACAGCACGATGGTAGGGTTCCCATCTGCAAAACGCTCTACAATTTTAGGACGCCACTCAGGAAGTCTTGGCTTCAATTCAGCAGCTACAGGCTCTATCGATTCTACTTGCGGATATTCTTGAGCGCCAAGCGTAAGGAAAGACGCTAACATTAAACCGGTTATAATAAGACGGAACTTCATTATATAATCCTTTTTACATAGTTCATTTGCCATAGGATTGTATGCCATGTATTCGTAAATAGGCAAAGAAAAAATACACCTTATAATAGAGGGAAAACAGCTTGCTTTTGAAGAGCTGCAACTAACACAAACCCTCTTAAAAGCACCCTGGAACTATTTTCGATTGGTTTTAAATTGAAAATTGTAGTAATTTCATTGTTTATTTATTTAAAACTACGATTTCGCAAACTAGTATTATTTATTTTTAAATTAGGAGACCGAATATGTCTAAGCTTGCACTTACAGCTATCGCAGCAACACTCGCAGTAGGCAGCTTTGCTGTGGCTGATGATTGCCCACCAACAACACCTCTATTTGACGACACAGAAACAAAAGTAACATCTGAAGATACAACTACAAAACCTGGTCTATTCACAGCTGATGAAGAGCCGGCTACAAAGCTTTATAGCTTTGCAGGTGATGAAACAGACAAAATGTCTGATGAAGATGAGCAGCCTGGAAAAGACTCTCTTATCGCATCACTTGATGACGACACAAAGCCTAATCTTATCTAGATCTTAGAGTAAAAGAGGACCTTTTTTATAAAGATCCTCTTTTATTTATCTTTTGACAATCTCATATTTTCCAGCTATTTTTTGTGACTTTCACAACCAATGATCACGTTTACTCACATGCGTATATTGTTACTTACCTTAACCCTTTTAGCTTCAAAGTTATTCGCTTTAGATAACGATACAAACTCCGTTACTATGCGAATCGATACGATTAACACGCTCGAACTCAGTGGACCCAGCCCCTCTTTATCGATTAATACTGTTGCAGGGGGAACCCCTGAACAAGATATCTTTGAAGGAGTTACTTATGGCTGTTTGTCTAATGAGACTACTCTTAAAAGAATCATTGGCTCTATCGATTTAGACATGCCTAGCGGTACCTATCTAAAAGTTCAATTTGCAGCTCCGCTAAGTGGTGGCGCTTCTCAAGGAATCGTAACATTACCAACAACACCTTCTACAGCGAATCTTGTGACTTCCATCCCCGCTCAGACAAACGAATCAGGAATCGCAGTTACTTATTACCTGGATGCAGACTCTGAAGGAATCCCTTATACTTCGACTAGTAGGATTGCGACATATACACTTGTGGATAACTAATCACAATGCGTCTGAGCAGGCGCCTCTATAGAAAGTACAAAAGCCAGCAACTCTCTTTTGAGCTCTTTTTCTGTGCCAACCTCAAACCATTTGTGCATGTCTTTTATAGAGCTATGGTTAAGCAAGAATTCTTTTCCAAGAATAATGTCTGATATGCTGGAGGCTTCTTCAGCGTAGGCCAAGGAGAAATCGTACCTTGTTCCATAATAATCTGAATTCTTATCATCAAAGATGATGAGGCTGTTGTAGTCCCCTGGCTTTAGATCGGTAACATCTATTAGAAACCTTGAAGACGTATAAGGATAAACACGAGTTCTAGATCCCCTGAAGACTCCCTTTGTTTTTCCCTCTGTAGAAAAAACTTCTACCCAGTAATCAGGAGAAATTGAAAGAGTTCCAGTATTATAGACATCAAACTTCAAAAGCCTTTGATCTTCCTGCAAAATGACATCTTTATTTTCGATCTTAAAGTCATAAACGCCCGTATTTTTAATATTTGAGATTACTTGGATCCCATATCTCATGATCGTCTGTAGCTGAACTTTCTTTTTATCGAGGTCCGATTTTTTTGGTCTGAAAATTGGTTCTACAAAGACCATCGACCAGTACACACCCTCAAGCGATTCTTTCTTAGGCACTTTAATCTTCAAGTCTACTGTCACGGACGAGTGAGCTCCAACGATGAGATTTGTGGTAGCTACCTCAACCCAACCTGCATTAGATCTATCATGACTTCCGGGCTCGTTGAAGAAGTTTTCTCCTTCACAATTAAAGAGATAGTCTTGGAGGAACAGTCTCACTTCATGGACTTCATCAGTTGGATTGCTCACGCTTATTTGTTCTATGTATTCCTCACCAAGCTCTACTTCCTTTTCTAGAGTGAGCTTGGATGTGACGCAAATGCGAGATAGAGCCTCTTTTGGAACACCGATGCAAATAACTAGAGTTAGCAAGAATAAAAACTTATTATAAACGAACTTCATTGAAACTAATCCTTAATTAAACAAGGGTAATAAATTGTTTTAAAATTATTTTTATTATATAATGAGATATATCGGGAGGTTGTAATGAAAAGAACATTCATGCTCACACTTTTCTTCTTCTTAATCGCAGCTTTACACGGCATTTCTTCCAATACAACCCAGCAAGTCATAACGATTCGAGTTAACCCTGTTAACGAAATCTCAATAACAGGAGGCTCTGCTGAAATTGACTTCTCTCCTACAATTGGCACAAACAAGTTTGTTTTCTCTAGTCCCTTTTTTTTTAGCATAAAATCGAATGACGGCGCCATCAAAAAAATTACTGCGCAATTAGACTCAGATACTCCTGACAATTACTTACTCTGCTGTGAACTATCGCAGGCAGCTGGAGCGATTTCAAAAGGACCCGTACTTCTATCTACTGTAGAGACAGATATCTTAACAAATATCCCCGCTAATACTACGCAGATTAACAGCCAATTAGTCTATATGCTTGAAATCAACAAGAGAACTAAAGCCCAAACTTTCTCAAGAAGAGTCACTTACACTTTAACAGACAACTAACTACCCTCTATTGGCAAGTGATTCGCTACAGCAAACCCCCAATCGCAAAAACTACTGATGTCTGCATCTGAGCGATTTACTTTCTTTGAAAATCCATAAAAGAATGCAAGCTTATCTGCTGTCCGCAACATCACGTAGTCATCTGAGTAGTTGATGCCATTTGTGATTTTGTTCATTTTAATAACTGGACCTATACTGCTTGATTGGTACTCAAATAATTGAACTACAAGATCTTTTACTGTTTCTCCGAACTTCTTTTCTATCTTAGCAACCTGATCTTTACCCTCATAAACACACTGACTTAGAATCAAAGCACTCATAGGGTCTGGGGATCTATAAGTGGAGTAAAGAAAGAGGAGGTTTATGCTATCAAAAACATGTACAACAAGCAGAGTTCCATCATCAATGACAGGTTGAACAGCGTCTTTACATAAGTTAACTAGGTACTTAAAAGCATTCACCATCGATATACTATCATCCTCAGTAATTGAACCTTCATCTTCAACAGCCTTAATAAGAAGGCTTGAAAACTCAGAGCACCTCTCATCAGCCTCGTCCGAGAATACTTTTTTTTTCACAAGTTTTGTAAGTTCTTGTAAATCCTTTTTAAGACCTTTTGCTTCCTTGTCTTTCTTGTCTTTCTTGTCTTTCTTGTCTTCCTTGTCTTTCTTGTCTTTCTTGTCTTCCTTGTCTTTCTTGTCTTTCTTGTCTTTCTTGTCTTCCTTGTCTTCCTTGTCTTTCTTGTCTTTCTTGTCTTCCTTGTCTTCCTTGTCTTCCTTGTCTTTCTTTTTTTTACTTTCTTTTCTTAAACTAACTGTTTGGGTACGAGTGCCTTCCGCAGACACCATGCCATACATAAAATTTGTGAACAGAAACAAAGAAAGAACAAAACAACGCAAAGTATGCCTCAGGTATTAAAGCTTTGACACTTATACCTAAAGCATACGATTAATTACATAAAATCGTTTTGTTTGTAAAAAGGGAGTGTTTTATCAAAGCACACTTTTTACCAATGAAGAGCAACAGCTTTAGGTACTGCCAACAAGAGTAAGGACCACTGTTCTGTTAATCGCTGATGATTGAGCATTTGTTGTAGTAAAAGTATAGGTAAGGGTGCTTCCTGTGGTTGCAGAAGACGCTGCAATACCTGTCATAATTTCCGCTACAGCAGTAGATAGAGATGTATTTACTGGAGTGCCTGTTCCATAAGAGGCTACTAGTAAAGAGAGAGTATCTCCAGTTGCCATATCAGTGTCTATTGAAGCAGTAATTTTTTTTACAAAAGCATCGTTTGAGTACGCGTAAAGTAGCGTTGAAGCATCTGTACCAGTTGCAAGACCTTGTGAAGAAGTGGCAACAAGAATACCAACAGTACCACTACTTACCTCTAGATCATTAATCGTACTAAAAGTAATTGAAACATCCTGAGAATCAGTATCATCTGAATATCCCATAAATGGCAAAAACACTGCTATAGCCATTAGAGCAAGAAACTTTTTCATAAAAAAACCCTTTAAATTTATTGTTGATAAATCTTATAAATATATTTTTATTTATAACAGGTCAATAAGTTTTAGCGTTTTTTTTAATGAGGGTAATAAAAAGACTTAGTTGTCCAAAAGAGTAAGAGTTACTGTTCGAGAAAATTCAGATATAGTCCCAGCCTGAGTCGAAGCTTCAAACTTATAGTAAAGAGAAACCCCTGTATCTTTGGTATTTGCAGGAATCCCTGTAACAAGGTTTATGTCAAGAGTTCCAAGAGCAACCTCTCCCAAACTTAAACCACCACTAGCTGGAGCAGAAGCATTTGCATAAAGAGTTGTGCTTGAAGGCATGATAATATCAATAGATCCCATAACCTTCTTTGATTTTCCATCATTAGAAGTATAGGCATAGTTGATACTAGATGAAGTTACCGAAAACAAAGTCAATCCGGGGGTTGCATCTGTTATCGCAAGCGTCCCAACAGATCCTGTAATGGCAATTTCATTTATGGCATTTATTTGCAAATTTAATACTTCTGTAGCAGTATCAGTAGCAGAAAAAATAAAGCTACCGAGTAGGAAGCTTGCGGCGAGCAATATCCTTTTAAAGGAGCTCACACAAAACCGAATCATCATAAGAGTAGATAAGTGGATCATACAAAATTCTTAAAGACCGCCATCTTATTCCATGTATTCTTTTGGATCAATTTAAACGCGGCAACAAGCATTAACATTACAGGAATTCCTGCAAGTTTAACCATCACAACAGCTGCTGCTGGTGCTGACCCAACAGCCGTAATTGACTCTTCAACATCTTATGATATCACTACTGATCTAAGTAGTGCAAAAATCACAGGAAAAATCGACACCTCCATGCCCTCTAATACTACCTTGACGACAAGCCTTGCGGCACCATCTGCAGGAGGAACCTCTTCTGGCGCCATCGCTCTAACCACTTCAGAACAAAATCTGGTTACGGGGATACCAGTAGGGACACATAACACAAACACCATTACTTATAATTTTTCTGCAACAACAGCAGCAGGAATTCTAAACTCAACAAGTAGAACAGTCACCTACACATTAGTAGACAATGGCTAGTGATCTTCGAACAAATTCAAACACCTGTTCAAGTATTTTTTTATTTTATTCTTATAAAAATTCTTGTAAATTGATCAAAACCGCTAGATAAAAGATTCTTATGAAGAAATGGTTAAGCAGGCTTTTACTGTTTAGTATATTTTTTGCAGCACCTTTTGCTCATGCTGATGATGGCGGCTATGGCATAAAAGTATTTATGCAGTCTCCGAAAGCCATGCAATACTTTCCTGGTGAGATTTTTTCTGTTTCTTTTATGGTCTACAATCAAAGCCCTCAAGGAGATCGACTAACCCAAAATGTGAACATGCCAGAAGAGTGGAAAACAATCCCTCCCCTTCTGTTTCCCTTTAGCCTAGAACAAAATCAAAACATTCTACAGTTTTTTGCTATCAAGATCCCTGACAACTACCCTTCTGGACTTGTAGATTTAGAGTACATCGTGCAAGGAACAAGCCATACTTCACTTTATGGAAAGTCTTCTTTTCAGGTGATGGTTCTCCCTGTAAACAATGTGGAAATGAAGGTGATTGAAAAACCAAACCTCGTGCTTGAAGGAGACTCCTATACCGTAAAGGTCGAACTTACCAATACGGGAAATATCGAAGCGCTACTTGATCTAAATGTGAAAGACTACTTGAACTACTCCTATACTCAAGACATTAAAAACCCGATCAAGCTAAATGCCACTGAATCAAAAACAGTCACTTTTAAATTTAAAACTAAGAAAAACAAAAAAGCTACACCTCATCACTACGTAAGGTTCGAGCTAGATCTTTTAAATGATCCAGAAAAAGAAAAAACCTACCTCTCTACTAACACTCAAGTTCTTCAAAGAGGAAAGTCAGAACTACTTAAATATGACAATTTCCCAATAGAGACCATGTTTGTTTACGGAATGAAAGAAAACAAACACACCCTTTTCATGAACACTTATGGGAAAGGGTACATTAACGAAGAAAAAAAAAAATATTTAGAGTTTTTATTTAGGCTTCCCATAAAAGTACAAACTAGTGTTTTCACACAACTTGGTGGTGCCCCTGAAAAATATTACCTCAAATATGATATGCCAAGATTAAACTTCATCGGAGGGGACCATGTCTATAGTCTTTCTCCCCTTACAATCAATGGACGTTTTGGAAGAGGTGGTTCTTTAAAGCTAAAATTTCCAAAGGTCGATGTTGGAACCATCTACATCCACAAGACAAGCGCAGTAAAGAACTCAAACTTTGCTTCTTTTTTAAAATACAAACCTATTAAACCTCTCAATTTTTCCGCTAACTTCCTGAGTACCTTCGGAAGGCTGATAAACGATAGCCTTCCTCCAAACCGTCATGCGCAAACATATTCTTTAAAGGGTCAGTATAAAAATGAGCCCGCTTCCCCTAAAGAAAACTCCATGAACATCGAGGCTGAGTATGCAACTAACGGAAAAACATACCTTGCAGAAAGCAAGTTTGGACAAGCATACTACCTAAGGTGCCAGCTGAAACCTACTGAAAATGTGTGGTTTGACCTAACAAAATACTACGGCAATCCAAACTATGTTGGATACTTCCAAAATCAGTCACAGTTTAATGCCGCTCTTGGCTTCCCTATTTACAAGAGACTTAAAGGAACCCTGTCCTATCAAACCTACGGAGTGAATCTAGATAACAACCCTGCTCTTGTCTCTGCGAATAAAACAAAAAGAGCCATTGGAGAACTCACCTGCAGCTTTCCAAGTAGGACCTTCCTAGCAATGTCCTATAACTATTATCAATCTAAGAACCCGATTGATCGCACTCAGTATCACACAAGCTATGGAGCCTTTAGACTCACACAGAACATCAAAAAACTCAGTCTACAGGCAAGTGGTGAAGCAGGTGGCTACCATTCCAACTTCACAAGAAATCAGAGCAAAACATGGCAAAATTACAGTCTGAACCTATTTTTACATGCAAATAAGTTTTTCAAATATACCGCTTATGCAAAAGTCGGTTATGAAAACCAGATAAATAATATCAACTGGACTAACACCTTTGGCACCTCTATTGATTTCTACTACTATAAGAACACTCATCTGCAAGTTCTGTATGAGCACTCAAAAAGAAGAAACGAATATAGGAGAAACTTTCTACAAAGTCGGTTTAAATATGTATTCCCGCATGGTCATACGATCAACTTCAAAGGAAATGTCTGGAATCAATCCAATCTCGACAACACCTTTCAGTTTGTCATCGAATATACCATCCCTTGGAATGCCCCGATAAAGCGCAATAGCAGAGCTGCTTTTGCAAGTGGAAAAGTTTATAAAAGATCTGGATCGCATATTACCCCATTCTCCAATATCAATGTTGCATGTAATGCACTAAAAGCGAAGTCTAACCGAAAGGGCACATACAAGTTTCCAGCAATGAAACCTGGTGAATATACTTTTTGGATGGAAAGTGAGCCTGAAGGATATGTTTCTGAGGAGTATCTTCCAAAGAATCAAACGCTTGCTGGAGGAGTGGAGCATAAGCAAGACTTCATCTTTGTAAAAGCTGCAAAACTTACGGGGTATGTAAACTACTTCGACTTTAAAAGGAGTGATGAGGGCGAAAACACTTCCTCTTCTCTAAAAGAACGCTCCTCCCTAGGCGATGGTTCAACGTATGTCCAAGCAAAAGGTTGTACCACTGCAAAAATCGCTCTTGTATCAGAAGAGAGTGAAGAAGTACTTTACACAACACCAAACAGCGATGGATTCTATTCGTTTGAAAGTATAAGACCTGGTAGATGGAAACTTATTTTAGATGTACCACAACTCTCCCGCAACTACCGCTTGGAGGAAAGTGAAATGCTGCTAACTCTTGAGCCAGAAGAAGAAATACAGCAAAACTTCCGTATTCTAACAAAAGCCCGCAAGTTCAAGATGCTTTAGGAAATTATCCACTTGTGGATATGTTGATCCCAAGATCAATCGTCGAGGCGCCTTTTCCCTTGGAGCTTATTTGAAGAGAGCCTGCCGGAAACAGCCAACCACTTGAAGAGAAGAGAATTTTAATAGGCCCTTCTATTTTCTTATCCGTAAGGTAAGAAACGTTATCTATATGCGTGAATGTAACTTTTTTAAAAAGCATGTTGTGGTCTTCAAGTGCCGGTTCATCACTTTTAATCACAAGGCTATAGCCAAGTTTTTCTTCAGTGATCAGCATTTCAACATCAGAGCGGTAAGATACCGATAGGTGCCTTGCAAGCTCTACAGAGTTAATGAGTTTTCTTTTGTCGCTTCTAAAATTATAAACTGAAAAGAGATCTTTTGCCTTGTAGGCAAAAAGACCCCCTATTAGTGATAAAAGTGAAATACAGACTATCACCTCTATGAGCGTGAAAGCTCTTTTAGTCTTCGTCTTCTTCAACTTCATCATCATCATTCAAAGCGAGTGTATTCTTACTCTTTTTTTTCTGTTTTGATTGGTACCTGTCATAGTTATCAGACTTGATAATTACAGATCTTCCACTTTTGGACATGCGGATTGCGTAGTCTTTACCCCAGCCATCTCTTAGAAGATCTTTTACATTGCTTACAAGACCTGATGACTTTAGTACTGCCCCTGGATCATCGATAACATCTTGAAGTAGTGTGCCAGAGGCAACTTCTAAGTCGAAGATCTCGTTGATTTTCTTGATCCCTTCTTTTGTTTTAAAAGCCTTTGCTTTTTCAAGGCTCCCTTTCATGTTGTAGCCAATCACAGAACTAATGATTCCGATAATAAAGATCACAATCATGATCTCAAGAAGAGTCATGGGCCTTTTTTTTCTTTTGATTTTTCTCATGGTTTCTCCTTATGTATTTAAAAATGATCCAACATCGGTCAGTGGCAGAAGTATGGAAAGAATCACAGTACCGACGACAAATGCAAGGAAAAGAAGCATCACAGGTTGCAATAGCGCTGTGAATCTTGCAAGAGATCTTCCAAGCTCTTCTTCATAAATGTCAGAAATACTCTCGAGCATTTCTGATACATTTCCTGTTTCTTCAGCGATGGTAAGCATCCTAGTAACAAGCGTTGGGATGAGCGGGCTCTTTGTAAGCTCTTCAGAAAGCTTGCCCCCCTGCTCTACCTTCGATTCCACATTGGTAATAACTTTTTCAAAGTAAGGGTTTTTCATAATCCCCTTAGATAATTTTAGTGCATCAAGAAGCGATACACTTCCTGCAAGCATAATAGATAAGCTTCTACAAAACCTTGATAGCACTGCCTGTGTAATCATCCTATTTAAGATAGGGACCTTTAAATAGAATTTCTGCAGCAGTAGCTTTCCAGCGGGTTTTGAGAAATAAATCACACAAAAAATAACGATAGCAAGAAGTGATATACCGATATATGGACCGTTACTTCTTAAGAATTTACTAATGCCAATAATCACAGCAGTAAAAGGATGGAGCTCTCTTTCTTCAAATAGCTGCTCCATTGAAGGGATAAGAAAGAAAAAAAGTGCATTCACAACAACAAAGCAAAAACCCATTAGAAACATCGGATAAATCATAGCAGAGGTTAGCTGCTTTTTAAGTTTCTGCTGGCGCACAATGAGCTTTTCAAGCTGAGAAAAGGTGCTTGCAAGTTTTCCTGTCTCTTCTGCTGATTCGATCATCGAAATATACACCTGATCAAAAACCTTTGGATAAAGGGTAAGAGCAGAAGAGAGCTGCATCCCTGATTTCACCTTATCGCAAAGATCTAAAAAGAGAGGATGAGCCTTGTTAGATCTATACTTTTCTTCAACAGCCATAAGGCTTTCATAAAGAGGAAGGCCAGCCCTTAATAGTTGTGACAGATCTCTTGTAAAAGAGACAACAAGATCCTTTGGCAAAGAGAGTTGCTTGGACTTTTCCTTAAAAGAAAAAAGCTTAATCACTAGGATCTTTTGCTTTTGCAAGTTCTCCTTTGCAACCTCAAAAGAGTCTGCATTGATTACGCCGAAGGTTTTCTTTCCTTCCTTTGAAATAGCCTGGTATCTGTAAAGAGGCAACTGCACACCTTTGTCTTAGTCGAAACTTATTTGTCTTGTTACTCTTAACACCTCAGCACTTGAAGTAACACCGCTTGCTGCAAGCTTAGCTCCTTCATTGCGAAGAGATGACATCCCAGATTCAAAAGCGACCTTTTGAAGCTCTAGGGCGTCAGGACTTCTTAAAAGCTGCCTTTTAATTTGCGTGTTTACATCCATGAGCTCATAGATCCCGTGACGTCCTTTATACCCTGAGAAGAAGCAGCTATCGCAGCCTTCTCCTTTATAGAGAGTGTTATCTTTTAGATCCTTTCTCAAAAGCCCCAGCTCACTGAGCTCCTCATCGTTAGGAGTATATCCCTTTTTGCAGTTTGGACAAACAACGCGTACAAGTCTTTGTGCAAGAACAGCGATCACAGAAGAGGTAAGTAGATAGGGCTCTATGCCCATATCCACAAGTCTTGTTAAAGCTGATGGAGCATCGTTCGTATGGAGAGTACTTAGCACCATATGACCTGTTAATGAAGACTGGATCGCGATCTCTGCTGTTTCCTTATCACGAATTTCTCCGATCATAATAACATCTGGATCTTGTCTTAAGATACTACGGAGTCCTCTTGCAAAATCCAAGTCGATCTTAGGGTTTACCCCGATCTGTGCCATTCCAGGAAGTTTATATTCCACTGGATCTTCAATTGTCATGATATTGATTTCAGGAGAAGATATTTCTGAAATGCCGCTATAAAGTGTTGTTGTTTTACCGCTACCCGTTGGCCCTGTCACAAGAACGATCCCCTGGTTTTGCGAGATCTGCTTCTTAAAGCTCTTGCACGTTTCAAAAGGCAGGCCAATTTTATCGAGCCCAAGGACAATATTACTTTTATCTAAAATACGAAGAACGATTCGCTCGCCATATACAACAGGAACAGTACTTACACGGAAATCTATCTGCCTTTGTCCTATGCCAAGTTTTAAGCGCCCATCCTGAGGAAGTCTATGCTCTGCAATGTCAAGCTTTGACATAACCTTAATACGGGTAAGAAGCTGCGTTTGATACTCTTTTGGAGGGGTGTGACGCTTTTGCAGAACGCCATCTATTCGATACCTTACTTCTAGGTTGTTTTCTGTTGGCTCAAAGTGAATATCTGATGCTACTTGTTGAACAGCTTCAATAAAAATCACATTAAGCATTTTTATAACTGGAGCATCGGACTTTTGCTCTAGCAAGTCATAGCAAGTGTCTTCTTCACCGTTCTCTGCATTTTCATTTTTATTTAGATCTTCAAAATAATCAGAAGCAACGCGATCTTTTTGGTGGTAACATTTCTCGATTGCAGCTTCTAATACTTCCTTTGAAGAATAGACCTCCCTTACGGGAGAAGAAATCATGCACTTAAATTCTTGCAACGCTTCTAAGTCATCAGGATTTGCAATGGCAACAATTACAACTCCCTCCTCTTCATCAACCGGAAGGATCAGTCTCTTTTTTGCAAAAGAATAGGGCACCTTTGAGATTTTCTCTTTTACATAACGAAAGTCAGAAAGAGATTCGTAGACCTTTAGGCCAAAACGCTTTGCTAAAGAAAGATTTTTCTCTGCTGCTTCATCTAAAAGACTAGGTTTTAAAGTTTGATTCATTGGTACCAAAGAGAAGTTTAAAACTATTTTCGAACAGCTTTTTCTTTTCACGCTTTCTTGCGTCAATGATTCTTTGTAAAAATTCAGGTAGATCCCCTGGCCTTTTACGCAATTCTTGGTCTCTTAATTTCTCCATCTCTTCTTTTGAATCAAGAAGAACCCTTGGAGTAATAAATATGATGATCTCTGTCATTTCATCAGTAAGCTTAGAGGTACCAAAGAATTTAGCAATTCCAGGTATTTCTCCGAGGAAAGGAATTTTCTCTGTATTATCCTCTCCTGTCTTTTTGCGGAGACCTCCAAGAATAATCGTCTCTCCATCCATCACCCTTACTTGGTTTTCAACAGAGCGTCTGTTTACCTTTGGTCTGTCATTTACATCAGACAAGATCATATCAAAGTTTACATTTGTCTCAAGTGTAATGAAACGCCTTGCATCCAAGTCATCAGGATCTGGCTCATGAATCGTCGGAGTCATAACAAGGTTGATGCCGTACTGATTTCTTGTATAAGAGTTTTCAAAAGCAATCGTACCATTCCCAGTTTCAATAGGGGCGGCTCCATTATTTACAGAAAGCTCTTCTACAATCGATACTTTTGCCGGAACTTGATTCACTGTGGAAACAGAAGGTGATGCATTGATCCTTACATCCTCTTGAGACATAAGAAAGTTATAGGCGATGTCAAAGGCTGGGAACGCCTTTCTATTCGGCCTTGTAATAAGGAATTGCAAGATACCTTTAAGAGGCGATCCTGTTTGCGATTCATACTGAACCCCTGTATTTTTTTCACCACTTGCAAAAGATCCCATCTTCAGCATGTTGAGGCCAAAGTTATTCTTATTCTTGATCACCTTCTCAAAAAGCAAGACTTCAATATGCACCATTTTCTTTGGAACATCTAGCTTGCGAAGAAGATCTTTTAGCTTATCCAAAGTATCACGGCGCACAACCATCATGATCGAGCCTGTCTTTGGGTAAGGAATAAAGTTATAAGTGGAACTTTTCTTTCTTTGCTCATCTAGCGTTCCCGGAACAACAAGCGGCGGGTTTACAATAGGAGCTGGCCCTGGAGGACCATATGTGTATGCAGGCTGAGGAAATTCTAAATTCAGATCAGGTCCGTAGTGAGGATATTCTCTATCCATAAGGTCTTTTTCGCCTGAGTCCGTTCCTGAAAATATCAAGGACAGATAGACCTTCTCTAAAACGTTTGCAATATCTACAGGGTCACTATGTCTACATGTATACCAATGAACAGTCATCTCACATGGATTAGAAATCTGCTCCTCTGTTTCTGTAATCACCTCTTCTGCTTTGTTTACCATATCTTTCATCCCAACAAGAACAAGGGATGATTCATGAGATAGATTCATGATGCTCAGATCATCTCCACCTCTTGTCATGGCTAAACGATTACGCTCTGATAAATCACCAAAGTAGGACTTTAAGATTTTCTCCATATCTCGAGGAGACATTTTCTTTAGAGGTACCACTCTTGTGACTTTTTCCGACTCTTTTTCCCAAACAGCGTCATAAAGAGAAAGTAGCTTTTCCACTTCCTCTTTCATAGATACGATCGCGATTTTAAAGCCTACTTGATAGACGAACGTTCTTTTCGGATCTCTAAATCTCTCGAAGAAGTAGCTCACGCTTTTCACCTGCTCAGGAGGAGGTGAAAAGATATAAATCATCCTCGAGTTCGCAGGTACTTTCTTTAGATCTTTCGTGCTATTTACAATGGAGTTTACAGCGATAAGGTCTTGTTTAAGAATATAAAGCTGTCTTGCATATGGGTTTAGTTGTTTAACACCAATACCGTTCTGAGCAAGCATGATTTCTAAAAGCTCTGCCCATGATTCTCTTGGGATAGGAACAGATGAGTGCATATTCAATTTCATTGAAAGCATTTCTGGAGGGATCACATACAGAAAATCTCCAGCTCCATATTCCATGACAAGTTGAGGAAGAGTGGTATCTTCCTGATCCCAGAACCCATAAGGTTCTTCGTCCTTCTTCATCTCATCAAGAGCTTTCTCTCGCCACTCTGTTTCTAAGTCTTTTACAAGGATTTTAATCTCATTTACTTCTGATAAAAGCTGCTGGTAATGCTCTTCATCTGCTTCAGCATCAATCAATTTTGCAACTTGGCTGTAACGTGTCTTGAGAAGAGAGCGATATTCTTTGAGCTGTTTGTTGATTTTTCTAAGAGATGCTTCTAGGCTTTCTCCTTGAGATTCCGCGGGAGTCAAAACTTGCTGCTTTTCTTCGATGCTCATCGCAGAAAGCGATGAAGCGATAAAAACGCTTAAGACAAAAAATAGAATTTTATTATTTTTCAATCTCATGATGGGCGCCTTCTCCAGTTAAACGAAGAAGCTCTTCGTCATCTTCTTCATAGTCATCAAAATCATCGGTGTCTGTAAAATCTTCGGAAGCGGGGGTCACTTTCTTAAGTAATTTATTCTTCTTCTTACTGTGATCCTTATTACTTAATGCTATTGGGATCCGAACTACTTGCATTTGGGTTCTCATTGTATCGAATAAATGACCTTTAAAAATAGGATTACTTTCGTTTTTTTCTATCTGATCAAAGACAAAAAGTTCTCCTTCGAGCTCATACTGTAAATACCTTTGGATTTCGTCATATGTTCTTAGAAGTTTCCAATGATTTTCTTTCTTTAAAAGCCAGTCACCATTTTTAAGCATTGCTGTTTTTCCAGCAACTTTACAAGTGACCTGAGATTTAGACCTTGGGCGGATTTTAGAAAAGATTTCATCTACTCTCAAATTAAACGCAGGCAGTTTATCACATGAAAATGTATGCAAACGCTCAAGCATTCCACTTTTATCCCATACTCTAAGAGCAAGCCTTGACTGGGAGTTAATCTTTACTTCCGCAATAGGGTAATTACTCACATCTTGATTCTCTTTTGCAAGTAACCAGTCTTTTCCATTGTAATAGAGAAGGTCTTGATCTTTCACAAAACAAAAAGAGCCGCCAGGAGTTAACTTTAAGCGGTAAGCTCCCTTCTTATCTTGGTAGTCTGCCCCTCCGTAGAGCTGAAAAAATTTATCTGGCACAAGCCATGTAGCAGAAGATAAAGACTCAAAATAATAAGGAATCGCATCTTGTGACGGCACATAATTCCTTTTCACAAGTTCTAGTTTTGCGCTTTCTTGAAACACTTGCTCTGATTCCTCGGACGCTACCACCACTTTACTGTCTAAAAACAAAGAGTTTCCAATCCCTTTTACTTTAACCCATAATGGTGTAGCTACTTCTGAAAAAGATAGAGCCCCTTCCTTGTATCTGAAGTACACCTTCTCCCCTTCTTCAACAATACGCTGCTCATCACTCTCTTTCAGTTGGATAAGAGCTTTCGAATTTCGAGAAAGTGCATCTGGCCTTGAATTTTTACCAAGAAATGAAAGATCCGAGTTTAAGTCTCTTTCAAAAAGCGTTGCAAAATCTTTATCAAGCTTGATCGCATCGAAACTAAACTCTTTAGCTTCTTTAACTTCAGAAGCATTAAGCAGTTCGGAAACTTCGTTATTTGCTATAACCGTTTGATCTTTAGCGCGCAGTAAATAAAGAGCTGAAATTGATGCTAAAACAAGCGATAAGACAACGAAAAAAAGAGAAACTTTTTTTAAAATACTTAAGAGGCTAAAAAAGCGAAAAGGTTTTGCTAACAAATCACTATACCTTATTCATTTAGATAGAAGCTGGGCAGTTTATTAAATCCAAAAAATAATAGCAAAAGAAATCAGTTTACTTTGTTTTGATTTGCAAAAAAATTCTTTAATAATTAACTTTAAATATAGGGAAAGAGTTTGGTTCCATCAAATTCGAGCATTTTGTTTGAGTTAGTTTGAATCCCGCTCTACTAATTTAAGGAACATTGTTATGGCTAATATGGATGAAGAGAAAAAGGATGGCGTATCGGTTCAGCAGATCGAAAACTTCGGTAAGCGTTACCATGTTGAGATTTTCTTTACGATCGTGTTCATCCTAGCAAGCTTTTTTAGCTTCCTCTTTTATGGTCCTGGTTGGAGCATCTATGCTGCAGGGATTGGAGGAGTTATAGGTGTATGGATTCCAAAGCATATCGGAAGAGCTGCTCACGGTGTATTTCGTTTTTGCAATAAGCAACAAAAAGTTACTGTGATTATTATTGCTGTAGTTGGCGTAATTCTATCAATATTCTTACCGCCACTTATCTTCTTATGCACAGGACTCATTGCTGGACGTAGCTTTCATAGACATGCGGGAGAATCTTCCGGGCAAAGCGGCAACGATCAAAAGTAAAGCCCGCCCTTACTTCGCTTTTGCGAAGAACTGGCGGCTTAACTTTTCGGCTTAATTGTAAGTAGTATTGACGCTTGATAGCATCAATTTTTCAGCGTCTTTACTCCGCTGCAAGAAGCCTTGATTCTCTGTATTTTATGTAATCTTTTAGCGACAGATTCTTATCTGTAAAGTGAGTAAGCAACTCATCAAAAGCCTTAGGATCTAGCTGAATTGCAGGACTTACATTTCCAGCACTATCCCACTTTGCGTAATCAACAAGTTCTCTCCAAGCAACAAGCTCTTTATCAGAAAGCTCCAAGGCCTGCGATAGCATCGCAATACGAAGCAAATTGAACGCAAACAGAGTAGAACCATACTTCATCGAAATTTCACGAAATCTAGCATCAGAAAGCATTTCTTCCTTGAGTCTAATCGACCTTTCTAGAGCTGTAGCCTTTTCTCCCTTCTCTATAAGGAGAGAGGATTTCGAAAACTTCGTAAAGTAAGAATTAGGCCTATTTGCTGCTCTTTTAAGGAGATTCTCCACATAATGGCGAGATTTCTTCTCCTCTCCAAGAGCCAGCATTTTCTGGATAATCTGACTTTCGTAAGGAGCTGCGAGCTCAGGATGTTTTTTGATCACACCTTTAAGCGTTTGAAGGTGGACGCTATCTAAGGCACTGTCACTCTGCCACTTAGCGAATGAAGCCTTAGCAGCAAGGAAGTCCCCTTCTGCCTTTGATTTAGCTACCGACATCTTGAAAATCAGGAAAAAAACGATTAAAAAGAAAGGTATAATAAAAATTAAAAATCGTTTATAATCTAGTAAATAAGTACTTAACTTAAACGAAAGTGAGTCAATGCCTTCGAGCTTTACGCTGGACTGATTCTCTGTCATAGCCTGTTCCAAAATATTCAAAATTAGCGCTATAATACTCAAGTAGGATATTATGGAAAAGCTTAATTTTAAGTACTTTCCTTTGGGAAGAGAAAATAGTTAAATCATTTATAAACAGGCGGTTACGGAATATATATGGCAACTAAAGATATACCTAAGAAATCTTCAGAGAGTAGTGTCCCCCTTCAGGAGGAGGACGTTAAGCCTTTATTTCCATTCACTTATGAAGCAAAACGCTCTAAGTTTTTCCTAATTAGATGGATAAACGCATTCGTCAGGAAGGCTTCCCTATGGGCCTGCTCTAAGCTTGAAACTTTCTCTATCCTAGATAGACGGATCCTAAAGGACGATCTGTCCAATTTCCACAAGATCACAGACACTATATATAGGGGTGGACAGCCACTTGGGGACGGCTTTTTTAGGTTAAAACGCCTAGGGATAAAAACCGTTATCAATCTACGTGTAGTAGATACAGACATTTTCCACGTGGAGCCTGCTGGTTTAAACTACATTCACATCTCATTCAAACCGCATATTCCAAGAGATGTTGATGTCATTCGCTTTTTGAAAATCATTAAAGAAGCAAAAGATACTCCGATCTACATACACTGCTATCACGGTTCTGACAGAACGGGAATGCTGTGCGCTATTTACCGCATCTTCTTTCAAGGCTGGGACAAAAACAAAGCTCTACATGAAATGATTCATGGTGGATATGGTTTTCATGAATTCTTCCAACAGAACCTCATTTCATATATCAAAAAACTCGATGTAGCTGATATCAGAGAGAAAGCTGGTTTATAGTTTTTTAAGCTTGAGCAGTACCGCGTTTAACACAACACAGATAGAACTTAGAGCCATTGCAAGACCTGCTATCATTGGGTTTAAAAACCCTAGTGCCGCAACAGGAATTCCAATGCAGTTATAAGCAAACGCAAACACTAGATTTTGACGTATTTTAGAGGATGTCATTTTAGAAAGTTTTACCGCTTGAACAAGGTTTTCAATAGACGATCTCATTAGACCTATTGAAGCACTTTCCATAGCAACATCAGTACCTGAACCCACTGCAAATCCTACATCTGCTTCTGCAAGGGCTGGTGCATCATTCACGCCGTCTCCAACCATTCCTACAGTTTCACCCCTTGCCTTTAACTCTTTGACATATTTTGCCTTGTCTTCTGGCAGGACTTCCGCATGATACCCATCAAACATAAGCTCATTTGCAACTTTTTCAACAACAGACTTTCTATCACCACTAAGCATATAGAGTTTAATGTCCATGTCGTGAAGCTTCTCTATCGAGTCTTTAGAATGTTTCTTAATTGGATCCGCGTAGGTACAAAAGCCGAGAGCCTTAGTTTCATCTGCAAGCAGTACTAGCATTTGATCTTGCGCTTCTAAATCCTTTTCAACATCACTAATAGAGATCTCTCTCTCCAGTAAATATCGCTTAGAACCGAAGTAATAAGTCTTTCCATCAACTTTTGCACTGACTCCTTTTCCTGGAACAGATGCATATTCTGTAACTTCTTTCAAAGTTACACTGCTATCTTTTGCAACCTTCAAAAGCGCCTGTGAAACTGGATGATCAGAGTGGAGAGACAAAGAGCCCGCTATCTGCATAAAGAGGTCCTTATCACCCGAGATCACTTGATCAAGAGCTAGCTTCCCTTCTGTAACTGTTCCTGTTTTATCAACTACAAACGACTTGATTGCCTTAGCAAGCTCGAAAGCTTCTGCATTCTTGATCAATACTCCAACGCTTGCACCTTTGGATACAGCAACCATAATCACTGTTGGCGTCGCAAGGCCAAGAGCGCATGGGCATGCGATCACAAGAGTTGCAACAGCGTTCAGAATGCTTCTTTCAAAGTTCTTTGAAACAATGATCCAAACAATAAATGTCAAAATAGCAATCCCAAGAACCGTTGGTACAAAAATAGAGGAAACCTTGTCTGCAAGCTTTTGGGCAGGAGCTTTGGATGCCGAAGCTTCTTCAACCATCGCGATGATCCTTCCAAGCGATGTTTCAGAGCCAAGCTTATCTGCAACGATCTCAATGGAACCGTTTCCATTAACGCTACCAGAAAACACTTTGGTATCTTTTTCTTTCAAAACAGGAACACTCTCTCCAGTAAGCATCGACTCATCGATCTGTGAACTTCCAGATACAACAAGACCGTCCACTGGAACTGAACTACCTGGTTTGATAAGAAGGATGTCACCTTTTTTTACATCATTGATATCGACTTCTTTAAACTCACTTCCCTGCTTAATAAGCGCTGTTTTAGGCTGCATACTAAGAAGGGACTTCATCCCCGACTGTGCACTTCTTTTTGATTTATCTTCAAAATATCTACCAAGTAGTATCAAGGCAATCAAGACAGCACTTGTCTCAAAGTATAGATCATTTGGTCTATGATCGATAAGAGCATACAAAGAAAATGCATATGCAGCAGTAGTTCCCAGTGCTACAAGGACATCCATGTTTGCGGATTTGTTTTTTAGAGATCTGTAACAGTTGATGTAGAAAGGATATCCACATCCAAACTGCACGATCGTGGCAAGTAGAAGTTGAATGTATCCATTTACTTCATAATGAAAACCAAAAAGATCGACAAGCATGGGTATCAGAAGAGGAGCCGACAGGATAATAGCGATGCTCATTCTTCCAATAAGAGACTTATTGACTCCTGTATGGGAGCTATGATCTTCTGAGAAGATAGCTTTGTAGCCAAGATCTGCTATAGCTTTGCCTATCACCTCTTCTGATGCCTTGGCCTCATCAAAAGTAACTTCCGCCTTTGCAGACGCAAAGTTTACCTTTGCACTCTCAATCCCATCAATGGGATTGAGCTTACCTTCAATTTCTGCAACACAAGAGCCGCAGTGCATACCTTCTATAGAAAAGTGAATCTTTTTGGTCATAAACACGCTCTTTATTCCTCTATAATCAAAAAAGAAATTGATTTGCAGAAGAAAAATAAAGAGCATGCCCCTTAAAAAATTACGAAAAATCCCAATTGTTTAGGTCAATAGAAGGAACCAAAGAGATAGTAACACTTGCCATCAACACAACCGCAACAGCAGTTACTACTCTACACATTGTCCACACTCCTCTTTCTTGATGATCGGACGCCTTTTCCGTCTCACCATCTTTAGTCTTTGGAATATTTTCTCGTCTACGCACTCCATTATCTCCACTTGGTGAATGTTTCAAAACAGCTGCAGGGCTAGTAAGAACTGCGGGCTTAGAATCTGCTACCTTACTATAAGGAGCAGGAGGTTTTGCAGGAGGAGCTTCTGCATCTGTGACTACTACGTTTGCTGGATATTGATAAAAATGATGCCTATTCACGTCTTTAGGTTGTCCTACTGCACAACTTTTATGGAAAAGTTCTCCTAGGGTATTAAGCACTTTGACACCTTTTCTATTAACTTCGTAAGCTCCGTTAATATCAACAAGCCTTACAGTTTTACCCTTATCAACGTCATCTTGCGTAACAAGTGATTGACCGCACTCTTTGCAAGAAGTACCCAAAGTGATGTTTAATTTTAATCCTGTAGCCATATTATAAACCTATTTTTAGAATAAAAACGGGACAGCATATAACAAAACTCAAATTATTCTAAAGAACAGCTTTAAGGGCTATCGAAACAAACACTCGTTCCCTAAAGAGCGCTAGACGTAATAGGTAAAACTGCTCTTTGTAGGTCTCATAACGGACATTCCAACTACAGCTTACTATTAACCTCCTCTACCAAGAGACTCATCATGGACAAAACCATGTGTAGCATATTGAGCTGCTGGACCTAAAACAAATGTAGCACTTTGAGGAGCTAGAGGATGTATAACAACTGCAACAACTGCAGGAGGAGTTGAAGGAGCAGTAACGGCTGGAGCGACTTGTGCATCTGTAACTACAACGCTATCTGGAAACTGAAAATGCTTCTTATGCAAATTAACTAGCTGTCCAGCCTCGCAGCTTTCATGAAAGAATTCACCAAGCCTACTAGTTGCAGTAAGAGCTGTTCTATTTACTTTTTCTGCTTCTTCACTACACACAAGACTTACTGCTTGCCCTTCATTAACCTGCTCTTGTGTAACTAATGGTTGCTGACATCCTGCGCAAACATTAGTTAAACTGATTCTCAAAGTAGTAGAAGTAGCCATACAGAACACCTATTTTGAAACAAAAACAGGGATTTATAACATATTATTTTATTTAATCAAAAAAAAGTTTGATACCTCTTTTAGTAAATCTCTTTGAGTATTCTTCTATGCCCTGAAGAAAAAGGATAGTTTTGCAACTTCTCTTTATGAACCCAGATGTGGTCTTTTACTATAGGCTTTGTCTCTACTATGTAACGCTGCGGGTATAAATAGGCTTTGTACTTTGTGAACGTATGCTTCTCAACTGCAAGTTCTTTTACAAACTGAATCTTCTTATTGAAGTGTTTCGCAAACTCTTCTGGCAAAGTTGTTTTGCTTGCCGGTTTTTCAAGCTCTTTGTATGGAAACTCATAAAGATCTGACATGATCTTTTTAGCATTGCTTTCCTTTTTCAAAAGAAAATGTCCAGCACTCTCAAGAAGAAGAACTTGCCTATGCAAAACAATTGGAGGAGCTTTCTTGGCCTTTTTAGGATATAGCTCTTGTGTATCGTTTGCAAAGGCGGTGCAGCTCTGCCTTAGCGGGCAGGTGAAACAATTAAAGCTTTTTGCACAGTTTGTTGCACCAAGCTCAATAAGCGCTTCCATGACTACATGTGCATTCTTCTTAGGCAAGAGACTTTCTACCTTACTTGTTATGAACTTAAGGGTTTGCGGCTTTGTAATTTCATCTTCTATCTGAAACAGCCTTGCTATCACTCTCATCACATTGCCATCTACTGCAGGCTCTTTCTTGTGATAGGCAAAACTTAAAATCGCACCCGCTGTGTAGGGGCCGATCCCTTTGATTTTAAGCAGCACTTCCTTTGTAGAAGGAAACTCTCCTTGATACTCTTTCATGATCTGGATAGATCCTGCATGAAGGTTCCGAGCTCTTGAGTAGTACCCGAGCCCTTCCCAGACTTTAATTACAGTAGAAAGCTCTGCCTCACTAAGACTTTTGAGCGTTGGGAACTTTTGCATCCATCTATTGAAATACTCCTCAACTACCACAGCTCTTGTTTGTTGCAGCATAACTTCAGAGACCCATACTCTATAAGGCGTTTTATTCTCTCTGAAGGAAAACGATCTCTTACTTTTTAAAAACCAGTTAATTAAGGGCTCTAGATCCATGATAAAGACTCTATTTTTTAAGAAAGCAAAGATATCTCTCCTTTGCTTTTTTTAAAAGTCACATTTAAACCTCTTACACACAACAAACCCAAAATAAAACATAGGTATTTCAATAAATTAGTTTTGATTGGCAATTGTTAATTATATTATAGATGGATTTATGGAGGTTTAATCTTATGAGCAACACAGATAACCCTAATGATGGATTGCAAAGACTTATTGAAGTTATGCGTCTTGAACTCAGTCTATTAAGAGAAATTCTACACCTTTTAAAAGAAGAGGAAGAGGCTTTATTAAAAGATGAGAAGGATCTCGCAAAGTCTATTGTATCAAAGTGCTCCGAGATAAAAAAAAGAGTCAAAGAGGTGCAGAAAGAAAGAAGGCATGCGATACGTGACCTTCTTTGTAATGTTACGCAAGACATCGACCTTCATCACTTTAATTCAGAGGTTTTTGAGAACCTTGTCTCAGAAGACGACGAGTTTGGAGTAGAAACCCTCAATCTAAAAGAGCAGATCCTCAAGATCATCTCTCGTATCGATGAGCAAAAGGTTAGAAACACAAGAACAATAAGAGCTGCTGCTGATGAACTTAGTATGCAGGCAGAGATTGCACCTCAAAAAGCTCCTTCTTCCAAACTTCAAACACTAGGTCCAGAAGAGGAACAAGAAAAGAAAGCCTCGTAGTTAAGATATCTTCCTTACTAAAATTGGCGCAGTCCTCTCTGAGCTTTCACAGGCAAATAAAGCTGCATACGATTCTGAAGCTCCTCTACTTCATCTAAAAAAAAGAGCGCAATATCACGTGTGTAATACCCCCCCGTAGAAACAGAGTCGAGATCTCTTGCTATTACTCTATCATTTTCAGTATTGAGTATGGAAATCGTTCCAACTCCATTTGCTGTATAGAGCAATTTTGTCACTGGGTCTATTGCTACTTCTAATATCAGATCGCTTACTGTTATGTCGCCTACAACTCGTAAAAGTGTATTCGTTTCTGCATTAAATACAGAAACCGTTCCATCATAATTCCCTGTGTACACTCTTTTAGCAACAGGATCTACTGCAATACTAAATGCCGAGGAACCACCAGTCCCCGTGTCGATCCCTCCCTCAATAAGAGTATTGGTCTTTGCATCAAATACCGAAATGGTTCCGTTTAGATTTGCTGTGTAAACCTTTTTAGCAAGAGTATCTACCGCAATTTCATAGGGAGGCTGATATATCTCACCAATGGCGATCCCCTCTTTAATAAGTTTATTGGTGTCAGCATCAAATACTGAAATCGATGCATACCCAGTACCTGGAAGAGATCCTTGGTTTGCTGTATAGACTCTCCTAGCATCTGAATCAACAGCAACATCATAAGCACCACCAACACCACCGCTGATCCCTCCTTCAATAAGAGTATTCGTTTCTGTATCGAATACTGAGAGTGCCCCATCGCTACTGTTTGCTGTAAAAACTTTTTTCCCAACAGGATCTACTGCAATTCCATTAACAGTTTGATGTGCACCAGATACACCAGTGCTTATCCCCCCTTTAATAAGAGTATTGGTAATGGCATCAAATACTGAAATCGATCCTTCGTTGCTAGAGTTTTTGTAGTTCCCTACATAAACTCTTCTAGATACCGAATCAACCGCAACACAATTTACGTTTGATACCCCAGATACACCATTGCTGATTTCTCCTTTGATAAGAGCTAAGCTGTTTTCTGTATCAAACACTGAAATGGTCCCTTCACCAGCGTTGTTCGCCGAATAAAGCCTTGGGCCGAGCGCCTGAAGATTGAGTGTAAAAAGAAGAGATGCGGCTGCAAGCCCTAGGATAGATTTTTTCATGGTAGGCTCCTTTAGTTTTTCCAGTCACATTAGAAAATATTTCATAAAAACTCAAATGGCAAAAGCAGTAGATTGTTTACGGCCTATCTCTGTCTATTTTTGAAGTCTTATAATATCTATAGGTGAACAGTCGCAGAGGTGCGAAATAACACTTTTTAAATGCTTTGAACACTTCCGAGCAAAACACTGTGTCTTCATGCTCTCTCATACTAGTCCATTTTACCTTATCAAAAACCCTTCTAGCTATCGCTATACTTCCTGGATGAGGTTGAGGCTTTCTTAATATACAACTCTCTCTGTAGCACACCTTAAGACTCGGTCTTTTTGTAGCCGATCTTAGAATATCCAAAGGAACTAGATGCTCAAAGGGTTTGATAGCAGTCTTTTTACTTGCCATGTAGTAATGCGAGTGAATCAATAGATCAAAATTAAGCTTGTCATAAGCATGTGAAATCATCTCGATTCTTTGGGGATGAGGAATATCATCTGCATCGATCAGAATCACAAGCTCATACTTTGCTATCTCAACCCCTAGATTGCGGTTTTCCCCAGCAAAGAGCCTCTTTTCATTTTCTATCATATGAAAATCAAAAGGCCATTTCATCGCTTTTAGCTCTTCAATCTTTTCAGGATCTACTTTGTGAGACTCAGACAACGCAATGATCACCTCATCAGGTAGCTTTGTTTGGTTTGCATGCTCATGTAAAAGGTTTTCAAGCTCACAAAAGTGTTTATAGTAACAAGGAATCACAAGTGATATCCCTTTTTCATACGCTGATAGAAACGAGCTCATTAAAACAAGAATACAAAGAAGCCTTTTCAAAACCAATCTCCCATCTTTAACTTAAAAACTGCGAATTGAATCACATCCGCAATTAAAGATCAGGTAGAAAATAATTTAAACTTTTTGAAAAACCATCTATACCCTGAGACAAAAGACGAAAGCCTCATAATACCAGAAGGCACCACGAGGCTTTGAAGAAGCTTTTTAGTAAAGTTACGTCAGTAACTATTCAACAACAACAGTTGCAGGAGCATCCCCATGACCTGCATCAAATTTGCTGCCCCAAGTTAAATCTGTCTCTTTAACTAAAAAGCTAGGAGTCTCATCTCTTGAAATCGCATCATTGACCATTGAAATCACAGATACAGGATCTTTCACTGCTGAAAGAGCTGTATACAAACTGTTTTCCATAGCTGCGACTCTTTCGTTGGTTTCAGCGATCTTATCTGAAAGATCTACACCGTAACCTGTTTGAGTAAATGCAACTTGTGCAGTTTTATAAGCTACGAGTCTAACATGCTCTGTAATAGCTCCAACTACACTCTCTAAAAAGGATTTTGCAGCAGCGGCTCTTGCAGAAATATTCCAGTTCGTTTGTTGAACAGAACTTTCTGTAACAACTGCAGCTTCGCCTTCTACTTCTTTTGTTAGATGTGTATATTTAGTAACAAACGGTGTTACAGAATCTTTATGATCCATGAACCATGTCTCTATCGGAACTTCTTTTCTTGCAACATAACCTTTGTCACTAATCGCTTTGTCCGTTGACTGCGGGAATAAAATTGTATATTCACGCTTTGTTGTTTTAACTTCTTTTACATCATCACCCACTTCAATCACATCTTCAGAAACAGATCTTCTTTCTGAGATCTTTACTGCTTGATCAAAGGTCACCTTCACGTTTGATAATTTAGCACTATCCATGAAAGAGTCATTCGGCGTATCGCCTTGCTGGATCTGAGCTCTTATGTGAGCTGTAACCTGAGGGTGATTCCCTACTACTGTTAAACTAGACATTGTTTTCCTCCACATCTGGGTTCAACTTATAAACTAATAAAACCATTATGTGAAATTAACAGTAATTAAAACAACATATAATCTTTTCTTTTTTTTGTTATGTTAATAATAGATCTTCTAATTTTTTAATAAACTAAAGTTGTTTTTATATCTGTTTTTCAAAACAATCTATATTGTTTATTCCCGCTCCCTATAGAGCTGGTTTCATAGAAAAAATAGGGCCCGTTTCTATCCAGAAAAAATTCACCGGGCGCTTAAAAAAAATTGCATCTTTCACACATTCAATTCAGGACTATTAAATATTTAGAATATTTGTTATTTAGTATTTTTGTCTTTTTGCAATTAGAGCACATATGATCTACCAACCAAACTTACAGTTAAGCGGTCTTATATACGGCCCTCAACAACATCATTTGGATCATATCGGCACCCTATGCACTATGCTCGACATTCCTCTCGTTGTCACAGATGAGGAACTCGAGAAGCAGGCCAAGCATTTCTACCCCATGCTCGTGACTTTTCTCTTTGATTATGTAGCAGCCCCTCAGAAAATTGTGCAAAACTACGACGTAATTATTACCGCCATGCCAAGGGAAATGTTTCAAACTACATTTTTCATGGCAGAGCAGCTCGCAAAGAAATCCCCCCTCTCCATCTGGTGCCCTCATGGGAATTCTGACAAGGGTGGAAACACATTCTTCATGGAAGCTCTCTCAAAAGAAAAAGCCGTTTTTATCTACGGAAAGAAAATGTTTGATTTCTTAGAAGAAAAACACGCTCTTCCTCTCGACTGCGAAATCCTTACCGTTGGTAACTACAGGTACGAATTCTACAAAAAACACAAACCTTTCTACGATAAGATCGTCGAAAGTGAAATCGCATCAAAACTTAAAAAAGGGAACAAAACTTACCTGTATTCTCCCACCTGGTCAGACTGCGAAAAAGCCTCTTCTTTTCACTTAGCTCTTCCTCACCTGCTTGAAAATCTCCCAGAAGACATCAATCTCATCGTAAAACTTCATCCTAATACTCTTTTTGAAGAAGACATGAAGATGAAGAAGCTTGTCTGGAAATATGAAAGTGAACCTAACGTTCTTTTCCTCGAAGACTTTCCTGTGATCTATCCTCTTCTAGATTTCATCGATGTCTATATCGGCGATACTTCCTCTATCGGATATGACATACTCGCCCTAAACAAACCTATGTTTTTTCTAAATGTTCAAGAAGATCTAAAGCACAGATATTTGCAACAATGTGGAACGAATATCTCAAGAGCTGACTTTTCTAAAATATTTCAGATCATCGAAAAGTGCTTAGAATCTGATAAAGAGCATTTTTCTCAGCAAAGAAAAAAAGCCCACCTGTATACTTTTGCAGAAGACGTTAGTTTTGATGAAATCTCCAAAAATTTAGAAAGCCTATGCAAAAGTCTAAAAACCTAAAAAGAAGCATTTGTTTTTGCTCTAGCCCTTTTTCTCACCTGCTCGACCACCTAGCCCCTATTGCATACATCTTTAACATTCCCTTGGTGGTAACCGATGAAAAAGTCTATGAGCTAGCATGTAAGTACTATCCCTCTGTAGAAATTATCCACGTCGCTGAAAAAGACTGCTCTCTAACCTTTTTAGCTGAAAACTTCGATACTATTTTTCTTTCTTGCAAACACTGGTCAAGAGATCTAGCCCTCTCTATTAAAAACCTTCTTGGTAAAGACATGCGCTTTTTCTATGTTCCGCATGGAAACTCCGATAAAGGGCACATCGACCCCAATGAAGACCTTCTTATGCACCAAGACCTCACCCTCCTCTATGGAAGTCATATGAAGGACATGCTTGAGAATCGAGGCGTTCTTGAAACATTAAACGGCTTTACAACTGTCGGGAACTTCAGACATCTCTTCTATCTAGAAAATAAAGATTTTTATGACGATGTGGCAGAAAAGGAAATCTTTTCAAAATTTGAAAAGAAGCAAACAACCCTACTTTATGCACCTACCTGGAAAGACCCTGAAGACTCTAGCTCTTTTTTTCACCTATGTGAAGATATGCTAAAATCTCTACCTGATCACTATAATCTACTTATTAAGCTGCATCCTAAAATTGAAGAAGAAAATCCAGCAAAGCTCTACTACTATATGGGCAAACACGAAAAACCCAATGTGTTTTTTGTTCCGAATTCCCCCATTGTATATCCAATCTTAGCAAGAGCGGATGTCTACATAGGAGACTTTTCCTCTATTGGATATGACATGCTCACCTTTGACAAACCCATGTATTTTTTAAATCCAAAAAAACGAGACGCTAAAAAAGACAACGGCCTTTTCCTATTCCAAGCAGGAATAGAAATCCCCGAAACATCATACAGTGAGATGTTTCCTTTTATAGAAAGAACTCTTATTGCAAACAAAAAAAGCAACAAAGAGATTCGTAGAAAAATCTTAGAATATACCTTTGAAAAAGCGATAGATTTTGAATCGATTACTTCGAGCGCAGAGCAACTTGTAAAAACAACAAGCCCTCTTTTTGTAAAGTGAAGGTTAAAGCTTAGGCCTCTATATCAATATACACTTCTGTTTTACCTATTTTAGGAACAATAGGTGTTTTACCATCTCTATTCAAAGTGAACACGATTGTATCATTATCAACATACATCATCATCAGATATACCTGCTGCAAATGGCCGTTGATGTTTACAGCTGCCCCAACAGTACCGTGATAGTACGCATCATCATCCCTCTGATAGATCTCATGAAGCTCTTGCGGGCTGATACGCTTCACTTTATCAAAAGGTCTTTCTGAGAATGAAAGGATCTCTTTGACCTGGCTGTTATCCAAGGTGAGTTCAAAATCACCCTCAGAGTTTTTAGTAATTGATCCATGGTCAGACTTAATAATAAAAAAGTAGGCATCCGAAGCTTCTCCCTCTCTAGAAAATCTCCTCTGTGAGGGTGTTTTAGAAAAATCTCCACAACCTGACACAAGCAACACAAGAGTGATTAAACTAAAAATCCGAACTAACATGCTAAATCCAATACCTTAGAATTGTACATACCTTATTCTATAAACCCTTCAAAAGATAATGTAAATTTTTAAACGATTCCATCACAAGATCTTGCTTTTATGGAAATGCGTTATCACCTTTTTTTTTAGTTTACGCCTCAGCTTCTGCATAAGGGTTTGAAGAGTCTAGAAAAACCTGAACAGGCCCACTCATAGGAACAAGTGACTGCGGCCCATCTTTCTCTACTCTAAATGTCATCGTTTTTTGAGTCATATTTAATGACGTAATAATCACAGTTTGAAGGTGTTGATTAATAACCACAGTTGCGTTGGGGTGGTCCTTTGCAAAAGAATTATTACCCTCTGACCAAAACTGCCTTAGCTCTTCTCCTGTCATATGTTTAACTACTCTTAGAGGCCTATCAGAAAAAGCTAAAACTTTCTGTATATCACTGTGATCTAACGTTAAAGTAAACTCACCTTGAGCATTTTTTTGTATAGACCCATGATTAGATGTAATCACAAAAAGAAAAGAAGGCTTGTCTTGAGAAGTTCTTGAAGAGGCAGAATTTTTTGTTTCACTCACAAAATCTCCACAACCTGCCGCCAAAAACACTAAAGCCACTAAAGCTAAAATACGAACCTGCATAATAAATCCCATACATTACAATTGAACGTACTCTTCTCTATAGATTTTTTTTATATAAAGTAAAATAAGAAAGTTTCAGACTACATCACTATGCTTGCGATCTCTTATCTCGTGGAAAATGTCGCTATAAGACCTTCTTTGCTGCGCTAAGATTTTTCCAACATACCACCTGTCTTTGCCTTGCAATCCTTTCCAATTCTGATCAAGCGCTTTAAATAAAGACTCATCAAACGTGGTGTCTTCTTCCATACTCTTAAGAGATGTCTCAAAGCAATCGATAAGAGTGTCATAATACTTATCAGACACCACATATGCATGCGCCGCTTGCCCAACAAGTACCCTCTTAATCTTAGGATGAGAAGTCTCTTCATGCTCAAAAACGTTAACACCTAAAAAAAACACATCAAAGGGCTTGTTAAAGTTTTCAAAGAAATAGGAGATTTCTTCGTAAAACTCTTCTTTTGAACATGAAAACACTGCATCATCTTCTAGAATAAGAACATTCTTGTACTGCTTCTTTTTAGCATGAAGAAGAGCTTTTATGTGACTTTTGCAACAGCCTTTATGGCCGTTTAAAAGATCATGGTGTGCACCGACCCTTGTAGCCTTTAACTCAAGCTTTTCAAGCTCCTTTAAAATTTGCTTTTTCCTATCTTTTCTATGCTCTAAATTAATATAGAGTGCGCCATCTAGATGCTGAAAACTCAAAACATCTCCTTTTCAAAATAGTTCATCTCCTCCAGAAAAGCTTCTGCAAGAACTCTCAGTTTAAGATCTCCTTTAGCGATCTCTTTATTAATCGACCTGATCGAACTGTCTGAGATCTTCATATAGAGCTGGGAAAAAATATCCTCAAGATATGGATGTTTTTTTAGTAGCTCTTTCTTGCAAATAATTCCAGGCTCATATTTTGGAAAAATCTTTTTATCGTCTTCTAAAACTTGTAGATTATACTTTTCTATTCTTGGATCCAAGGTATGACCAGACACGGCATAAAATGCATCTTTTGATGCTGAAAGATAAAGAAGCGACGCATCCATAATTGTACTTTTAAGAGCTGGGTTTAACCCATATTTTTCGATGAGATTTTTATACTCTGGCCTAGAGTAAAACTCAGGATCTACCGCTATCTTTAATTTTGGGTCTTTATAACTATAGTCCACAAAGTCAGAAATTGTCTCAATGCTGTTTCTTTTCAAGACCTCTTTTCTGCCAAGAAGAGCATAGCTGCTGTTAAAACCTAGAATAGGAATAAATCTACATGAATGCTCTACATATAGAAGCTCATCTAACATAGAGACCTTATTCAATTCGTCTGGATAGTCCCTTTTTAAGATCTCCAGAAAGCCCGATCCGGTGTATTCAACATAGCAATCAATACTCCCTGAAAGCACCGAGAAAAAACTAATCAAAGTACCTTCTAAATTGAAAAGCCTCTTCACCTTTAGTTTAGTATTCTTTTCAATTATTTGAGCAATGATCTCAGCCATGAATTGATTTTCATCATCAAGCTTTGCTCCAATCACAAGGTCACAGCTATAAAAAGAGGCGCGAGCTATGCACATTCCAAAAACAAGAACAACTGAAAGCAAAAAGATATATGTAAAATACTTGAGGCTACGCTTGATTCTTCTCATAGCCACTCTTTGCAAAAGATCTACTGAAAGCCTGGAGAAGCATATCTCCTGCAATAGCAAGAAGTGCCGCTGGAATTGTACCTGCAAGTATGTATGAAATTTTCATACTCCTGAGTCCTTGAAGTATCAACTCACCAAGCCCCCCTGTTCCCACTAAGCTTGTTAGCGTCACAAGACCTACTGTACAAACAAAAGCGATACGTATCCCTGAAATTATCAAGGGAAATGAAAGAGGGATCTCCACAAAGAAAAGTACCTGCTTTCTATTCATGCCAATTGCATTTGCTGCACTCTTTAAAGAACTTGGCACTTGCTTTATCCCGTGATAAGTATTCGATACTATCGGAAGAAGCGCATACAAAACTAAAATAATCAGACCTGGCAGAAAACCTGTTGTTGGCACATAAAACTGCTTGTTAATGACATGCAAAACAACAATAACAAAAGCAATCAGTGCAAGTCCTGGAATTGTTTGAATAATCGAAATCACTCTTAAAACCCTTTCAGAAACTTTTTCAGATCGCATCTGAGTTAATAGAAGAGCTAAAGGAACGCTAATGCTCACAGCAATCAAGATTGCTACTAAACTAAGCTCAATATGCTCCCAGGTTTTTAGAAGAATCGTAGGACCAAAGTTTGTGATAAAATGAATCATTTTGCCCCCTCATACGCAAAAAGCTCTTTCTCCTTTAGATCTTTTGAAAGAACTTGTGAAAGTTTCTCTAGAAAAAATCTTTTCTCTAAGTATCCCACGGGTTCTGCATTTTGCATGATCAAAACTTTCTCAAGACCACCCCCAGAGAAAACCTCATACGCGTCAGCAAAGCTATCTTCCATATCAAGAGAAACTTCTTTATCCACTTCCTCTCCATCGAAAGTAAACCCTTCACTCAAGCTAGAAATTTTCTTTAGAGTAAGAAGAAGTAAAAACCTTTTCTTCCCTATAAACTCTCTCACAAATGGATGATCAGGATGATTTAAAAGATTCTCTGGTGTGTCTATCTGAAGCGGCTTTCCTTTATGAAGTAGCAAAATACGATCCGCTATATAGAACGCTTCCATAATGTCATGTGTTACAAGTACTGTTGTCTTATGTAAGATCGACTTTAACTTTCTAAACTGCCTTAAGACCCTATCTTTTGTTATAGGATCCACAGCTGCAAAAGGTTCATCCATAAGCAAAATAGAAGGATCGGAACAAAGAGCTCTTGCAACACCTACTCTCTGCTTCTGCCCCCCAGAAATCTCCCTTGGATACCTTTTCTTTATGCCCGGCTCAGGAAGATTTAATAGTTTTAAAAGCTTATCAACTCTTTCACTTATTTTTCCTTTATCCCACTTAAGAAGTTCTGGAACGATGGAAATGTTCTCTTCTACGGTAAAGTGGGGGAAAAGCTCAATACTTTGAAAAACATACCCAATACTAAGTTTTAACTTTCTCTCATCAAACTCTTCAATATATCTATCATCGATCAGTATAGAGCCCTTCGTCTGCTTCTCCAGTCTATTGATCATTTTGAGAATCGTAGTTTTTCCACTACCACTAAGTCCCAAAATAACAAGAGTTTCCCCTTCTAAAACATCGAAGCTTAGATTCTCCAAGATAAGCTTCTTATTTCCTACCTCTTTAGAAATATTGTGAAATCTTATGTGCCGCTTTCTCATAGAAAAAATTACACTTTTTTTTCCTATAGACTCTAGAGAGTTGATAGTTTTTACAAAAGAAAAAACCCGAGCACCTCTTTAGAAATTTGACAACAAGCCTACCTTTTCATTAGCGTGAAGTTTATAGGAACAATACTAAGGCAGGAAAGTATGTCAGACGACGAGCAACAATTAAACGACCCTATTCATGACGCAGGTCATCCTTGGAGAGCCCGGTTTGTCGTAGGCCTTATTATGATCATTCTTTCTTTCATTGGCCTTGTCCTCTCTGACCTTTGGCAAGATGGTGCATGGAACTACTGGAGAATCGTTGCTCCTGTATTTGCTATCATGTGCATCTGGCTAAGCTGGTATTTAAGAAAAAGAGAACACAGCTTTGGTTTCACAAAACTCTGGCATGAGATCTTCCACTGGCTCGCTCTTATGATGGCCGTCTTTTTGTTCTCTCTTTTTGTTTCAACTGGAATCATGGGAAGATTTGAAGCAGGGCTTTCTATCCTAACAGTGCTTGCCCTTACCATTTTTGTCGGAGGGATTTATATAGAGCCTTCCTTCATGCTGATTGGGATTGTACTTGGACTCTTTGCAGCAGGCGCTGCATACATGGCAGCATATCTCTATACCGTCATGCTACCTGTAACTGTCATTGCTGTTGGCCTACTCTTTTTGTTTGTCTATTTCAAAAAGAAGAAAAAAGAAGACCACTAAAGCTGCTCCATCCATTATGATCTAGACCATCCCTATCTTGTATGGTGTATCATGATTGACAAAACACTTGTGCAGAACTTAATAAGAGCTCAGTTTCCAAAGTGGAAAGATTTGCCCATTAAGCCTATTGCAAAGAGCGGTTCTGACAACAAAACGTTTCACCTCGGCACGGAAATGCTTGTGCGTTTGCCAAGTGCTGCAGACTATGCACAGCAGGTGGAAAAAGAACAAAAATGGCTACCCATACTCGCTCCACTTCTACCTCTTTCTATCCCAGAGCCTATCGCTATGGGAAAGCCTTCCGAAAAATTCCCTTGGAAATGGTCTATCTACAAATATCTTGAGGGACAAACTGCTGCATCAACGCATATCCCTAACATGAACGAATTTGCAAGGACGCTTGCTCAGTTCCTTACCGTGCTAGAGGATATAAAGGTAAAAGATCTACCTAAGCCTGGGCCGCATAATTTTTACCGCGGCGGAGAACTTGCTACGTATGACAAAGAAACAAGAGAAGCGATCTCTATTTTGAAAGATCAAATCAACGCCCACCTTGCAACTGAGGTTTGGGAAACAGCTCTTACAACTTCATGGAAAAATCCTCCTGTACCCATACATGGAGACCTGAGTGCCGGAAACCTTCTTATGAACGAAGGACGCTTAAGTGCTGTGATCGATTTTGGCATGCTCGGTGAGGGTGATCCCGCCTGCGATCTCGCAATTGCATGGACACTGCTAGATACCGATAGTCGGAAAATTTTCAAAGAAACACTTTCTCTTGATAAAGATACATGGGCAAGAGGACGCGCCTGGGTGTTATGGAAATCTCTCATTGTTGCAGCTGGTCTTATCCATACAAACTCTGTCGAAACAAAGTACGCATGGCCAAGCATTGATGCTACGCTTGCAGATTACAAAAAAGAGCTCTAGTCTTGCATTCTCTTTAACACATAGACACTTGTGATTTCATTGAGATCACCACAAGTAGCTTTTGCCTCAAGACTATAGGAAATAGCACCTTCTTCTAAAGGATCAACCTTTGTCACAACACCCGCATGGAATCCCGGGGGAAAAATCCCGTCCATACCACTTGTTACAAGAAGATCTCCCTCTTTAATAAGAATCTCTTTGGATTTGCCATCCAAAGATTCTCCTGTTCTTAAATCTCGCGCAGGACCTTCTACATCTTCAAAGTCATAGTTAAAGCCCACCCCATTAAGCTCTTCTTTTCTAGAACGCCAAAGAGGCCTACTCGAACCTTTAAGCTCGCCTTTAGCAAGGTACCTCTCCTGAATAGACTCTTTAATATTTTCCTTAAGGTCGTCCAAAATACTAAGAGTGTTTTTTTGCTCTTCTTTTGAAAAGAAAATATCACTTGTGAATTTCAACTTCTCTTGAAGAACAGAAAGCTCTTCAAGAAGTCGCTTGTTTTGCAGAGATCCTCTTACGATTCGAACAGATGTTGTAAGGGAAGCATCTGTAATCAAAGACACTTTTGATTGGGATTCACCAACGTAATCAATCACCCCAACAATATTATCACCAACAACAACAGGGCTATCTACTGTGATGATCTCTTCACCAAGTGCTTTGTTTTGCTTTTTTCCAACATTAATCCAAACAGCCGTGCTCCAAAAAGCCGGGTCGCGGTAAACAATTTTAGCAGGCACTTGCTGCGCCATAAGAGTGAGTCTATGGAAGTACTCTTTCTCTCTTCTTTCTAAGAAATCTTTTGTAAGATTTTTATTTTCAGACAGTTCCTTATATCTGCTTATTTGGCGGTCCAATCTCTCATCAGATAGCAAGTACTCTTTTACAGCTTCTAGTTGAGATGTAAGCATCTGGTTACGAACCTTAAGCCTATCTAAATCTTCTTCTCGCACTTTACTTGAGTTTGAAATACCAGAAGCTTTTGATAAAAACCCCGCTCGAAGAAAGGTAATCCCCTGATGAAAGGGAGAAAGACCACTCGCAGTTTTTTCTCTTACCTTACATGTAAAGCTCTTTGGCAGAAAAAGAACGAAGAAAACCGCAAGAACAATCATTCCGTAAGATGTAGAATACTTTCTAAGCATGAGCGCCGCCTTAAAGCTACAAAGAATTTAAATTATAGAAAAAGATCTTAAAAACAAAGAAGGCTTTCTACTTATGATTTCTCAGTAACATCGATGATCGCATCTACAACGTAGTGCACATTATCCTCATTGAGCCCTGTAACATTCACTCTTCCAGAACCGGGCATATAGATCCCATATTCTTCTTTAAGTCTTGCCACCTGTTGCTTGCGAAGTCCTGTATAACAAAACATCCCCTTTCGATCTTGGATGTGTCTATAATCTACAATCTTTGCAGCATCAATAAGCTTTGTTGTGAAGAGATGTCTCATCTCTGTTATCCGCCTCTGCATTGCAGAAAGCTCTGCCTTCCACATATTTGTTAATTCTGGATGATTAAAAATATAAGAAGCTATAGCGCCACCATGTCTTGGAGGATTTGAATAGTTCCCTCTAATGATCAACTTTAAATTCGTTGCCGCATTCTTTGCTACTTTCTCACTACTAAGAATGACAAAAACAGCTCCTGTTCTTTCCCCATAAAGACCAAGAGTCTTTGAAAAAGAGTAAGCAACAACCATCTCAATGCCACTTCTTGCAAAAAGCCTTACGCCATAAGCATCATCTTCAAGATTATCACCAAGTCCTTGGTAAGCAGAGTCAAAAAAGGGCACAAGGCCATTTTTCTTCACAACCGCTAAAACATCATTCCACTGCTCTTTTGAAAGGTCGCATCCTGTAGGGTTATGGCAACAAGCATGCAGAAGAACTACCGTCTTCTTAGGCAATGTTTTTAAGTGAGCGATCATCTTATCAAACTCAAGAGAGTTTGTTTCAGTAGAATAGTAAGGGTAAAAGTCTGCTTTCATTTTGCAACGATTAAAAATCGTTGGGTGGTTTGCCCACGTAGGAGAAGGGAATACAATATTCTCAAGTCCAGAATACTTTAAAAACTCTCCACCTATGCGAAGAGCTCCTGTTCCCCCTGGAGCTTGTGCCCCAATGATCCGACCTTCAAGCTCGTCAGCAAGTGCTTTCCCAAAAAGAAGCCTTTCCGTGTCTTTGATAAAAACAGGGTTTCCCTCAACTGGCAGATAAGCCTTGTCTATCTCAAGCTTTAAAAGTGCCTCTTCAGATTTCTTCACACACTTTAAAATCTCTTTATCAAGATTCACGTTGTGATATATCCCTACACTAAGGTCTACTTTTTTTGGGTTTTTCTCTTTTTTAAATGCCCATGTCAAACTCAAAATGGGATCTGGGGGTAGAAGTTCTAAATGCTTAAAGTAACTCATCGTAAAGCCGCCTTTTTTTACTTTAAGATTGTAGCTCTTAATTCTTTTTGATGCCAAACGATTCTCTTTATCAAAAGTCTCCTTTTGTTCTGCCCACAGAAACACTTCTTCTGATCTATGCTTCACCTTCTTTCAGAGCTTCTCTACAAACAAAGTCTACAAGTAGCCTCAGAGGATAATCCTCAACCCTCTGGCAACGAGATAAAGGAGTTTGATATCTTTCAGCATCAACATCATCTTCAAATAAATCTGGCTCTTTGGGCTCTCGCTTCATTTTACATGCAACCTTAACAGTAGCATCCCAGATTTGCTGCGTTGTTACAAAAGAAACATCTGAGCCATCTAATATTGAGGCTTCTTCACAAAGAACACTTTTTACTTCTCTTGCAAACAGCCAACCTTGCCCACGTGATTCAAAATCAAAAGCCGTACCAGAAAGATCTGATACAAGTTTGGCTAATGAAAAAAGTTGAAAAGATTGCCCTGACCTAGAGGACACATGAAGAACATCTTTACTTTCTACATCTTCAAGATCAAACCCAGCTATACTCCCACAAAGAGATGTGACATGTTTTAAAGGAGGCTTAGGAGCCTCAACATCCATTCCTTCTGCATATTCCTCTGTTAGTCTTAACCTTACAAGCTCCGTATAAAGCCTATTCACATAAGTTGCCGCTTGCCGTGCATAATCTTCGAGTTGGGTAAATTTTTGAACAGTCACCCCTGAATCAAGATTTGCCGAATTGTACGTAGTCATATCACATGCTACTGCAACAGAAGAAGGTCCAAAGGCTTTTGTTAAAATCCCCAAAACACCTTTTCCGCCAAGTCGCTTCCATTCATACACCTGGTGTTGATCTTTTTCTAAAGAAGGTGTAAAAAAACCTCCCTCTACAGGAATCTTTGATACATCATGGCAACGCCCAATAGTTTCCATTGTACATAACGTAACTTTGTCTTGATTATATGGAGAAGAAGGCACTCCATAAACAAAGCCATCTTCACTGTGATCCGCCTCTACCAAACTATCGACATAAGGCAATCCTAAGGCCAAAGTTGTTACATCTTTAATTCCGAGAGTTCTTACTGTTGCTGCCATAGGTCCTCCTAAGAAACTATAGTTTTTTTGATGAGTTTTCTGCTTTTTTTACAGACGGTGGACCGTATACTCTTTTTTAGAAATACCAGCAAGAAAAGCTGTGTAAAGAATGAAAATTTATATCGCTTCTTTCATAATCTCATAGAGAAATGGGAAACAGCTTTTTTCCTTGTGCAAGGAATAGAAAGTTCGTAGCAGATCAAAATAGGGCTCCCTGCTTTCAAACTCTATAAAGGTTTGGTAATTTTTTTTCTTTGTATGCTCAATAAAGATTCTAGCTTCTTTTTCCAAAACATCTAAGACGCCTTTATCAAGTGAAGAGGCACACGCTAAATAGTTTATGTCAAATATCTTTGGCTTACAGCGAATAATGTCCAAAGAGTCCGCATCGTGCACGATCCTATTCTCATTAGAGAGAAACTCTTTCCAATCCGTGATCACCTCACCCTTGGGATCTTTTTCTTTTAATGCGAGACCATAAAGCTTCACCTCTTCTTGCGATTTGTGGTTTAGCTCTAAGAAGTGCTCAAAGAGAGCTCCACTTTCACTATCCCAGTAATCTGTTCCCCCTCTTTCTCTTCCCGTGTCATGGAAAAAGGCTGCAATACCAAGTAAAGGCTTGTTTGAAACACTCTCACCTAAATATTTCTCATAGATTCTTATAAAAACCTGCGAGAAAAAAGTAGCTCTTGTTGCATGAAGCAAGCCATGAATGTCACGTACGAAATACTCTTTACGTGAAATTCTTGCTAGATACCTGTCATATGATTTTTGCGACATCTGCCTGAAGCGTCGGCCTCTTGGAACATCTCCATTATAATTCGCTATTTTTGGGTAAGGAATTTTATACAAAGACGAAAACGTCTTTATAAGCTCATTTATATTCGCCTGATTTTGCTTAAACCCCTCATCAAGTAACCAGTCTTTATTAATTTGCACTTCTGCAACTTGACTTAGCATCTTCTCCTGGTGAGAAGAAAACAAAGAAACACTCAGAAAAACAAAAAAGTAAAGAAAGTGTTTTTTCATTCTTCTCCAAGCAACCGTTTTTTCTGATCTTCAGTAATGTCTTCAAAAAACACATACTGAAAATCCGGATATTCTTTTATGTAGGGCTCTAGATTTTCTCGAGTGCCGATAAGAACAACATTTGGATCATAAACAGAAAGTGAAAATTGCTTTCCCTTATTAGCAATCGGTAAAATAGTGTTTTCCTCTACCGCGATTCTATGTTCAAAACCTTCTCCATAGCAGTAATACAAAAAGGGATAAAATTTATCAGTGAATGAAGGCACCTCGTTATAGCCATACACCACCCAAGTGCCTCCTGACCCCCATATTCTTTTCCACTTCTCTGCACTATTCAAAGCTGGCAGGTAGAAAAAAAAGCCTTCTTTTATAAAGTTTCTAACTCTATGAAGCGCTCTGCATTCAATCCTTTTTGGATTTCTCGGAACCCCAAGTAAGTACCTACGAAATTTTTCATTATAAAAATGAACCCTATACTCTCCAAGTGCCTGGTAGCAAAAAAACATCAGTTCGCGCTTTTTATTTTCCGAAACATCTGAAAATCTCTCAATAAAACCATCAAAGATTTTAGAAAGTAAGTAGTCTACGTTTCTTTCCTCATCTTCCAAACTATATAGCTTTACAAGAAGTTGATTTTTGCTATAGCCAAGGCGCTTTTCTGCCATACCGACTTCTTGCAAAAAGGAAAGTCTTTCAGGATTTTTTTTAAATTTCTTCGTATCCATGTTGAATGTTTCGTCTTCTGCGTCATAAGCAAATGTCGCACCCCATGGAAGAGAAATTGAAACATGGTTTTCTCTAAAGCAAACATCTTGCTCAATCTCTGGAAACACACACACATTTCGGAAAAGAGTAAGCAGCCTACTCAGCTCCTTCTGCTCCTCTTTTTTATTTATGTTTAATGGTTGCTGGATACCCTTGTTACTTCCTTGAACGCAGCCTGTCTTCAGAAACACTTTCTCTGAAGTTGTGACTTCTCCCATCTCAAAAATGCACTTTAGAGAGTTTTTTTTCCGTACACCATGTATCAAAATTTGCTTCTGATGCTTTTGTAAAAAACCTTCCAGAAGATCTGAGGAAAATAGCTGGAAGCTTATTACCAAAAAAAATAAAGAAAAGTAGTAGTGCATAGAAAAACCTCCCCATGCTGCATGAGGTATTACTTTCATATTACTGAGCAAGCAACCATTTTAACGTCATACCCTTTTGGGCCTTGACTGGCGTATAAATGATTTCAGGTACCACAGATACTATAGGTACCACTCCAATACTTGTTGGAAAGGTAAAGCCTGATATTGTCTTTATTAGCTCATCAGTTGCAACAAGAAGCACATCTACGCTACTCTCGCCTGGGTTAGCGGAGTCTTCTGCAGAAGATACATACACCTTTGTTCCATCAGCAGAGATAGCAACAGCATATGTGTCTTCACTTATCTGCTTTTGGGTCGTTGTATTGTTTGTTAGATTGATAATACTTAGAATATTGCTACTTTGATTTGTTACGTAAGCTTTGGTTCCATCTAGTGTAATTGCAATATTACGAGGTAATGCAAAACCTGATGTAAGCGAAGTGTCATCAACCTCATACGTCCTCGTATCTATTATGCTAACAGAGCTATCTGCATAATTCAAAACATAAACTTTAGTCCCATCAGGTGTAATTGCAATTCCAGAGGGCTCAGAAAAACCAGCTGTCAAATATTCTATAACCTGGTTTGTCTTAATATCGATTACAGCAACACCTTCGTACCTATATGATATAAAAGCTCTTTGACCATCAGGAGATATTACAATATCCATTGGTGAAACAAAAGTGTTAGTATCAATGTTAGTATGCTCCACTGTATTTGTTTCAACATCAATAACACTTATGGGATCACCTGCTGTCATAACAGTATAACTAGCACCTGAAATTACATATACTTTTTTACCATCAGGAGTAACAGCTAAAGCAAAGGGACTGTCAAACCCTGTTAGGCTTGTGTGGTCGACTGTATTATTCACAAAGTCTATCACTGATACAGAGTCCCCTTCCATGTTCGTTACATAGCCTTTTAATCCATTTGGAAGGATTGCTATTTCGGAAGGATAATTGAACCCAGTAAACACTGGACTGTCCTGCAATGTATCTGTGGATGTGCTGATAAGAGACACAGTATTATTCTCGTGGTTTACAACATAAGCTCTTTGTGGATTCACAAGAACTGCTGCAGATAAACTCAGACTTGCCAAGCAAAAACAAAATAAAAAACTTTTAAGCAGCCTCATAGAACCTCTACATAAATTGATTGGTAAAAAGAAAAATATCTGCCTCAATATGACGTGATTAAAATTAAAAATCTATTCTTCAAGAGTTTTTTTTCTCACCCCATGAATGAGAATCTGCTTTTTATGCTTTTCTAAAAAATCTTCGAGAATGTCTGAAGAAAATGACCAAAAAAAATAAGGGGAAGTAGAAGTACAAAGAAAGACTTCCCCTTACTGCATGAGGTATTACTTTCACACTACTGAGCAAGTAACCATTTTAACGTTACGCCTTTCTGTCCCTTAAAAGAAGAGTAGTTGACTTCAGGTACCACAGATACAATGGGAACGACTCCAATGCTTGTTGGAAAACTAAAGCCCGTAATAGTTTTAATCAATTGGTTGGTTGCAGTATCAATCACATCTACTCCTCCTTCACCAGAAGTACAAGAGTTCGCCGCAGAAGATACATAAACTTTAGTTCCATCAGCAGAAATAGCCACAGCATAAGGATCATCGCTTACTTCAATGCTAGTTACATTATTATTCGAAAGGTTAATAATGTTAAGGCTGTTATCAAATTCATTTGTTACGAAAGCTTTCTCTATACCCTGTTTCTGCACTATAGCTATGTAATATGGAGAATCAAATCCCGTCATAAGAGACGTATGATCAACATCAAGTGATTCCACATCGATAATACTTACTGAATTGATAGAACCTTGATTTGCTACATACGCTTTCGTTCCATCCGGGGTTACCGCCACTCCAAATGGATTGTCAAAACCTGTAAGAGTTCTTATGATCTGGTCTGTTTTTGTATTAATGACAATTACACTATCTCCACTTTTGTTAGAAACAAAGACTTTCGTGCCATCTGGAGTGATCGCAATCGATCTTGGATTATTAAAACTATTTGGAAAGACTGAGTGATTCACAGTGTTTGCTTCAACGCTTATAACGCTAACACTACTTGAATCCAAGTTCGTTACATACACCTTCTTTCTATCAGGAGTAGCAACGATTGCCCAGGGTTGATTAAAGCCTGTCAAACTTGTGTGATCTACCGAATTATTCACAAAATCAATCACCGATACAGTACCACCATCAGCATTCGTAACGTATCCTTTTATGCCACTACTAAGAATTGCAATCGATTGCGGCCTATCAAAACCTTGAAACACAGGAGTACTTTGCAATGTATCTGTGGATGTGCTGATAAGAGACACAGTATCATCTTCCTGATTCACAACATAAGCTCTCTGCGGGTTCACAAGAACTGCCGCAGATAAACTCAGGCTTGCCAAACAAAAACAAAATAAAAAACTTTTAAGCAGTCTCATAGAACCTCTACATAAGTTGATTGGTAAAAAGAAAAATATCTGCCTCAATATGACGTGATTAAAATTAAAAATCTATTCTTCAAGAGTTTTTTTTCTCACCCCTTGAATCAGAACCTGCTTTTTATGCTTCTCTAAAAAATCTCATAAAACCTCAATTTAAAATTTCATCAAAATAATAAAAACACATGACCCAGACTATATATAATTTAAAATCTAAAATCTACTCTCCAAGAAGGCGAGATCTCTGCCTCTCTGTAATATCTTCGAAAAATACACACTGAACATCTGGATACTTTTTGATGTATGGTTCTAGATTCTTTTTTGTGCCAAGAATAATTAACTCTTTGTCATAAAGAGAAAGAGAGAAATACTCTCCCTTGTTCGCAATGGGAAAAATACCATTATCGATCACTGCGCGGTGATTTCTAAAATCCCCTCCATAGCCGAAGTACTTAAAAGGATAAAACAGATCTTTAAAGCCTTCTATATGAGAATACCCATAAATGATCCAGACGCCTCCTGCTCCAAAAAGCCTTAACCACTTTTTAGGTTTATTCAATCCCGTTAGATAGAAGAAAACACCCTCTTTTATGGGGATTCTTGTCCTATGCAAACGCACACACGAAAGATCAACAGTACTCTTTGGCTTGCCTGGTAAATACCTATAAAGTTTTATATCATAAAATAGGGCCCTATACTCTCCAAGCTCTTGGAAGAGGTAAAACATCATTTTACTTTTCTTGTACTCTGTCTCATGAGAAAACCTCTGTAAAAAACCATCGAAGATAACCGATAGAAAGGTACCTATCTGCTTTTTTTTCTCTTGCAAAGCGTTGAGTTTTATAAAGAACTCATTGTTCTTATATCCAAGGCTCTCTCCCGACTGCTTAAGCTTCTGCATAAAAACAAGCCTGTCTTTATTATTTTTAAACCCTGAAGCATCAAGCTTAAACTTTTCCTTGCTGCTATCGTAATTAAGCACGGCTCCCCAGGGAAAAGGAATAGAAATGCTTCCTTCTCTAAGGCAAATATCTTGATCAACTTCTGGAAACTCGCAGAGTTCTTCATAGAGATCAAGTAACCGGTCCATCTCTATTTTTTCTTTCTCTTTATCTATAGGGTAAGGCGGCAGTATCCCCTTATCATTGTTTTGAATCTGTCCCGTCTCTAAAAAAACTTTCTCAGGAGCTGTTAACTCTCCCATCTCAAAGATTGAGTCTAAGGAGGAAGTTTTTCTAACTCCATGGATAAGGATTTGTTTTTGATGTTTGTTCAAAAAGTCTTCAATTAGCTCTGAAGAAACTAGGTGAGTGCTCAGTATGAAAATAAAAAGAGAGAAGTATCGCTTCATTTATAGAAAATCCTTTCTAGTTGAAAAATGTCGTCATTAAAAATCTTCTTGGATTTTTTTGAAAGAAAATCTCATTGATTCCATTGAAAACAAAAAGGCGCACTAGGAAATGCGCCTTGAAGTAAAAACTGTTTATAAAAATTTACACCGGAAGTGCAGCTTCTCTTCTTATAAGCTCCACTAAAAGATCTAACGGATAATCGTCTACTCGATCTAGTGCATATAGCGGTCCTGAAAACCTTTCTGCATCTGGCATCTCTGCAAAAAACTCAGGGTCTTTAGGTTTTCTTTGCTGCTTTAAAGAAGTTTCCACAACAGCATCCCAAATTTGTTTTGTTGTAACCAAATGCTCTTTTTGCCCTTCTTCTAAGCGAGAAGCTCTTTCCTCAAGAGTTGCTCGAACTTCTTGAGCAAATATCCAACCCGCATTAAAAGATTCAAATGCAAAAGCAGTATCTTTAAGCTTATTACTTAAAGCCATTGTAGAAAAAGGATCTAAGCGTGATTCACTTCTATTAATTACCCATAAGTTTTCAGTTCTCCTATCTTCTTCCGTTAAACACAAAGCCTCCATACCTTCTTCTGCATAACGCTCAAATTTGCGAGCTGGCCTGGGTGAGTCTACGCCATGCCTTTCTCTAAATGCCTGGCCAAGTTGATGTCTAACAAGATCTTGATACAGTTGAGTTATTACATCAGCTGCTTCTGCCGCTCCTTCTTTTAGTTCCTCATAATCTGAAATTTTAAACGCTATTTCACTATCAGACATTGGGATCTTTTTCTTTTCAAATGCTGCAGCTGCAGCTAGTGGACCATATCTTCTCGTTAGAAGGGTAATCACTCCTTTTCTTCCTATTTCACTAACGTAAACAACCTTCGCTACCTCCATTCTTCCTTCAGGAGCAAAATACTCTACTCCATCTTCTGTACTCGTTTTCATCTCTGCAACGTCAGCAGAGTAGTGCCTTTTCTCTATAGGAAAAAGCTCTACACATGCCTGTCCATTAGATACTGTTTCTTGTCCGTATATACGCCCTTGCGGATTTGCTCTATCTCCTATCGCGCTATTTACAAATGGCATGTGTCTTGCAACATCCATCATATTTTGTGCAGTAATTGCACCAACTTTTGAAGCCATATCCTCTCCTTAAAAAAGTTTCGTAGATTTTTAAAGAAAGTATTAAATAAAAATTAAGTTATTACGCAAGTGTTTTTTTAAAAAAATTTCAGGAAGTTGGTAGTTTGATAAGATTTTAGAGTATTGCTACAGCACGTATCGGAGCTTCTGGAGCACCCTCAATTTTTAATGGGAACATCCAGATCTTAGCGCCTGTTGGTGGAACCTTTTCAAGGTTCGCTAGATTCTCTGTTAAAAGTATATTGTTTTTTAAAAAGACTACGTGAGCAGGAAACTTTGGATTGATTCCTTGGTCGATCCCCATCGAATCAATACCAACACTTGTAACGCCTCTTTCAAAAAGAAGTTTTGCAGCATCCTCTAGTATTCCAGGAAAGTTGCAACCTCCTTCAGCATTAGTAGGACAAAATTTATCCGTATCCCAAAACCTATCCCATCCTGTGTGAACAAGAAAATGAGAGCCCTTAGGAACTTTTCCATGCTCTTTCTCAAAGGCAAGAACATCTTCTGCTGATACCCCATAGTCGATGTTGTCCCCGACTTTATCTTTGAGATGAAGTACGCACGCATCTCCATGACATTTCTCAAGAGGGATCTCATCTATTGCGCACCCATTCGGATCAAAATGCAACGGTGCATCCATATGCGTTCCTATTCCTGTACAAAGATTGATATCATCAATGCGATACATATGCTCATAGCGAGCTTGCACGATCCTCGTAAAACACGTTTTTACAGGAGCTACTGGAGTTTTTTCAGATAGAGTTTGTGTGAGATCTATGATTTTCATGGAAGAACCTTGCTTTGCCAAAACTTCTAGATAGAATATTTTTGATAAAGCTCGCAAGGAGAAATAGCAAAGCCCCTCTTTATTGATAAAATCAAAAGAACGAGGTATGATTAAAACTCTTTATCACGGGGTGTTAGCTCAATTGGTAGAGCGCAACAATGGCATTGTTGAGGCAACCGGTTCGATCCCGGTACACTCCATTCACATGACTTTCGAAAAAGCCGATTAAACTGCAAAACAATTTAAACGGCTTTTATGACTCTTTAACTTTCTCCGCCAATAAGATCTAAGAACGCTTGCAGCTGCTTTGATCTTGTAGGGTGACGCATCTTACGAAGAGCTTTCGCTTCGATCTGTCTTACACGCTCTCTTGTTACCTTAAAGCGAACACCCACTTCTTCAAGTGTCTTTGGCTTTCCATCTAGAAGACCAAAACGCTCGATAAGTACAGTTCTCTCACGGTCTGTAAGCGTACTAAGTACTTCGTTCATTTTGTCTTTTAAGATGGAGTATCCCGTCGCTTCTGCAGGAGACTCGATACCTGTATCTTCTAAGAAATCACCAAACTGACTCTCTCCACTATCTCCAACTTCAGCCTGAAGTGAAATCGGATGCTGCGCAATCTTATAAATCTCACGCACTCTCTCTGGAGTAAGACCAAGCTCTTTTGCGAGCTCTTCTGGTGTTGGCTCTCTTCCTGTTTCCATCATAAGTTTCTTCGCGCCGCGAAGAACCTTATTGATCGTTTCAATCATGTGCACAGGAATACGGATGGTACGCGCCTGGTCTGCGATCGCTCTTGTTACCGCCTGTCTAATCCACCAAGTCGCATAAGTAGAGAATTTGTAACCTCTTCTGTACTCGAACTTCTCAACAGCCTTCATAAGACCCATATTCCCCTCTTGGATCAGATCCAAAAAGGATAGGCCTCTATTTGTATATTTTTTAGCTATCGAGATTACAAGACGTAGGTTGGACTCCACCATTTCTCTTTTGGCTTCCTGACTCTTGTCCATCCAACGTTGTAGCATTCTAACGTCTTTTTTGAACTCATCAAGAGTTCTTCCACCAGCAAGCTCTCTCTTTCTAAGCTTTCTTCTAGCAGAATTTAACTTTGCAGCAGCGAATCTGTTCTTCTCCGCTCTTGGGATCAGTTCTTGAATCTCTTTTTCAAGCTGCAAGAACCTATCATAAGCACTTAAGATCACCTCAGCAAAGTCATCAATGATGTTATGCCTGAAGTGCATCTGACGAAGATATGCCTGCGTTCTAATACGGCACTTTTCAATATCTTCATTAATTTTAACGATGTCTACCTTCTTAAGACCTGAATCTCTCAGCTTCACAAGGAAACCTTGAAGCTCGACATTCTCTCTTAAGAGAACTTCACAAAGCTTTGGAAGGATGCCAAGAAACTTTGTCTTATCCGCAATTTCCTTCTCTGTAACGATTTTGTCAAAACGCTCTTTTCCATTAATCAAATAATGCGCAATCGAAATTGTCTCACGGATGGAGTAGCGGAAACGCATGATGATACGCTCGATCTGTATCTGAGCTTTCTCAATCCTTTTAGAAATCTCCACTTCTTCTTCTCTTGTAAGTAGAGGCACAGATCCCATCTCTTTCAAGTACATCCTTACAGGATCATCGGAAGAACCTTCAGCCCTCTTAGGCAGAGACTCAAGTTCTTTAGCTTCTTTCTTTCTCTCTTTCTGTCTTTCAACTTCAGCCTGATTCAGGATCTGAATATCCATGCCACTTAAGAAAATAAGCACTTGGTCGATGAGCTCAGGAGTGTCGAAATTCATTGGAAGAACTTCGTTGATCTCCTCATAGGTGAGATATCCTTGCTCTTTTGCTATCGCAACGAGTTCTTCTAGCTTTTGCTGATGCTGTGGGTCAAAAACATTTTGTCCTGTATTGCTCATATACTCCTAAGGATGTTATGAATAAATCTGTGAAAAGAAAAAGACATACTTCTACTTTTACTAAAAAACGAAAACCGGCGCTTTAAATTCTGCTGACAATACATCTAAATGTCAAGATGATATTGAAGAAATCTCTAAATAGAGTCATCATCCAAAACCTAATGATTTTGGACTCTATGCCATACAATGGAAGATATGTCAGTTTTAAATAAAGTAAAAAAAATTATAAGAATACTTTTTTACCTCTTAATACACTCCTCTAATTCCGACTAGTATTAACTCATTCTAGCTACATAATTTCTAAGCCACATGAAGTAAAACATAATACAAAACGTAATCCCAAAGTTAAATAGATACTTAAATGGGAAAATCTTCTGAAGCGAGCAGTAAGAAGGGTTCCCCTTCTTATAGTACACAAGCCAATCGCTCTGCTCTTTCCAAAAATTCTTTACGTGATTTTCAGCAGCAAACTTATTAAGAAAAATGGGCTTTACAAAGGTGTAGCTCTCTTCATAATCCTTCCCTGCAGCTTTAAAAGAAAATTTTGCCTCTACAGCATACTTGTTCTCAGAAAGAGGCTTTGCATGAAATTCCGACACTCTCGCATTTGTCACCTGTGAGAGCATAATATAAGGATACATTTTAATACTAAAAAGAGCGAGAAACCATAGGGAAACTGCGCAGGTTACCCCAAAAAATAGTAGCCAAAGGTTTTTTCCAAATCCACCTTGCATCCATCTGTCTCCTGATTTTAGCCTTTTAACCACCCTACTATGAAAAAAACCTCTATACGAAGCAAGTAAAATTGTTATTTTATTTCTCTATTTCAAAGTAGGTTTTTGACGAATTTTACAAAAGGTGCTATAGTTCTTATTTTTAATCGACCCAATTTAAAATAGGACACCCATGGCAAAAGAAGAAAAAGTAGCCAAAAAAGTTAAAAGACCTACAGCTCAAAAGCGTATGATCCAAAACGAGAAGAAAAAAGAAGTAAATAAAGTTCTTAAGTCTCGTGTACGTACAGCAGTTCGCTCTTTCGAAACTTCTCTTAAGAACAAAGAAGCTGAGAACGTTAAGACTCACCTAAGTGAAGTATTCAGCTTAATGGATAGAGGCGTAAAGAAAGGCATCTACAAAAGAAATAAAGCAGCTAGAACAAAGTCTAAGTTTGCAGCAAGAGCAGCTGGCTAAGTTCTCATGTAAAGATCGAGCATTTCTCTAAGCTCGTCTTTAATCGGATATCCCACAGCTTCTGTTGGCACTGCCCAAGCGTAGCTGTGGTATTTTTTTGCCTGGATCTCTTCTGGATCCACAACACTTACAACAAAATAAAAGCTTCTTTTCTTGCCCGTTTCTGTTTCAGTATCTTGATACGCTAAGAATTTTTCTACTTCTGAAGCCGCAAGAAGAGTTTCTTCCATAAGCACTCTATGAAGTGCTTGCGAAATTGTCTCTCCTTCTTTGATTCTGCCTTTAGGAAGATGATAAAAGTTTTGCCGATTGAGATAAGGCTCCTCTAAAAGAAGTAGTTCATCTTTTTTGCGAGCCAAAATGGCAACTTCCACATCTGTAATTGAGTCTTTTTTTGCATCTTTAAGAAGATGTCCGAACATCCTTAGTCTTCCCTGGAAAAGCGAGTAAGCAGATCACATACACGATCCTCTATCTCTTCCTTGATCTCTCTTGGTTTTTTTATAAAACCATTGATCATTATCGCAAAAGCTAAAGTTTCAGAATCTCTTGTAGTAGCATAGCCACATATCGAAGAAACACCTTTTAAAGTTCCCACATGAGCTCTAATCTTATTCTTCATATGCTTACTACCAAATCGCTTTCTTAAAGACGTATCCAGGCCGGAAAGAGATAACGATGAGATAAACTCCGGAGCATAAATAAACTCCTTATCTACCCAACTAAGCAGTGACACCATTTGATTAGGAGTTACCATATTATATGCCGACTCACCGCTTCCATCTAGAATCACAGCTTTTGCATAGAGAGGCTCATTCAACTCTTCTAAAAAATCCCTAATCGCTTGGGATCCATTCGGCCAGGTGCCCGGCTTACCATATTGATTGCGTCCTACTTTTTTAAAGAAACAGTTCGCATACAAATTATCGCAATTTTTCAACATGTGCATCGTCAGATCAAACATAGGATCTGATCTATGCGTTGCTAAATACTTGGTATTCTTTTGCATCTGCTCAAAACGTATCTTTCCGAAGTGCTTTATTCCGTTACTTTTCAACCTTTCAGAAAACTCCGTTGCTGCATACAGCTGAGGGTTTTTCACAGGTATTCTATGAAGGATTGTTTTACTTTTGAGCGACATCAAGCCTTCTATATGAATCACATCTTTTTGTATGATATTCTTTGTAGAAACCTTGATGGTATTTTTCTTTCTATCGATATTACCCATCGATGCATTGTTTTCTATCACAATACCTGGGATCTCTGGTTGGATCCTCACAAGCGGTGCCATTGTAATCATTTGTGAAGGTTTTACCCAAACATTCACACAGCTATGGTTAATCACAAGAGCGTCTACGGGAGAGTCTCTATAGCGAAGCTTTTCATCCCACATCCATCCTGGCGCTAAAGGTAAATCATCAAACTCTGTAGCATCAAAAACAAGGTCGCCTTCGATCTCTTTTACATTAAGCAGCTTTAGCTCAAAGATTAGGTTATCTAAGTCGTTACCAGTAAGTGAAGGATCTCCTGACCCTTGAAGGAACAAATCTCCCTTCAAAACTCCCTTATCAACAAGGCCGTTTGTATAAAGGCTTGTCTCAAAACAAAAGTTTGGTCCAAGTAGCTGCAGAGCTGCTGCAGCTGTAACCACTTTTAAAGATCCACCTGGAATGAATTTTTCATTCGAGTTTTTTTCAAACAAAGTTTTCCCGTCTTTTAAGGAAACAATCTTTATCCCCACTTGAGCTGTGGGATCTGCGTGAAAAATAACGGATTCAATGCTTTTTTTAAGATTCTTCTCAGGAGATTCTTCTGCGGTTCCCAATTCGAACCCGAAAGCAGAAGAACTAAGCGTAAAAACAAAACAAGTAATAGCTGTATGTAAACATTTAAGCATTCTGCAATTACCTTCGCTTGTAAAAAAGTAGTAAAAATTTAGACGGATCATGCTTTCTCTTCAAGGTTTAATTTCCTACATCTCACAAGAAGGCTACAAGTGCTTTTTTGTATGCTACCCAAGAAACATTTTTTCATCGCTTCCTTCTTTGCAAGGAGCATACAACTATATTTTGCTCTTGTTAATGCTGTATATAAAAGTTCTTTTCCAAAGAGCTCACTTTTCTCAGGAAGAAAAATGACCACTTTCTCAAACTCACTCCCCTGAGATTTATGAACAGTTACGCAGTAAGCATGCTCAAAGTTTGGAAGAAGTTGCTTTTTAAACTCTGTGACTTTTCCTTCTATGTAAAAAAAGGCCGTGTCTTTACTGCTACTAGAAAAGTCTTGGATTAAGATTCCAAGATCACCGTTGTAGAGATTCTTCGAGTAGTCCGTTTGCGTGATCATAATCGGGATGGCTATCTTGCCGCTTGTAGCTCTCGACTTTAAAAACGTATAGATTACTTCGTTGATTGTGTTTACACCCCAGGTGCCCTTGTTTACAGGACTTAGCATGCAGATCTTTCTAAGACCTTCTAAGAGTTCATGAATACTTTTATCCGGATCTTCAAAATGTTTAAACTCCGATACCAGGTCAAGATTCTCGATAGCTAAAACATTTTTCTCTTCTTCATACTCAAAGTAGCAAAGATCTTTTGTTTGTGACCGTAGAACTTCAGCTGCCTTTTCATAGTTATTCTCATTCACGAGCTTAGCAAGAGTATGAATGCTATGATTTTCGATACGTAAACATTCCTTAAGTTCTACATGAGCACCTTCAGCTGCATGAAACAACTCTTCAAAAATCATCCCAGTTTCAACAGGAGGAAGCTGATGGTAATCTCCTACTAAAACAACCTTTGTCTTTTCCAAGATTTTGGCAAAAAAAGTTTTCCATACATGAAGATCTATCATAGAGCATTCATCTACAACGATTAGATCGTAGCTAAGGATGCCTGCTTGATTCCCTCTAAGCTTTAAAGCGCTATGAAGCGTTTTGATTTCAATGTTTGGAATTTCTCCTAGCTTTTGCTTAAGGTGTGATGTTGCTTTACCAGTTGGCGCACAAGCGAGTATTCTCGGCTCTTCTTTAGAAAGCGCACAATAAGTCTTTAGTAGGTGTCCAATGGTATAAGTCTTTCCCGTGCCAGGCCCACCTGACAAAACAAAGAGTCTATTTTGCAAAGCACCCTTAACCGCAAGAAGCTGCTCAGCATTTAAAGATGAAACATACGGTTGTACTGCATCTTCTATCTCTGAGGAGGCAAAACTGCTGCCATTTCTTGTTAAAAGTGATGTAAAAGAGGTCGCTATTTGATGCTCCTCTAAAAAGTACTTTTGCAAATAGTATCGATCACTATCTTTAACAACAGGCCTTAAGTCCAAGCTGCCATGAAAGTTTTGACAAAGAGTTTTTGGAAGTTGCTCCGCTCCTTTCGATAGCTCAAGCAAAAATTGGTCTCTTTCAGCACTTTGCAAAAGATCGAGAGCGTCAGGAGTCACTTTTCCTCCTTCTACAAGAAGGCTATGGTGACCAAGCCTTCCAAGAGCAAACAAATAACACAGAAAGCTGTAGCTCTCATCAGAAACTTTTCCTTTAAAGATGTTTGCAAAAGCAAAGTCTACAGCCTTAAAAAGGCCAAGCTCTAAAAGCTTTTCTCTAAAGGGTATTTTTTGAGTTTCAAGAAACATAATACACGCCTTTCGTACTCTCTTTTTCAAGGCCTCTTAAGAAAACATAGAACATTCCACCATACTCAAGATCACTATCTTCTACATAAGAGCGCACAGCTCTACTATAAAATTTCGCCTGCAAAAAGTAATCATGCTGTTTCATGCTCTCAGTAAGCCTACTCTCTTCATAATCATGAATGCTGTTCCCAAGAAAATTTGACTTCCAGTCAACAAGGTATATTTTCCCCTTTACTACGATACACAAATCAATGAATCCTTTGATTATGTGTATTTCATCTTCATAAAGATGAAAAGGCATCTCCGTTGTGACATTTTTAAGTTTTATATCCGACAGAGAAAACTCTTCATCACAGCTTTTGAGTTTAAGGTGCATCACATTTTCTATCACTTGATAAACGACATCATTCCATTCATCTAGATGACTCCCTTGCACCTCTTGCTCGATGAGTGCCTTCAGGACTCTTTGCGACTTTTCAACATAAAGTCCTCTTTCAAACACTTTCTCTAAAATTGCATGCAAAAGGTTCCCTGTCTCTTTGGATGCTGGAAGACTAAATACATCTTTACTTCCTTCTTCTTGCTTAACTCTTTCCTCTAAAACAGGTTTTGATTTTGCAAAAGCTGAATAGGAACCAAACACCCTTTCCTTCGATCTCTTATGATACTCTTTTGGCTTTGTAAGTGGAGGAGCTTTCTTCACCGGTACAAAGGCTTTTATTTTTTCACCTTCTATTTGGCTCTCTACCTTGAGACTTGCCGTCTTGATATTATTTAACTTTTGAACAAGGTCATTTTTTAGATATGTTCCAGCAAGAGATTTGCAAAAGTGCTCCATTGCAGATCTATTTAAAGAAGCGACTTCTCTTTCTTCTTCATCCAAACAAAAAAGTAGGTACACTCTTTTTTTTGCTCTTGTAAGAGCAACATAAAGTTGCCGCATCTTCTCTTCATCAATGTTTTGAAGATGACTTTGATGCTCGCTGTTTGATCCATCAAACACCTCATAGGTATCCTTCACCCTGAGTATGTTTTCTGAAACTTGCGGCCTTGAAGCTACACCAAGAGCAAACACATATCCAAACTCAAGACCCTTACTTAAGTGTGTTGTCATTACAATGACCGCGTCTTCTTTTACAATCCCCTTTTGCATAAAGCTTTCATCTTCTTTCTTTCTCCTACACTCTTCTAAGAAATACAAGAGATCCTGGATAAAATAGGGAGGGTTTACACTCGCGATCAATACTTCGTAAATTTGACAAAGATCTTGATAGTCTTCTGCTCTCTCTCCTTCAAGCAGAGCTTTTTCAAATGCTACATTATTTGCAAAAGAGGTTTCCAAAAAAGTTTGATAGAACGTAAGAAGACCTTTTTCTTCAAAAACCCCTGAAAGATCTTTAAGTTTACAAATAGCATCAACAGCAGAAGAGCTTTCCTCTTCAGCTTCAAGGTCTCTATGGCAAAGCCCCATAAAAGGATGCACAAGAAGCATCTTTAAAAGATTCTTATCACTTGGGGCATTTAGCCAATTCATCAGCGTTTGAAAAAAAGCAAAGGCCTTTGTTTTATAGAGAGGGCTATGGCTTTTTATTTGCAGAGGGATGTTAAATTTACTAAAAGCTCTTTGTAGTCTCTTCCCTTGGTAACGATCTCTTATCAGAATCGCGATATTACTAAAGCTTGTCTCCCCTTGGTCTTTTATTTTTAAAATTTCCGATGCTATGTAGGGAAATAGCTCCTCATCTTCTAAGGCTTTACTTGGGAAACTTCTGTCTCTTGATTTTTTCTCTTCAAAAATAGCAGCATGTACATGTTTCCCCGCATCTTCAAACAAAGTATCTTCAAAAAAATTAGAAGGTTTCACTTCTACATATTCAATACTTCCAGTTGATGATAGCCAGTTTTTTGCATGGTCTTTAGAAAACAAGTCATTCAATGTTCCAACAAGCGCTGGTTCACTCCTGTAGTTTGTATCAAGAGACTGTTTACTCTCTTTGGAAAAACAAGACGATGCTTCTAAGTAGGTAGGTAGATCTGCATTTCTAAATGCATAGATAGACTGCTTGGGATCCCCAACAAGATATAAAGGAAAGTCCTCTTTTGCAAATAGAGTCTTGAAAATCTTCCACTGAACAGGATCAGTATCTTGGAACTCATCGATAATCGCAGCGCTATAGGAAGAAGCGATTTTTTCTTTAAATGATTTATTCTGAAGAGCTTCAAGCATTAAGGTTAAATAAGCATCGAAAGAAAAAATCTTTCCCTGATCGTACTCTTTTTCGATCCGGTCCCGGCACGTACGCGCAAGTTTAAGCAGGGTCCGATTCGGATCCCTCGCTTTTTTATAAACCTCTGTAAGTACATCGTTTAACTTAAAAAAAAGGTTTTTCTGCAGAAGCAGGTTTCCATCAAAAGTAGCCTTTTTCTTTGTGTTCTCGTCCGTGAACTTTTCCAAGAAAAAGCTGTCTTTATAGACTATTTCATCAAATAGCCCCTTATATATACCCTCTTTATACCCTTTATCAAGAAGGCTGACCTGCTCTAAATACTGGGGATGTATTTCTTTCTTTGTGTTGCAAAGACCTTTAAATAAAGGAGCTAGCTGTAAAAACGCCTCTTCAAGTCCCCCTATAGATGAAGCATCTAGAGCATGCTTAAGCTCTATAAAGAAATCCTCTTCAAGCTTGATAAAGCTTTCGAACTCTTCATACTCAAGCTCACTTTCAACAAGCTTAAAAACCTTATTAACAAGGAGATGAATATCACCCTTGCAACTTTTTAGCAGATTATGAACCTCCGAATATCCAAAAGAGTCTTGTTTCACATCAACAAGCAAAGCGTCTAAAAGGGTTTGCTTTAGCTCATCCTTATAAGAAACCTCTCCTATTTCCCCCATATCTAAGTTAATAAAAGCATCAAACCCTTTTGTTTTAAGGGCATGAAAACAAAAGCTATGAATAGTAAAAATTTGTGCCTTATCGAAATTCAAGACAGCTTTTTCGAGCCTTTTGATATAGATAAGCCTTAGATCTTCATCAAGTTCCATAAGATATGGCAGGGAAATCTCATTTGTTAACAGCTGGTGGAGAGCTGTTTCCACAGCTGCATGAATGCGGCTTTTAAGCTCCCTTGTCGCAGCATTTGTAAAAGTCACAACAAGAATTTTCTCACACCCTATCTCTTTTGACTCTTCAAGAAGTAGACGGACAAAGATGTGCTCGATAGCAAACGTTTTTCCTGTGCCTGCAGATGCCTGCAAAAAGTAAGGCTTTGCAATATCCTGCTCTTTGCTTAAGCAATCAAAACTATTCATGAACACGCCTTCTTATCTAAAAATACAAGCAGTGGAGAAAAAGCTTCTTTAAGCCTTTCTTGCCAGCAGTCTAATAAAACTTCATGGTCACACTTTTCTGTATGATCATAGAGCCACTTCATATAGGGATCGACATATACTGCCTGGAAACTTTGTGAAAATGCTTTCTTAATCGTATTACCCAAATCCTCTTCCGTTTTTAAAAGAGCTACCTCTACCCAGTCAGGAACAAATGGACAAGGAGTCTTTAATGCCTCTTCATAATATCGTAGATATGATGCCAAGTTTTTATGAAGATCTGCATGAATCGGTTTTGTTTGACCCTTTTCAAGAAGCAGTAAATCTTTTGGGAAAGAGTGCTCAAGCAAACTATAAATCAAAAGTTTAGGCCAGTCTTTCATAACAGAAGAGGTGTTCCCCTTTCCCATATGAAGAAGCCCTTTTTTAGTCACTCCATCTAAATCACCATGGATCACAACATTTCTTCCATCTACACAAAGTCTAATCGCTGGCATTAGGAATTTGTTCTCAGCAATCTCTACTGTTTCTTTTGCAGAAGTATCCAAGTGAAAGGAAACAAGGTCTGATGGCGTTAGATCGAAATTCTTAAACGCTTCATGAACATTTGCTACTTCTTCTTTAAGCACTCTCTCTGCAACAGGCAAGTAGATCCCCTCAGGAAGATTTCCTATATGATTTGCATGTCCAAGCGCTTGATCAAAACCTTTTGTAAGAGCCCCTGATCTAAAAATAGCTTTTTCTAGAGCTGAGATTACAAACTGTTTTTCAAGGGATTCTTCAAGATTCTCTGCATCTCTTAAATAAAGACCCATCTTTTTATTAAAGAAGAAACGGAGTGGGTTTTTTGCAAACGAAGATAAATCTCTTATACTGATCTGAAGTTCATCTTCTGAAGAAGCTGGCTTCTCTTTTTCACCTCTTTGTAAAAACTCTGGGAAAAAATGTGCTTTGTTCTCTTCTTCATGATAGTAGCTTTTTGCAAGCTCATATGCTCTACTCGAGAAGCTATTTTCTAGGCTCTCTATATCAAAAGAAAAGGCGCCATGCTTCTTCGTTATCTCTTTTGAGATTTTCTTTTCTGAAAAACAAAAGTTGTCATCAAGGTATTTTATAAACTCTTGAATAAGGAAACTCAAACAAAGAGGTTTATTATCTGTTGGATCCACACTACAAAAGCTAAAGATCAAGTTCTCTTTCGTAGCCAAGATTGCATATAAAATAGACATCCTATCTTCTTGTGATGGTGATAAAAAATAATCCATTTTGTTCTCATCAATTTCCCTTAATGGAAAGATCGATGGCCCTCTTGGGAAGGAATTTTCATCTACACCTAGAAATACTAGAATTTTACAAGAAGTAATATGAGATAGAGAAAGGTTTGCAAAAACAATCCCTTCTTTTGAACCTTTTGCAAAGGACCCACTCTTTTTAGAAGCTGCCTTCTTAAAGTAGTCTTGGATACACGAGAACCCAATTTTCTCTTCATTACTCTTGCCAACAAGCTGATAAAGAGCTTTAAGCTGCTCTTTGAAATAGCTAAACCCGGACATCTCTGAAGAGTCTTCTTCATCTATTTTGAAATAGCGATCAGAAATCCTACTCACATACTCAATCCAGTCTATAAGGCTGCATTTCTTTGTTTTCATAATGCATGCATCTTTATATAGGTCATCTAGCAGCAGGATAAAATCCCCAACAAGTTCTGCATCTGTCATTTGAAGATAGGGATTCGGTAGAAATTCTAAATCCTGAACATCTCCTGTGTCTTCTACTGAAAGGCCAAGTAGTAGTTTTTCAAGGGCGTATTTCCATGTACCAATGGAACTTACCTTATTACTACCTGCGCGAAGTAATGTTTCTTTATGTCCTTTGTCATAGCCATATCTAATATTCGCATGAGCTAAAATCTCTTTGATCCGAGCTACTTGCTCTTTAGAAAAGCGACTAGCAAGAGCAAAAGATGGAACAGAAAGGAGCTTCAAAATCTCTCTTTTCTCCCATCTTAGATCCTTTAATTTAAAAAGCTGCAATAGACCTTTTAAAAAGCTACTCTGCGACTGGATTTCAAGATCATGCACTTCTATCGAAAAATGTGACTCTTCATTTAGAAAAACATCGTGAATATAGGGAAAGTAAGAAGAGATATCAGGTGATAGCACAAGGATTTCTGAGGGGCTAATCTCTTTGTTGTCTGTAAGGCCTAGCAAAGTATTATATAAAGCCTCTATCTCTCTTTTTTTTGTTGGAGCTGAAAAAACACTGATACTCTTATCATCTGCGTTGGCATCTTTTATAAGTAGGTCAGGCTCTTCTCTTTGGTTTTTTAAAAGAAGCATATCTTCTTTTACTTTGTGAAGAAGAGACTCATGTTGCGGCTCTATATACACTTCTTCTAAATTTGCAGGCCTATCCACAAAAGAATTAAACTGCTCTTTCATGCTATCACCAAAATGCGCAAGAAGGAGGTTCCTATTTTTTAAATAGGAATCAAGAGTTTCTATTTCAGAAAGAGCGACACCCTTTTTCTCGTAATACTCCTTTAAAGAAATCCGTCCCTTTTCAGAGACAATATCTCCCCAATATTCCATGCAAGGATTCAAAAAGTAATAGTGTAGTTTGAAAAAAGGCTCTAGCTTGGAGAAAAAACTCTCATAAACTTTGGGGATGTGAGCAAACCCGAAAAAATGCAAATCCATCTCAAGATCTTTCTTGCTTGAGATCTTTGCATTTTTAAAAAGCTTATATGGAAAATCCCACTTTGAATACACATCTTCCCAAAGAGCTGCTTGAAAAGTCTCCGTCTCAAGAAATTCTTCTAGCGTATCATTTGCATAAAGCCCTGTATGCGTAAACTCCGCACTTAAAAGAGAGCTTACTTCCCTTACTCTCTTCTCCACCTCTGACTCTTTGTCTCGAGATAAGAAGTTCTTAAGCTTCGCATACCTGGGATCTTTTTCAATGGTGCCATCTTGCAGATATGAATGAATCAGGATCTCAATATGAAGTGAAAGAAGCGCTGGTGATGCAAACGCATGCATCTTCTTATCTTCAAAAGTTACAAGCCTTAGGAGGTAGTCAATTGCTGAGTTCAGCTTAAGAACTTTAAAGCCTGTTGTTACTTTGCTATCTAGCTTTGAAAAAGCTTCGAATAGATACTCTTTGTAAAGACTTGAAGGCACTATGACAAGTTTTCGAAGAGGTCCTTTATCTCTCAGCATCTGCGCATGCAAACGCTTTGCTAAAGCATCCATCTCGTTACTTGTAAAAAGAATAGGTTCAGTCATGTAATCTACATTCGTTGCTTCTATCTTCCCAAGTATGGGCCAAAAGTTTTGTTAATATCAATCTAGAAAAAGCTATAGAGAGAAGGCTTTTTTTAGCAGATTTAAAAAGATATAAATTGATATGGTCTCGCATGAAATCTTTAACGGATGATATGCCTAAGAAAAGTTTGATAAAAAGAATCATTCAGAAGCGAAAAGATATTGTCCATTCTGATACGTTCTGCTCAAAAAAAGCTCTCAACGCCTTGAACATCTCTCAATTCCTTGGGGTGATCAACGATAATGTTTTCAAATTCTTAACGGTCTTTTTACTTATTGACCTTAGAGGTATAGAACACTCAAGCTCTATACTTTTTTGGGTTGGAACCGTATACGTCCTGCCGTTTCTGCTTTTTTCCTCTGCAGCAGGTGTACTTGCTGACAAAATCTCAAAGCAAAAGCTGATCGTAGCCCTTAAAGGTTTGGAAGTTGTTATTACGATTCTTGGCGTTGCCGCCTTCGCTTATCAAAGCGCCTGGTCTTGTTATTCTTTGCTTTTTCTTCTCTCTTTTCAAAGCGCTGTCTTCGGACCACCCAAATACAGCATTATCCCAGAGATTGTACAGTTTGATAAAATCTCTAAAGCAAATGGTGTCATCACCTCTTTTACCTATCTTGCTATGATCGTTGGAACCTTTTTGGCTTCTTTTACAACGCAAGTTACAAACAGAAACTTCACTATTTCAGCAGCTCTCTGTGTCATCATCGCCATCGTTGGATTCATAGCAAGCCTATACATCCCCCATACGAAACCATCAAGGACTCAAAAGCGCATCAAGCTATTCTTCCTACGAGAAATCTATCAAACACTTAGGTTTTGCCATAAAACTCCCCACCTTCTTACCTCTGCTTTATGTGCTGCTTTTTTTCTCTATATGGGAGCTTTCTTCCAATTAAATATAATCCCCTATGCGATTGAATCACTCGGGCTTTCTGAATATGGCGGGGGCTATTTATTTTTGACCATTTCCATTGGTATTGCTGGCGGTGCCATGCTCGCTGGCAAGATTTCTAAAAATAGAGTAGAGCTGGGCCTTTCCTGCTGCTCGGGAGTTTTTCTTTTTCTCTTTCTGTTCCTTCTTGCAGTCAGCCCAAAAACTATTTTTACCAACCTCATCTTACTGATATGCATCGGTGCAGCCGGTGGGTGTTTTATCGTTCCCTTTGATGCCTATCTACAAACTTTCAGCCCTGATATAAAAAGAGGGCAAGTCATTGCTGCTTCGAACTTCTTAAGCTTCACAGGAGTTCTAATGGCTCCGTTTTCACTTTATGTTTTCAGTGGAACTTTTGGTCTTTCTGCTGCAAAAGGATTTTTCATCGTCTCTATGCTTATCCTTGTCGGCTCTTTTTTTACTATATTCTACCTATCGAAAATCTTTCTGAACTTCATTGGAAGGCGTATCTTTTCCCTTGTTTACGAGGTTAAATTACTCCACTCCCCCTTTGAAGATCAAAATCCTTCTCTTATCATCATGAAAGACAGCTCTATGACAAAAACTCTTCTTCTTTCTGGATGTTCTGAAGATATTCATTTCTTCATCTTAAGAAATAAACCTAGGATTCTAGACTTCTTTTATAGATTGTTTTCTTCTATCAATGGAGTTTATCTATCTAATATGAAAAAGAGCTTAGAGTCGCAGATATTAAGCCAAGTCAAAGGCGGGAAATTCCCAGTACTCCTTCTTTCCAAGTCTTTGGATCTTTCTGATATTGATGAGTACATTGAATCACTCGGTTCTACACACACACTTTACATGCACGTAAAGAAACCTTCCAAAAAAGACATCACAAAAAGACATAGGCTCAAAGAAGTCGTCTTCTCTTTTGAAGAATCTCCTTAGAATATGTAAACAAGCTCTAGATTGTATTCCTTATATCTGAAAATCGGTCCCACAGCCTTATCTTGTCTGATAGACTGCTTGTATCCTTGTTTCAGAGTTAGGTTATTTGTGAAAAGATAAAGAAGCTGCAAATTGAAACCCTTGTAGTTCGTGTTTCCAGCTGCAGTTCTTCTTGTTGTAGGTATAGAACAGCTTTTATTAGCGCAGTAAAGACCTGTACCTGCAGCGTTCCCTCTTCCGATTCCAATAGAATCAAACCCTGGTACTGCCTGCGGCATTACATATTGGTAGTTAGCATTTACGGACCAGTCACCTTTCTTTCTTGCTTCACCAAGGAAGAAACCAGCATACCAAGCCCAGTTTGCTTTCTTATTCGCAGTTACTGGAAGCTCACGTGCTGCCGAGTTTACAAGACCTGCTGCATAGATAGTAAGAACTTTACCCATCCATTTAGGAACAACCTTATAGCCGAGTGTTACCTGGTTCGTTAAGAAGCGGTATTTGTCATCTTTTTGCTTGTTCCCGTAGTTTTTTGTATCCCAGTCAAGAAATGCATACTTTGTATAAATACCTGTATTTCCAATGTTCAAAAAGCCTATTTCAAAAACATATGCATAGTGATCAACAGTAAAATCTACAACAAAAGGCCCACCATGGAAATATACATCTCCTATACTATCAAAAGTATGGTCATACTTTAAAAGAATCCCATCCATGAAAGAACCGAATTCAATTTGCGAGTCAAAAGTATAGCTAAGCTTTCTTCTACCCACTTCTAAATCCATCGTCCAAGCCTCGCCCTGCAAGAAGCGAACTCCCATAAATCCTCGATCAAGAGACACTTTATCCGATGTACCAGATGCAGAAGAAATCCCTGCTTTATTCTTAAATTTGATCTTCGCAGTAGCCCAGGTGATCTCAGCTCTATAGTTCATAAGAAGGTCGACTTCCACATCATAGGATCTTGTTCCTCTTGATGGAAAAGCTCCACCTGAACCTCTTTGTTTGATCCCATCTACCACTTCGTTAGACTGAGTCATGCCAGCATGAATCTCACCACTAAAGGTAAGCTCTCCACCAAAACTCTTGATCCCAACGACCTGCCTTTTCTTTTTTATCCATTCTTTCAACTCTTTAATCTCTTCTTCTGTGAAAGAATCCGTAGACCTTGGCTTCACAATAGGTGAGTCAATTGCGTTAAGTGCGATAGTTCCTAAAAACAAAAATGAAAAAATAGTACGTTTGAACATTAAATAAGGCTCCAAAAAAGCTTGTCGTAAATAGATGAGGGACAGAGTGTAGGTTAACAGAGGATTTTTAGCAATGAATCTCGATGATTGTAATTTCAATAAAATATTGAAAGTAGTACAACGGATATTTGGTGAAACCTTTTAAGCTGTGTTTGTTCAAATGTCATTTTTCTATTCAGCATTTAGGAGAATCTTTTTTGCCCTGCTATTTAGCAGTGCTTCTCTAATGGCTCTCAGCACAGGAATGGGTAAGTATACCTTCTCTCGTGTGGAAATCAAACACCGAGAGCATAAGGGTATGGGGTATGATGAAGGTTACTCCACCGTAGGAGTTTTCGCCTGTCCAAACACAAACACAATCGGTCTCCCTTTTGTTGATGCAAAGCTTCATGTCTTTAACAACGCTTACCTAGCGTCAAACGTGGGTCTCGGTTGCAGATTCTCAAACTCAGAAGAATCACTCGTATTCGGAATGAATGCCTACTATGATTTTAGAAATTTTAAATCATTCTCTTCCCACCAAGGTGCTGGAGGAGTAGAGTTTTTAGGAAGGTACCTGAGCTTACGCCTAAACGGATACTACCCTTTCTCTGGCAAGTTTCAAGAAGATGATATTCATTTTAGAGAATTCCAGGGAAACAGCGCCCTTGTTCAACAAAAAATCCGTTATGCACTCCCCTCTGCTGATGGAGAACTTGGATTTACTCTTCCCCCTCCATTTGAGCAGCTAGGTCTTTATGTTGGCGTTGGGGGTTACTACCTTTTTAAACAAAAAGGCTTTTTTGGCTTTCAAAACGTTGGCAATGTTCCTGGAGCAAGAGCTAGGCTTCGTGCAAGTCCTACCCAGTGGTTTAGCATTGGAGTAGAATACACCTATGACAAACTTTTCAAAGGCCGCATCAACGGATTTGCAAGCTTTAATATTCCTCTTGGACCAAGAAGACTCAAGGGATCTACAAAAAGTAGGTTTCCTTACCAAAAATCCGAAAGTGATAACTACCTAGAGTGGATGAATGTAAAAACACAAGATGTCATCCGCAATGAAATTATCCCGATATATAGAAAAAGCCACAGATTTCCACACCTTGATGAGTTTGGAAATTCCTATCACTTTACCTTTGTGAATAACACAGGTACAGCACATATCGGTCAAGGAGACACCCCAGGAACAGGAAGCGGCACCTTTGAAGATCCATATACAACCATTAGACTAGCTGACCTAAACGCTCCTGAAGACGGCGTAGTTTACGTCTTCTTTGGAGACGGAACTTCAAGAAATTATGACGAAGGATACGGGTTCAAGTCTGGGCAGGTCATGTCTAGCTCTGGTCTTGATCTAACGCTAAATGGAGTGATCATTCCTCCGTTTACCCCTGGAGAGCTTGCAAAGATCACAAACACAGGAAATCCTGTCTTTCTGGCGCAACTCGCTAGAGAAATTACCATTAACGGTTTTGTGATTGACGCCACAGATAGTGCAGCAATTGCAGTACAAAGCACTGCTGTGAACATAAGAGGAAACCAGATTACTGGAGGATCAAACCTATTTAACGTAGTGGATCTTGACGACCCAGTAGGAAACAACTACATTATAGATAATGTGATTATTGGTGCTGGATCAAGCACAACTGATCCAGCTGTAGTTTCTATGGAGAATGCCGTAAATAACTACACAAATGTCAATATGATTAAAGGTAACACCGTTGAAGCTAGAAATGGCCAGGATGCTTTCCAGTTGCTTAACCTTTACGATTCAACTTTCATCATCAACAACGATGTGTCTTCAAACTCTAATCTAGGACATGCCTTTGATATCAGTCAAGATGACACAATTACAGGTAATAACGGAGGCACTTACAGCCTTCGGAACAACACAGTCACTACAGGTTTTAATAAAGCTGTTTTCTTTGACTGGGCAAGCAGCCATCGCAACAGCCTTAAAGTTCGAGAAAATACCTTTACAGGAGCTAATCTAGCAACTGCCGTTGGATATGAAAATAGCTCTGACAACGGAAATCTTATTATTGCAGGAAACACATTTACTACTTCAGGATCATCCATAAGCCTGTCAAACTTCACTGCAGCTGATAAAATTAATGGTGTTATCAGTGGTAATACTATTTCTGTTTCATCAGGTTCAGACGCAATACAGTCAGTCACTACAGGTTCTGTAAACTTAGATATTGAGCAAAATACTATCACATACCCGCTGCCGCAGGCAGGACAGTACTCTGGAATTAACTACAGAAACACATCTACAGGAACTCTTAATGTAAGCAATCTAACCATCCGAAAAAATACCATTTTTCTGAATAGCTCTGGAGGTGGTGCCTTTGATATCACAGTCGCAAATAGTTCGGACTTAAATAACCCTGACAACAATGTGGACTCTGTTCTTCACTGTACAATCGATAACAATGACTGCAGACAAATGCTCGTTAGCCAAGGAGGTAGTGAACCTCTCTGCTTAACACTTACACGAAATCTAGACCCAATAAACTTTAAACTTGAAAGAATATCTGGAGCTAAGGGAGGTTTCGGAGTATTCAGCCAAAGCAGTACTGATTTTACTACTCAGGGCTTAATAAAAAAGGCTAGTCAACCAAACGGCAACAACCCCGATGCTGCATACAACCTTATTGGAGACGTTACCATCGCTCCTCCTGGTAGCGGCTGCCCTGAACTTCAAGCGGTTTATGTAGATAGCGCCACCCCATACAGCACATCTCAGCAAAACGGTTCTTTCTGGTTCCCTTATAAAACAATGCCACAGGCACAAGCTACAAGTTCTGAAGGAGACCTTATCTACGTCTATGGAAGAGGTGACGTATACGATACAGGGACAGCTGGTTATTCTATTAAAATCAACCAGCTGCTTGTAGGATCATCAGTAGATTTAAACTATAAAGGGCATAATATTACCCCTAAAACAAATCAAAAACCTATCGTAGCTTCTACGCACCCTGGTGGGATCATTTTCACAAACTCCGATACCTCATCAGCTAGTGACTATTTTGTAGGCGGCTTTTCTTTTATTCCTCAACCAACACTTACAGAAAGTGGGTCAGTAATTTTCTTTACTCACGCAGGGGGCTCAGAAATGACCACCTATATTACTGAAAACGAGATACTTATGAACAACAAGAATAAAGCACAAACTGGAATTTCCATTAACTCCGATTCTGGCTCAGGATGGAGTCACACCATCATTAATAATTCAATTGCTGCTGAGAGCTCTGATCCAAGCACTGGCCAAGCTAGTATCGGGATCAATCTCAATTGTCCTGACCCAGGTGTTGAAGGCCAATTACTCACAATTCAGGATAATAGTATAATTCCCGTTACATCTCATGGAATTAATCTTGATTTAGACGGAGGGGGTACTATTAATATTGTCAATAATACAATCAAGTCCACCTCATCAAATGATGAACAAGCCATCCTTTTGGGGCTCGATGCCGCATCTAAAACTTTAGAAACAACAGTTAGTAATAATAAAATTCTTCAATCTTCTTTTGCTGTAGAAGCTCGATTTTCAGGCAATAACGCCACTCATAATGTTGTCTTTGACAACAATAGTTTTGTAGGTTTTGCACTTATTCCAGGAATTGAGCTTTTTGGAAACAATGCCACTATGCACTTTCAGGGGACAAATAACACATCAATAGGAAGACAGGAGTCAACCGTCCCTGACTTTGGCTTTGAAAGCTCTGGAACAGGCGCAACTCTCTGCATCGATACTTTTACTAATAATTCATCTAAACTCTTTTCTTTTGAAACAGAAAATGGGGGTATTATTAAAATAGCTACAGGTAGCGAATCCGGGCTTAAGACTTCAAATAGTCCCAATGCCACTGTTAAATACACTCCTACAAATGCACTAAACAACTCAGTTTTCTATACTCCAGTTGGATCCACTTGCCCATAAAATATGGGCCCCAAGAAACAAGACCATCTAATAGTTTGCAGATAGAGTCGTAAATATACATAGAATAGTATTGAGGTTTAGATAAGGTTAGATACGTACTGTAAGAGCAATTGTAGCTGCTGTCTCATCAATCATACGAGCTTCAAAGTCCATATCAAATATATTTCCACTAGAAAGTGTTGCTCCCACAGAAATGCCGAATTTCTTGCGACTTTTCACCCTAAAAGATGTTGCATTGTTTGCAAGAAGCCCTAATGGGAAATGCTTGTATCTACTAAGTGTTTGGCAGTACCTACCTACAATATAAGGAGTAAATAGTTCTATGCGGTAACTGACTCCAAGACCTATCTGCCACTCTTGATACTTGAGTTTAGCTCCACCGGTCGGGCCAATAGGCGCGCCATTGAGACTAATCCATTGAAAAGAAGGGTTCGCCTCTTGGTACTTTACATCCATACCAAATGTGAATTTAGACACCTCATAAAGAACTCCCCTTGCTCCCACACCCCAAGTAAATCTATTCCCTGTTTCCATGGAAAGTCTTGTTGTCTCTGTTACACGAGGCTCTATAAAGAATTTGGCAGCACCAAGTGATGAATATACTTCAAAACGATCTACAAAGTTTGCTGTAATCACCCCTTGGTTGAGGTGATAACCAAACACATCCATACGTTTTATTCTATTGTTTGTTGGTCTCAAACTTCTATCGATAAGAAGATCACCTTGATACCCTACTTTTAGAGCAAACCAATCATCTTTGTTAAAGAAAAAACCAGTCTCTGTGACATGAGGTAGGCTTGGTGCACCATTATAAAGAGCATGAGCACCACAACTAGCAAGCACAAAAGCAGACAATAGAGCTTTTTTTAACATGAAAATATCCTAGTTACACCGTTTTTTCAGTGTAGGTAATGATTTATATTTTGAAAACAGAAATGATCAGAAACGAATGCAGCCAGCAACCGTCACACTTTTTTCGCCAAAAGTCTTGGCTTCTATATCTAAATTAATCACTTCTGTAGCGGTAATTGATGCCCCTACAACAAGGCTTATTTTTTGTTTGTTCTCGTAGGTTTTAGTGTGGTCATCGCCCCCAAGAAGGTCTGTGTATACAGGACTAGAGATCTTATATTTAACATAGGAATAAGTCCCTCCTATATATGGGGAAAAAAAGCCTAGCTTGTGGGATAGACTAAGAGCCACTTGCCACTGACTATAGTTAAGCTTAGAATGACTCGTTGTAGTTGGGGCTTCATTGAGAGTATTCCACGCCATGTTTGGACTCGCTCCTTGATAGCCCGCAGAAGCTCCAAAAGCAGTGCCCTTCCAGAAAATAAGAAGAACTCTTCCTCCAGCTTCCCAAACAAAGTTATCATGGGACATTGTGTGCATGATAGATAAGTCTACAGGCCCCTCTTTGTAAAACTGTCCAGCTCCAAGACCTGTATAGAGCTCTACCCTATCGTAAAGAACCATACTCACCATCGCAAGGTTTTGGTGATATACTAGATTCTCTCTTTTAGGAATGGTACTAATACTAGAACCTTTGATCTTCATGAGTCTTTCATAAACTAAGCCGCCTTGATATCCTGCTTTAACCCCCACTGGAAAATCACTTGGTAAAAATATACCTGTCTCAGGGTACTCTGGAAGATAGGGATTACCCATGTATAAGGAAAACCCTCTTGTCAAAACTGAAATAGCTAATATAAGTAAATATTTTTTCAAGAGAGGTTTTACTCCTATTCATGCAGGTAAAAACAACTCTATCAAAAGTAAAAATGAAAAGAAAAAGGAAATATTTAAAAGTAGTCTATCCTATTAAAAATCCCCTTTCGTCTTATAGATAGAAAACCTATAATCTTTAGGTAAGTAGAAATGCCAAAAAGGTTTATCAATGATGATTGCACACGGTGATGAAAAATTAGAACTTCCTGAGAAAGCTACAGGAAAGGATCTTGCCGAAAAGTTAAACTTAAGGGACCCACACCAGTCTCTTGCTGTAAAAGTCGATGGTGAGATGAAAGACCTCACGTCCCCTATCCCTGAAGGCAGCAGCGCAACACTTGTACACTTTGACGAGCCTGATGGAAAAGAAATCTTTTGGCATAGCTCAGCTCACGTTCTTGCGCAAGCAGTTCTAAGACTATACCCAAATGCAGTCCCTACGATTGGCCCGCCTATTGAAAACGGTTTTTACTACGACTTTGCAAATCTAAACATCTCTATAGAAGATTTTCCTAAAATTGAAAAAGAAGCTCAAAAAATTATTAAGGAAAATCACAAACCTGAAAGAACTGAGTTTGATGACAAGAAGCAAACCTTAGAAACATTTAAAACCAACCCGTATAAATGCGAGCTGATCCAAAGTTTTGATGACGCAGGAACCTTCTCTGCTTATAAGCAAGGAGAATTCTTTGACCTATGCAGAGGGCCTCACTTACCATCACTTGGAAAGATCAAAGCTTTCAAGCTGCTAAAAACCTCTGGAGCCTACTGGAGAGGCGATTCTCAAAACGAGATGCTTACTCGGATTTACGGAATTTCTTTCCCCGACAAGAAGCAACTAAAAGACTACCTGCACTTTCTAGAAGAAGCTAAAAAAAGAGACCATCGAGTGATTGGAAACAAACTCGATTTATTTTCCTTTAGTGAAACAGCACCAGGAATGCCATTCATCCATCCAAGTGGAATGATCATTTGGAATTACCTACTTGATTTCTGGAAAGAGCTGCACAGAGAAGCTAACTACCTTGAAATTAAGACACCTCAACTTATGAGCCAGGATCTTTGGGCAAAGTCTGGTCACTGGGACCACTACAAAGAGAACATGTATACTTCTGATATTGATGAAAAGACTTATGCACTAAAGCCTATGAATTGCCCTGGCTGCATGATTTATTTTAAATCTCAGACACATAGTTATAGAGAACTCCCTAGAAGAGTTGCTGAATTCGGACATGTGCACAGGCATGAAGCTTCAGGTTCTGTGAACGGTATGTTTAGAGTAAGAAGTTTTCATCAAGACGATGCACACGTTTTCATGAAACCATCAGATATTAAGAATGAGATTATAGAGGTCCTAAAACTTGTTAAAAGAACTTACGAACAGTTTGGGTTAAAGTATACACTTGAGCTTTCTACAAGGCCTGATAAAGCTAAATCAATCGGTTCTGATGAAGAATGGGAAATGACAACAAAAGGTTTAAAGGATGCTCTTGATGAATGGGGACACCCTTACCAAATAAATGAAGGTGATGGCGCATTCTACGGTCCAAAGATTGATCTTCATATACAAGACTCTATCGGAAGATCTTGGCAATGTGGAACAATCCAACTAGACATGTCGCTACCAGAAAGGTTTGATCTTGTTTACATGGATAGTGATGGTATTGAAAAACGCCCTATCATGATCCATAGAGCTATCTTTGGCTCTATAGAGAGATTCTTTGGTATTATCATAGAACACTTTGCTGGAAGATTTCCACTTTGGCTTAGCCCAAGACAAGTACGTGTCATTCCCGTTTCTGAAAAACACTTCGAATATGCAAATCGTGTTTGCAGTGCTTTAAAGCAAAAAGGAATTCCTTGTGATGTTGATGCAAGTAATGAATCTGTTAGCAAAAAAGTGAGATCTGCCCAGCTACTGCAGTACAATTACATGTTGACAGTAGGTGATAAAGAAGTAGAAAATGCGACAATAAACTTAAGAACTCGAGATAATGTTGTTCACGGTGAGCTTAAAGTAGATTCTTTTGCAGAAGAAATCAAAAAAGAGTTCAAAGAAAGAGCATTAACTTCGCCTTATCACAAAAGCTAAATAGGGAAGCTCCATGAGGATAATCACTGTAAGTAGTTTTAAAGGAGGTACTGCAAAAACCTCTGTTTCTTTAAACATAGGTGCAGTCCTTGCAAAAAAGTACAAAAAGAAAGTACTTCTTATTGACTTTGACGCCCAAGCAAACCTAACAGCTGGACTTGGCTTTGATCCTGATGAACATGACAGTCTTGCAGAAGTTCTTCTTGAGAAAAAAAAGATCGAAGATGTCACCCTTAAAACTAAGATTAAAAATCTAGATCTTATTCCTGCTGACACATGGCTTGAAAGAGTAGAAGTTTCTGGAGACCTTGCTTCTGACCGCTACTCTCATGAAAGGCTTAAGAAAGTTCTAAAGCCACTTAAATACGACTATGTACTTATTGACACTCCCCCATCTCTTTGCTGGCTTACAGAGTCTGCTTTCATAGCGTCTGATCACTGCCTGGTTGCAGCAACACCTGAATTTTACAGTGTAAAAGGAATGCAGAGACTCTCTTTATTTATGAGTAACATTTCTAAGCGTCATCCATTAAATGTACTTGGTGTAGTACTTTCGTTTTGGAATAACCGAGGAAAGAACAACAACTCTTTCCTAAGTGTAATCAATGACACATTCCCAGGAAAAGTCCTTAGTTATAAAATTAGAAAAGATGTGTCCGTATCTGAAGCTTCTATCCTTGGCAAGCCAGTCATAGAAACAGCTCCCACCTCAAGAGCCTCTGAGGACTATGTACATGTAACAAAAGAACTTCTCAAAAAAATGTAAAGCAGCTTTACATAAGGATCGATTATGGCTGATGTTAAATCCATGCTCTCAAAACGCTTTGAAAAGGGCTCAGACAAAATTACAAAAATGCATCAGCTTGCAGAACAGAGATCCAAAGGTGATCTTTCTTCTTTTTCTGGAGTGTTTAAGGTGTCTAAGCTCACTGACGATGAGATTGTTTCCATTGAGCAAATCCTTGTTCATTATAGCGCAGAGAAACAAGAGATTAAAAATGATCTCGAGAAGCTGTCATTAATTACATCAGAAGTAAGAGCTATAAGTAACCAAGCAATCATTTTGCACGGCGAACGTATAAAGAAGGCACAAGAGATCTTTTCCTTTTATAAAGACGGCGCTTTTTCCGCATGGCTTGTTGCAACATATGGAAATCGACAAACACCTTATAACTTTCTACAGTACTTTGAGTTCCACTCAGGGTTTGCAAAGCCACTTCAAGAAAGAATCGAGAATATGCCTCGTCAGGCTATCTACACACTAGCTTCGCGAAACGGAACTCTGAAAGCCAAGGAAAGATTTATCCTCGGTTACAGAGGGCAAACAAAGAATGAACTCCTGACTCTAATCAGAGAAAAGTTTCCACTAAGTGCTAAAGACAAACGTAAAGAAAACGTTGCTTCTGGCGCCATACAAAGGTTGCATGCTCTAACAGACTTACTAGAAAGAAAGACCTTTACTCCAACAGAAGAGCAGAAAGAAGAGCTTTATAGACTTCTAGATGCACTTCGTCTCCAGATTTTAAAAGCTAAGTAGCATGGAAGATTTCTCTTACGAATCACCTCTTATTACAAGGTATGCGAGCAAAGAGCTGCTTGCTATTTTTTCAAAAGAAAAAAAATACACGACTTGGAGAAAGCTTTGGGTATCCCTTGCAGAAGCCCAAAAAAAACTTGGCCTTTGTATTACTGAAAAGCAAATCAATGAGCTCAAGGAAAATGAAAGCAATATAGTCTTTTCCAAAGTACAAGAGTATGAAAAAAAACTACGTCACGAAGTAATGGCGCACATCCACGCTTACGCTGACATGTGCCCTTCTGCAAAAGGTATCATACACCTTGGTGCAACATCTTCTTATGTAATGGACAATGCAGACCTTATTATTTACAAAGAAGCCATGGAGCACATCCATGCAAAACTTCTTGAGGTCATTAGAGTATTTAGCGCCTTTGCAAGAGAGCATCATGACACACCATGTGTTTCGTATACTCACTTCCAAGTTGCAACAGCAACTACAATAGGAAAAAGAGTGTGTCTTTGGCTGCAGGATTTACTACTTGATGCCAATCAAATTAAAAGACAAATTCAGGAAACTTCTTTCCTTGGTGTAAAAGGTGCTACAGGAACTCAAGACTCTTTTTTGAACCTTTTTGCAGGAGACCTATCTCTTGTACAAAAGTTAGAAGAAATGGTTGCAAGCGACTTTGGATTTACCGACATAGTTTCTATCGCATCACAAACTTATCCAAGAAAACTCGACCAACATATTGCGCAATGTTTTGATTCGCTAGGTGCAAGTGCTCACAAAATATCCACAGATATTAGACTTTTATCACACACTAAAGAGTTATACGAATCTGTTGAAAAGTCTCAGGTTGGCTCCTCAGCTATGCCTTATAAGAAAAATCCTATCCTTAATGAAAGAGTATGCTCACTAGCAAGGCTTCTGATTAGCAAAACACATAACGCAAGTTATAACCTAGCGTTGCAGTGGTTAGAGCGTTCTCTTGATGACTCTGCAAACAGGCGTATATTTATGCCTGAGATGTTCCTTGTAGCAGACTCTATTCTAGAGCTTCTTTTCAAAATCGGAAGCAACCTTAAGGTAGATACAGAAAAAACTAACGAAATTCTTAATGAGCATCTTGTTTACCTTATCCAAGAACCTCTTCTTATGCAAAGTGTGGCAAAAGGATGTGATCGTCAAACTATGCACGAAAAATTAAGAACTTTTTCAAGAAACGCAGTTAAACCAAATATATCTGAGTTAATTTCCTTTTTAGAAAATGATCCTGAAATTTCACTAGGAAAAAACGATGTTGAACAACTGATTTCTCTAAATACTTGTTTTGGGGCGGCAAATTCACAGTGTTTAAACTTTCTCAACTCTTCTATCAAAGAAGTGTTAGATAGTCGCAATAATACACCTTTAAAAATGCAAGATCTGCGCATCTAGATCAAAGATAAATCTTCAAGACTCTTTCTTATGATACTTTTTGTTTCATCACTTGGCATCACAAGTGGAAGTCTCATATATGGATTACATAGTTTCAAAAGACTCATGGCATATTTAATACCTTGAGGATTGATTTCAATGTTCAAAGCTTCATTCAGTTTTTGATGTTCACTTTGTATTCTGAAAGCTTCATCGTACTCTTTATTAAGGTAGCAGTTTACAAGTGTACTCCAAGTCTTTGGTATCACATTACCAACAACTGAAATCACACCTTGAGCACCTTTATCCATAAGTGAATAGGTTAAGGAATCATCTCCAGAAAAGATGGTTGTCTTACACTTTGCAAGAACATCTTGTGTAACATGTGTTTCACCTGAAGCCTCTTTAATACCTATAATGTTTGGAAGGGCTACAAGCTCTCTGAGAGTAGATGTATGCAGTTTGATGCCTGTTCTACCTGGATGATGATATACTATAAGGGGTAGGCCTACTCTAGATATCTCATAAAAGTGCTGAAAACAGCCTTCATCTGAAGGTCTGTTATAATAAGGAACTACTGCAAGACAGCCATCAGCGCCTAAATCTAGAGCACGTTTTGTACTTACAATAGACTCTCTTGTATTAGAACAACCCGTATTCATAATGATTGGAATTCTACCCTTGCTCGTTTCTATTGCTACTTTCAGGATTTCAAACTTCTCTTCTTTAGATAGGGTAATTCCTTCACCAGTAGAACCACAAACAACTATACCATCAACACCCTCAGAAAGATGCCAATCTACAAGCTGTCTAATTGCAAAATAATCAACTTCAAGATCATTAGTAAAAGGTGTAACAAGAGCTACTATAGTACCGCTAAACATAAGAAAATTCCTCCCAGTGCTTAAAGGGAGATATTAGAAAAAACAGATTCTTTGAGCAATGATAAACTATTTAAATAAGATTAAATAAGGAGTAAGCCGTCGCTTTTGATCATGTCATCTACAACACTTCTCCAAAGATCATATGTTGACATGTAGTGCTTCATAGCTAGCTTAAACAAGGTAAAGCTAGATATGACTTTGATGTCTTGGCATAAGATAACAAAACCATCTTCAGGATATGCTTTTAGATAGCCACCTTTTCCTTGTAGCTTTACATAATCAAGTGAGTGGAGATTTTCCTTTAAGGAACTTGTTAAAGACTCTAGGGGATAATAAATCTTAGCTTTAACAGTGCAAGATTTCTTCTCTGGATTTGCTTCAAAAAAAACTTCAACGCCTTCAATAATAAGTTTAGCTTTTTTCTCATCCATTAACTGATTTTTTAAAATCATATAAGGTATGTAATACATAAGTTCCCTGGAGTTTCCCTTAATTGGGATCAATTATAACACACTATCGACTTTAATGCTTTTAAAGGTGTTGAATAAAATCCTTTTTATAATAAAACAATAGTACAACTGTGTTTACTAGCTGTGTTAATGGTTAAATAAATTTTTATTTTAACCAAACATCACCCCAGTCTAACTTCTTGGATTTTTTAAAAACAGTTTTATCTCTTTTAGGGAATTGTACTCTTTCAATACTTCCTTCCTCAGTGCAAAATGTATGCTCTATAAGGTGGGGGGACTTCTTTGGGAACTCTACAAGCCTATTATAGTGTCTATCATAGGGTTTATTTGAAAACACAAGGTAAGAAAATTTTTCATCTTCATATCCAAGAGAGCCTTTTTTGAGCTTTTTTTGCAAAGCCATCCTTGGAAGGCGCTTATAGAAATGACACCACTTACCTTCTTTCATAGGACAAGCTTTACTGTGAGGACAGGGAGCGACTAGGTGCATTTCTTTACTCAGTAGATAGTTTCTTGTTTCCATGAGGTGCTCGTATCCAAGAACAGTTCCCGGCTCAATCACAACAAGGAATCTTTTGCAAAGCTCAAGTGCATTATCAAGAGCTCTATCCTGCTGTTTTCTTGAGTTTTCACTTAAGGTATATGAGAAGAGAACAAGGTCATGTTTTTGCGTATTTATACTTGAAGTATAGTCTTGATTTAACTCTTTAATGCCTACTTTGTGAGTATGATTTTCAATCAAATGTAAAGCAGCTTTACATAGCTCATTGTCTTGCTCAACAAAAGTATACTCCTTAAGGTCATCGAAGAGTCTTTCTGCGGCCCAAAATCCCGCTCCCGTGCCTGAACCAAGGTCGAGTACAGAACGTATGTCTGACACAGAAAAAACATCGACAAGCTCCTTTAGAACAAAATAAACAGCAGAGTATGTTGCAGGCATTCTCATGCAAATATATGCAATGCGCTCTAGCGGGCTTTGAATAAAAGTTTCTTGCTCACTTCCTTGAGATCTATAGCGGTTTGAAAGGTCTTCTGTAGCTTGAATCAGTTTCTTAAAATCAACGTGCGAAGCCATTTCTTCAATAGCCGCTACTAAACTTTCAGGTAAAATCATTAATGGTGCTCAGGTACTTTTGTAAAGATAACAAGAATACCAAAAACAGCACTTACTGCGGCAGCAATATAAAAAGGAACTCCAGAACCCTTTGCTAGAAACGGAGCCACAATAATCGGAGCAAACATCATAGCAAGAGATTGTATAGACTGGCTTAGACCAAAAATTTTACCTTGCATGTTGTTGCTTGCAGCATTTGAGATAGCTCCTGCACAAAGAGGCCAACCAAAGCTTGCTACTACGACGCAAATTCCAAGCAAAATAACAAAGTAAAACATATCTCCTACAAAAGCACATGCAAGGATAAACCCTATAAGAAGGATGGAGGTTAGAAAAAGCATCGTCTTTGTTTTAACAAAGGGAAGTAGTCCCTTATATAAAAGAACGCTTCCTATGATCCAACAACCGCCCATAAGAGCAGATATATCTCCAATTGTTGAGTTGCCAGAAGAAAACCTTGTTACCAAAAAGGCAGGAATAAACTGAAAAAGCATATTCCATGATAAAAGGTAAAAGAAGTAAATCATGTATAGCTTTTTTATCGATGGGGTCTTAAGCGCTATCTGCACATTATGAAACCCCTTAATCAAATCAAACTTCTCATCAGACTTTTCGTGTACTGTTTCTGTAAAAGCAAAAAACAAAAAGATTAGATTTATGAAGGTTAGCATTCCTCCAACCCACATAGGAAAAGCGGGGGAGAATATTTCATTTAAGGATGAATCAGAAAGTTTTCCACCAAGGAATGGCCCCAGCACAAACGTAACGCCTGCTATTACTGAGCCAAGACCATAGTAACGTACTTTCGTTTTTTTAGTATCACTAAGGTCTGCAAGTGATGACAAACATACTGAAAGATTTCCCGAAGATGCTCCCATTATAAGGCGAGCAATAAACAAAATAAATACCCACTTATACATAATGCTTATAGCACAAAGTACGTACCCAAGCAGGGTAATAAATCCTGTGCTGATAAAGGCAAACTTACGCCCATACTTATCCGCAAACTCTCCAATAAGTGGAGCGCAGAGAAACTGAGCAAAAGGATAAACCCCCAAAAACAATCCCAAAATAGTAGCTTTTAGTTTGTATGACATCGAAGCCGCTAGCACAGACTGAGTAGGACTTAAAAATAGAGGGGCAAGAATGGGAAATATGATTGTAAACCCAAGATTGTCTATGAAAAATGTAAAAAAAACAGAAAATACGGAGAACCTCCGCTTATTTCTTTCTTGCATGTCCACGTTAAAAAAACCCCTAAACTTCTTCTTTTAGTTATATAAGAGTTTTTTTGTAGTTTGCCAAGTGTTGATTTTTTTTACTCAATGCTCCGAGTGTTTTTGCTCAATACGTTGAGTAAAAACTATTCTTCCAACTTCCAGTTTATGGGATCTTTCTTCCAACCTGTCAAAAACTCATTAGACTTTGAAAAGTGCTTGCACCCCAAAAACTTTGTGGCAGAAAAAGGGGAGGGATGTGCACAGCTTAAAATCACATGGTTGTGTGTTGTTCTGTCTAGAATGTTTCGAGCTTTATCTATAGCAGACCTTCCCCAAAGCAAAAAGACAATAGGATCTTCTTTCTCGCACAAAGCTTCTACTACCGCATCCGTAAACCTTTCCCAACCGATACCGTAATGAGACTTGGGCTGACCAGATCTTACAGTTAGCGTAGCATTCAACATGAGAACTCCCTGTTTAGCCCAAGACTCAAGGCAACCATGTGTTGGGGGAGTTATTCCTAAATCGCTTTGAATCTCTTTGTAGATGTTCTTTAAAGATGGAGGAGGCTTTATTCCTTTTTTAACGCTAAAGCAAAGACCGTGTGCTTGGCCTTCTCCATGGTAGGGGTCTTGCCCTATGATCACTACTTTCACTTTCTCAAAAGGTGTTTGTAAAAAAGCGTTAAATATTTCTTCTTCTGGAGGAAACACCTTTTGACCTGCAGCTTTTTCACTCGCTAAGAAATCTTTTATGTCCTGTATATAGGGCTTTTTCAATTCTTCAGATAAAGCCTCGTGCCAGGTTTTGCTTAAAGTCATAGTCATGATAAAACTCCCTACTTAGATAAACAACTTTACTCGATAGCCTAAAGCCTTCTCAAGGATTTTAATGAAAATACTCCCAGGCAAAATTACGCCTTTGCTTTTGCTATTTGAAAGCCGTAGCAATATCATTGACTTTTAGATAATTCCACTTTAGGATTTCACACTTTTTACAGGGGGAACCAAATGAAAAATCTAGAAGAAAACAATCTTATAAAATTTAAAAATCTTACACGAAAAAAAGAAACGATCATGGCAAACTTCAAAGTGAAGGGGCTTCGTAAGGGTGTTGAATTTTCAGCTTCTATATCCGTTGATATTTCAGCAGCTGAGATGCACCCTGGTGAAACTGTCGAAAATATCGTAGAGCATTGCGCTAAGATTGGTATTAAAGAATTCAAGGGTGCAGAATTTGAGTTCGAAGGTATCTCCGCTCTTTAATCACTACTTCTGGGTGTAGCGCAGCTTGGCCAGCGCACTAGCATGGGGTGCTAGGGGTCGGAGGTTCAAATCCTCTCACCCAGATTTTTTTTCTGTTCATATCTATGTTCACAATTCCTTCATAAGCTTTCAATAACTAAAGTTATCATCAAAATGAACCTCTTATCAACAACTCTGCACAATTTGTGAACACCTATATTTTCATAGATAAAATAGTGGGTTATCTACAGCTTCCACAGGACTCAATAAAGACTACATATATCTAATATATATATAGATATTCTAAAGAGGTGTGTGTTTCTTGTTTCAAATTGATTTGGAATTTAAAGGAGCGAGACGTATTCTAAAGAGTTAGATGAAGTATTCAGAGTATCATGATAAACACGCTTAAGGTAGAAGATTTTTTTAATCTAGAATCCTGTTCATTTAAAGATCTCTTCTCAAGCAGCAAAACATTATGGGACGCTCTATCTTCTTTAGAGAAGTATATCAATGAAAGCGCTCTTGGACATATTGAATCTGATGTAACAGAGCATGCGACTCTTGTAAATGCTTCCAAAATTTCAATTGGCAAGAACACGTCTATTTTTCCAGGAGCATATATCGAAGGGCCTTGCATTATTGGACAAAATGTTCAAATAGGTCATAGCGCCTATATTAGGCCATATTCATTAATTGGGGATTTTTGCAACGTAGGCCACTCAAGTGAAATCAAACACAGCATTATGCTCCCTCACTCTAAAGCGCCGCATTTTAATTACGTTGGCGACTCCATTTTAGGAAGCTATGTCAACCTTGGTGCTGGAGTGATTCTTGCTAACTATAAACTTAATGGTTCTCTTGTAACCATTAAGCATGAAGAGAAGAAAGTAGAAACAGGCTTAAGAAAGTTCGGAGCTATCATTGGAGATGACTCTTCACTTGGTTGTAATTCAGTAACAAGCCCAGGCACTCTTCTATCTAAAGGATTTTTTTGTAAGCCTTGCTCAAGTTTGCAAGGGTACTATCATCAAGCACAAAATAAGGCATAAAGCACATGAGCACTCAATTATCCGCGAGTTTTTCTTTTACAGAGGCCCTAGAAACGTTTTCGAAACTTCTTAAAGAAAACATGTGTTTTTTTGGAGAGAAGACTCCTCTGAGAGACGCTTGTGAATACGCTCTTGTCAATGGAGGTAAACGAATCAGACCTCTTATTGTGATGATGATGTCAGAAGCTCTTTGCTCAAAACAAGAGGTGAAGGAAGCAGCCCTTTCTATTGAGTTTTTTCATACTGCATCACTGATTGCAGACGATCTGCCGTGCATGGACAATGACAACTTAAGAAGAGAAAAACCATCGACACATAAAAAATTTGGTGAAACGACAACCCTTCTTGCAAGTTACGCATTAATTACAGCTGGTTTTGAAAAAATCTATACAAACACCAAATTCTCAACCTTGTCAAACAAAGAAGAGGTGTGTACCTGTGTTTTGAAAGAGGTTGCAGAAGCAGCTGGTATCTTAGGCGCCACAGGAGGCCAGTATTTGGACCTATTTCCAGGTGACCTGACACTTGACCTTCTTGTTGAAATTATTGAGAAGAAAACGGTGAAACTTTTCCAAGTTGCTTTTTTGTATGGTTGGCTTTTTTCTGGAGCATCAATGGATGCTATCGAAGACGTTAAGAAGATGGGATATCATTTTGGAATGGCTTTTCAAATTGCCGATGATCTTCGTGATATGAATCAGGATTCTAAGAAAGAAACTCCTATTAATTACGCAATCTTTGTCGGAGAAGAAAAAGCAACAAATACTCTTCTCGCTCATCTATCTTCTTTTGAAAGTCTTGCTACCAAGCTTGGGGTCTACACCAAAGCTTTCGAAACATTAAGAGATAAAATTCTTTCTCACTCTCAAGAGAAATAAAAAAAGGCGCACTATTTGTGCACCTTTTGCAATACTTTGATTTGGAATAGACTTCCTACGGCGTTAAAGCTAGTTCTTCTTTTGGAACGACAGTAGGGTTTGCTTTTTCTTGAATCAACCCTTCGATTTCATCAGCTAGAGCAGGATCATTTTTTAAGCGCTCTCTAACAGACTCTCTTCCTTGATCAAGTCTTTCGCCTTTGTAGCTAAACCAAGAACCTCTTTTTTCTATGATGCCAAGGTCAACACCAAGGTCAATGATAGAGCCAGCTCTTGAAATACCTTCATTAAACAGGATGTCAAACTCAGCTATTTTGAAAGGAGGGGCCATTTTGTTTTTAACAACTTTTACTTTTACTCTGTTTCCAGCGTCTGTGTTTTCAGGTCCTTTGATACTTCCAATACGTCTTATCTCCATGCGAATTGAGGAGTAGAATTTAAGAGCTCTTCCACCTGTTGTTGTTTCAGGATTTCCGAACATCACTCCAATTTTTTCACGAATCTGGTTGATGAAGATTGCGCAAGTGTTGGATTTCGCAAGAGTTGCAGTTAGCTTTCTCAAGGCTTGGGACATCATTCTAGCTTGCAGGCCAACATGAACATCTCCTATTTCTCCTTCAAGTTCACTTTTTGGAACAAGAGCTGCAACAGAGTCAATAACAATAAGATCAACAGCATTAGATCTAGCAAGCATCTCCGCTATGTTAAGCGCTTCTTCACCACAGTCAGGTTGAGAAATCATCAGATCATTTAAGTTCACTCCGATTTTTTCAGCATAGGATGGATCAAGTGCATGCTCAGCATCGATGTAAGCAGCGGTTCCACCAGCTTTTTGGCAGTTAGCTACAACGTGAGTTGCTAAAGTAGATTTACCTGATGACTCAGGGCCATAAAGTTCAACAATTCTTCCTCTTGGAACACCACCTATACCAAGAGCGATGTCAAGAGAAGGAGCTCCTGTTTTAATTGTGCTGAAACTTCTGTTCGCGCTATGTTGTCCAAGTGTCATAATGGAACCTTGGCCAAACTGTTTCTCAATGTGAGAAATAGCAAGCTCTAGTGCTTTTTTCTTTGCTTCTTCATTTGGATCGGACATGTGTTCTCCTTAAATTCAAAAATTAAACTTTCTTTTTTCGTATTTGTTTCATATGTATATAAATCATGACACATTTTTTTGTATTTGGATAGATTGAATCATTTTTGCAGACAGGGAAGTTTATGTATCTAGCAGGGGATATAGGTGGAACGAAAACACACCTAGCTCTTTATGAGGAAAAAGACGGAGTGTACATTCCCGTTCGTGAACAAAAGTTTCCGAGCAAAGACTCTCCAAACCTTAAAAGTATCGCGAAGAAATTTATGGAGAGTGGAAGCGAAAAAATTACTAAAGCTTGTTTCGGAATTGCTGGGCCAATCAAAGATAATGTTTGCAACGCAACAAACCTTCCTTGGGTTGTAGATGCTAAAGAGGTTGGTGCAGAGCTAAATGTTTCATCTGTTGGTTTAATTAATGATCTAGAAGCAAACGCCTATGGAATAAAAACACTAAAGGATGAGGACTTTTTTGTTTTGAATAAGGGAGTTGAAGCCTCATATAACCAAGCGCTGATATCAGCAGGTACAGGGCTTGGAGAAGCGGGGCTTTTTTGGGATAAAAAAGAGCACATCCCATTTGCATGCGAAGGTGGGCATTGTGACTTTGCCCCAAGAGATGAAGAAGAGGTTGAGCTTTTTTACTATCTTCGTAAAAAATTTGGACCGCACGTTTCTTTTGAAAGAATTCTCTCGGGCCCCGGGCTTGAAAACCTTTACAATTTTCTGGTCGACACCGAAAAGGAAAAGCCTGCGCATCCAGAAGAGATGGATCCAAGCTCTCTTGCGAGGTGCATTTCTGAAAAAGGACTATCCGGTTCGTGCCCGGCCTGTGTTAAAACCCTTGATTGGTTTGTTTCTCTTTACGGATCAGAGGCTGCAAACACAGCTTTAAAGTTTTATGCACTTGGAGGGGTCTTTTTAGGAGGAGGCATAGCCCCTAAAATTCTAGAAAAGTTCAAAACGCCAGCCTTTATGAAAGCTTTTACAGAAAAAGGTCGGTTTGAAAAAGTTCTTTCTGCGATTCCTGTAAAAATCGTTCTTAACGAGACTACAGCCCTTTTAGGTTCTGCTTATTACGCTTCCCACTACCTTTAATCATAAAGACACACAGCTATTTTTTTTATAGGTTATAAAGGAAAACTTGAAAAAATTACCCAAGCTAACTACTTTGTTAAGTCGTTAATTTATCAACGGTAGTTTTATATGGTAAGGTTCAGAGTTAAAGAGGTTCTTTTTCTCCTTGTAACTTTGAGTGTTACACTTTTTAGCGCAAGCCCAGAAGATCGTATTTCAGATCTTGAAAAACAAATGCTTGAGGTAAGCACTGTTACTCAAATGGGTAATATAGGAGCTAAATTCGCTCCTACGGGTCAAAGTTTTTTTGGCTGTAGGTGGTTGCTTAGCGTTGATGTGCTTTTGTGGAAAGCAAAGGTTGGTGATAGCTCCTTCGCTTATTCGGTGGATAGACCTCCAACAGAAGGACTTGCATTTCCTCAAAATGGCAGTATTGTAGAAGTAGACTTTGGTTGGGATTGGGGCTTTAAAGTTGGAGCTGGAATGCAAACAACTCATAATGACTGGGATCTGTTTTTGCAGTTCACAAGGTACAAGGCTTCTGACTCATCAGGATCTAGAAAAGACCTTCCTTCTGGTTTTTTAGGTCTTACAGGATTTCTAGATCCGGCGTTGTGTGCTAAATCATCCTACAAGTTAAGTTATTACGACCTAAGCCTTTACCTTGGAAAAGCATATTTTATTAGCAGCAAACTAATGATGAAACCATACTTTGGTTTAAAAAACTCTTGGATCAGTCAAAAGCAAGATTCGCGTTATGAATTTGACACAAGGTCTGGTAGCTTAGTCTCTTTTGCATCTCAACTAAGAGACTCTTGTAAGTTTTGGGGAATAGGCCCACTTGGAGGGTTTTATTCCCAATGGTATTTAGATGGCGGCTTTTCTATTCTTACAGAAGCTTCTGTAGCTCTACTATATGGGTACTATAAGTGTGAAGACTTCTACAAAACAAATGAATCAAGAATTCAGGATGGAAACCAGGTGGTCTCTTTTGGAACAGCAAATATAAAAGGGTCTAACCATCACTACTCTCCATTTTCAGAATTTCAACTAGGCCTTTGCTATGAAAGGTCTTATAACGACGATCGTTTCTTTTTTCTGTGCAAACTTTTCTACGAAGCGCAGTATTTTTTCAGACAAGAAGATAAGATCGTTGTAGAAGGAGCAGTAAGAACTGGTCCGACACCAAACCTTGTAAACTCATCATCTGTTCGTTTTGCAAGAGAGTCAGAAGATATAAGTTTTCATGGGGTTACTTTTCGTATGGAATTATTTTTCTAATATAATAGATTCTATCCATAAACACTTAAGTCATTCTCTTTTAATGAATATAGAAGTCTTTTCCTCTCCCCTGCTTTTTAAATAAAAAATTATTATCTGTAATAAAACTAAATTATAAAAAATAAAAACAAAAAATTGTTTTAAAAAATAATTAATATGTTTTATACGAGGATTAAGGGAAGAATAGACTTTAAATATAAACACCATGAGGTCAGGCAATGAGTAAAAACCTAATTAAGAGAGCATCTGTTGCGGTAGCTACACTAGCTGCATCAGCTTCTCTTTTTGCGGGTCCAGATTTGGACACTCGACTACAGCACTTGGAGACACAAATGAAACAAGTGCGTACAGAAACTGCTGCTGGAACTTTTGGAGCGAGAACAGCGGTTGCTCGTCCAGAGGTTGATGGTAGTGGTGCATTTTTAACAATAGAAGCTTTACTTTGGCACGGAAAAGTAGGTGGATCAGAGTATGCTTATACAGACGATGATTCAGCTTCAGCTTTTCCTTTGCAAGGTAGAACAAAAGAAAATGATTTTGATTGGACTTGGGGTTTCAGAGTAGGCCTTGGTTACAACTTTGATCATGATGGCTGGGATGCATACCTTAATTATACATACTGGTATTCATCTGATGGTTCTAAAGTAAACGTAGGATCTAACGGATCTGTTATTCCTCTACAAGGAAACGCAGCGTTAACTGCCATTCCATTCGGTTCCGAACTTACACACTGTGAACTTGGAACAAGCAACTTTAAGTACCATTATGATAACTTAGATTTAGAACTTGGTAGACACTACTTCGTTTCAAGAAGTCTGTCATTCAGACCAAACTTCGGTATCAGAAACTCATGGATCAACCTTACTCAAGTGGTACAGTACTGTGGTGGCGACATCCTTGGACAAAACACTTTCAAAGTAAGAAACGATAATGATTTCTGGGGAATTGGTCCGAAAGCTGGATTAAATTCTAAATGGTTCCTTACAAATGGGTTTAGCATCTTCGGTGATGTTGCAGGATCCTTACTTTGGGGATACTACGAAGTTTGTCACGAAGAAGAAGTTACAAATGACGTAAACGCAAAAATAAGAATCAAGGCGAACATGCACAGATTTGCACCGAACGTTCAACTTGTTCTAGGACTTGCTTACGATAAATATATCTACAATGATAAGCAACACATCGGAATCTCACTTGGTTGGGAAAACATCTACTACTGGAGAGTTAACCAATCTCTTCGTATAGATGACTTTGCTTCAAACAAGTACGAAAGAGTTTCTGAAGATGTAAGCATGCATGGTATTACTTTTAAAGTAAGATGGGATTTCTAATCCAACATCTGCTTTAAGAATAGTCTTATAAAGAGGTAGAGTTTTCTACCTCTTTTTTTTGTCCAAAATCCCTCCATACAAATATGTAGATCGAAATAAATTTTAATAATTTCATTTTATTAAATAAGACCCTGCTATATGAATGGGCCTAGGCAATAGGCTCTTTTTGGTGTCTGAATTGCCGAGCTATATAAATCATTATATGCAAGAGGTATAAGTAATGAGAAATTTAAGCACAAAGACGCTTACAATTTTAGCTCTTGGCATTTCATCCTGCACTTTCGCTGCAGATATGGACACCAGGGTTAAAGAACTAGAAACCAAAATGGAAAAAGTTTACACCAAAACCGCAAACGGCGCTGATGGTGCAAAGACAGCAAACGCAAGGCCAGAGCCTCACGGCAATGGTTGGTGGCTTAACATTGATGCGCTGTACTGGCACACTAAAGTTGGTGGAACAGAGTATGCGCAGACAAGCGCGAATGTTGCTGCAACAGGCAATACAAATGTAGGATCATTTAAGCAGGTAGATCCTGATTGGGCTTGGGGATTTAAAGTAGGTCTTGGGTACAAATTTTGCCATGATGGTTGGGACACGCACCTTGAATACACATACTACAGACCCTCAGATAGTTCACGTAGTTCTGTAAGTTCTCCAGCAGGCATTGTGGCTCTTAAGGGTAACAACGTTGTAAACGATCACAACCTTTTTGATGGTTCAGGCTTTCAGTATTGCACACTTGCAACGTCAGATTTTAAATACAACTACGATAACATCAATCTAGAGCTTGGAAGAAACTATTTTGTTTCAAGAAGCCTTTCCTTGAGACCTCATGTTGGTCTAAGAGCACTATGGCTTGACCTGAAACAAACAACTCGCTACTCAGGTGGTGATAATATCCTTTCAGGCGGTTCTGTAGCCCTAACATTCCTTGGTAACAATACTGTAGAAGTTAACGATAAGTCTGACTTTTGGGGACTTGGTTTAAGAACAGGTTTTGATACAAAGTGGTATCTAACTAATGGATTCAGTGTGTTTGGAGATGTTTCAGGAGCGTTACTTTGGGGACACTTTGAAACAAGAATGAGAACTACATTCTCAGCAATCCCAGCAAATGTTCATGATCTAAAGAATGATTTCCATAGAATCGTTCCTGCTGCAAGCTTAATTCTTGGACTTGCATATGATCAGTACATCTATAATGATAAGCAACACATCGGTATTAGTCTTGGTTATGACACGCAGTATCTATGGAGAGCAAATCAAATGATGGTTCCTAACTTTAACGCTAGTAATGTATCAGCTTCATCAGTTTCTGAAGATGTATCCATTCAAGGTGTGACACTTGAAGTGCGTTGGGACTTTTAATCACAACAAATGTAAGTATAATTAAAAGACGCGCTTAAAAAAGTGCGTCTTTTTTTCTCCACGGATCTTAAACTAAAGTATACTCCTAGCTTGTTCTAAGCGCTATTCTAAATAAGCAATATAAACAGGAGAATAAATCATTAAGATATTTAAAAGTTTTTCATTTTATTTAATTAGAGTGTTTTATATAGCTGGAACTAGGAAATAATGTTTCTGGCGTTTGGTATTTTTTAAATAGTAAAAAAAAACAAACGTAGAGAAAAGCGCCAAAGCTGCTTTTGTGCGTGTGGAAATATAGAAATTAGAGGATCGTTTCGTAAGTAGAAAAGATTGACTTGTAAAAAGAGCCGCTTTTATAGAGCGGGGTTTTGAGAATTTTTTGAAAAAACAATTTATTTTAAATCGAAAAGTTTTGTATACAAGTGTACCAAAGGTCGATCGTTTTATTTTTGGGTTTAGGCAAGCCTTCGAAGCGACTACAAAGGTTTAAAAATTTAAACATTTTCATGAGGTAAATGAATGGAGATACTAAAGAAAACAACAGCGTCACTGGCAGCATTTGCTATTTCCGCTTCAGCATTTGCTGGACCAGATCTAGATACGAGAGTTCATGAGCTTGAGAAGAAAGTAGACATGATGTCTACAACAACTGTAATGGGAACATTCGGTCCTAAAACAGCGCTTGCTAGACCTGAACCAAGTGGACAAGGCTGGTTCTTAAGTCTTGACGTACTATATTGGCAGTCTAAAATTGACGGTACACAGTATGTATCAACAACCCAAGCTGTAACAGACTCTCCAATTCAAGCAATTGGAAGATTAAAAGAAGTTGAGTTTAGCTTTGAATTCGGTCTTAAAGTTGGTTTAGGATACAACTTTTTCCACGATGGTTGGGATGGAGCTATAGAGTATACATACTTCGACCAGAGTGCTGGAAATAAAACAGGTGCTAAGCCGCCTTCAGCTCTACTTCCATCAACTGCTGAATTTCTTCTAGGGGCAGTTTCAGCTGCTGACCTTCTTACAGGAGCAGAACTTCCTCCGACGTTTTGTACATCAGCAGCCATTAACTTCAAAATGGACTTTGATAACATCAACTTCGAACTTGGTAGAAACTACTTTGTATCAAGAAATTTATCTTTTAGACCTCACTTCGGTTTAAAGACATCTTGGATAAAAATTGACCAAGACACTAGATATGCTGGTGGTGGTACAGCTTTTGCTGCAGGCCAATTAAATGTTCATGGTTTAGGTAATGATACGATCCACGTTAGACAAAACAGCGACTTCTGGGGACTGGGACCACGTGCTGGTGTTAACTCAAAGTGGTACCTAACTAACGGATTTAGCATGTACGGTAACGTTGACGGTGCTCTACTTTTCGGATATTACGAAATGAAGTACAAAAGCTGGTTCAGCGCGAACGAACAGAATGTAGTCAGATTTAAACAAAAATTCCACAGACTAACTCCTACTGCTCACTTTGAGCTAGGTCTTGCTTATGACAAGTACATCTACAATGATAAGCAACACATCGGAATTAGCCTAGGATATGAGAACCAAATTTTCTGGGATGCATACAGACAACTAGCTGATAATGGTTCAGCAAATACAAGTAGTTTAGGTGTTCGAGGAAATAACGTTGGAATGTACGGTGTTACACTAGGCATCCGTTGGGACTTCTAACAAAAAGACTAATAGTCTGAATAAACTGAAACAAGGTACTTAGGTACCTTGTTTTTTTTTATTTAAAGAAAATAAAAATATTTGTTTTTATTTTTCTTTAAATATTTTATGAGTGGAAGTAAGATGAGACGCCATAGGTTACCTATATTAAGTCCTTGGGGTGAAGGATGTAGCTGTGACCTATCCTCGATAAGTTATATTGAACAAAAATACCATGAGGTAAATAAATGACTCGCTTTAAAAAAGTGTCGGTTGCAGCTCTTGCTTTAGCTTTATCAGCTACAGCATTCGCTGGTCCAGATTTAGACACACGCGTACATGATCTTGAAAAACAGATGAAACAAGTACGTACCGAAACAGCTTCCCAAACATATGGGGCAAATACAGCTACTGCTCGCCCTAATGTGCACGGGTATGGATTTTTTCTAACTTTTGATATCCTTTACTGGCAAACAAAAGTTGGCGGAACTGAGTATGCTCTTTCTGATCAAGATACTTTAGGTGTAATGCCTGTTGAAGGTAAGTATAGAGGAATAGATTTTAAATGGGACTGGGCTTTCAGAGCTGGTGTTGGTTACAACTTCCTTCATGGAGACTGGGACATCTATGCAGACTATACTTATTTCAAAAATAATACTTCTTCAATGCTTACAGGTGAAATCAATGGTTCTGTAATTCCACAAAGAGGATCAAGACAAGCAGCTGGTGGCGGCAATCAGTTTAACTCTGTAAACAAAGCGACTTCTTCTTATCTGTTTGACTTTGACAGAATTGACCTTGAACTGGGTAGAAACTACTACCTAGCAAGAGACCTATCATTTAGACCTCACTTTGGTTTAGTAACTGCTTGGATTAACCAAAAGCAATTAACTAGATATACTGGCGGGCCTACTATAGGGGTGAACACAGTACACGTAAAAGATCGTAACGACTTCTGGGGTATTGGACCAAGAACAGGTCTTAACTCTAAGTGGCACCTAACTAATGGTTTCAGCGTTATGGGTAACGTATCTGGTGCTTTAGTATATGGTCATTTCCAAGTTCGTCACAAGAACTGGCTAAGTTCAGATCCTGTACATCATAAAGTAAACGTGGGTGCTAATATGCACAGATTTACACCAACTGCTAGCCTGCAGCTTGGTCTTGCATATGACAGCTATATCTACAATGATAAGCAACACATCAGCGTTTCTTTAAGCTGGGATACTCAGTACTGGTGGAGAATGAACCAAATGCTGAACTGTATTGAAGATCAGCCACTGAAATACATCAGACAGTCAGATGATGTAAGTCTACAAGGTTTAACTTTTAACATTAGACTAGACTTCTAATCTAAAGTTAAGATAAGTACCTAAAAGTTAAGACCGGATAGTTTCTATTCGGTCTTTTTTTATTCTTTTTTATATTGGTTTTTATTGTTTAATATAATTAACCTCAATTATTTTATTTAGTTAATTTAAAAAACGTGTATAATGCAAATTAACATAGAGTATTAATTATGCTCTGTTATTTGGCCTAATTTTCATGAAGGGGTAAAAATGGGTTACTTTAAATATGCGTCAGTATCAGCGTTAGCAATAGCTCTTTCAGCTTCTGCATTTGCTGGACCTGACTTAGATACACGCGTACACGATCTTGAAAAACAGATGAAACAAGTACGTACAGAAACAGCGTCAATGACTTACGGAGCTGAAACAGCTTCTGCTCGTCCAAGTGTTGTGAATGGATACAACATGTTCCTATCATTTGATGTATTATACTTCCAACCTAGAGTAGGTGGTACAGAGTTCGCTTTTACAGATGAAGATCCTGCGGCAGCTCATCCTATAAAAGGAAGAGTAAAAGAAGTAGACTTCAAGTGGGACTGGGGTTTCAGAGCTGGTGTTGGTTATAACTTTGACCACGGACATTGGGATGTATTTGCTAACTATACATACTTCAAAAGCAACACAGCTTCAATGGTTACTGGAGATATCAATGGTTCAGTTATACCTTTAAAAGGTTCTGAAGAAATCACAGATGATGGTTCAGCGGCAGCATTTAATTTCCGTTTCGCTAATAAGGCGACAGCAGAATTTAAGCTAGACTTCGATAGAATCGATTTAGAACTAGGTAGAAACCTATATCTTTCAAGAAATCTATCTTTCAGACCACACGCAGGTCTTGTTACAGCATGGATCAACATGAAAGAAGTAGTACGTTACTCAGGTGGAACTGACCTAGGTAACAACACTGTTCATGTGAAAGATCGTAATGACTTCTGGGGTATTGGACCAAGAGTTGGTGTTAACGGTAAGTGGCATCTAACAAATGGCTTCAGCTTCATGGGTGATGCTTCTGGTGCACTTGTATACGGTCACTACGAAGTACAACATAAGAACTGGTTCAGTGCAGAGCCTGTAAATTGTAAAGCTAATCTATCAGCTAACATGCATAGATTTGCACCTACAGCTCAAATCAAACTAGGACTGGCATATGATGCTTATATCTACAACGATAAGCAACACATCGGTATTTCACTATGCTGGGATACACAGTACTGGTGGAGAATGAACCAAACTCTAACTACAGGAGAATCACCTAATCTGACTCCTGTGTCTAGAGTTTCTGATGACATGTCTCTACAAGGCGTAGCTCTAAATGTAAAGTGGGATTTCTAAGTCTCTGATTTTAGATTTACTTCCGAGTAATTTAAGCCAGATAGAGTAATCTATCTGGCTATTTTCATTTCTGTTAAAATAATTTAATATTCTTCTTTAAAGAATCAAAACAATTATTATAATGCGATATTAAATAGAGTGTTTAAACTGCTCTATATTTGGCCAACATAAATATGAAACGTATATATAAACAGATAGCCTTTTCTATTGCTATAACTCTTGTTAGCTCAAATCTTTATGGAGAACACTCCATAAGGAGGAGTCTTGATGACCAGGTGAAAACCCTTCTTGAGAAGCTTGATCAAATCACAGTTGTGAATGCTCATGGCGAAGAATCTGTAGAAACAGGAAGCGCAAGACCTGATGTCGGAGGAAGAAGCTGGTACGATTTCATCGATTTACTTTTCTGGAAGTCTAAAGTCTCTGGTACCAAGTTCGCTTACAGTAATTCAAGGTTCAGCGTAAATCAACCTATACAAGGTAGAACTAAAGAGTGCGAATTTGATTGGAACGCTGGAATCAGAGCAGGCATTGGAAGAAATTTTAACCACGATCAGTGGAGCGCTAATGCAGAGTTTACCTATTTCAAGGATGGAGGATGCTCTAGACTTATCGGCGGAGAAACTTCAGCAGTTATTCCAATAAGAGGTCCTTTTTCTCAGCCGGTTCATACAGCTAAATCTTCTATTAGGAATAAATTTATAAATCTAGATGTAAACCTCTATAGGCACTACTTCATTAGTGCGGCCTTAGCTCTTAAACCAACGATTGGCCTTAAAAACTCATGGATCAACATCAAGCAGATCATGAAGTACAATGATGGAGAAAGTCTTGGCTTTAATACAGCTGAAACAACAGACAGATCAAAATTCTGGGGTATAGGCCCAAAAGCCGGAATCGATACGACTTGGTTTTTAAATAGTGGATTTCATTTATATGGGGTTGTTTCAGCAAGTCTTCTCTATAGCTACTTTGAAATTGAGCAGTTTTCAAAACTGACACCATCAGGTGACTTTGACTTCTTAATGAAAGAAAAAAGACACAGGTTCATCCCAAATATCCAGTTTAATTTAGGGCTTGGCTACAGCAGATTCATCAGGCAAAAACGTAACTATCTAGAATTCAGACTTGGATATGAAACTCTTTACTATTTCTCTGCAAACCAGATGCTTGAGCTAAGAGAGTTTAATGGAACTTTTCGCTTTGATAACATGAGTGAAGATGTTTCTATGTACGGTGTAACTTTCCAAGCTAAATTATTCTTCTAGTGAACAACCTTAAAACCGCTCTCTTCTTTTTTTAAGCTGTCTTTTTTAATAGAAAATGATGAAACCATGCCAAATCCCGCATCTTGTTTTAAACTTTCTAAAAACGCATCTATCGTCTTTTCATCACCAAAGACATGTATCTCAACATCACCATCTGCAAGATTTTTGACTGTGCCAGAAAGGTCAAAGCCTTTTGCTCTTTCACAAACAGTTGCCCTAAAGCAAACTCCTTGTACTCTTCCTTTAACAACTACATGGTAATGCATGAGGATCGTCTTCTTTTGTATAGGCTCTTTCGAAACTGTGATTATGGATAGTCTTTTCTACTTCATCAAGCGTTTTGGATCTATTCAGGCATGTCTGAGTAGTGAAAGGTTGGCAACAGATTTTCTATCTTTTCAATTACCATATTATAATCATCAGTATTTAGCATTTCTTTTAGAGTTGTTTTTTCAGTTGATATATGATTGCCATGTAATCCTGTAATAGGATCATATGTGTTAAAATCAGGCATTTCTTTTTGACGTTTTAGGTTAGCTTCTTTAGAAAACATGTTTTTCATATTCTCTTTATCTAATTGGGTAACTTTAACCTCAAATTTGTCCTCGATTGAATCAATGATGTAATCGAAATCAGTATTAAATTTCTCATACCTTAGAAGCAACACTTGATTAGATGGCGTTTTATTTACAAACGACTCTGTTTGTTTGTATTTTTCTAATAAACTATAAAAAAAAACCTTCCTGCTTTTGATACTTGTATTTGGCATTCTAAAAATTGAGGTACAGCTATCTAGAGGATGGCGTACTGGAACTACCCAAATTGACTTGTTGGATAAAGGAAAACTAGGTGTGTTGTGAGTCTTTACTACTTTTTTAGAATAATCAGTGTGGTCTTTGTTCGACTGGTCTTCAAAAAGGTAGTTTAATATCATATATATGTATGTGCTTCCAGTCCGATAGGGTGAAAGAACAAATATTTTTGAAAACCTTTGTTCATATACTTTTCTTCTTGTGTTCATAATATCTTTACTATTTTCATAATCCAATTGATATTCATTTGAAAATACGAATGAACAGCAGAAGAAGAAAAATAAAAGACCGCTAGAACGCATATTTAACCCTTCTGATTTTTTAAAGTATAGTCTGCAGTATACAAATGTTTTTTTATGCATCACTCATTTTATGCAAAAAAGGATCTTTTAATAAGTGCTATAAGCACTATCAAAGTCATAGCTATAGATGATCTTTTCTACTTCATCAAGAGTTTTAGATTTATTTAGAAGGTCTCTGAGCTCTTTTGTGTGAGGTCCTTGTCTTAGGTACCAACTTCCGATGCGTCTCATTGCAATAAGAGCTCTTTTGTCGTTCTCATATCCAAGTGTAACTTTTAGGTGATTGAGAAATGTTGTTTTAAAGTCGTCAGGATGCTTTTCATCAAAGCTCCCTTTAGTGAGGTAGTCGAAAATCTCTTCAGCGATCCAAGGTTTGCCAAGTGTTCCTCTTGAGATAAGAACACCGTCGCAATTTGTTTTTTCGAAAATAGCTTTTGCCGATGGGCCATCTAAAATGTCCCCGTTACCGATGACTTTGATTGTACTTGCTACATCCTTTGATTCTTTGATGTAGTCCCAATTAGAAAGACCCTTATATGCTTGTACTCTTGTTCTGCCATGTATCGTGATAGCAACAGCACCCGCTTCTTCTGCGATCTTTGTGATAAGAGGAGCGTTGATACTGTTATCGTCCCAACCAGCTCTAATTTTTACCGTAACTGGAATAGATACAGCATTCACCATCTCATGGAGAATTTCCCCAATAAGCTCTGGCTGCTTTAGCATTCCAGAACCGCTACCATCTTTTGTGACCTTATCAACGGGGCACCCGCAGTTAAGATCTAAAACATCAAACCCAAGATCTTCGATGATTTTAGAGCAGGGGCCAGCAAGATGTTTCTTAGACCCGCAAAGCTGCGCTCCAATAGGATGCATATCTTTATCAAAATCAAGAAGCTTGTAGGTGTTAGCATCGTGGCGGATAAGAGCATCCATCTTCACCATTTCGCAATAAGTTAGGACAGGCATAAAGAATGAACTCATTTTACGGAATGGATAGTCCGAGCATCCAGCAAGAGGGGCATACATAATGTTTGTTGGCAGTATGAGGTTGCCAAGCTTGAGGGGTTTTACAAAGCTCATATGTAACGAAGGATCAGGGTTTCTGCAAACTGAAGCACCAAAAAGCCGATTAGAGGGCTTAAGTCAATCATCCCACCTATCGGAGGGATGATTTTTCTAAAGATGTTCAAATAGGGGTCTGTCAAAAAATTTAAGAATCGCATGATTGGGTGGCCTCTTCCCTGAGGGAACCAAGACCCAATGACCTTTGCAAGAAGGATCAGGGTATAGGTTGTAAAGAGTACTCTAACGATGCTTGCTAACATAAAATTACACTTGTAAATGATTTATCCCAGATTATACCAAGATTTTGAAAAAAACCAAAGAAGCAATATCACTTAAATTGATGGCATAATTTCTCTATCTAATTTAAAGTAAAGCCTTTTAGTAAAAGAGATCTTTGAGACGATGTACTTGCTTAGTGTCATATCAGAAGGTTTGCGAGTAAAACTTGCTGTAGTAAAGAAGGATAAGAAAGAATTTGAAATTCTTTTTACTGAGTCCTATTGCTCAAAAGACATCGATCCTGGCTATTTTGAAAAGGTGATAGGGGATTTAAAGCAAAAATATAGAGGTCTCTGCATAGCAACCTCTATTGATACAGATCATGTTCTTCTTAGAAAACTCACTCTTCCAGTAGCAGATAAAAAGGCCATCTTTAAGACTCTACCTTTTCAGATTGAACAGCACCTTCCTTTTCCAATAGAAGAAGGGATTGTCTACCCATATATTGAAAAACATAAGTCCTCTTCGGATGTTCTCGCTTTTTGTATACAGAACACTTCCTATGAAGAGCATATAAACTCTATGAAAAGTATAGGGGTGGATCCTCATTTTGTAAGCTGCAATCCCGTAGCCCTTTACAGGTTCACGAATTTCCTCTTTAAAGATGTAAATACCATTACAATGTATATGGGGGAGTCAAAAACAGATATTGTGTCTGTTTTTGAGAGCAAGCCGATCTATGCTCTTTCGATCCCTTATGGTAAGAGACATTTTCTTGCAGCCCTGAAAAAAGATCGAAAAGACTACACAGATGTCGAAGTAGAAACTCTTCTTTACCAGCTAGATCTTGCTGATATGGAATCGTCTAAGGATGTGAATTTAAAAGAGCTTGTAGAGATCTTTTCTATGCAGCTTGATAGAGCGCTTTACTTTGTTATGCACAAAGAAGGTCAAAGGATCCATGAAACGCTTTTCTATACAGGAGAGAAGCACATCCTCTCTCAATTTCATGCAGGCCTTGAAAGAAGCCAGGACTTTACCTTTAACAAATTAGAAGTGGCAGAAGAAGATACAAGAGCGAGCTCTTATGCGCTCTCTGTTGGGCTTTGTCTTGACCCTCTTATTGCAGATAGTATGAGCGTACAGTTCCGCGCTGTAAAAGCTGCGCAAAAAGAATTAACATCAGCTTTAGTAAAGAAATATGCTCTTTGTTTAGCAAGCATGATCTTGCTTTGTATTGCAGCTAGTTTCTCATCGAACCTTTTGCTTAAGCAAAAAGAAAAAGCTCTTGATAGAAGGCTTGCGACATTCATAGAAAGAAACTTATCCGAAGACCCGACATTTAAGAGCAAGGGGATTGATAAGCTGAGTTTTATTACTAAACTCAAAAGAGTTAGAAAGCATTTCAGTAAAATCAAAAAACCTTACGGGTATTATCTTTTGCCAACAACGGTAAGTGAGTTGATTGATACAATCTCACAAGCAAAAGCTGGTGAAGATATCAAGCTTGTAAAGCTTGACTATGACTTGCAAGAGTTTCCAAGCCTTGACGAGCCATTCAAAGAATATAAAACTAGAGTAGAGATTAAAGTGGAAGCTGTAGAAAAAGAAGTCGCAGAGCTTTTTTTTAATGAACTTTCAACAAAATGCGGAATAGAATCTTTAGGTATAAAAGAAGATAGTGGAATTTATGGGGCAACTTTTTTCCTCGAATCTGCGCCAAAAATGTAGCGCAGGAATTGAGCAGTTTTTAAAAGTAAATAAAAGTCGGGTACTTTTCTATCCTGTAGCGGTACTTATTTTTATTGGGATGTTTCTCGTCCCTTTTCTATTTGTCGCTCACTCTGCAAAAGCAAAGTATGATCTATTTTGCCAGGCAGACGAGTTACTTGACATGCTCGAAGCAAAAGCGAAAAAAACCACAATACTTAGGCAAAGAGAAACAAGCTTTTTAGAAAAGCTTCACAATGCAAACAAAGGCTTTTTAAAGGAGATGTTTGAAGATGAAGTATTCTTAAACTCTGAAAGTAAAGCCCTGCAAGCTTTTCTTGAGCAAAAGGAGCTCTCACAGAGCAAGTCACTTCTTACAAGACTCGGGATCATCAAGAAAAACCAAGTAAGTCTAGAACGAACATCTGAATCAGAAAAAAAAGATCTGCAGGAAGTCCACTATACTTTAAGTGAAGGAGTAGAAATGGATCATAAAGATATAAAGAGTCTTCTTACTCAAATAGAGACTCCTATCCACCCAAAAGAAAAGCCGCAACTGCTGTTCAAGCATTTCTCCATGGAGCGTAAAACGCTCTCAAATGACTATGACACATACAACTGTGATTTTAGTTTGATTGAAAGAATTATCAAGTAGTAATCATTATTAAAATGCTTTGTTTTGTGGATCTTCTTTTAGTATACTCTTTCGGCTAAGATCATAGAGGAATAGATGATGAAAAAGGCTTTTTTATTCGTGAGCTGTGCTGCAATATTTTTTGCAGGATGTTCAAGAAATGTAGATGATAAAGAACCCAAAATGATTAGCCTTCAGCTGATTGACCGGAATGGTTTTAACGAAACGATAAGTTCTCAAGATCGTTTGGATATATACAAGAATACAGATTTTATGGAGCCGCAGCCTTATACAAAGGTAGTAAGGCTTTTCCAAAGAAGTGCTAAAGGGAAAATTCTATCTGCTGTCACAAGCTATCATGAGAACGGGGAAGTTGCACAATACCTAGAAGTAGAGAATGGAAGAGCTAACGGCTCCTATAAAGAGTGGCACCCAAATGGCAGGCAAAAAGTACTTGCTCATATCGTTGAAGGACTTGGTGATGTATCGGAAGATGCTATGGCATCTTGGGTATTTGATAAGGAATGTGTCGCCTTTGATGAGAAGGGTCACATGATCGCTAAAATCACCTATTCAAAAGGAGAGCTTAATGAAGAAGCTCTTTATTACTTTCCTGATGGAACTCTTAAGAAGAGAGTACCTTTTCATAAAAATGAAATTCACGGTGAAGAAATACTTTATAATGAAGAAGGAGAGGTCATTGGGTCCATCCACTTTAAAAAAGGTCTAAAAGACGGGGTTTCAGAATATTTTGGATCTAAGTCATGTCCTAAATTTCATGAGGAGTACTCAGAAGGAAAACTGCTTTCTGCTGTTTATTATGACTTTGATAATAAAGTCATCTCAAAAGTAAACGACGGTAGTGGACTCCAGACTCTTTATGATGATGGACTGCTTTCGAAGCAACTCGAATTTAAGAATGGACGGCAAGACGGAAAAGTCTACCACTATGCATCAAACGGAGCTCTTCATTCAGAGCACATTCTAAAAAATGGAGACAAGCACGGAGAAGAATGGATCTATTATGTCATTACGGGTAATCCAAAGCAGAAAAAAATGTGTTTTAATTGGTATGAAGGGAAGTTGCAGGGTAGAGTGAAATCCTGGTACCTAAATGGCAACCTTGAGAGCGAAAGAGAGATGTTCAACAATAAGAAAAATGGTCCCTCTACCGCTTGGTATATGAACGGAGATGTCATGCTGATAGAAGAGTATGAGAATGACACTCTAGCAAAAGGTCTTTATATGAAGAAAGGCAACAACGCACCTGTTTCTTCTGTTAGTAATGGATCTGGCAATGCTACTTTATATGATAAAGATGGATATTTCTTAAGAAAAGTACATTATCAAAAAGGTAACCCTGTTGAAGAGTGAAGAAAAAAAAGCCCTTCGTTTATTTTTTAAAGAGAAGCGCAGTAAGATTTCCCTTGAGCGAAGAAAAGAAGCTGAAAAACATCTCTTGGATGATCTCTATCCATCTCTTGTTGGGTATAGTGGAGTTCTTTCTTTTGCAAGCTTTGGCGATGAAATCAACATGTGGCTTCTTAATGAAACCTTATGCAAAGAAGGAAGGCTTCTTCTTCCTAGAATAGAGAACGATAGTATCTCTATTTATCTAGTTTCAGATATCAAAAAGGAATTGGTTAAGTCGACCTATGGCATCTTAGAGCCTGATCCTAAAACAGCAAAAAAGCATTCTGAGTTAAATATTCACTGCGCTTTAGTACCTGCTCTTGGTTTTGATGAATACAACCATAGGCTAGGATACGGAAAGGGACACTTCGACCGTTTTATCCATAAACTTGAAAACACCATCACAGTAGGTGTTGGGTTTAAAGAGCAGTTTGTGGGAGACCCTCTTCCCGTAGAAGAGCATGATAAAAAACTCGATCACGTTGTGCTTTTTTAGAAGCGATCCTGATCTGACCACTGCTGCGGATTGATAGGTTTAGGTTTAAACTGAACTTCAGGATCTGGCTTTTCTTTAAAGTACTTTTCTAGCTGTTGCTGCTTTTTTTCGTCTAGATCTTCAGCCTGCTTGCTTTGTCCCTGTTTGCCGTCTTGACCTTGTTGTTGGCCTTTCTTTTTTACAGGTTTACAAAAACGATTGCCTTGAGCAGTGGATGCCATAACCATACCAGCAGATGCAACTCCTGGCACAGTTCCATATACAGTACCATCGGGGCAATGGAAAATTACAGTAAAGGGAGCTTGAGAACTATTTTGCGATTGAAGATTGCTATTTTGCCAAACCACCTGCTGCTGTGTATCAACCGCTTGTCTACCAAGAATTTTTCCGTTTTGAGACATGACGAGTGCACTTAGCGGAAAAGGGGAGTCGTTTAAGATTTTTACAGAAGCAGACTGTAGTGAACAAAAAAAGAGGGCGCTTGAAAAAACAAAAAGAAAAAACTTCTTACTCACATGGGCCCCCTTTTATAATATTCTCTGTTACTTGTTATCTATAAAAGCCCATTTAAAGTCTATACCCCCACTCTGTGAGAAAACGACATCTCGGACTTTGCTGTTTTTAACATAGTGCATCTTTCCATGAAAAAGAGGAATGATAGGCATCTCATCGATAAGAAGAGCCTCGCACTCTTTAAGAAGAGCCATTCTCTCGGTCATGTTTTGGATGTCATATGATTTTTCTAGCATGGCGAGGTAATTATCATTTCCCCAGTTGGTATTGTTTGTTCCAACATCTCTTGTTTTGAAAACTTCTAGGAAGTTGATTGGATCTCTAAAGTCTGCTTCCCAAGAGCTTATAGTAATTTGGTAGTCCTGGCTGGAAATGCGACTAAAGTATACTTGAGCTTCTACAGGATCAAGTTCTAAGTCAACACCGAGGTTTTCTTTGATTTGTTGCTGCAGCACCTGCGCAAGACGATAGTTTTTTTCACGTGAGATAAATGTCAGCTTAATCTTATTTAGGTCTCTACGAGAGATGCTACTGTCGTTTATTGCGGACTCAACGAGCCTTTTAACATCTTCAGACTGATTGTCTGTAAAATATTCTTCCTTTCGTAGCCCCATAACTTTTGGAACAAGCCCTGTTGCAAAGTCAGGATGTCCAGATAGTAAATCATTGATGATGGTTTTTCTATCAAGAGCATAAGCGAAAGCTTTTCTAACCTTCTCACTATTAAAAGGAGCTTTTCTGATATTTGTTCTTAGAAAAGTAGTAGATAAAACAGCCTGTGTCTTTAGCTGATTGTTTTCTTTAAGTGTATCCATTGCATCAAGGGGAAGAAGTGAAAGAGGGGATCCTTCCCAGTCAAGTTCTCCATTTTGATACATGTTGAACCCTGTTTCTGCTGAAACCATACACATATGAATCTCTTGCAATTTGACTTCATCTTGATCAAAGTACCCCTCGTTCTTTTCTACAACGAGGTTGTTTGAATGCTTCCAGGATTTTAATTTAAAAGGACCGCAGCTGATATAGGTTTCTGCGTTATCAGACCAAGATGGTATTGTTTTATCTGTGATAGAGTGAACAGGGAAGTAAGTAGGAGATGCTAGAAGCTCTTTAAAAAAAGGAGCCGGCTTATCAAGCTTTACAACAAGTGTTTCTGTATCAGGTGTTGTAACACCAAGCATACTTGATGGTAGTAATCCTTCCTTCACCTTTTGCGCGTTTCTTATGAAGTAAAGTAGGTTTGCATTTGGAGCTGGAAACGTCGGAGAAAGAGCTTTTTTCCATGCATGTGCAAAGTCATAAGAGGTGATAGCGTCGCCATTGGACCACCTAGCATCTTTGATTTTGATTGTATAAGTTTTTTGGTCTTCTGAAAGTTCAATGTTTTCTGCAAGTGCAAGTTTTACAGAACCTTCAAAATTTATACGAGTGAGTCCTTCTTGAAGCATTTTAATAACATTAATATCGTTTAAAGCTCGCGCTTTTCTTGGATCAAGAGTTCCTGGTTCTGTACAGATGTTAATTCGGAGAGTCTGCTTTGCAGCTTGGTATGAGTGAGGCTTTGTCTTTTTATCTTTCGGATTGCTGCACCCAGTAAAGAGCAGTGCCATGCTCATTAAAACAAGAGCTGTGTACTTTATATTTTTCATTTGGATCCCTATCATAAATGTGTATAAATGATTCATTGAATCAAAATTTAGAGTGTAAACACTTTTTATTCAAGGTTATTACTAGTAGAGGATTTTGATGAAACCCTATGCAATTGCAAACATGCCTACCCCTATATTAAACAGGAGTGATTTTTCCCGTGTGTTTGGGGGGCATGATCAACAAATTTTACTGGATGAGATAGGTCTGCTGAGGCCTCTAGAGATGATAGCGCTTGAGGGTGAGGTATTTAAGTGTAAATCTGAGGTATCAGACACCATTTTAGAGGTGAAATACCCTGGGTACCCAAGTGATTCCCCCTTATATATAGACCGCCGTTTCATAGAATTTACAGAGGGGGTTCCGGAAGTGACTAAAAAAGAACCGGTTATAGACAAGGAGATATTAAAGAGCTTTGAGAGCATGCTTGATCTCCCCTATATATGGGGTGGTAACGTGAGCTCTGGTATAGAAGAAATGAAGAAGCTTTACCCGATACCGGAGGAGGGAAAGCTCTCAAAACTTGAGCAGGCGAACTGGACATTTAGCGGAGTGGATTGCTCAGGCATGTTATATGAAGCTACAAATGGCGCATGTCCAAGGAATTCCTCTTGGATGCAAGAGATGGGAGAGCCGCTAAATATAGAAGGCAAGTCCGCAAGTGAAGTTCTAAAAATGTTAAAACCTCTTGATGCGATCATCTGGCATACACATGTGCTTTTTGTTTTAGATGATACCTACACAATAGAATCTCGCGCATGCAGAGGTTGTGTGTTTAAAACTAAAATACAGGATAGGTTACAGCAAATTGAAGAGATTGAAAACAAAACACCTATGAATACAAGTAAAAGAAACGATTTTTTAGAAAAAGGATATTTGATCCGCAGGTGGTATCCTACTTATCATCTTCATGGAGCTTTTTTTCAAAAGCATTGAGAAGTCTGTCGAAATCATACGATGATTCTGATGTTAGCTTTTCATCCTTTCGAAACTTCGCGTCTCTTTTTCTTCCTAGATACTCTAAAAACTCATCAATCGATTTTGTTTGAGCTCCCAGTGATTTTACTTCTAGAGCTAAATGGTTGTCAGAAGTAACAACAGTTGTAGCTTTGGGGTGTTTTACGAAAGAAAGGAGTTCTATGATGTACTTATCTGCACAAAGTCCTTTAGGAGAATAGATGATTTCAAGAGATCCTCTACTGAGTCTTGAGGGGAAGTCTTCTGAAAGTTCAAACCTGCTATCAAAAACAATCGAAAGCTTCAGTTTTACATCAGAGAGTGTAGATTGAAGTGTCTCAATGACAGTTTCCCTTTTCTCTCTTAAAGGATCGACATCCTCGAATATTCGGAACAGGAGATTATAACCATCAATGTAATAGTGCATGGTTATCTACTAAGCGAGTAGAGAGTTGGCTCAACTTTATCAAGTGCCTTTCTTCTATGTGAAATACGATTTTTTGTATCAGACTCTAGTTCAGCAAACGTCTTTCTATAGTTGTGCTTCAAAAAGATCGGATCATAACCAAAACCCTGAGAGCCTCTTGGTGTATCTAAAAGTTCACCTTCACAATTTCCACAGACGCTTTTCTTGATGCCATCTTTGGTAGCAATAGCTATGCAGCATTCGAAATACCCAATACGTTTCTCAATAGGAAGTGATTTAAGTTTAGCAATTAGCTTTTCTCTGTTCTCTTGATCATTAGCGTGTGCCCCAGCATATCTTGCACTATAAACACCAGGTTCTCCGTTTAGAGCCGGTACTACAAGACCTGAGTCATCGCCGATTGCGACACAATCTAGATGCTTTGCTGCATGAATAGCTTTGATTTCTGCATTCTCTTTGAAAGTTTCTCCCGTTTCTTCAGGAGGTACATAGTCGGGAAAATCCCTAAGAGACAAAAACTCTATTGTTGAAAACTCTTTCAACATAGATCTCATCTCACGGACTTTATGAAGATTAGAGCTTGCAATGACAAATTTCATATAAAATGTTTCCTACAAAAGGCTTAAAAAGCGCTACACAAAATAACTTTTAAGTTTCTTAATTTTGTATTCTACATTTTGTACTTTAAATGAGTCACCAACTTTTAAGCCTGTGATGTCTTTAGCCAACTTTGACTGGAAAGAAAGAATGTTTTCATCTGTATTGGCATCCCAAGGTCCAAGAAGCGTATAAGCTGTGTTACTTCCTTTTGGATCTTCACACTCAACAATTACACCTATACCTACTGCGTCAGTAGTGATGTTTTCTTTGAGGATTACTTGAGCCTTATTCACCTGCTCAGAAAGGAACTTAAGTTCTCCTTGTAGGCGATCTCTTCTTTCAAGAGCAGACTTAAACTCAGCGTTTTCTCTAAGGTCTCCAAGAGCTCTTGCATCTTCGATTTCCTTAGCATTCTCAACAGTTTCAACTGTTGCGATCTCTTCAATGCGAGATTTAACTTTTTGTAGTCCTTGCTCTGTTGTCCAGATGACTTCTTCCTCTTCTTCTTCAGTGTATTTCTTTCTCATCTTAGCAAGAGAAGGGTGAACAACTTCGCCGAGAGAGTGGAAGATTTTAATGTCATGATCAGTGAAGCAGTGGCATTTTGTAGCAAGTAGCAAAAACTCTTGAACTTCTTCAATTGAGGCATTTTGGAATATCTTTCTCACAATCGCGTATCTTCCATTTGTAATGAAAGCAAGCATCTTCTTAACTAGGTCTCTATTAGAAGGACCTGATCTATCAAGAATGCTTAGTAGAATCAAGAAAGCTTCAAAAAACTTACTTTTCCCTTTTTGGTCAGCCATTGGGATTTTTGCCTTAGACATGACTTTTTTGAAATACCAAAGCAGAGACTGAGGGTGACGTCCTGGATGCTCAAGTAGTGTTTGCAGTTTTGTTTTCACATCCTCTTCTTTACCAGCACCGAGAAGCTCAGTAAGGAGATAATCTCTAAGAGGGTTCTGATCAACTTTCCAAAGTAAATCAAAGAAAACATTCACCCAGTCATCTCTGACTTTTCGAACCTGAACAAGAGCTCTTTTCTTAAAAGCTATCACTTGTATGTTATTGATCACAGAATCAATAGAGGTAAAGTTTTTAATAATCTCTTCGATTTCCTTGTGATCTTCTTGAGGGCTGAGATCTTCTAGGAAAAAGCGTAGTTGAAGTCTTTGTGATTCAGTTAGGTCTTCGAGACCAAGTGCTTCAGCAAGCTTTCCCTGAAGTGAAGTCTTAAATTCTTCGTTTTTAAGAGTAGTTGGGAAGTCTCTTAAGAAAGAATATACGAGTTGAATAAGTGTGTTAAGGTCAGGCTTTTTATCAAGAGCTCTTTGGAGTCTTTCCTCGTGGCCTATTTCAACATCTCTTAGTTTGAAAGGGTCTCTTAAATCTGAAGGAACTTCAATAGAAGTATCCTTTTTGATTTTTGATCTAGTAGACTGCCACCATTTAGTCCACTCTTCTGTAGGAATTACAAGCTCACATAACTCTTCTTTTATCTCAGCTGCAGATCTTGGGCCAAGATCCTTTAGTAGTATTTTGATCACTTCAATCGGGTTTTCTCTTGCAAATGTTTCTAGACCATCTGGATCTCCAAAGCGTCTTGCTAGGAAATGTTCCTTAGGTATCGGAAGCAAGTTCTTAAACGCATTCTGGAAAGATAAGTCTTTTCTGCCTGCAACATAGTCGAACTCAAGGCTCATCTGTTCCCTTAGAAAAGAAATGTCCATAATTTCGCCAACACCCCAGCCACCTGTGTGGAAGACAAAGTTTCCTTTGTGCATGTGGCAAAGAAGCTCCATGTTGCTTACAGAACCTTGGAAGTTTCTCATGTTTCTTAGGCCAACAAGCTTTAGCATATGTTCAAAGTTGTTTGTGCTTTCAAACCTTTTTTTCACATATTCATAAGCCATAACCCCAAGCTCTTCATCGTTTGAAGTCTGTAAATCTATAATCAACTTGAAAATAGCATGTGCTTTTGGGCTCTCACCAAGAGTTTCCCATAAAGGAAGTGCTTTATCTACATATCTTCCAAAGGACTCACAAAATTCAGAAGCTTTGACATCTTCCAGCACTCGGATCATTTCATCCTCATCGAGCTCATCTCCTGAACAATACTCATCCCAAAGGCTTAAGAATGAGGAGTAATCTCTGTTAACAAGGTTTTGGTGAAACTGTTTGAAGTACTGCATTGACGTCCCTTAACTTGTGATTATTATCAGAGGTTTTAGGTTATTCCTAAAGTGCCATCGTTAAAACAAAGGATTATAGGGACTTATTTATTTATCCGCAATTGAAGTCACATGATTTCAGCTTTTTGAGTAATATTGTGCTAGCTCTTTATAGCTAGGGGTCAAAAAAAGACTAAACAGGCAGCTGTAGCTATCTTTAAGACTGTATTGGGATAGGAAGTTTTCTAAAGCTCTATCTAGTTATTAACAAAATAATTCTTTTGTAAAATATCGGCATCAGTTTAGTTTTTACAAATATTAAAAATTAAACAAATGAGTTCTCAATGAAGAGATTTTTTCTATCTATAGTGTTTTTTGTTTCAATATTTTCTCTGCCTTACTGCCTTTCTGAAGAAAGGGGGCAAAGAGCTTTAATCCAAGAGTCAAGTAGATATAAATCAGTAATATTAAATGAGAGACAGCTCTGTGATCTGGAAATGCTTTTGTGTGGTGGATTCTCTCCGCTAAATACTTTTTTGGGTGAGGAAGACTATAAGTCTGTAGTCGAAAACTGTAGGTTATGTGATGGAAATTTATGGCCAATACCAGTCGTTTTATCAGTAGAAGAGTCTGTGGCTACTAAACTACAAGAAGAAAGCTACATCACACTTAGAGGCAATACGGGCATGCCTTTAGCCATAATGAAGCTAGAGAATTTTTATAAGCCATGCCTCAAAAACGAATGCAAAAAGGTATACGGTACTTTGGATACCAACCACCCTTATGTCAGCTACTTAAATGACACCCCTAAAGTAATCAACCTATCTGGAGAGCTAAGAAAAGTTATGCTTCCGTATCATTATGATAATATGAACTTAAGATTGACACCGAAGATGGTGAAGGACTTTATAAAAGAGCAGGGCTGGAAAAAAATCATAGGTTTTCAGACAAGAAACCCTTTGCATAGATGTCATGAGGCGCTATTGCTTAATGCGGCTAGTAGTGAAGAGGACAAAGTACTACTTCATCCTGTTGTAGGTTATACACAAAACGCCGATATAGACCCTGGTGTTAGAGTTAGGTGCTACAAGAAATTTATTGAGAAAATGCCGAAGGATAAAATTAAATTAGCGCTTCTTCCTTTATCGATGCGAATGGCTGGACCAAGAGAAGCTTTATGGCATGCTTTAATTCGAAAAAACTATGGCTGCACACACTTTATTATTGGTAGAGATCATGCAGGCCCTTCTTTGTTAAGTAAAGATAGTAAGCCTTTTTATGAACCTTATGAGGCTCATGAATTTGTAAAAAAGCACGAGTCGGAACTAGGAATTAGTATAATTACCTCAAAGGAATTAGCATACATTGAAGAACTAGGTGAGTACCGAGTGCTAGATGATTTGACCAATGGATATAGCGCACAAAGACTTTCAGGTACAGAGGTAAGGAGAAGACTAGCTAATAATCTACCAATACCTTCTTGGTTTTCCTATCCAGAGATTATAAGTGAATTGAGGCCTGTATATAAGAAGAAAAAAGGTTTTTGTGTTTACTTTGTAGGTCTTTCGGCTTCTGGTAAATCAACGCTAGCGAAAAAGCTAGAGACTTATTTAAAGGAAAATGACCCCCTATTAAGAAGTATCACCCTACTTGATGGAGATGTCGTTAGAAAAAACTTGTCGAAAGGCCTTGGGTTTTCAAAAAAAGATAGAATGGAAAACATAAAAAGAATTGGATATGTAGCTTCTCTAGTTGTTAAAAGTGGGGGTATTTGTATTTGTTCTAATATCGCACCATATGAAGAAGCTAGGAGAGCAAATAGGAAGTGTATATCGAATGAAGGAGGTTTTTTAGAGGTGTTTGTTAATACCCCAATTGACGTCTGCAGAGAAAGAGATCCAAAGGGACTCTATGCTTTGGCTGAAGAGGGGGTATTAAAAAATATGACAGGAGTAAGTGATCCTTTTGAAATACCTAGGTTTTCAGAAGTTGTATTAGATAATACAGGACCAATAGAAGACTCAATTGAGTCGATCGTGTCTTATCTTAAAAAAGGAGATTTACTCTAACAATTAAGCAGCCAATATGTATTGCTAAAATTGAATAATCTTCATACCATCATCGCTTCTTAACTACAGGAGCTTTGTGTGCATATAAGAATCAAAAAAGGATTAGACATTCTCCTGAAAGGCATGCCTGAGTCTTCCGAAATTCTTCAGAAAGACATGCCTAATACTCTAGCTCTGGATCTGGGGCACTTTGCTTATACTAGATTTAATTTTATTCTGAAGATCGGTGACTCTGTGAAGATTGGTCAACCTATCGCAGAAGATAAGCATCTTCCTGGAAGGTTTTTTGTGTCTCCAGCTTCAGGGAAAATAAAGGCTATATTAAGGGGTGAAAAGAGAAGGCCCCTTAAAGTTGAGATTGAAGTCTCTGGAGAAGAGTACTTTTTGCACGAACCATGTGATTATACAAAAGCCTCTAAAGAAGAAATTTTAAAATCTATGGCTCAAGGAGGCTTGCTTCCTCATATTAGAAGAAGACCTTCAAATACTCTAGCATCATTTAAGCTTCCAGAAGCAATTTTTGTTAAGGCCCTGGAATCCGCTCCTTTTATGCCAGATCCAGCTTTGCAGCTAAAGGGGAATGAAGCCTTTTTCCAAGAAGGGCTTGATGTGCTTGCAAAGCTTACAGATAAGTTGCATCTTGTTTGCCATAAAACCTGTGCTGAAGAAGCTTTTGTAAACGCTCAGAATGTGCAAAAACATACAGCTGAAGGACCTCACCCCGTGGCTAACCCTTCACTTCATATTTACCATATCTGCCCGCTTATGAATCTTAACCAATGCGTCTGGACGCTTGATGTAAATGATGTCATTACGATTGGCAAACTTTTCAAAGAGGGAAAATATCATAATACAAGGGTGATCACTCTTGGTGGTGAAGGATTTCATAAAGAAAACAGAAGGTATTTGAGAGTGTATGCAGGTCACCCGGTCCAAGATCTGCTAGGTGAAAGCTTGGAAGGGCAGCGTCTTATTTCAGGGGATCCGTTTGTTGGAGAAAAAGTAGAGAAAGATGGTTACCTTGGATTCTCTCACTATGTGCTTACTTCAGTAAAAGAAAGTCAAGAAAGACAACCTCTACACTTTATGGGACTTGGATGTGGAAGATTCACAGCTACCAAAACCTATCTTTCTGGTTTTTTCAACAGAAAGAAGCATACGTTTCAGTTTACAACTCATAAGCATGGTGAGGTAAGGGCCTTTGTTGATGCTGATGTTTATCAAAATGTTATGCCGATGCGCATTCCAGTTATGGATCTTGTAAAAGCGGTCATTGCAGAAGATTTTGAAAAAGCAATGGAGTTGGGACTACTTGAAGTGTCAGAAGATGACTTTGCCCTGCCGACTTTTATTTGCCCTTCCAAAATAGAGATGACAAACATTATAAGAGATGGTCTGCAAAATTTTGCCACGCAGTATATAAGTGATTAAAAAGACATTTGCTCTATTAGGTATTTTACTTTCTTCCTTGAGCTTTACAGCTCAAAATGATCTCTATCAAACAGATTCAGAAGTAGCGGAGCTTTTTAGAAATCTCTCAATTGTTAAAAAAGTTAACCAAGACATTAAAAAGCACCTTCCTCTTATTTATAGCTATCCGTTGATCGTTGGCTATTTCAACATGCCGTCAGCGAGGATGGGGAAAGCAGGAATGACAGCGCTTGGCTTTTCCTACCTTCCTCCCTACAATATTTATGGTTTGAATTTCCAAATGTTCGATAATATTGAATTCGTTGGGAACTATAGAGTTTTTAAAGGTGTTACTGAATCAGGTTTCGGTGATCAAGGGTATGGAGACGATACTGATAGATGTGCAAGCGTTAAGTTCGCGCTTTATCAGCAGCATAATGGATTAAAGTACATCCCGAGCATTGCTCTTGGGTTTGATGATTTTTATGGCAGCCGAAGGTTTAATTCATTTTATGTTTGTGCAACAGAAGAGTTAGCGAACCTAGGTCTTGAGTTAACATTTGGTTGGTCTAAAGGAAGGATCAAAGGTTTTTATGGAGGTTTAGCTTGGTCACCATTTTTTGAGTCAGAATTGAAAGCCCTGCGTAAGCTCTCTTTTATCGCAGAGTATGACGCAATAGATTACAAAAATAACAAGCATGAGCATCCAAAAGGTAGAGATGTACGCTTCCCTGTAAATGTAGGTTTTTCTTGGAACTTGTTTGATTTTCTGCAGATTAAAGCATCAACGATACGAGGGAAAAAAATCGCAGCTTCTGCTGTCATTAATTACAACCTTGGAACAACTAAAGGCTTTTTTCCAAAGGTTGACAACCCTGCTTTTTATACTTCTCCTGTTAACGAGCAGCCGATTGGACACTTGAGAACAGAGAAAGAGCTAGCACAAGAGCTAGCATATGCATTTTGTGAGCAGGGATTAAACCTATATGCAGCTTACCTTAATACTGCAAATGGCAGGAATACCCTTTGGCTAAAAGTCATTAACACAAGATACAGGGAAGAGCTGCAAGTAAGAGATCGTATTCAGCATCTACTTGCTACACTCATCCCAGCAAACGTTGTATCTACAACTGTAGTAATCGAAGCGGATGGTATTCCAACACAGGCCTATTTCTTTAGAACACCCGATCTAGAAAGGTTCAGAGATGGGAAAATAGGAGACTATGAGCTGCAAGCACTGTCTCCGATCATTGAGGCAACATCACAGCCAGGTAATGCAGAGCTGCTTTACAGAAGAAAGAAAGATATTTGGACTTTTACTTTTCGACCAAGGCTCATTACTTTTTTTGGGAGCACTACAGGTAAGATTAAGTATACCCTTGGGTTTGTAGGAGGGCCGGAAGGCTATCTCTTTGACGATATCTACTATAAGCTGCAAATGAGCTTTAACATGAAAACAAGTCTGACAGATGTTGGCGATCGAGATGTTTATAATACGTCTCGATTGATTAACGTACGTTCAGATAGCGTAAGATATTTCAGGAGTGCAAGGCTTACAGTTGAACAAGCTTATATGCAAAAGGGGTACAACGTAGGTAGAGGGTGGTTTACTAGGGCTGCAGTAGGATATTTTGAACCAGCATATATGGGGCTTGCCTTGGAGGCTTTGTATTACCCGGTAGGGTCCAACTGGGCATTTGGCATTGAAGGTGCGGGGGTCCTTAAAAGAAAATATCAAGGGCTCGGAGTTACTACTAAAATTAGGAAGTTTGATAGTAAGGATGTTCCGGAGTATGTACATTACATAGGGTATCAGTATTTCTTTGATGTTTATTACGAATATAGACCCTGGAACTTAGATTTTAAAATAAGCATGGGGCAGTTTCTAGCTAGAGACAAAGGTGCACGTTTTGAGGTAGGTAGATATTTTCCATCAGGGATGAAGTTTTCTATTTGGTATACAATTACTGATGGAGGAGATCGTGTGAACTATAAGAGGTACTACGATAAGGGAGTTGCATTCAATATTCCTCTGGATTTCTTCTTAAGAAAAAGCAGTAGATCAATGCTTGGATATGCGGTGTCGGCTTGGCTTAGAGATGTAGGTGCTAAGGCCGCAACGGGGAATATGCTTTATCCAACGATACAAACAGAAAGGCAAAACCTTGGATATAAACTAGAGTAAATATTTCGGGTGTTAAGAAAACTTTAACGGCGAATATTCCTTACAGAAAGTTGTAAGAATATGAGAAAATGAAATCTGCCCCTGCTCTTTTAAAAGCTGTTAAAGCTTCATCAAAAGCACCTTTAGCGTCAAAAAATCCTTTGTCATGTGCTGCCATAACCATAGAATATTCGCCGCTTACATGAAATGCTCCAACAGGAAGAGAAGTGCTTTGCTTTATTCTATACAGGATATCAAGATAGGGTAGTCCAGGTTTTACAAGTAGCATATCCGCACCTTCGTTCTCATCCTGAGAACACTCGATATAAGCCTCTTTTGCATTTGAAGGACTTAATTGATATGACTTTTTATCACCATATGATGGAGTAGAACTCAGAGCGCTTCTAAAAGGAGAGTAGAGAGCTGGAGATGTATATTTAGCTGCGTATGACAATATGCTAACCTGGGTAAAGCCTTCTTTATCCAAGGCTTTTCTAATAGCAAGCACTCTACCATCCATCATGTCGCTTGGTGCTACTATATCAACACCGGCTCTTGCTTGGGATAGTGCTTGAGCCTTTAACATTCGTAGAGATTTATCATTATTGACATATCCATCTGCATCCGGGATGCCGTCATGTCCATGGGTGGTATATGGGTCTAAGGCTACATCTGAAATAACTGCAAGAGAAGGAACTTCTTTTTTCAAAAAGCGGATAGCTGATGGAATAAGGCCTGAGTCATTCATGGCTTCTGTTCCATAAAAATCTTTGTGTGATGAATCAGTTACAGGAAAAAGGCAGATGGCCTGAACCCCTTTTTTGTGGAGTTTTTCAGCCTCCTTCGCAATGAGGTCTACAGAAAGTTTGAAGATACCAGGCATAGATATAATTTCTTCCTTCCTCCCTTTTCCAGAAAGAAGGTAAAAAGGCGCTACAATATCAGATGGTGATAATTGGACTTCTTGAAGAAGGGTTCTAATCGTCTCTGATTTTCGATTTCTTCTTGGTCTGGATAAAAGGTGCATAGAAAAATCTAAAGTTGGTTTGAGAAAGATATATTTATCAAAAAATCGGAAAAGATATAAACTGAAAGTTTCGTTTTTATAGAAGAAAAAAATTATAGGTTATTTTAATGATTGAAAATTACGAAAAGTTTGATGAAGAACAAGTTGCAATTCTTAAGAACTTTGTTACGAATACAGGTAGTAATATCTTTGTTCTTCGCAACTTGCCAGAAGTAATTAAAGGTGCGTTATTTTCGAGATACTCACGCTCTACTTTAGGACTTCGGTCTCTTTTGCTTAAAGACTTTATCCTTAATGAAGAAACGGCATTTCACGCCATAGCAGGCAGTACTCATACAGATGGGTTAAGTGAGGACGAGGGAGAGTACATCGCTGTTAAAAGAGCTCAAAACTTTTATGATAGGATTTTAGACGGCTACGGAGATGACTCTATAGGAGAGCTTGGTGGCGCACACCTTGCTATGGAAAATATATCGATGATAGCTGCAAAAGTTGTTGAAGATAGTAGAATTGGTGGTTCTCCCCTTGAAAAATCAACAAGGTATATATATTTTGATCAAAAAATAAATGGTGAATATCAGTTTTATAGAGAGCCGATCCTTATGACCTCTGCGTATAGGGATCAATATATTGAAACCTGTAATTTTCTTTTTGACACTTATGCAAAATTAATCCCGCCTTTAACAGAAATAATGGAAAAGAAATTTCCAAAAGAACATGACGTTTCAAAGGTGGCCTATACTGCAGCCCTTAGAGCAAAGGTACTGGACTGCTTAAGAGGTCTTCTTCCAGCAAGTGCTCTAACTAATATGGGTGTCTTTGGTAATGGTAGGTTCTTTGATGGGATGATCCAAAAATTGAATTGCCATAACTTAAGTGAAATGCAAGATGTAGGAAAGAAAGTTCATAGTGAAATGTCTAAAGTGATGCCATCTTTTGTAAGAAGATCGGATCAATCTCATAAATACCAAATGTCGTTTTCGGCGTTTAGTGAGCAAATGACAACAGAACTTGAAAACTTGAAAGAAGAACACTGTGACGAGATTGAAAAAATGCAAGGCACTGGTGTACGTCTTGTGAGCTATGATGCAGAAGCTCCGTATAAAGTTGCAGCTTCCCTTCTTTTTGCTAATTCGAAGTGTGGCCTTGCTGAGTTATTGGAGTATTGTGAAAAACTTCCTAAGGAAAATCTGAATAGAATTCTTGATGCTGCATGCAATGCTAGGGAGAATAGACGAATGAAATCTCCAAGAGCTCTAGAGCACGCCGAATTTACATTTGAGATTATTGCTGACTTTGGAATTTATAGAGACCTACAAAGACACCGCATGCTTACGCAAGAAAGGCAGCTTCTTACTTGTGATTATGGCTATCACATCCCAGACGAGATTTTGGATACAGAGATGGAAAAAGACTATAGAGAAGCTATGGACAGAGCTAAAAGTGTATATGATGATATTGCATCAGAGCTTCCTGAAGAAGCTCAGTATGTTGTTCCTATGGCTTATAATATTCACTGGTATTTTCATGTAAACTTAAGAGCACTTCAGTGGCTATGTGAACTGCGCTCTGCTCCTGCTGGTCACTTGATGTATCGATATGTTGCCCAGGAAATGGCCAAGCAAGTTTCAGAAGTTTTTCCAGAGTTTGAAAGAATGTTTAAGTTTGTCGATTATGAAGGCTACGAACTAGGTCGTCTTGGTCAGGAAATACGCAAAGTTGAAAAACTAAAGGCAAGACAGCCCTAATGACTTCCGCTTTAGAAGAAACAAAAACAGGTAGTATCTTCGGTGGCATGCTTCTAATATCGGGAAGCTGTATTGGGGCCGGAATGCTAGGGTTGCCAATTCTCACAGGTGTTGCAGGGTTCCTCCCTACATTGATTATGTTTTTTGCGGCATGGCTATTTATGACTTTAACAGGGCTTCTATTAGTAGAGGTGAGTACATGGTTTCATACCCCTGTTAATCTTTTGTCAATGGTAGATAAAACACTTGGAAAGACAGGACGCATATGTGGATGGATTCTTTACCTGTTTCTTTTCTATGCGCTAGGGGTTGCGTATTTATCAAGTAGTGCCAATCACACTAATTATTTTTTTAATCATGTGTTGATGCTTAATATACCTGTGTGGTTCTCAAGTGTATTTTTTGTGATAGTCTTTGGTTGGTTAATTTATCTTGGCACAAGGCCTGTTGACCTATTTAATAGGGGGTTAATGTTTGCAAAGATTGTCGTATTTGCCTGTCTATTAATACTTGGTGCAAACTTTGTTAAATCAAAGCTTCTATTGTATACGGATTTTAAATACAGCTTGTTTTCTCTACCTATATTGATCATCTCTTTTGGTTTTCATAATATGATTCCAAGCCTTTATAGCTACTTGGGGGGGGATGTCAAGCGTATCAAATCTTCGATTTTAGCAGGTTCTCTTTTGACTTTACTCGTGTATGTTCTATGGGAAATTATAGCCCTTGGAATATTAACCGTGAATGGGCCAAATGGAATCTTAGAGAGTTATCATAATGATATTGGAGCAGCTCAAGCTCTTCGTAACGTTTTGGGTTCTAATTCTCTTGGTATATTTGCTCAACTTCTTGCATTTTTTGCAATTCTCACATCTTTTATAGCTCAAAGTTTGAGTCTTGTGCATTTTTTGGGTGATGGTCTAAAAGTGAAGAAAAAGAAAAGAGAAAATGTTTGGCTTTGCTTACTAGCTCTTGGTCCGCCACTCTTGTTTTCAATTATTTTTCCACAGCTATTTTTTGCCGCAATAAATTTTGCGGGAGGTGTTTGTGCTGTGATTCTTTTTGGTGTATTGCCAGTTTTAATGGTATGGATAGGAAGATATCGCCACAAAATTCCATCCAATTACAAGATCATGGGTGGGCAGCCTCTTCTTGTTTGTATTATGCTATTTGCTTTGTTTGTCGTTGTATATCAAGTGACAAATATGTTCGGTCTAAATTTATTTCCTATTCCCAAAGTTTAAAGGTTTCTTATGGAGCACAAAACAACGATTTTCCGCTACATAGGGGGGATTCTACTAGTATCTGGTACGACAATTGGTGCCGGTATGCTAGCTCTTCCTATAGCAACAGCATTTTTGGGCTTCTATCCCTCTTTGCTTGTGTTTGTTTTTTGCTGGCTTATGATGTTGATTTCAGCCTTTTTCTTTCTAGACGTCAATATGTCCATTGAAGGAGAAGTGAACTTGATTACGATGGCTCAGAGAACCTTAGGAACATGGGCTAAGGTGATTGCGTGGATCGTGTATTTACTTCTTTTGTATTCCCTTATAGCAGCGTATATAGCAGCTAGCGCTCCGGTATTTACAACAGCATTATCCTACGTATTGAGAAGGCCTATACCAAGTTGGATAGGACCTTTTATCCTTCCCCTTGTATTTGGTTGGTTTATTTATCTTGGTACTTTGGGAGTAGACTGGATCAATAAGGTTTTTATGTGCGGTCTTGGTATTTCATTTATTCTGCTCATCGCACTGGTTCCTTCTCATATCGAGAGCAGCTTACTCTTGCATCATGATTATTCACTTTCTTTTGTGGCACTAGCAGTGATTACAACTTCCTTTGGCTATCATGTGATTATTCCAAGTTTAACAACTTATATGAATCACGATGTTAAACATCTAAGGTGGACTCTAGTCATAGGAAGTATTGTACCACTGATTATTTATATTGTGTGGCAGTTGCTGGTGCTTGGGACTGTGCCTATAGGAGGTAAAGAGGGGCTTGCTATGGCATGGAAGTTAGGTCAATCTGCTACAGAGCCACTTTCAAAGGTAGTGCAGTCAAAGATATTAAGGTCTGGGGCCTTGTATTTTTCCTTCTTTGCTATAGTCACTTCGTTTTTGGGAGTTTCATTAAGTTTATCTGACTTTTTAACGGATGGGTTTAAATTAAAAAAAACTTGGGAGGGTAGGTTGATAGCCTGTCTACTTACATTTATTCCTCCTATTATATTTGTATTTTCGTCCTCTCGTGGATTTGTTGTAGCTCTTGAGTATGCGGGGACTTTTGTAGCGATCTTATTGATATTCTTACCTGCTGCTATGGCTCTTAAGTTAAAGAAACCTGAGTTTTACCTAACAAAATATGCTAAGATTTTAATTGGCATAATTATTTTATATGCTTTGTTTATTGTGAGCGTAAACATCACTCAACAAACAGGTTTTTTTGAGTCCATAACAAAAAAGTATTTGGGAAATTAGATGGTTTTCTATTCGTACAATTAGTTTAGATTTTCTACTAGTTCTTATTATCATTTTTGATGGAAGCATTTTTAAAATCATTGAATTTTAATTAAAAAGAATTTACTTTG